>NZ_JBFAGK010000016.1:0-211328 GCF_040660135.1 Streptomyces sp. NPDC050997
CGCCCGGTTACATTTCGAACCCGGAAGCTAAGCCTTACAGCGCCGATGGTACTGCAGGGGGGACCCTGTGGGAGAGTAGGACGCCGCCGAACAATCATTCAAAGGGTTGGATCCTGAACTTCGGTTCAGGGTCCAACCCTTTTTTGTTGTGCGTTACTTGAAGTTCACGTTGCGCAACCAGCATCCAAAGCATGGGTACTGCTGCAATGCTCAGGGCCGCCGGCGTCGGAGTCGGTGACGAGGTCGTCGTACCGGCCTTCGGGAACGTGGAGGTCGCCGAGGCCGTGGTGTTGGCCGGGGCGCTTCCGGTGTTCGCCGACATAGAACCACTGACCTACTGCCTGGCCCCCTCCGCGGTCGAGGCAGCCGTAACCGCGCGGACGGCGGCCGTCGTCGTCGTGCACCGCTTCGGTCGGCCGGCCGACATGACGCGGCTGCTCGGGCTCGGGGAGCGGCACGGGCTTCTCGTGTTGCAGGAAGGGGAGTCCGAGGTGCCGTACGACGAAGTCGCTCAGCGCCGCCAGCGGGCCGCTTATCTCGATATGAAGTTGCGGGGTGTCCGGACGCCCGACGGGGGTGTCGGCCACAGCTATCAGCAGTACGTGGTGAGGGTGCCGGGGAACGGGCGGCCGGACCGGGACGCCTTCGCCCGCGCCGTGCGCGCTCGAGGTGTCGACTGCTGGGTGCCGGTGAAGACGCCGGTGCATCGGCTGCCCGAATACCGTCGGTACGTGTCCCTGCCGGAGACCGAGCGGGCCGCCGACGAGACGTTGGCGCTGCCGGTGGAGGCGTCCCTGACGAAGCGGGACATGCAGCGGATCGTGGGCGCGTGCAACTCACTTGGCGGACTGCTGCAGCCGGCCTTCTGAGAGCCGTAAGCCTGGTGAACGGGGTTGGGAGCACAGACCTGTTCGGGGTATGATCTATTCCGTTGCCGCGAGGGAGACCTCGAAGGCGACCGGCCCCCATAGCTCAGTCGGTAGAGCGTCTCCATGGTAAGGAGAAGGTCAACGGTTCGATTCCGTTTGGGGGCTCCAGAAGAAAAAGGCCCTCGCCCTTTCGGGCGGGGGCCTTTCGCATGTCCTCGTCGGTCCCGCGTCAGTCCTTGTGGTGGCCGGGCACGCGCATCGCGAGGATGGCCATGTCATCTGACGGGGCGTCCGACGCGAAGCGTTCCACTGCGCGCATGATGCGGGCCGCGACCGCGCCCGCCGTGAGGCCCGTGCAGGTGGTGAGGACATCGGCGAGGCCGTCGTCGCCCAGCATGCGGGTGCCCTCACGGCGTTCGGTGACGCCGTCCGTGACGCACAGGAGGACGTCGCCGGGATCGAGCGTGACGGTCTGCTCGTACAACTCCAGGTCGTCCATGACGCCCAGGAGCGGCTGCGGTTCGGCGGCCGGCTCGACCGTGCCGTCCTGGCGGAGGCGGAGCGGGAGGGGGTGGCCCGCGCAGACCACCTTCAGCATGGCGCTGCCGTCCTCCTGGGGCCACAACTCGCCGTAGAGGAGGGTCAGGAAGCGGCTGCGGGCGCCCTCGTCGAGGATCGCGGAGTTCAGGCGCTCCAGGACCGCCGGGCCGCTGAGGCCCTCGCGGGCCAGGAGACGCAGGGCGTGACGGGCCAGGCCCGTGACGGCAGCCGCGTTCGGGCCGGTGCCGCAGACGTCTCCGATGGCGAAGCCGTAGGCGCCGTCGCGAATGGGGAAGAGATCGTAGAAGTCGCCGCCGACCTCGTTGCCCTCGCCGGCCGCGCGGTAGATGACCTCGACCTCCACGCCGTCGATCTCGGGGAGTTCGGGCGGCAGCAGGCTGCGCTGGAGGGACTGGCTGATCGCCGTGCGCTCGGAGTAGAGGCGGGCGTTGTCGAGGGCGAGGGCGGCCCTGCGGGAGAGGTCCTCCGCCAGCTCCAGGATCTCCTGGCGGAAGTGTTCGTCCGTGGGTTTGCCCAGCGTCAGCATGCCGATGACGCGGTTACGGGCCACGAGCGGGAGGACGACGGTTTCGCCGCCGACCGCGGAGGCCGTGGCGAGCGTCGGGCCGATGCCTGAGGCGATCTGACGGGCCGGGCCGCCGTTGA
Source organism: Streptomyces sp. NPDC050997 (assembly GCF_040660135.1). Taxonomy (NCBI): domain Bacteria; kingdom Bacillati; phylum Actinomycetota; class Actinomycetes; order Kitasatosporales; family Streptomycetaceae; genus Streptomyces; species Streptomyces sp. NPDC050997. The sequence goes on from NZ_JBFAGK010000016.1 coordinate 2,076, forward strand.
GGCCCAGACTCCGCATGGAGCTGCGCAGGGCCGCCTGGTGGGCCGCCTCGCCGGGGGCCGACCAGACACGGGCACCGGGGGTGGGGACCGGGTCCGGCGGTTGCACCTTCGACAGCAGGGACTTGATGCCGTCGATCAGGTCCTCGTCCTCGTGTAGGACGTACGACAGATACGGGTCGGAGGCCTGGTCGGCGATGGTGTACACCGCGCACCAGGCGGCCAGGGTCGGGACCGTCATCTGGGCCATGAGGGCGAGGGTCTGGTCGCGGTCCAGGGTGCCGGCCAGGAGGTCGGAGGCCTCGACAAGGAAGCTCAGGGAGCCTCTGCGCAGGCGTTCGAGTTCACCGAGGCGGGCCGACTCCACCGCCAGAGCGATGCGGTCGGCGGCGAACTGGAGGCGCAGGGCCTCCTCGTTCGAGTATCTGCCGGGCGACTCCGCCGCGACGCCGAGGGAGCCCGTGAGGCGGCCCTCGACCTTCAGGGGGACGGTGACGACCGAGCGCATGCCGGTGCCGCTCAACAGCGGTACCGCGCCCGGTACGGCCGTGAGGTCGTCGTGGACGGCGGGCATACGGGCCGAGCCGTAGCGGCCGGGGCCCGCCTCCACGGGGACACGGGCGAAGCGCTGGCGGGCGGAGGGCAGGCCGGTGGAGGCGCGGACCTCCAACTCGGTCTCGTCGTCGGTCGCGAGGAGCAGGAAGGCGGAGTCCGCGTCGAGCATGTCACGGGCGCGTTCCACCGTGCGCTGGAGGAGGCCGTCGAGGTCGTCCGGGGCGGGGGAGCCGATGAACACCTCGAAGGGGTCGGTGCTCTGGCCGTCGGACGTGGTCGTGTCGGAGGCGGGGACCCGCAACGGCGTCTGCAGGACGGCTCGTTCGTGGTCCCGGACGAGAAGGCAGACCGTGGAGGGCTCGCCGTCCGTGTCGCGGACGCGGAGGTGGGAGGCGTACACGGAGGTGACGCGGCCGGTGGCCGCCCGGATGCCGTAACTGCCCTCCCAGCGCGAGAGTTGGAGGGCCTCCGCGATGCCGGTGCTGGTGCCGGGGGTGTGCGGCCAGGCGGCGAGGTCGGTGAGGGGCTTGCCGATGACGTGGTCGGCGGCGTAGCCGAAGAGTTCCTCGCCGTCCTCGTTCCAGGACGTGATGGTGCCCGTGCGGTCGATCTGGACGACGGCGACGCGGACGCGGCCGTCGGCGAGCGGAAGGAGGGCGGCGGGCAGCGACGGGCCGGCGGCGCGGGTGCCCACCGGGCGCTCGGGGAGGTCGAGTTGGAACCAGACCTGTTTGTGGGTGGGGGTGTACTCCACGCCCCAGCGACCGGCCAGCGCCGCGCACAGTTGGAGGCCGCGGCCCCCCTCGCGGTCGAGGTTGCCCATGTTGACGGCCTGGCCCTGGAGGGGGATCTCGCGCTCCGGATAGCGGTCGGCCACTTCGACACGCACGCCGTCGTCACTGCGTAGGCACAGGACGTCCGCGGAGGTGCCGGCGTGCACCACGGCGTTGGTCACCAGTTCGCTCGTGAGGACGACGGCGTCGTCGATGACGTCGGCGAAGCCCCAGCCCTGCAGGGTGTCGCGGACGAACGAGCGGGCGCTCGCGACCGATCGCCCGACGGGGTCGAAGCTGGCGGCCGCGCGCGCGGTGATCACTGAACTCCTCGGCCTTTTGTCGACGTGCAGGGCTGCCTGGCCGACCAGCTCGTGCCGCTGCTGCGGCAGGCTGCCCGTCGGCCGGGGGTCCGGGGGCTGTTCCCCAGGGATCAGTCCGGTGGTCATGTGTGCGGCCGCCCCTCCGATGCCCGCTCGTTCTCGTGCCACCGCCCAGGCCGGACGAACCGGCGCGGCTGGACAGCCGCATGCAAGGTTACTTACCTTCCCCGCCCATGCGGGTGCCGGTCGCCGGTGTTTCCGCCCAAGGGTGTGCGGACGATGTGCGAAGCTGCCGAACTGTTATGGCCTGGTTCAGCCAGGGTGAAACACTGGGCAAGCTTCCGGTGAAGGTACTGGCAGGCTGAGTGAGGTTTGCACGCGGTGGGCAGCAGCCCCCTGGTGCGGACTGATATAGCGGACATGGATACCCAGTAGTAACTCGTACGCCGAACAGTAGTACGCGAGCACAGCAGTAACGGTCGACCCCTGCGGGAGGGACACAGTGGAGTCTGGCGCAGCGACGCGGGGCACTAAAACGCGCGCGAAAGGCGGACAGTCCCCGAGTAACCAGCGCAAGACGCGCGGCGGGACCACCGCGGTGGACACGGCTGCCCTGGACAGACTGATGGTGGCTCTCGTCGCGATGCGCGAAGGGAACTTCCGTAAGCGGCTCACGGTGTCCGGGGACGGCCCGATGTCGGAGATCGCCGCGGTTTTCAACGAGGTGGCTGACCGTAATCTCCATTTGACGGGTGAATTGTCGCGCGTGCGGCGCATGGTGGGGCGTGAGGGAAAGCTCACAGAACGGCTGGAAACAGGTGCCTGTGACGGTTCCTGGGCGGCCGCCATCGACAACTCGAACGCCCTTGTGGACGATTTGGTCCGGCCTGTCTCCGAGGTCGGCCGGGTGCTCTCGGCGGTGGCGGAGGGTGATCTGTCACCCCGTATGGAGCTGCGGACGCAGGTGTCGGACGGGGCCGGGCATCCGCTGCGTGGCGAGTTCCTGAGGGTCGGGCGGACCGTCAACAACCTGGTCGACCAGTTGTCGACGTTCACCGACGAGGTCACGCGTGTGGCCAGTGAGGTGGGCACCGAGGGCAAGCTGGGCGGTCAGGCCCGGGTGCGCGGAATGTCCGGCTCGTGGAAGGACCTCACCGAGTCCGTCAACACGATGGCGTACCGGCTGACGGCGCAGGTGCGGGACATCGCGCTGGTGACTACGGCGGTCGCCAAGGGTGACTTGTCCCGGAAGGTCACGGTTCATGTCGAAGGCGAGATGCTGGAGCTGAAGAACACCGTCAACACGATGGTGGACCAGCTGTCGTCCTTCTCCTCCGAGGTGACGCGAGTCGCGCGCGAGGTGGGCGTCGAGGGCGAACTGGGCGGCCAGGCGCAGGTGCCCGGTGTGGCCGGTGTGTGGAAGGACCTCACCGATTCGGTGAACCTCATGGCCGGCAACCTGACGGCCCAGGTGCGCGGGATCGCCCAGGTGACGACGGCGGTCGCCAACGGTGACCTGTCGCAGAAGGTGACGGTGTCGGCGCGCGGTGAGGTCGCGCAGCTGGCCGACACGATCAACCAGATGACCGAGACGCTGCGGACGTTCGCCGACGAGGTCACGCGGGTCGCCAACGAGGTGGGCGCCGAGGGACGGCTCGGCGGGCAGGCGAACGTGCCGGGTGCGGCGGGGACGTGGAAGGACCTCACCGATTCGGTGAACACGGTCTTCCGCAACCTCACGATCCAGGTGCGGGACATCGCCGCCGTGACGACGGCCGTGGCCAGCGGTGACCTGTCGCAGAAGGTCACGGTGGACGTGGCCGGCGAGATGCTGGAGCTGAAGAACACCGTCAACGGGATGGTGGACCAGCTGTCCGCGTTCGGTGCCGAGGTCACGCGAGTGGCGCGCGAGGTCGGTGTCGAGGGCGAACTGGGCGGCCAGGCGCAGGTGTCGGGGGCCGCCGGTACGTGGAAGGACCTCACGGACTCCGTCAACACGGCGTTCCGGAATCTCACCGGACAGGTGAGGAACATCGCCCAGGTGACCACCGCGGTGGCCAACGGTGATCTGTCGCAGAAGGTCACCGTGGACGTCTCCGGTGAGATGCTCCAGCTGAAGAACACCGTGAACACGATGGTGGACCAGCTGTCGGCCTTCGCCGACCAGGTGACGCGGATGGCCCGGGACGTGGGCACCGAGGGACGGCTGGGCGGTCAGGCCGTGGTGCCGGGCGTGTCCGGTACGTGGAAGGAACTCACCGACTCCGTCAACTTCATGGGTGGCAACCTCACCTCACAGGTGCGGCAGATCGCCCAGGTGACGACGGCGGTGGCCCGGGGTGACCTGTCCCAGAAGATCGACGTCGACGCGCGCGGCGAGATCCTGGAGCTGAAGAACACCATCAACACGATGGTCGACCAGCTGTCCGCCTTCGCCGACCAGGTGACCCGGGTGGCCCGTGAGGTGGGCACGGCCGGGCAGCTCGGCGGTCAGGCGCAGGTGCCCGGCGTCGCCGGTGTGTGGCGTGACCTGACGGACTCCGTGAACGGCATGGCGTCCAACCTGACCGGCCAGGTGCGCAACATCGCGCAGGTCGCCACCGCGGTGGCCCGGGGTGACCTGTCCCAGAAGATCACCGTGGACGCGCGCGGGGAGATCCTGGAGCTGAAGAACACCCTGAACACGATGGTGGACCAGCTGTCGTCGTTCGCCGAAGAGGTCACGAGGGTGGCCCGTGAGGTGGGCACGGAGGGCATCCTCGGCGGCCAGGCCGAGGTACAGGGTGTCTCCGGCACCTGGAAGGACCTCACGCAGTCCGTGAACTTCATGGCGAACAACCTGACGATCCAGGTGCGCAACATCGCCGAGGTCACCACCGCGGTGGCCAAGGGCGATCTGTCGAAGAAGATCACCGTCGACGCGAAGGGCGAGATCCTCGAACTCGTCACCACCGTCAACACGATGGTGGACCAGCTGTCGTCGTTCGCCGAGCAGGTGACCCGGGTGGCCCGTGAGGTGGGTACCGAGGGCATCCTGGGCGGTCAGGCGCACGCGTCGGGTGTCACGGGCATCTGGAAGGACCTCACCGACAACGTCAACCTGATGGCCAACAACCTGACCGTGCAGGTGCGGAACATCTCCCAGGTCGCCGCGGCGGTCGCCAACGGTGATCTGACGCGGACGGTGACGATCGAGGCGCGCGGTGAGGTCGCTCAGCTCGCCGACACCTTCAACACCATGGTGAAGACGCTGAGTTCGTTCGCCGACCAGGTCACCAAGGTGGCCCGCGAGGTGGGCACGGACGGCATCCTGGGCGGGCAGGCGCGGGTGCCCGGTGTGGCCGGTACGTGGAAGGACCTCACCGAGTCGGTGAACCAGATGGCGTCCAACCTGACCGGTCAGGTGCGGAACATCGCCATGGTGACCACGGCCATCGCCAAGGGTGACCTGACCAAGAAGATCGACATCGACGCGCGCGGTGAGATCCTCGAACTCAAGACGACGATCAACACCATGGTCGACCAGCTGTCCTCGTTCGCCGAGGAGGTCACCCGAGTCGCCCGCGAGGTGGGCACGGAAGGCCAGTTGGGTGGTCAGGCGCGCGTGCGTGACGTCGACGGCACCTGGCGCGACCTCACCGAGTCGGTGAACGAGATGGCCGGGAACCTGACCCGGCAGGTGCGTGCCATCGCGCGCGTGGCGACCGCGGTGACCCGCGGCGACCTGAACCTGAAGATCGACGTGGACGCGTCCGGCGAGATCCAGGAACTCCAGGACTACATCAACAAGATGATCGCCAACCTCCGCGACACCACGATCGCCAACAAGGAGCAGGACTGGCTCAAGGGCAACCTGGCCCGTATCTCCGCGCTGATGCAGGGCCGCCGCGACCTGGCGGACGTGGCCTCCCTGATCATGAGCGAGCTCACGCCGGTGGTGTCCGCGCAGCACGGCGCGTTCTTCCTCGCGATGCCGCTCCTCGACGGAAAGGACATCCGCGCCGAGAGCGAGGACGCGTACGAACTGCGCATGCTCGGGTCGTACGGCTACTCGATGGGCTCCATGCCGACGTCGTTCCGGCCGGGTGAGGCGCTCATCGGGACGGCCGCCCAGGAGAAGCGCACGATCCTGGTGGAGAACGCGCCCAGCGGCTATCTCAAGATCTCCTCCGGTCTCGGGGAGGCGCCGCCCGCACAAGTGATCGTCCTTCCGGTGCTGTTCGAGGGCAAGGTGCTCGGAGTCATCGAGTTGGCCTCCTTCACTCCCTTTACGCAGATTCAGAGGGATTTCCTCAACCAGATCGCCGAGATGATCGCGACCAGCGTCAACACCATCTCCGTCAACACCAAGACCGAGGTGCTGCTGAAGCAGTCGCAGGAGCTCACCGAGCAACTCCGCGAGCGGTCCGCCGAGTTGGAGAACCGACAGAAGGCCCTCCAGGCCTCGAACGCCGAACTCGAGGAGAAGGCCGAGCTGCTGGCCCAGCAGAACCGGGACATCGAGGTCAAGAACACCGAGATCGAGGAGGCGCGCCAGGTCCTGGAGGAGCGCGCCGAGCAGCTCGCCGTGTCGATGCGCTACAAGAGCGAGTTCCTCGCGAACATGTCGCACGAGCTGCGGACGCCGCTCAACTCGCTGCTGATCCTGGCCAAGCTGCTCGCCGACAACGCCGAGGGGAACCTCTCCCCGAAGCAGGTCGAGTTCGCCGAGACGATCCACGGGGCCGGTTCCGACCTGCTCCAGCTGATCAACGACATCCTGGACCTGTCGAAGGTCGAGGCGGGCAAGATGGACGTCTCACCGACGCGTATCGCGCTGGTCCAGCTCGTCGACTACGTGGAGGCCACCTTCCGGCCGCTGACCGCGGAGAAGGGCCTGGACCTGTCCGTGCGGGTGTCGCCGGAGCTGCCCGCCACGCTGCACACCGACGAACAGCGGCTGCTCCAGGTGCTGCGCAACCTGCTGTCCAACGCGGTGAAGTTCACCGACTCCGGGGCGGTCGAACTGGTCATCAGGCCGGCGGGCCGGGATGTGCCGGTGGCGATCCGCGAGCAGCTCCTGGAAACCGGTTCGCTGCGGGACCCGGGCGGCGACCTGATCGCGTTCTCGGTGACCGACACCGGTATCGGGATCGCGGCCAGCAAGATGCGGGTGATCTTCGAGGCGTTCAAGCAGGCGGACGGTACGACGAGTCGCAAGTACGGCGGTACCGGTCTGGGGCTGTCGATCTCGCGGGAGATCGCGCAGTTGCTCGGCGGTGAGATCCACGCGCAGAGCGAGACGGGGCGTGGATCGACGTTCACGCTGTATTTGCCGCTGTACCCGAGCGAACTGCCGCCGCAGGGCTATCAGCAGCTCGCGCCCGCGCTGGAGGCCGGTGACCTCGTGGCGTCCGCCTTGGGGCTGCCCGAGTCGATCGAGCTGTCCGACGTGGAGGTCGAGACGCCGGCCGAGGTGAAGTCGTACCGGGAGACGCAGAACGGCGCAGCCGCGCTCTTCCGGCGCCGCCGCAGGCCCGTGCAGGAGATCGAACAGCGGCACGCGCAGCTGGAGCAGTGGCCGACGGTCACGGAGCAGGAGGCGACACCCAAGCCGCGCCGCGGCATCCGGTTCGGCGGGGAGAAGGTGCTGATCGTCGACGACGACATCCGTAATGTCTTCGCGCTGACCAGCGTCCTCGAACAGCACGGGCTGTCCGTGCTGTACGCCGAGAACGGCCGCGAGGGCATCGAGGTGCTGGAGCAGCACGACGACGTGGCGGTCGTCCTGATGGACATCATGATGCCCGAGATGGACGGCTACGCGACGACCACGGCGATCCGCAGGATGCCGCAGTTCGCCGGGCTGCCGATCATCGCGCTGACCGCGAAGGCCATGAAGGGCGACCGGGAGAAGGCGATCGAGTCGGGTGCCTCCGACTACGTCACCAAGCCGGTTGATCCCGATCACCTGCTGTCGGTGATGGATCAGTGGATGCGTGGAGAGTGACCGGTGAACATTGAGGAGTGATGGGAACGGTCGGGCCGTGTTCGGGCTTTGTGCCCATGTGGCGGGAACCTTCGGCGGATGCCCGGAGTTGCTGACTCAGGGTGGCCGGAGTCGTGTAGAAGTACGGGATTCGGGGAACCTTCTGGTCTTGCGCTGCGTTTCTGCTATGTGCACAGTGACATCACGGTGACAGGGTGTGGCGACAGGCGGGGTGCGGCTACGATGACCGGCACAAGGACGGGCGGCGCAAGGGAGTCGCCCCCGGGGGCGGCGTCGGTCGACGTCACCCCGAGTCCTGCGGACAGGGGAGGCCCCACGCCGGGGCGAGGAGGGCGGGCCATGGTGCAGAAGGCCAAGATCCTCCTGGTCGATGACCGGCCGGAGAATCTGCTGGCGCTGGAGGCCATCCTCTCTGCGCTCGATCAGACGCTGGTGCGGGCATCGTCCGGGGAGGAAGCGCTCAAGGCGCTGCTCACGGACGACTTCGCGGTCATTCTTCTGGATGTCCAGATGCCGGGTATGGACGGATTCGAAACGGCCGCGCACATCAAGCGGCGGGAGAGGACCCGGGACATCCCGATCATCTTCCTCACCGCGATCAACCACGGACCGCATCACACCTTCCGCGGATACGCGGCGGGCGCGGTCGACTACATCTCGAAGCCGTTCGATCCCTGGGTGCTGCGCGCCAAGGTGTCCGTGTTCGTCGAGCTGTACATGAAGAACTGCCAGCTGCGTGAGCAGGCGGCGCTGCTGCGGCTCCAGTTGGAGGGCGGGGGCGGCAAGTCCGAGGCCGGCGAGGCCAAGGAGCCCGCGGGACTGCTCGCCGAGCTGTCCGCGCGGCTCGCGGCCGTCGAGGAACAGGCCGAGGCGCTGTCCAAGCAGTTGGACGACGATTCCGCGGACGCGGCGGCGGTGGCCACGGCGGCCCATCTCGAACGCAAACTCACGGGGTTGCGGCGCGCGCTGGACGCGCTGGAGCCGGGCACCGGGAGTTCTCCCGCGCTGCCGTCACAGAACTGACGCGTGCCGCAGTCGGCGTGGCCCACGGGGCCGGTCGGCTGCGGATGGCGTTTTCGCGTGGATCTGTCGCGGTGTTGGTGGCACCGAGCGTGAGCGGGCGTCAGTTCCGCTCCTTTTCATGAGCGACACGAACGGGTGAAGCTGTGGGCACACGTGTCCGCTGTCGTCTCCACCGGTAACCTCACACCTATGGCCTCACGTCCCTCCGCAGCCAAGAAGCCCGCCAAGAAGGCGGCCGCTCCGGCGAAGGCTCCGGCGAAGAGGGCCGCTGCGAAAAAGGCGCCCTCGAAGAAGGCGCCCGCCAGGAAGGCCGCGGCGAAGAAAGCCGCGCCCCCGAGGCCGGCGCCCAGCCCGACCGGGGGCATCTACCGCCTCGTCCGTGCCGTCTGGCTCGGCCTCGCGCACGCCGTCGGCGCGGTGTTCCGCGGGATAGGGCAGGGCGCGAAGAACCTCGACCCCGCCCACCGCAAGGACGGTGTCGCGCTGCTGCTGCTCGGCCTCGCGCTGATCGTCGCCGCCGGCACCTGGTCGAACCTGCGCGGCCCCGTCGGCGACCTCGTCGAGATGCTGGTGACCGGAGCCTTCGGCCGGCTCGACCTGCTCGTGCCGATACTGCTCGCGGTCATCGCCGTACGGTTCATCCGGCATCCCGAACAGCCCGAGGCCAACGGGCGCATCGTGATCGGTCTGTCCGCGCTCGTCATCGGCGTGCTCGGCCAGGTCCACGTCGCCTGCGGCTCGCCCGCCCGCAGCGCGGGCATGCAGGCGATAAGGGACGCCGGCGGCCTCATCGGCTGGGGAGCGGCCACCCCGCTGACGTACACCATGGGCGACGTCCTCGCCGTACCGCTGCTCGTGCTGCTCTCGGTCTTCGGGCTGCTCGTGGTCACGGCGACTCCGGTCAACGCCATTCCGCAGCGGTTGCGGCTGCTCGGTATGAAGCTCGGCATCGTCCACGACCCGGTCGAGGACGAGCTGGGCGAGGACGACGAGCGGTACGACGAGCAGTGGCGCGAGGCGCTGCCCGCGCGCACCCGCAGGCGCGGCTCCGACCCGGCGGCGTACGACCCCGACAGCGCGGAGCAGGACGCGCTCTCCAAGCGCCGCGGTCGTCCTCGGCGCTCGGCCGTGCCGCAGCCCGACATGAGCCGTCCCCTGGACGCCGTGGACGTCGCCGCGGCCGCCGCCGCGGCGCTCGACGGTGCCGTCATGAACGGCATGCCGCCCTCGCCGATCGTCGCCGACCTCACCCAGGGGGTGAGCGTCGGGGACCGCGAGGAGACGACACCGACGCCGACGCCCGTACCGGCGCCGGCGTCGCGGCCCAAGCAGGAGAAGCTCGAGACGCCCCGCAAGGGGGAGGTGCGGGACTTCACGAAGTCGCCGCCCAGCGAGCCGCGCGAGCTGCCGTCGCGGGCCGAGCAGCTTCAGTTGTCCGGCGACATCACGTACGCGCTGCCCTCGCTCGACCTCCTCACGCGCGGTGGCCCCGGCAAGGCGCGCAGCGCGGCCAACGACGCGGTGGTCGCCTCGCTCACGACCGTCTTCACCGAGTTCAAGGTCGACGCCTCCGTCACAGGCTTCACCCGTGGGCCGACGGTCACGCGCTACGAGGTCGAGCTCGGACCCGCCGTGAAGGTCGAGCGGATCACGGCTCTCGCCAAGAACATCGCGTACGCCGTCGCCTCTCCGGATGTGCGGATCATCAGCCCGATCCCCGGCAAGTCGGCCGTCGGCATCGAGATCCCGAACACGGACCGCGAGATGGTCAACCTCGGTGACGTGCTCCGGCTGGCCGAGTCCGCCGAGGACGACGATCCGATGCTGGTCGCCTTCGGCAAGGACGTCGAGGGCGGTTACGTCATGCACTCGCTGGCGAAGATGCCGCACGTGCTGGTCGCCGGCGCGACCGGTTCCGGCAAGTCCTCCTGCATCAACTGCCTGATCACCTCGGTCATGATGCGGGCGACACCCGAGGACGTCCGGATGATCCTGGTCGACCCCAAGCGCGTCGAGCTGACCGTCTACGAGGGCATCCCGCACCTGATCACGCCGATCATCACCAACCCCAAGCGGGCCGCTGAGGCACTCCAGTGGGTCGTACGGGAGATGGACCTTCGGTACGACGACCTGGCGGCGTACGGGTACCGGCACATCGACGACTTCAACCGCGCTGTGCGCGAAGGGAAGGCCAAGCCTCCTGAGGGCAGCGAGCGGGAGCTCTCGCCGTATCCGTATCTGCTGGTGATCGTCGACGAGCTCGCCGACCTGATGATGGTCGCGCCGCGGGACGTGGAGGACTCCATCGTGCGCATCACGCAGCTCGCGCGCGCGGCCGGTATCCACCTGGTGCTCGCCACCCAGCGGCCCTCGGTCGACGTCGTCACCGGTCTGATCAAGGCGAACGTGCCGTCCCGGCTCGCCTTCGCCACGTCCTCGCTCGCCGACTCGCGGGTCATCCTCGATCAGCCCGGTGCCGAGAAGCTGATCGGCAAGGGCGACGGGCTGTTCCTGCCGATGGGGGCCAACAAGCCGACCCGTATGCAGGGCGCCTTCGTGACCGAGGAAGAGGTCTCGGCCGTCGTCCAGCACTGCAAGGACCAGATGACGCCGGTCTTCCGGGAAGACGTCACCGTGGGCACCAAGCAGAAGAAGGAGATCGACGAGGAGATCGGCGACGACCTCGACCTGCTGTGCCAGGCGGCCGAGCTGGTCGTCTCCACCCAGTTCGGGTCGACGTCGATGCTGCAGCGGAAGTTGCGGGTCGGCTTCGCGAAGGCCGGGCGGCTCATGGACCTGATGGAGTCCCGGGGGATCGTCGGACCGACCGAAGGCTCAAAAGCTCGTGACGTTCTTGTGAAGCCTGACGAGCTGGACGGCGTGCTCGCGGTGATCCGCGGGGAGGCTTAGAGAGAACCCCAAGATGGGTGTTCGATCGTGACTCACTCGTAAGGGATCATTGAGCAACCGTTTCCCTTCGGCGTACGTCAAGTTGAGGGAAGCGAAAGATACTGTCCCGCCAGCGGCGTGTCCGGCCATACCGATGGCGTACAAAGTCCCACCGTCCGGTTGCCCCACCCTTTTGTACCCCCCATAGACTGAACCTCCAGCACAGGCGGCTAAAACGCTCGAAAGGCGCCCCCGTGTCCCTCGGCAACTCCCCTGAAGACGAGCGTCCGTTCGAAGACGACCGTGAGGAAGCCCACCTCTCGGTCGGTCGTGTCCTCCAGCAGGCACGTATCGCGGCCGGGCTGACGGTCGACGACGTCAGTTCCGTCACCAGGGTCCGCCTGCCCATCGTGCACGCCATCGAGGCGGACGACTTCGGTCCGTGCGGCGGAGACGTGTACGCCCGCGGGCACATCAGGACCCTGGCCAAGGCCGTCCAGCTGGACCCTGCCCCGCTGATCGCCCAATTCGACGCCGACCATGGTGGGCGTCCGGCTCCCACGCCCGCCGCACCTCTGTTCGAGGCGGAGCGTATCCGGCCGGAGCGGCGCGGGCCCAACTGGACCGCGGCCATGGTCGCCGCGATCGTCGCCGTCGTAGCTTTCGTCGGGTTCACCGCAGTCAAGGGCGGTGGCGACGACGGAGGCGCGAATACGCAGGTCGCCGAGGGTGTCAAGCCCTCGACCAGCAAGAACGCCTCGCCCACTCCGAAGAACGACAAGCCCGAGGCCCCGAAGCCGGACTCCTCGGACAGTGCCATCGCGGCCGCGCCCCAGGACAAGGTGACCGTCCAGGTCAGCGCCGCCGACGGCAAGAGCTGGATCTCCGCCAAGGATCACAACGGCCGACTCCTGTTCGACGGACTGCTCAAGCAGGGCGAGTCCAAGACCTTCCAGGACAGCGACAAGGTCAACCTCGTCCTCGGTGACGCGGGCGCGATCCAGCTGTATGTGAACGGCAAGAAGATCGAGGACGACTTCCAGCCCGGGGCCGTGGAGCGGCTCACGTACACGAAGGGCGACCCCCAGGTCGGGTGAGAACGCTCCGGTGTCGGTCAGGGGCGCTGGGGTGAGGAAGGGGGTCGGCCGAGATCGGTCGGCCCCCTTCGACATGGGGTGTCAGCGGGACGAAGTAGTCTTGAGCCCATGCCTGAACGCCGTACCGTCGCACTCGTCACCCTTGGCTGCGCCCGTAACGAGGTGGACTCGGAGGAGCTCGCAGGCCGCTTGGAGGCGGACGGCTGGGACCTCGTGGAGGACGCCTCCGACGCGGACGTCGCGGTCGTCAACACGTGCGGCTTCGTCGACGCCGCCAAGAAGGACTCCGTCGACGCCCTCCTGGAGGCCAACGACCTCAAGGGGCAGGGCAGAACCCAGGCCGTCGTGGCGGTGGGCTGCATGGCCGAGCGCTACGGCAAGGACCTCGCCGAGGCTCTCCCCGAGGCCGACGGGGTGCTCGGCTTCGACGACTACGCCGACATCTCCGACCGCCTGCAGACCATCCTGAACGGCGGCATCCACGCCTCGCACACCCCCCGTGACCGGCGCAAGCTGCTGCCGATCAGCCCGGCCGAGCGGCAGGACTCGGCGGCGTCCGTCGCACTGCCGGGCCACGGGCCGTCCGAGCAGGATGCCCCGGTCGCCCTCGCCGATCTTCCGGAAGGTCTCGCTCCGGCCTCAGGGCCACGCGCGCCGCTGCGCCGCCGTCTGGACGGCGCCCCGGTCGCCTCGGTGAAGCTCGCCTCCGGCTGCGACCGGCGCTGTACCTTCTGCGCGATCCCGTCCTTCCGCGGCTCATTCATCTCGCGTCGGCCCTCCGATGTCCTGAACGAAACGCGCTGGCTGGGCGAGCAGGGCGTCAAGGAGATCATGCTGGTCTCCGAGAACAACACGTCCTACGGCAAGGACCTCGGCGACATCCGCCTGCTGGAGTCGCTGCTGCCCGAGCTCGCCGAGGTCGACGGCATCGAGCGGGTGCGTGTCAGCTACCTCCAGCCGGCCGAGATGCGGCCCGGGCTGATCGACGTCCTCACCTCCACGCCCAACGTGGCGCCGTACTTCGACCTGTCCTTCCAGCACTCCGCACCCGACGTGCTGCGCGCGATGCGTCGCTTCGGTGACACCGACCGCTTCCTGGAACTGCTCGACACCATCCGGAACAAGGCCCCCCAGGCGGGCGTGCGCTCCAACTTCATCGTGGGCTTCCCCGGGGAGACCGAGGACGACCTGGCCGAGCTGGAGCGCTTCCTGAGCGGCGCGAGGCTGGACGCGATCGGTGTCTTCGGGTACTCCGACGAGGACGGCACGGAAGCGGCGACCTACGAGAACAAGCTGCACGAGGACGTCGTCGCCGAGCGGCTCGCGCGGGTCTCCCGGCTCGCCGAGGAACTCGTCTCCCAGCGGTCCGAGGAGCGTGTGGGCGAGACCGTGCAGGTGCTCGTGGAATCGATCGACGACGAGGGTGTCTACGGCCGCGGCGCGCACCAGGCGCCGGAGACCGACGGCCAGGTGCTGCTCACGAGCGGCGAAGGACTGAGCGTCGGCCGTATCGTCGAGGCGAAGGTGGTCGGTACCGAGGGTGTAGACCTGGTGGCCGAGCCTCTGCAGGGCTTGCTCGTGTGTAGTGAGGAGGAGGCCAGATGACCGGAGTACCGGCGTCCGCCGCGGGTGGCTCCTCCGCCGCCAAGGGTGCGACAGCGGGTGCGACCGCGGGCGCGGCTGCGGGCGCGGCTGCTTCGGCCTCGGGTGCTCCGACCGCGCCCGGTGCCGCCGGTGCGGTCTCTGGTCCTTCCGGTGCGCCTGGTGCGTCCGGGGTCTCCGGTCCTTCCGGTGCCGTCGGCGCCTCCGGTGCTGGTGCCGATGCTGATGCGAAAGCCGCGCGTGGCAGGAAGATCGCGGCCGCGGCCACCAACCAGGCCAGTGTCTGGAACATCGCCAACCTGCTGACCATGCTCCGGCTGCTCCTCGTGCCGGGTTTCGTGGCGCTGCTGTTGGCCGAGGGCGGATACGACCCGGCGTGGCGCTCGCTCGCCTGGGCGGCCTTCGCCATCGCCATGATCACCGACCTGTTCGACGGGCATCTGGCGCGGACGTACGACCTCGTCACCGACTTCGGGAAGATCGCCGACCCCATCGCCGACAAGGCGATCATGGGTGCGGCGCTGATCTGTCTGTCCGCGCTCGGCGACCTGCCGTGGTGGGTGACAACCGTCATCCTCGGCCGGGAACTCGGGATCACGGTGTTGCGTTTTCTTGTCATCCGGTACGGCGTCATCCCGGCGAGCCGAGGCGGCAAGCTGAAGACCCTCACGCAGGGCGTGGCCGTCGGGATGTATGTCCTGGCGCTGACGGGGTGGCTGGCGACCCTGAGGTTCTGGGTGATGGCGGCGGCGGTCGTATTGACCGTCGTGACCGGGCTCGACTATGTGAGACAGGCCATTGTGCTGCGTCGGCAGGGAATCGCCGAGCGCAAGGCGGCGTTGGAGGAGTCGGAAGCGTGAGTTCCGCGGCCACCGAAGTGGTACGACTACTCACGGTGAGGGGTGAGACGCTCGCTGTCGCCGAGTCGCTCACCGGCGGATTGGTTGCGGCGGAAGTCACAGCGGTCCCCGGAGCCTCCCTTGCTTTTCGAGGCTCGGTGACCGCGTACGCCACCGAACTCAAACAGCGACTGCTGGATGTCGACGCCACTCTCCTGGCGGAGCGCGGAGCGGTGGATCCGCAGGTCGCGGCCCAGATGGCGGCCGGAGTGCGTAAGGCGCTCGGCGCCGACTGGGGCATCGCGACCACCGGAGTCGCCGGGCCGGAACCGCAGGACGGCAAGCCCGTCGGCACGGTTTTCGTGGCCGTCGACGGGCCGTCCGCCCCGAATTTCGGGAATACCGGTGGCGGGAAAGTGACGGCGCTGCGGTTGAACGGCGACCGGGCGGAAATTCGTATGGAGAGTGTACGGAGCGTACTCGCACTGCTCCTGGAGGGGCTTGCGAGCGAACAGACCGGGAATGAGCGGGCACAGGATACGGAACGGAACGGGGGGTTTTGATGTTTGCAGCCCTGAGTGAACACGACATCGCTCCCCGCACGGCCGCGGCGCAAGGCGGTACGGTGGGGCGAGAAGGATGCGGCTACGCGGTCCGAGGAGGGAGCCACCGATGATCCTGCTCCGTCGCCTGCTGGGTGACGTGCTGCGTCGGCAGCGCCAGCGCCAGGGCCGTACTCTGCGCGAAGTCTCCTCGTCCGCCCGAGTCTCACTCGGCTATCTCTCCGAGGTGGAGCGGGGGCAGAAGGAGGCTTCCTCTGAGCTGCTCTCCGCCATCTGCGACGCGTTGGACGTACGGATGTCCGAGCTCATGCGGGAAGTGAGCGATGAGCTCGCCCTCGCCGAGCTGGCCCGATCTGCTGCGGCCACCCCCAGCGAGCCTGTGACCACGCCGGTTCGCCCGATGCTGGGTTCCGTCTCGGTGGCCGGTGTGCCACCGGAACGGGTGACCATCAAGGCGCCCGCCGAAGCGGTTGACGTGGTCGCCGCGTGACATCGCGCGGGCGTGCGCATGAGCTGACGATGCGCTGAGAAGTGTGCGGGCCCCGGCCGGGGTTTCTTCGGATGATCCGGAAACAGATCATCTGGAGAGGCGTCGGTCGGGGCTTTCGTGCATCGTGGACCCCGGGGTGAGCGAGTGCCGCCTGCGACCGTGTGCCGCCAGTGCGCCCTCCCTGCGGGAGTGGACTGCGGTCTAGCGTCGGGCTGGAGGTGGGTCCATGGCACGGCCGATAGCTGGGTGGCCCGGGTGGGGGGCTGGGCGGATCCGGGAGGCCTTGGCGGCTGGGCGGTTTTGGGGCTCTCGGGGATGCGGGGGTTCCTCGCGCTCCTGGAGTTGGAGCTCCTGGGCTTTTCTCGGGGCGGTTCTGGGGCTCGGGTCAGTGTGGTGGTGGGCTGTGCTGCGGCTCGTGCTGGCGCCGGACGCGGGGGTGCTGGAGGGGGCGGTCGCGGCCGGCGGGTGGGGGTTGAGTCTGCTGCCGGTGCACTGTGTACCGAAGGCACGGGCCGCGGGTGCTCTGGCCGCGGGCCGGTGGGGGCGGGTGTTGCGGTCGGCAGGGCCTCCCGCTGCGTTGCCGGGAGGGGAAGCAGGAGCGGCATTGTGGGGCGGGGCCGCGGGGGCGGCTGGGGCGGCTGCGGGTGACGGCGTCTCGGGAGCTGTGGGTGGGTGTTCGGGAGCCGGTCCCGGTGGGGGCGCGGGGGCGTCTCCCGGAGGGGGCGGGGCGGCGTCTGCGGGTGGGTGTTCGGGGGATGGTCCGCGTGGAGGTGTGGGGGCGTCCCCGGGTGGGTGATCGGGAACCGGTCCCGGTGGGGGCGCGGGGGTGTCTTCGGGTGGGCCGTCGGGAACGGGTTCCGGCGGGTCCGCGGAGGCATCTCCCGATGGGGCTACCAGGGCATGGCCACCCCGCCGTTCGGACGCAGGATCTGGCCCGTCGTGAAGGCTGAGGCGTCGGACGCCAGGTAGAGCACGGCGTGGGCGATGTCCTCGGGTTCACCGACCCGGCCCAGCGGTGACATGCGGGCCATCAGCGACTCGGTGTGCGCCTGTGCCTCGGCGTCGTGGCGGTCGGTCATAGGGGTGCGGATCCAGCCCGGCGCGACCGCGTTGACCCGGATGCCGTGCCGGCCGACCTCGGTCGCCAGCGTCTTCGTCAGCTGGACGACGGCCGCCTTGGCCGCGCCGTAACAGAACAGCCCGGCGCCTCCCGTGTCCACGGCGCCCGAGGCCATGGTGACGATGCTGCCCCTGACGTCCCCGGCGAGCATCAGCCGGGCGGCCTCCTGACAGGAGTGCAGCACGCCCTTGAGATTGACGTTCAGCACCCGGTCGAGGTCCTCGTCGCGGGTCTCCAGGACCGGGCTGCTGTGCATGATCCCGGCGATCGCGGCCATCACGTCGAGACGCCCGCAGGAGGAGACGGCCTGGCGGAGCTGGTCGCGGTCGGTGACGTCGAGGTGATGGGTGTGGGCGGTGCCTCCCACGTCCTTGACGCTCCTCGCCGTCTCCTCGAGGCCGGGTGCGTCGAGGTCCGCGCAGTGCACGGTGGCGCCGGCCCGGGCCAGCAGGACGGCGGACGCGCGGCCGATGCCGCCGGCGGCGCCGGTGACGAAGGCGGTGCGTCCGGTGAGGTCGTACGCGCTGACGGCCATGAGGGGACGGTACGAGGGTTTCTGACGGGTCGTCAATCAGTCGTACGGGGCGGTGCGGGAACGAGTGGGTCGGGGTTGGGGTGTTCGGTGGGTGCCCGGGGCCGGAGCGGGTCCGGGCTGGCAGGTCGGGCACCAGTACGTGGGGCGTTCGCGGGAACCGTCGCCCTGGTCGGCCACGCGGATGGGCGTACGGCAGCGGAGGCAGGGCCGGGGTGCGCGGCCGTACACGAACAGGTCCTGGCCGCGGCGGCCCGTGGTGATACGGGCAGGACGGTCCCGGTTGGCCTCCAGGAGCTTCTTGGCGAGCACTGGCAGATGCGCGGCGCGGTCGCCGGGGAGGGCGGCGACGGGCAGCCAGGGGGTGACGCCGAGGAGGAAGCACAGCTCGCTCTTGTAGACGTTGCCGATCCCGGCGAGATTGCGCTGGTCGAGCAGGGCCTCACCGAGGGGGCGGGTGGGGTCGGAGAGGAGGTTGGCCAGGGCCTGGTCCGGGTCCCAGTCCGGGCCCAGAAGGTCGGGGCCGAGGTGACCGACCGCGCGGTGTTCGTCGGCCGTGCGGAGGAGTTCGAGGACGGGGAGGCGGTAGCCGACGGCCGTGCGGTCGGCGGTTGCGAGGACCGCGCGGATCTGGTGGGTGGGGCCGCCGGTCCAGCGTTGGTCGTTGGCGTACACCTTCCAGGAGCCGTCCATCCGCAGATGCGAGTGGAGGGTGAGACCGCCCTCGACGCGGGCGAGGAGATGCTTGCCGCGCGGGGTGACGTCCAGGACGGTGCGGCCGGTGAGGTCCGCGGTGGCGTACTTGGGGACCCGCAGGTCGCTACGGGTCAGCACCTTGCCGGCGAGGGCGGTGTGCAGCCGCCTCGCGGCCTGCCAGACCGTGTCTCCTTCGGGCATGGGTCAAGGGTGGCACGGTGGGGGCGGGGCGTGCCTGGTAGGCGGTGCTTGGCACGCCTCCTCGCGGGCGGATGACCGGGGGCTCCGGTCTTGTCCCAGGGTCACGCTCGCAGGCGTAGGCCGCGTGGGGTGGCGATGAAGCCCGCTCCTTCCAGAAGGGTGCCGAAGGGGGACGTCAGGGCCGAGGCGCCGTTGACGCGTTCCACGGTGACCGTGCCCAGGGAGCCGGCCTTCGCGGCCGTGGCGAGGGACTCGGCCGCGGATCGCAGGCGGGGGTCGTCGGTGGCTGTGCCGTCCCGGTCGGCGGGCCAGGCCAGCAGCGTCTTGCCGCCCCGCTCCATGTAGAGCGTCAACTCGCCGTCGACCAATACCACCAAAGAGCCCGCCTTGCGGCCCGGCTTGTGTCCGGCGCCCGTCGGGGGTTCCGGCCAGGGGAGAGCCGCGCCGTACGCGTTCGCGGGATCGGCGGCGGCGAGGACGACGGCTCGGGAGTCGGGCGTGGGGCGAGGGCGGCGGCCGGTCGGCGTAGAGCTGTACGGGGTGTACGAGTTGGAGGGGTTGTACGGGCCGGTCTGTGGGGCGAGGTCGCGGGGGGAGGTCCATTCGCTGCGCGAGGTGGGGGCGGGGAAAGGGTGCCGGCCGTCGGCGAGGTCGGATTCGGTGGGGGTGGTCTGGCCGTCGGGTCGGTTCTGTCTGGCCGCGGGGTCCTGCCCGTCGGTGCCGGTTCCGGTTTCTACGGGGCCCGGTGTGCTGAAGGCGTCCTGGGAGAGGTCCGGAAGGGGGCCGAAGGTGTCGGGGCCGAAGTCGGTGTACGGGGCGGAGCTGTCCGGAGCGGTGCCGGGGGTGTTGTCGGCCCCGGGCGGGAGCGGTAGGGATTCGCCGCGGTCGCGGGCGTTGGCCACCGCGCGGAGACGGTCGACCGCGCCGTCCATGGCGAACTGGGCGGCGCCGAGGCCCTCGATCACATAGCCGCGGCGTGCCTGACCGCTGTCCTCGAAGGCGGACAGGATGCGGTACACCGCCGAGAAGCCGCCTTCCACGCCCTCCGCGGCGACCGCTCCCCGGGTCACCACGCCGTGCCGGTCGAGGAGGACGCGGGCCAGGGCGTGGGCACGCACCGTGGGGTCGTCCTCGCGGTCCGGAAGCCGGGACCAGCGGCCCGCGACGGTCGGTGGTCCGCCGCGGGAGGCGGGGCGGGCGGCGGAGGTCAGCGAGCCGTAGCGCCCGCGCGGGATCGTGCGCTTGGCACGGTGGGCCGTGGAGCCCGCGGTGCGGCCCGAGCCCAGCAGGGACCGCATGGGGGTCAATGTGTCGTTGGTGAGCCTGCCGGACCAGGCCAGGTCCCAGAGAACGTCGGCCAGTTGGGGGTCGGTCGTGTCGGGGTGGGTGGTGGCACGGACCTGGTCGGCGATCTGGCGGAAGAACAGGCCGTAGCCCCCCGAGAGGGCTTCCAGGGCGGACTGGTGGAGCGCAGTGAGCTCCAAGGGGTGGGGTGGCGGGAGGAGCAAGGGGGCCGCGTCCGCCAGATAGAGCGAGACCCAGCCGTCCTTGCCGGGGAGGGAGCCGGCTCCGGCCCAGACGATCTCTCCGGCGGAGGTGAGTTCGTCGAGCATCGCCGGCGTGTAGTTCGCCACGCGAGAGGGCAGGACGAGCTTCTCCAGGGCGGACGCCGGTACGGACGCGCCCTGCAACTGCTCGACGGCCCGCACCAGCCCGTCGATGCCGCGCAGGCCGTGGCCCGTGCCGATGTGCTGCCACTGGGGGAGGAACTGGGCCAGCGCGGGCGGGGACACCGGCTCCAGTTCGTGACGCAGGGCGGCGAGGGAACGACGGCGCAGGCGGCGCAGGACCGTAGCGTCGCACCACTCCTGGCCGATCCCGGCCGGATGGAACTCCCCCTGGACGACCCTCCCTGTCGCCGCGAGCCTCTGGAGAGCGCCCTCGGTGACCGCCACGCCGAGACCGAAGCGGTCAGCGGCCGTGGCCGACGTGAACGGGCCATGAGTGCGCGCATGGCGCGCGAGGAGGTCACCCAACGGGTCCTTGACGGGCTCCGTGAACGCCTCCGGTACCCCCACCGGCAGCGCAGTGCCCAGTGCGTCGCGCAGACGGCCCGCGTCCTCGATCGCCGCCCAGTGGTCGGCGCCGGCGATACGGACCCGGATCGCGCGGCGGGCGGCAGCCAGCTCCTGGGCCCACTGCGGCTCGGCGCCCCGCTCGGCGAGCTCGTCGTCCCTGAGCGGACCGAGGAGGCGCAGCAGGTCGGCGACTCCCTCGGCGTCCTTGACACGGCGGTCCTCGGTGAGCCACTGGAGCTCCTGCTCCAGCTCGGTCAGCACCTCGGCGTCGAGCAGTTCGCGCAGCTCCGCCTGACCGAGCAGCTCGGCCAGCAGACGCGAGTCCAGGGAGAGAGCGGCGGCGCGGCGCTCGGCGAGCGGTGAGTCTCCCTCGTACAGGAACTGGGCGACGTACCCGAAGAGGAGGGAGCGTGCGAAGGGGGAGGGCTCGGGGGTGGTGACCTCGACGAGGCGGACCTTGCGGGACTCCAGGTCGCCCATCAGCTCGACCAGGCCAGGGACGTCGAAGACGTCCTGGAGGCACTCGCGGACCGCCTCCAGGACGATCGGGAACGAGCCGAACTCGCTTGCCACCTGGAGCAGTTGGGATGCACGCTGGCGTTGCTGCCACAGCGGCGTGCGCTTGCCCGGGCTGCGGCGGGGCAGCAGCAGCGCGCGCGCCGCGCACTCGCGGAAGCGGGACGCGAACAGCGCCGAGCCGCCGACCTGGTCGGTGACGACCTGGTCGACCTCGCCCTTGTCGAAGACGACGTCCGCCGCTCCGACGGGTGCCTGCTCCGCGTCGTACTCCGTGCCCGCCTTCACGGGCGCCTGGTCGAGCAGGTCCAGGCCCATCAGGTCGGCGTCGGGCAGCCGGAGGACGATGCCGTCGTCGGCGTGCATGACCTGGGCGTCCATGCCGTACCGCTCGGAGAGCTTGGCGCCGAGGGCAAGGGCCCACGGGGCGTGCACCTGGGCGCCGAAGGGAGAGTGCACCACGACCCGCCAGTCGCCGAGCTCGTCACGGAAGCGCTCCACGACGATCGTGCGGTCGTCCGGGATGTGGCCGCAGGCCTCGCGCTGCTCGGCCAGGTAGGACAGGACGTTGTCGGCGGCCCAGGCGTCCAGGCCCGCGGCGAGAAGGCGGAGGCGGGCGTCCTCCTGGGGGAGGGATCCGACCTCGCGGAGGAACGCCCCCACCGCGCGGCCCAGTTCGAGCGGGCGGCCCAGCTGGTCGCCCTTCCAGAACGGGAGCCTGCCCGGGACGCCGGGGGCGGGCGAGACCAGGACGCGGTCGCGGGTGATGTCCTCGATACGCCACGAGCTGGTGCCGAGGGTGAAGACATCGCCGACTCGGGACTCGTAGACCATCTCCTCGTCGAGTTCACCGACCCGGCCGCCGCCCTTCTTCGGGTCGGAGCCCGCGAGGAAGACTCCGAAGAGGCCGCGGTCGGGAATCGTGCCGCCGGAGGTCACGGCCAGGCGCTGGGCGCCGGGGCGGCCGGTGATCGTCCCGGCCACCCGGTCCCAGACCACGCGCGGACGCAGTTCCGCGAAGGCGTCGGACGGGTAGCGGCCGGCGAGCATGTCGAGGACGGCCGTGAAGGCGGACTCGGGGAGCGAGGCGAAAGGGGCGGCCTGGCGGACCATGGTGAGCAGGTCGTCCAGCTGCCAGGTGTCCATCGAGGTCATCGCGACGAGTTGCTGCGCGAGGACGTCCAGGGGGTTGGCGGGCACCCTGAGGGACTCGATGGAGCCGGTGCGCATCCGTTCGGTGACCACCGCCGCCTGGACCAGGTCGCCGCGGTACTTCGGGAAGACCACGCCGGTGGAGACGGCTCCGACCTGGTGCCCCGCGCGGCCGACGCGCTGGAGGCCGGAGGCCACGGAGGGCGGCGACTCGACCTGGATGACGAGGTCGACCGCGCCCATGTCGATGCCGAGTTCGAGGCTGGAGGTCGCCACCACGGCGGGCAGGCGGCCGGCCTTGAGGTCCTCCTCGACGAGGGCGCGCTGCTCCTTGGAGACCGAGCCGTGGTGGGCGCGGGCGATGACCGGGGGCGCGCCCTGTGCCGCGCCCGAGCCGCCCATGAGTTCGGCGGGGGCATGATGCTCGTCCAGGGGTTCGCCGGTGGCTCGCTCGTAGGCGATCTCGTTCAGCCGGTTGCAGAGCCGTTCCGCGAGGCGGCGGGAGTTGGCGAACACGATCGTCGAGCGGTGCGCCTGGACGAGGTCGGCGATGCGCTCCTCGACGTGCGGCCAGATCGACGGGCGTTCCGCGCCATCGCTGCTGTCGGCGACCGGGGAGCCGCCCAGTTCGCCCAGGTCCTCGACCGGGACGACGACCGAGAGGTCGAACTCCTTGCCGGACTTGGGTTGGACGATCTCCACCTTGCGGCGGGGGGAGAGATAGCGGGCGACCTCGTCGACCGGGCGGACCGTCGCCGAGAGGCCGATGCGGCGGGCCGGCCTCGGGAGGAGTTCGTCCAGGCGCTCCAGGGAGAGCGCGAGGTGGGCGCCGCGCTTGGTGCCGGCGACGGCGTGGACCTCGTCCAGGATCACCGTTTCGATGCCGGTCAGCGCCTCGCGCGTGGCTGACGTCAGCATCAGGAACAGGGACTCCGGGGTGGTGATCAGGATGTCCGGGGGCCGGGTGGACAGCGCGCGGCGCTCGGCGGCGGGGGTGTCGCCGGAGCGGATACCCACCTTGACCTCCGGTTCTGGGCGGCCCAGACGGACGGATTCCTGGCGGATGCCGGTCAGGGGGCTGCGGAGGTTGCGTTCCACGTCGACGGCGAGGGCCTTGAGCGGGGAGACGTACAGGACCCGGCAGCGCTTCTTGGGGTCGGCGGGTGGGGGTGTCGAGGCCAGCTGGTCGAGTGCGGCCAGGAAGGCGGCCAGGGTCTTGCCGGAGCCGGTGGGAGCTACGACCAGTACGTCCGAGCCCGCCGCGATGGCCTGCCAGGCGCCCGCCTGGGCGGCGGTGGGCGCGTCGAAGGCACCCGCGAACCAGCCGCGGGTCGCGGGGGAGAAGCCGTCCAGGGCTCGGTGTGAACTGACCATGTGTCCATCCTGCACCTCGGGACTGACAATGTGTCTGGCCTGCGGGAACGGGGGCGGTGCGGGTGCCTGCGGCGGCCCCTGCGGGTTTGGTGGGGGTGACCGTCGCGCCTGCAGGTTTGGTGGGGGTGACCGGTCGCGCCTGCGGGTTCGGTGGGGGGTCGGGGACGGGACGGGGGTGTCCGTCCTCGGTCTGGCGCGGAATCGGTTTTTTGGTGACTGGGCGGTGTTGACGCGCCAGACGCTGCGGGCGGACACCCCCGTCCCGCCCCTTGCCGCCGTGTGCGGCTGTGCGCGGCTGTGCGTGGCGGAGAATGGTTGCATGGCGGGTTCGGGTGAGTTGGCGCGGCACTGGCGGTACGCCGAGTTGCCCGGGGTTGATCTGTTGCGGGCGCGTTATGTCCGGAAGGCCTTCGTGCGGCATACCCATGAGCAGT
This sequence comes from Streptomyces sp. NPDC050997, assembly GCF_040660135.1. NCBI lineage: Bacteria > Bacillati > Actinomycetota > Actinomycetes > Kitasatosporales > Streptomycetaceae > Streptomyces > Streptomyces sp. NPDC050997. The sequence goes on from NZ_JBFAGK010000016.1 coordinate 26,319, forward strand.
TCGTCATCGCTGCCATCGCTGCCGGGGTCGAGGTCTTTCACCATCGTGGGGCTGATCAGTACGTGGGGGCCGGGGCGCTGGCGTTGGTCAATCCGGATACGGCACACACGGGGCGGGCCGGGGTGCCCGAAGGGTGGCGATACGGGGCTGTGTACCCGTCGCCGGATGTGGTGGCCGAGATCGCCGCCGAGACCACGGTGATACGGGGGACGCCCGGGTTCGTCCGGCCGGTGCTCGATGATCCGTATGCCGTGGAGCTGGTGCATCAGGTGCTGCGGGCCGCCGAGGAGGGGAACGCGCTGGCCGCGGACACGCTGTTGCGGGTCGCCGTGACACGGCTGCTTCGGTTGAACGGCGGGGCGCTTCCACAGCGGGAGGTGCGGACGGCGGGTGGTCGGGTCGCGGCACGCGCGCGTGCCGTGCTGGAGGAGCGGATGGTGGAGCCGCCGACGCTGGAGAGGCTGGCCGGGGACCTGGAGACCAGTCCGTTCGCGTTGTTGCGGGCGTTCCGGGAGGCGTACGGGATGCCGCCCCATGCCTGGCTCACGGACGCGCGGGTACGGCGGGTGCGGCGGTTGCTGGACGCCGGGGCCGCGCCGGCGGAGGCCGCCGTCGCGGTGGGGTTCACGGATCAGCCGCATCTGAATCGGCACTTCACGCGGATCGTGGGTGTGCCTCCGGGGGCGTACAGGCGTGAGCGCAAGAACGTACAAGACGCTCGGGGCGGGCTGTACCTATCGTCCGGTGCGTGACAGAACAGACAGCTCTCGCGGACAAGCGTGACGGTGGAGGCAAGCCCGACTCCGCCGTCGTCAGGGACGCGCTCGGGGTCGGGGTGGCCGTCGGGCTCTCCGGGTTCGCCTTCGGGGTGACCTCGGCAGGGAGCGGACTCACGCTCCTGCAGACGTGTGCGCTCAGCCTCCTGGTGTTCACGGGAGCCTCGCAGTTCGCGCTGGTGGGGGCGCTCGCGGCGGGTGGAAGTCCGCTGACGGCCGCCGCGGGGGCGTTCTTCCTGGGGGTACGCAATGCCTTCTACGGGCTGCGGCTGTCGCAGTTGCTGGCCCTCCCGCGCGCGGTGCGGCCGTTCGCCGCCCAGTGGGTCATCGACGAGACGACGGCGGTGGCTCTGGCGCAGCCCACGCGGCGGAGCGTGCGGATCGGGTTCGCCGTGACGGGGCTCAGCCTGTATGTGCTGTGGAACCTCACCACACTGCTCGGCGCCCTGGGGGCCGAGGCCATCGGGGACACCGACGCCTGGGGGCTCGACGCGGCGGGGCCCGCCGTGTTCCTGGCGCTGCTGGCGCCCATGCTGAAGACCGGCGTCGAGCGGGCCGTCGCCGGGCTCGCTGTTCTCCTGGGGCTCGGCCTGCTGCCGGTGCTGCCCGCCGGGGTGCCTGTGCTGGCGGCAGCGCTGGCGGCGCCGGTCGTGCTGTGGGCGCAAGGACGCGGCGCCCGGGAAGGGGACCGATGAGCGTCTGGATCGCGATCGGTGTGACCGCCCTCGGGTGTTACGCCGTCAAGCTCGTCGGGCTGCTCGTGCCCGCCGGTGCCCTGGAGCGGCCTCTCGTGAAGCGTCTCGCCGCGCTGCTGCCCGTGGCTCTGCTGGCCGCTCTCACGGCCCAGCAGACCTTCGCCGACGGGCGGGGGCTGGTGATCGACGCCCGGGCCGCGGGACTCGCCGCGGCCGCCGTGGCGCTGGTTCTACGGGCTCCCTTCCTGCTGGTCGTCGCGGCCGCGGTGGTGGTGACCGCCGGAGTGCGGGCCTTGGGCGGGTGAGTGATGCGCAGGGTTGGCGTGTATGCCCTGGGTGACGCCTCCAGAGGCTGCCCTGTGCGTGTCTGTCCCCCTCGGCAGGGGCGCAGGGCCCTGCGGAGGGGCTGTATGCGCGGGGTCAGCTCACGGAGCGCTCGTACGCGCGCAGGGTGCGCAGTGCCTCGATCGTCACCATGGGGCGGGCCTCCAGGGCGGTGCCCGGAGCCCACTGGCGCCAGCGGATCGGCCAGCCGCCGTCCTCCTGCTGTTCGCCGGCCAGGAAGTCCAGGGAACGGGCCATCTCGTCGTCCGTGAACCACGCGCGCGCGAGTGAGGTCGGCGTCTTCGCGTAGTCGTACGGGAAGTGGTGCTCGCCGGGGGCGTAACCCGGCGCGACCGGGAACGCGTCGAGTCGGTCCGGGTCCAGCGCCACCAGTCGGTCCTCGCGTACCAGGCGGCCCAGACGGTCGGCGACCGCCTCCGCGCGCGGGCGGTCGGGAACGGAGTCCAGGAAGAGCACGGCGGCCTGGATCTCGTACGGGTGGGACCGCTGCATGGACTCCACCGCCTGCCAGCAGAAGTCCGTGGCCCGGAACAGCCAGGCGTGCCACACCTCGTTGCGGTGCAGGAGGCCCACCACCGGGCCGGTGGCGAGGAGTTCGCTCGGCGGGTCGTCCGGGATGGGGATGAACGGGGCCGCAGGATAGCCGCGCTGGCTGGGATGAATCGCCGGCAGGGCGCCCTCCGGTGTGGTCACCGAGGTCAGATACCGGCACACGCGCTCCACACGCTGTCCGCCGCAGCGTCCGACGGCGTCCAGGACCCGCAGGGCGTGGCCGGTGTGCAGCGGCTGGCTGACCGGGCCGCGCAGATCGGGCTCCAGCGCATGGCCGTACCCGCCGTCCGCGTTGCGGTAGGCGTCCAGCGCCGTCTCCACCGGGTCGGCGCTTCCGTTCAGGAAGTGGTAGGCGAAGAGACGCTGTTCCAGCACGCGCGCGGTGAGCCAGACGAAGTGCTCGGCGCGTGCGAGCGGGGAGCGCGCCGGGGGCGTCGGGGGGAGTGGGGAAGCTCCTGTTTCGGCCATGCGTCAGACCGTAGGGCGGAAAGCCGTCTCGGCAAGTGGTCCCGGCTCAGGCCCACCCTCAGGGGCGCGATACTTGATGCATGAGGTTGACGGTCTTCTGGCAGCGGATGGTGGATCACTTCGGTCCGGGCTACGCCGACACCTTCGCGCGCGATCACGTGATGGCGGAGCTCGGCGGGCGGACGGTGCACGAGGCGCTGGACTCAGGCTGGGACGCCAAGGACGTGTGGCGTGTGATCTGCACTGTCATGAACGTTCCGGGAGAAAGTCGCTGACCGGTCGTGAACGTTCCGTGGGAAGAGCACTGATCGATCACGAAGATCGCACGACGGCAGCCGATTGTCAGACATGTGGGCGAGACTTGCACCGTGGCACCCACTGACGAGACCGACCAGGACAACCAGCAGGCATCCCCGTTCGGCACGACGCCGCCCACCCGGCCCCCGGCCGCCGGCGGTGCCGGGGCGAACGCCCGCATGCCTCGCTGGCTGCCGCGCGCCATGGTGCTCGCTCTCGCTCTCATCGCCGTGTTCCAGCTGGGCAGTTGGGCCTTCCATCAGCTCACCGGTCTGCTGATCAACATCCTCATCGCGTTCTTCCTGGCCCTGGCCATCGAACCCGCGGTCAGCTGGATGTCCTCGCGCGGTGTGCGCAGGGGCCTGGCCACCTTCCTCGTGTTTCTCGGCGTGCTCATCGTGGCCGCCGGCTTCGTCACGCTGCTCGGCTCGATGCTCGCGGGTCAGATCATCAAGATCGTCGAGGATTTCCCGGACTATCTCGACTCGGTCATCCACTGGATCAACACGCACTTCAACACCGACCTGAGACGGGTGGATGTCCAGGAAGGGCTGCTCAAGTCCGACTGGCTGCGCAACTACGTCCAGAACAGCGCCACCGGCGTTCTCGACGTGTCCGCCCAGGTGCTCGGCGGGCTCTTCCAACTGCTCACGATCGCGCTCTTCTCGTTCTACTTCGCCGCGGACGGGCCCCGGCTGCGGCGCACGATCTGCTCCGTCCTGCCGCCCGCCCGACAGGCCGAGGTGCTGCGTGCGTGGGAGATAGCCGTGATCAAGACCGGCGGCTACATCTACTCGCGCGGCCTGATGGCGCTCATCTCCGGAGTGGCGCACTACGTCCTGCTCGAGGCTCTGAGCGTGCCGTACGCGCCTGTGCTCGCCGTCTGGGTGGGTCTGGTCTCGCAGTTCATCCCCACCATCGGCACCTACCTCGCGGGCGCCCTGCCCATGCTGATCGCCTTCACGGTCGATCCCTGGTACGCGCTGTGGGTGCTGATCTTCGTCGTGATCTACCAGCAGTTCGAGAACTACGTGCTGCAGCCCAAGCTGACCTCCAAGACCGTCGACATCCACCCCGCGGTCGCCTTCGGCTCGGTCATCGTCGGTACGGCCCTGCTCGGCGCCGTCGGCGCACTGATCGCCATCCCGGCGGTCGCCACCCTCCAGGCGTTCCTGGGGGCGTATGTGAAGCGGTACGACGTCACGGACGACCCCCGGGTGCACGGGCATCGGAGACGGGGAGCGGGAGCGGGGCTGTTCACGCGCGCGCGTGCGCTGTGGGGGCGGCGGCAAGGGGTACAGGACTCGGGCGACGGCTCTTCCGAGGGGGGCACTTGAGGTCGGGGTCGGTGGGACCGGTGCGTGAGGCCGGGCAGTACGTGAGGCTGGTCAGTACGTGAGGCTGGTCAGTAAATGAGGCCGGCCCAGATCCCGGCGCCGGCGACTGCGACGGCGTAACAGCCGACGGCCGCGGTGACGATCCGCCGCCTTGTCGTCTCGCTCCAGGACGTGCGCGACAGCAGCCAGGCCAGTGCCGGTAGAACGAGGACGGCGTGCAGGCTGACCCCGTGCAGCGGCTTGAGCGGGGCCGTCGAGTGGTACGCGGCCTCCTGATGGCCGGTGCGGGTGAGCACGACCCCGCGCGCGATCATCGCGGCGCCCAAAGCCAGGGCGACGAGCAGGATCGCGAACCCGGATCGCACAGCCAGGGCCATCCCCGTGGGCCCCGCGGGCCGGTGCCGGAACGACGCGAGCGCGAACACGGTGAGCAGCACCACGAGGACGCCGCCGCCCACTGCCAGCGTCATGGACACCACCGTGTCGAACGGTGTCTCCATGTCGAGGTGTGAGGGAACTCTCCGCCACGCCTGGAGGGTGATACCGCCGACCTCCACGACACAGTCCGCGGCGAACACGAGCAGCAGCGCCGTGCGCAGCCGCGGCTCCACGCGTACGTACGACGTGACCCAGGTGACGGCGATCAGCGTCAGCCCGAAGGACAGCCCGAACGTCACCGGCTTGCGCCAGGAGACCGGCCCGCTCCAGGGGCCGCCGTCGACCGCGAACACCACCAGATGGAGGAGACCGGAGAGGGCCAGGAGGAGGGCGGTGGTGTGGCAGAGGCGTTCGGCCCGGCGTACGACGGGCGCCCATGGATCAAGTGCCGGTGATCTTGTCCGTGACATGGGCGCGGGCGAAGTGTTCTCCATGCCCAAAGGGTGGCGAGATCGCTCCGCTCCGTCGTCGTCCCGTCGAAGACACCTGTCGTACACCGTGGGAAGCAGCGGGGACGGGAGGCACCCGTGGAGTCTCGGGAGTGCCGGGTGGTGCGCTTGACACGAAAATCGAACATCCATTCTTATGGAGGTTCCGGCGAACCTCTCGGATGGGCACTTCACCATGGTTTGGGTGGAGATGGGCCCGAGTTATCCACAGGTCGGACGAGCGTCGGGACGCATTGTCAGTGGCAGGCGTTAGCGTCTTTGACGTGAAGCGATCGACTCAAGCAAATCGGGTGGAACCCATGGCAGGTACCGACCGCGAGAAGGCCCTGGATGCCGCACTCGCACAAATTGAACGGCAATTCGGCAAGGGCGCGGTCATGCGCATGGGCGATCGATCGAGGGAGCCCATCGAGGTCATCCCGACCGGGTCGACCGCGCTCGACGTGGCTCTTGGCGTCGGTGGTCTGCCGCGCGGCCGCGTCATCGAGGTCTACGGACCGGAGTCCTCCGGCAAGACGACCCTGACCCTGCACGCGGTGGCGAACGCCCAGAAGGCCGGCGGCCAGGTCGCGTTCGTGGACGCGGAGCACGCCCTCGACCCCGAGTACGCGCAGAAGCTCGGCGTCGACATCGACAACCTGCTCCTGTCCCAGCCGGACAACGGCGAGCAGGCCCTGGAGATCGTGGACATGCTCGTCCGCTCCGGCGCCCTCGACCTCATCGTCATCGACTCCGTCGCCGCGCTCGTCCCGCGTGCGGAGATCGAGGGAGAGATGGGCGACAGTCACGTGGGTCTGCAGGCTCGTCTGATGAGCCAGGCCCTGCGGAAGATCACCAGTGCGCTCAACCAGTCCAAGACCACCGCGATCTTCATCAACCAGCTCCGCGAGAAGATCGGCGTGATGTTCGGCTCCCCGGAGACCACGACCGGTGGCCGGGCGCTGAAGTTCTACGCCTCGGTGCGCCTTGACATCCGTCGCATCGAGACGCTGAAGGACGGCACCGACGCGGTCGGCAACCGCACCCGCGTCAAGGTCGTCAAGAACAAGGTCGCGCCCCCCTTCAAGCAGGCCGAGTTCGACATTCTTTACGGCCACGGCATCAGCCGTGAGGGCGGCCTGATCGACATGGGCGTGGAGAACGGCTTCGTGCGCAAGGCCGGCGCATGGTACACGTACGAGGGCGACCAGCTCGGCCAGGGCAAGGAGAACGCGCGCAACTTCCTGAAGGACAACCCCGACCTGGCCAACGAGATCGAGAAGAGGATCAAGGAGAAGCTGGGCGTCGGAGTGCGGCCGGAGGAGCCGACGGCCGAGCCGGGCGCGGACGCCGCGGTCTCCGCCCCCGCGGACGACGCCGCGAAGACGGTGCCCGCCCTGGCGGCGGCCAAGGTGGCCAAGACCAAGGCCGCGGCAGCCAAGAGCTGATCCGTGACACGGCGAACCGACTGGGCCGAGTACTCATACCCGGACGCCCCGCGGGAGCGCGGTGGAAGAGGCGTCCGGGGCTCCACCGGACAGAGCGGCGGCGACCCTGCCCACGGTATGGACGCCCACGGTATGGACGGGGACCACGCCCGCGCGGCGTCGTACGGCACGAACGGGTCGTACGACGGAGAGGCGGGCGGCGAGCCGCGCGGTGGACGGTGGCCCAACACGCTGGAGGACGGGCCGGACAGCGACTCGGCATTGGGTGAAGATTCGCCCGGGCTCAGCTCGCGCCCCAGGGGCGGGGCACGTGGCGCGGGCGGCTCACGCGGGCGCCGTCGGCGCGGCCGCGCGGAGTCGTCCGGTGAGGACGGGGGTTCCTCCTTCTCGTCGAGGGCCGAGAAGGAGGAACCCTCAGCGGACCCGGTCGAGCGGGCACGGGCGATCTGCCTGCGCCTGCTCACCGGGACCCCGCGTACGAGGAAGCAACTCGCGGACGCCCTGCGCAAGCGGGAGATCCCGGACGACGCCGCCGAGGAGGTGCTGTCACGGTTCGAGGAGGTCGGCCTGATCAACGACAGCGCGTTCGCGGACGCCTGGGTGGAGTCCCGGCACCACGGCCGAGGGCTCGCCCGGCGCGCGCTCGCCCAGGAACTGCGGACCAAGGGCGTCGACTCCACGCTGATCGACGCGGCCATGGCACAGCTCGACTCCGAGCAGGAGGAGGAGACCGCCCGCGAGCTCGTGGCCCGCAAGCTGCGCTCCACCCGTGGCCTCGACCGGGACAAGCGTCTGCGCCGCCTGGCGGGCATGCTGGCCCGCAAGGGCTACCCCGAGGGCATGGCCCTACGGGTGGTCCGGCGGGCACTTGAAGAGGAGGGCGAGGAGACGGAGTTCCTCGGGGACGAAGGGTTCTGAGGGGTGTCGCCGCCGACAGCCGGTTGGCCCGGTCCTCCTCGGCATCTGATGACGCGTGGCTGTCGTGGTCAGTGCGGGCCAGGCCTTGTGACCGAGGGAGCGCACCCGTGGTGATTGCGTTGATTCCGCGACGGGGGCGTTGCCGTCGCCCCGGCTCATGAGGGCGATCACCCTGATGACAGCGACCCGGGCCCGTCGGCCAGGCGGGCGCCAACTCCCCGCGGGCAACGAGACCACCGCCACGCCTCCGACCGCGCCGACCTCGGCGCTGACGGATCCGGACCGGCCCGCGGTCAGTGTGTGCAGTCGCCGGTCGCCGGTCGCCGGATGCCAGCGCCGGTCGACCCGCTCGGACGTCGCCCGGCGCAGCCACGTAAGCAGGTCCTCCGTGATGTCGCACACGGTCGGCGGACGCCAGCCCGGGATCCGCCACCAGCGGAGTTCACATACGTCACTTCGCCAAGTGACGCACGAACACTGACGCACTCACGCACCTACAACGACGCGCCCGAGACAGCCTCGACCCCGGCCATCCCGGCACCCCGACGCCCCTCCTACAACGTCGTCGGAAGCCCCGCCGCCTTCCACGCCTGGAACCCCCCGACCAGATCGGTGGCCCGGCGCAGGCCCAACTGGTGCAGGGACGCGGCCGCCAGGCTTGAGGCGTAGCCCTCGTTGCAGATGACCACGACACGCAGGTCGTGGCTCGTGGCCTCGGGGGCGCGGTGGCTGCCTCGCGGGTCGAGGCGCCACTCCAGTTCGTTGCGTTCGACGACGAGGGCTCCGGGGATCAGCCCGTCCCTCTCCCGTAGAGCCGCGTACCGGATGTCCACCAGCAGCGCGTCCCCGGCCAGGACGGCGTCGTACGCCTCCCGCGCCTCGATGCGCTCATAGCCCTCGCGTACCCGCTCCAGCAAATCGTCGATGCCGACGGGCTGCTCACCCGGGTCACCCGCCCGCCGGTCCTTCAACTCGTCGACACCGAGCGGCCGTTCACCCGTGCCGCCCGTCTGCGGTATGTCCGTAACGCTCACCGCTGTGTCCGCCCGGCTCACTGCCAGTCCTCCGGGCGCTCCACCTGCTCCAGCCGCAGGACCGGACCGCTGCGGCTGTAGCGGCGGATCAGTGGCAGGGGCGGGTAGTAGGCGTGGACGGAGATCGCGTGCTGTTCGGGGGATTCGTTGAGGACCTCGTGGACGTGATGGTTGCCGAAGGCGCGGCCCTTTCCGGCCGGCAGTCGGCGTTCGCGGTCCACGTCCTCGGCGAGTTCCAGGGTCTTCCAGCCGTCGGTGGGCAGCCGGGCGGCGAGGGAGTTCTCCTTGAGTTCACCGGCGGCGATCACGAAGGCGCCGACCGAGTCGGCGTGGTCGTGCCAGCCCGTGCCGCTGCCGGGCGGCCAGCCGATCAGCCAGGCCTCGCTGCCGCCAGGTCCCTCCAGCCGCACCCAGGTGCGGCCCTCCGGGTCGAGGGGCAGCGAGTCGACCAACTCGGCGTCGGCGGCCGTACGCCGTACGAAGTCGAAGAGTTCCGCCTGCGTCGGGGCGGAAAGAGCGGCAACAGAAGGGGATGAGGACACGGGCACCGTCCTGAGGAGCGTTCGCGTGGGAGCGCGCTACAGCACGGAGGCGGAGCGCGCGGGAAGAGGGATGCGAATTCAGCAGGACGGGCGACACACGCAGCCCGCATAGCGGATGAGGTCCATATGGACCCTCCGCCACAGGCGCACACAGGTGTCGGTCATGATCCGGAGTACACCATGCACGTGCCGACCGGTCAACTCATTGTCACTATGTGGACGCACAGTGATGGCGAACACGTACACGCCCGAACGACGTGCCCGACCGCCGACCACAGGCGCGAAGCGTCCGTTCGCATCCCTCGCGTACCTCAGCGCGCCCCGGCCCCCGCCCCCGCCCCGGCCTCCGCCTTGGCGGGCCCGCCGAGAGCAGCCTCGGCCGCCGCGTACAGGTCGGCCGGCCGGACCCCGGTGAGCGCCGCGACGAGGTGACCGTCCGGTCGTACGAGAAGGACGGTGTGGGGGGCCGCGCCCGGGTACTCCTCCGCGACCAGCAGTTCCGCGGTGTGCGGCAGCGCGGTCACCGCGGCCGCCAGCCGGGGCATGATCCCTGCGGTGACCCAGTGCTTGCGCTCCCACACTCCGGTACCCGGCGCGATCAGGACGACGAGCAGTGCGCCGCGTCCGAGGCGGTCCCTCAGCTGTACGAAGGAGCCGTCCTCAGCCGTCACCCGCACATCGGTGACGGGCGCACCGGGCGCCGTGTCGAGAGGGGCCTCTGCTTCGAGGTGTCGAGGGGCGAGCGGTGAGTCGGTGTACGCCCCCGGCGCACCCAACGCTGCGCGCCCCAAGTGGCCGTCCGCGAGCAGTGCGTCGTGGCCGCGTGCGGAACCGGGGACGTAGGCGCGTAGGGCCCCGCCGCCACGCAACAGCGGCAACGCCTGATCGGCGGCGCGCAACCGGGCGGCGATGACCGCGCGCCGTTCCGCCTGGTAGCTGTCGAGCAGCGCCTCGTGCGGCCCGTGGTGCCAGGCCAGCGCCAGCTTCCAGGCGAGGTTGTCGGCGTCCCGGAGCCCCTCGTCGAGCCCCTGCGTGCCGAGCGCGCCGAGCAGGTGTGCCGCGTCCCCGGCGAGGAAGACCCGGCCCACGCGCCACCGCCGGGCCACTCGGTGGTGGACCGTGTGGACGCCGGTGTCGAGGAGTTCGTAGGGCGGTGTCGGACCGTCGGTCCAGCCCGCCAGGGTTTCCCGGATGCGAGCCACCAGCAGTTCGGGCGTGACGAGGTCCTTGCCCGGCGGCAGCAGCCAGTCCAGGCGCCACACCCCCTCGGGCAGGGGGCGACCGGTGATCTCGCCGGTGGAGGGGCCGGTGGTGCGCCACGGGGGCATCCGGTGGAGCAACGCCTGGTCGGGCCGGGGGAGTTCCGCGCGCAGGGCGGCGACGGCGTGCCGTTCCACCGCCGTACGGCCCGGGAAGCGGATGTCCTGGAGCTTGCGGACCGTCGAACGGGGGCCGTCGCAGCCGATCAGGTAACTGCCGCGCCACCAGGTGCCCTTGGGGCCGCGGGTGTGGGCGGTGACGCCCGAGGGCTCCTGTTCCACGCCGTCGAGGCGGCTGTCCACGGCGATCTTGACGAGTCGTTCGCGGGCAAGGGCGGCGCGCAGGGCGCCGGTCAGCACGTGCTGGGCGATGTGCAGGGGGGCGGGGCCGGCGTCGAGGAAGGGGTCGGCATCGGTGGCCGTCTCGCCGAAAGTGACCTCGCGCATCACCTGCTTGCGCCGCATCGACCGCCATCCGGCCCAGTGGACGCCGTGCTCGGCGAGCCGTACGCCGGTCAGCCGCTCCACCAGGGCGGCGCTGTCCTCGCGCAGTACGACGGTGCGCGCGAGGCGCTGTTCGTCCTTGCCCCGGCCCTCGTCGAGAACGACGGACGGCACTTCCTGACGCGCCAGCGCAAGGGCGAGCGTGAGCCCCACGGGCCCCGCTCCGACGATGATCACCGGGTCCACGGCGCGACGCCCCCTGCCCGCAGCGGCGTCCCTGGGGATGTGGGTGAACAGGAGGTTGGAGCAGGGTGCACGATCACAGAACGTATGCAACCCATTGCCGAAGCTTGCGTCAAGTGACGACGACGGTTGCCCCGGCGTGCCGCCCGACGCCGTGCGGCGTCCATGCGGGCGCCGCCCCGGGCGCGTGCGTGCCGCGGCAGTCGAAACAGAACGTCGGAGGCAGTGGCGATCTCGCCACTGCCTCCGTGCAGTTCAGGTCATGTCATGTGACGGCCCATCACATGTCCGTCAAATGGAGCCACCGGCGCCCGCTCCGAAGCCTCCCTGCACCGCCGCCGGGTTCACCTCCACGTTGTCCTCGCCGAGGACCACGCCGGTGCCCTTCTTGCTGCGCCGCAGACGGCGTTCCAGCCAGCTCGCGAAGCTGGTGAGGAGGAAGTTGAGCACGATGTAGATGATGGCCACCACGATGAAGCTGGGGATGACGTTGGCGTAGACGGCCGCCAGCGTCTGGCGTGCGTTGAGCAGCTCGGTGAATCCCAGCATCACGCCGCCCAGCGCGGTGTCCTTCACGATGACGACGAGCTGGCTGACGATGGCCGGCAGCATGGCGGTGACGGCCTGCGGCAGCAGGACACTGGTCATCGTCTGCCCCTTGCGCAGACCGACGGCCATGGCGGCCTCCGACTGCCCCTTGGGCAGGGAGAGGATGCCCGCCCGGACGATCTCGGCGAGGACCGACGCGTTGTAGAGCACCAGGCCGGTGACGACCGCGTAGAGGGGCCGTTCGTCGCTGCTGATGCCAGAGGAGCGGACATAGAGCTCGTTGGCGAACAGCATCAGCAACAGGACGGGGATCGACCGGAAGAACTCGACCACCGTGCCGGCCGTGCCCCGCACCCATCGGTGGTCGGAGAGGCGCGCGATGCCGAAGAACGCGCCCAGCGGGAGGGCGATCACCATGGCCAGCGCCGCGGCCTTCAACGTGTCGGCGAGGCCCGGCAGCAGATACGTCGTCCAGGCCTGGGACTGGGTGAACGGCTTCCACAGGGCCCACGTCAGCTGGTTCTTTTCGTCCATCGTCTGCCAGACCCACCACAGGAGCAGGGCGAGCAGGACGAAGAAGACCACCGAGAAGAGCACGTTGCGCCGCTTGGCGCGGGGGCCCGGAGTGTCGTAGAGAACGGAGCTCATCGCTTCACCGCCAGTCGCTTGCTCAGCCAGCCGAGGATGAGGCCGGTGGGAAGGGTCAGCACCACGAACCCGAGGGCGAACACCGCGCCGATGGCCAGCGTCTGTGCCTCGTTCTCGATCATCTCCTTCATCAGGAGGGCAGCCTCCGCGACACCGATCGTGGCCGCCACGGTGGTGTTCTTGGTCAGCGCGATCAGCACGTTGGCCAGCGGTCCGATGACCGAGCGGAAGGCCTGCGGCAGCACGATCAGGCGCAGGACCTGGCTGAAGCTCAGGCCGATCGCGCGTGCCGCCTCGGCCTGCCCGACGGGCACGGTGTTCATACCGGAGCGGATCGCCTCGCAGACGAACGCGGCGGTGTAGCCGACCAGACCGAGAACGGCCAGCCGGAAGCCCTGGGCCTCGAAGTCGTCGGACGCGCCCATCGTCATGCCGAAGATGTCGGCGAGACCGAGCGAGGTGAAGACGATGATGACCGTGAGGGGGATGTTCCGGACGATGTTCACGTAGGCGGTGCCGAACCCGCGCATGAGCGGGACCGGGCTGACCCGCATCGCGGCGAGCAGGGTGCCCCAGACCAGGGAGCCGAGGGCGGAGAGGGCGGTGAGTTTCACCGTCATCCAGAACGCCCCGAGGACGTCGTAACCTTCAAGAAAGTCGAACACGATCTCCCGCGCTTCCGGGTGTGTGGCGTACGTGGAGGGCGGCGCGGCGCGCCGCCGCCGTGATCGCGGCGGGCGGCGGCGCGCCTGGTGGTCCCCGCGTTACTTGACGATGTTGCCGATCTTGGGCGCGGGCTCGTTCTTGTAGTTGGCCGGACCGAGGTTGTCCTGGACCGCCTTGTCCCAGGCCTTGTCGCTGACCATCTTCTCCAGCGCGGTGTTGATCTTGCCCACCGTCGCGGAGTCGCCCTTCTTCACACCGATGCCGTAGTTCTCGTTGCTCAGCTTGAGGCCGGCGAGCTTGAACTGGCCCTTGTACTGGTCCTGCGCGGCGAAGCCCGCGAGGATCGAGTCGTCGGTGGTCAACGCGTCCACGGCACCGCTCTGCAGGCTCGCGATGCACTCCGAGTAGCCGCCGCGCTGCTGCAACTGGGCTTTCGGGGCGACGTCGTTCTTGATGTTCTGCGCCGAGGTGGAGCCGGTCACGGAGCACAGCTTCTTGCCGTTGAGGTCCGTGGCCTTGGTGATGTTCGAGTCCTTCTTGACCAGCAGGTCCTGGTGGGCCAGCAGGTAGGGGCCGGCGAAGTCGACCTTCTGCTTGCGCTCGTCGTTGATCGAGTATGTGGCCGCGATGAACTTCACGTCACCACGGGCGAGGGCGTTCTCGCGGTCGGCGCTCTTGGTCTCGACCCACTCGATCTGGTCGGGCTTGTAGCCGAGCTCCTTGGCCACGTAGGTCGCCACGTCCACGTCGAAGCCGGAGAAGGAACCGTCGGGCTCCTTCAGGCCGAGACCCGGCTGGTCGTACTTGATGCCGATCTTGATCTTGCCGCCGCCGCTGGAGCTCGAGCCGGAGTCCTTGCTGTCGTCGCCGCCACAGGCGGTGGCGGTCAGCGCGAGCGCGAGGACGGCGACCGAGGAGGCGGTGACCTTGCGGAGCTTCATGGTGAACATCCTTTGAGTGGTGAAGAGATGCGAGCCGTCAAGGCGGGTGACACAGGTCGTCAGGCTGCCGGGCGGGCCGTCAGTGGTGCAGGATCTTGGACAGGAAGTCCTTGGCGCGGTCGCTGCGCGGGTTGCTGAAGAACTGGTCCGGCACAGCCTCTTCGACGATGCGGCCGTCGGCCATGAACACCACCCGGTTGGCAGCCGAACGGGCGAAGCCCATCTCATGGGTGACGACGATCATGGTCATGCCGTCACGGGCGAGCTGCTGCATGACCTCCAGGACCTCGTTGATCATCTCCGGGTCGAGCGCCGACGTGGGCTCGTCGAAGAGCATGACCTTGGGGTCCATGGCCAGGGCCCGCGCGATGGCGACGCGCTGCTGCTGGCCGCCGGAGAGCTGTGCGGGGTACTTGTCGGCCTGCGTGGCCACGCCGACCCGGTCGAGCAGGGCGCGCGCCTTCTCCTCGGCTTTCTTCTTGTCCGTCCTGCGGACCTTGATCTGGCCCAGCATGACGTTCTCGAGCACCGTCTTGTGCGCGAACAGGTTGAAGGACTGGAACACCATTCCGACGTCGGCGCGCAGTCGGGCAAGCGCCTTGCCCTCCTCGGGCAGCGGCTTGCCGTCGATGGCGATCGCGCCGGAGTCGATCGTCTCCAGGCGGTTGATGGCGCGGCACAGGGTGGACTTGCCGGACCCGGAGGGTCCGATGACCACGACGACCTCGCCGCGGGCGATCGTGAGGTCGATGTCCTGGAGCACGTGCAACGCGCCGAAATGCTTGTTGACGCTCTTCAGGACGACCAGTTCTCCGGTCGCGGCCACATCTTCCTTGGCCACCGATACTTCGGTCATCGCTCTACGGCTCCGTCCTCCTCGGTTTCGGAGGACCTTAGTGACCCCACGCGACCAGCGTCATTACATCTGAGGGGAATCTGAGCATCACGATCCGATAGCAATCGGACACCTGTTGTAGCACTTGTGAGCTGGGCGCGTATCGGCCGGGTAACGGAAGGCGCGCGCAACCGGAACCCTCTTGACGCCGTCCTCTTCCATCAGCGTGACTGCACAGGGCGTGCACGCGCGCGTGCACGCGATGTGTACACATTCAGATAGTACGTCCGATGAACCGAAGGGAGTCCGGATGAGACTTCTCCTCGTCGAGGACGACAACCACGTCGCCGCCGCGCTGTCCGCGGTCCTGGCGCGACACGGTTTCGACGTCACCCACGCGCGCAGCGGCGAGGAGGCCCTCCAGGCGCTCGTCCCGGAGGGCGCGGGCTTCGGCGTCGTCCTGCTCGACCTGGGCCTGCCCGACCAGGACGGCTACGAGGTGTGCGGCAAGATCCGCAAGCGCACCGCCATTCCGGTGATCATGGTCACCGCCCGCGCGGACGTCCGCTCCCGCATCCACGGCCTCAACCTCGGCGCCGACGACTACGTGGTCAAGCCGTACGACACCGGCGAACTGCTCGCCCGTATCCACGCCGTCAGCCGGCGCACCGTCCAGGAGGACACCCCGGGCGGTGGCGAGAGCGCACTGCGGCTCGGTCCGGTGCACATCGAACTGCCCACCCGCCAGGTCACCGTGGACGGTTCGGTCATCCAGCTGACCCGCAAGGAGTTCGACCTCCTCGCCCTGCTCGCCCAGCGCCCGGGTGTGGTCTTCCGCCGGGAGCAGATCATCAGCGAGGTGTGGCGCACCAGTTGGGAGGGGACCGGGCGCACCCTGGAGGTGCATGTCGCGTCCCTGCGCGCCAAGCTGCGCATGCCCGCCCTGATCGAGACCGTACGAGGCGTGGGCTACCGGCTCGTCGCCCCGGGCTCGTAGCGGGGCCGGGTGCGCACACGTCTTCTCCCGCTGCTCATCATCCTGATGGCGGCCGTGCTGCTGGCGCTCGGCGTCCCCCTCGCGGTGAGCGTCGCCGGGGCCCAGCAGCAGAAGGTGGTCGTCGACCGGATCGACGACACGGCGCGCTTCGCGGCGCTCGCCCAGTTCGTCACCGACACTCCCGGCGAGTCGAACGAGCGCCAGGCGACCCTGAACAGCGAGCTGGCCAGCTACTTCGATGTCTACGACATCCGGACCGGTGTCTTCTACGCCAACGAGAGCGCCATGGCAAAGGCGCCCTCCGACTTCGAGGTCCCCAAGGCGGGCTTGGTGCGGGACGCGTTCGCCGAGGCGCTGCTGAGCCGGCGCAGCCATGATCCCCACCAGGTGTGGCCCTGGCAGCGCGACCGCCTGGTCGTCGCCTCGCCGGTCATCCGGGACGGCGATGTCGTCGCGGTGGTGGTCACCGACTCGCCCACCGGCCAGATGCGGTCGCGGATCCTGCACGGCTGGCTGGTCATCGGCGCCGGCGAGATCGCCGCGATGCTGCTGGCCGTCGGCGCCGCCCTGCGGCTGACGGGCTGGGTGCTCAGGCCCGTGCGCATCCTGGACATCACCACCCACATGATCACGAGCGGCGCCCTGAAGTCCCGGGTCGCGGCCGCCGGCGGCCCGCCGGAACTCCGCAGGCTCGCCCGGTCGTTCAACGAGATGGCGGACAACGTCGAGGACGTCCTGGAGCAGCAGCGCGCCTTCGTCGCCGACGCCTCGCACCAACTGCGCAACCCGCTCGCGGCGCTGTTGCTGCGCATCGAACTGCTCGCCTTCGAACTACCGGAGGGCAACCAGGAGATCGCCTCCGTCCAGGCCGAGGGCAAGCGCCTGGCCCAGGTCCTCGACGACCTGCTCGACCTGGCCCTGGCCGAGCACACCGAGGCGGATCTGAGGATCACCGACATCGGCGCGCTGACCGCCGAGCGGGTCGCCGCCTGGTCGCCGACCGCTGATGCCAAGGGCGTACGACTGGTGGGCGACTGCCCGCCCACCACCGCGTGGGCCGACCCGGTCACGCTCTCCAGCGCGCTGGACGCCGTGATCGACAACGCGGTGAAGTTCACGCCGAAGGACGAGACCGTGCAGGTCACGGTCGCCTCCGACGGCGACATCTCCACCGTCGTGGTCAGCGACCACGGCCCCGGTCTGACCGACGAGGAACTCGCCCGCATCGGCGACCGCTTCTGGCGCAGCGGCCGCCACCAGAACGTGAAGGGCTCCGGCCTCGGCCTGTCCATCTCCCGGACCCTGCTCGCGGCGGGCGGCGGCTCGATCTCCTACGACCACCACGAGCCGCACGGGCTGACGGTCACGGTGAGAGTGCCGCGGTCGGGCCCGGCGGCGTGAGGTGGGGTACGGCGTGCTCGTCGGCCCGTCTATAGCGTCCGTGTGACGGTGGGCGGAGGCTTGGGTGTGACTCCGCGCACGGCGGGCGGGTGAGGCTTCGTACGTCGCCGTCCACGGTGACGGTACGTCAAGTGCGTAGGTGTTCCTACGGCTTGACGGAGCGGTAGTAGCGCCGGGCGCCCTCGTGCAGGGTCAACGGATCCGTGTAGATCGCCGTGCGTACGTCGACCAACTGGGCGGAGTGGACGTCGGCGCCGATGTGGTCCCGGCTCCTGATCACGGTCCGGGTCAGCCACTCGGTGAGCCTCGGGTCCAAGTCCGCGCGCGTGATCAGCAGGTTGGACACCGCGATCGTCGCCACGGTGGACCCCTTCTGCACCGACGGATAGGCCGACGCCGGCATGTTGGTGGCCCGGTAGTAGCTGCTGGCGCCGCCCTGCTCGTGCAGCTTCGCGACGAGGTCGGCACCGATCGGCACGAACCGGAAGGCGAAGGTCTCGGACAGCGTCTGCAGCCCCTGGGTCGGCAGTCCGCTCGACCAGAAGAACGCGTCGATCTCGTCCCGCTTCAGCCGGCCCGGGCCGGTGTCGATGCCGTCGGAGAACGGCGTGATGTCCTTCTGGGCGTTGATGTTCGCCGCCTTGAGCACCCGGTTGGCGATCAGCCGCACCCCCGAGCCGGCCGGCCCTATGGCAACGCGCTTGCCCTCCAGTTGAGCCACGGAGAAGATGGAGGAGTCGCGCGGAACGACGAGCTGTACGTAGTCGTCGTACAGCCGCGCCACACCGCGCAGCCGGTCGGCGCCGGCACCCTTGTCCAGTTCGTACGTCTTCACCGCGTCGGCCGCGGCGATGGTGAAGTCGGCGTCCCCGGTCGCCACGCGTTTGACGTTCACCTGTGAGCCGTCGCTGTCCTTCAGCCGGACCTTCAGGGCCGGCATGTCCTTGCCGAACGCCTCCTCCAGCATCGCTCCGTACTTCTGGTACACGCCGGCCTGTCTCCCCGTGCTGAACGTGATCGTCCCGCTGGGTGGTTCCTCGCCCAGGGGCAGCAGCCACCACAGGAGCAGCCCGAACGCGACGAACCCGGCGGCAGCGCCCTGCAGGGCCCGGCGCCTGCCGATAGGAGGGAACACCTTGGACATGCGCGTGATCCTGCCAGCCGGGACGCGGTGCTGACCAGGGCAGGGGGCGTGGCGGGCGGTCCGGCCCTCGGGGTGCCGGGGCCGCGGGGAGGGCTGGGGGGCCTGGGGCGCGTGGGTGGTGGCGCCGGGCCGGGTGGGTGCCTGGGGGTGCGGTGAGTGGGGCGGCAGGGGGCCGGGCGGTGTCGGCTGCCGGCCGGTTGCCTGCCGTGGACCGGGACGCGCCCCGTGTTTCGCGGTGCCCGGGGAGCCGCTCACCGTCCCGTGTGAAGCCGGAGCAAGAGTCTCCCTGTGTCTCGGCACCACGACGGCTCACTCATCGTGTCCCGCGTTCCCCCGGCGAGACACTCACCTGTCCCACCGCCCCCATCTCCTCACTCGCGCCCCACGGAAGCCCCCGCCTCCGCGGCCTGCGACGGTTCCTCACGCGACTCCCGGCGGGCGCTGACGTGGCGGGTCCAGCGGGATGCCAGTGGTTCCGTGAAGCGGGCGGTGAGCGGGCCGAGGACGACCAGGATGAGGACGTACGCCGTGGCCAGGGGCCCCAGTGACGGCTCGATGCCCGCGCTGACCGCCAGCCCTGCGATGACGATCGAGAACTCGCCGCGCGCCACCAGCGCGCCGCCCGCCCGCCAGCGGCCCTTGACGGAGATCCCGGCCCGCCGGGCCGCCCAGTATCCGGTGGCGATCTTCGTGGCGGCGGTGACCAGCGCCAGAGCGAGCGCGGGCAGCAGGACCGGCGGGATGCTGGCCGGGTCTGTGTGCAGTCCGAAGAACACGAAGAAGACGGCGGCGAAGAGGTCCCTCAAGGGGCTCAGCAAGGTGTGCGCGCCCTCGGCGGTGTCGCCGGACAGTGCGATGCCGACCAGGAACGCGCCCACCGCGGCCGACACCTGGAGCTGCTGCGCGACACCCGCGACCAGAATGGTCAGGCCCAGCACGACCAGGAGCAGCTTCTCCGGATCGTCGCTGGAGACGAAACGCGAGATGAGACGGCCGTAGCGCAGGGCCACGAACAGGACGAGCCCCGCCGCGCCCAGCGCGATCGCCAGGGTGAGGCTGCCGGCCAGCAGTCCGGCCCCGGCCACCAGCGCGGTGACGATCGGCAGATAGACCGCCATCGCCAGGTCCTCCAGGACGAGGACACTGAGGATCACCGGGGTCTCCCGGTTGCCCACCCGGCCCAGGTCGCCCAGCACCTTCGCGATGACCCCGGACGACGAGATCCAGGTGACGCCGGCGAGTACGACCGCGGCCACCGGCCCCCAGCCGAGCAGCAGCGCCGCCGCCGCACCCGGGACCGCGTTGAGCGCGCCGTCGACGAGCCCGGCCGGATAGTGGGACTTGAGATTGGTGACCAGGTCACTGGCCGTGTACTCCAGGCCGAGCATCAGCAGGAGCAGGATCACGCCGATCTCGGCACCCGCGGCGACGAACTCCTCGCTCGCCCCGAGCGGCAACAGACCGCCCTCACCGAAGGCCAGCCCGGCCAGCAGGTACAGCGGAATGGGGGAGAGGCGGAAGCGGGCGGCGAACCGGCCGAGCAGGCCGAGGCCGAGGATGATGGAACCGAACTCGATCAACAGAACCGCTGAGTGCACCCGTTCACTCCCGACCGAGTATCGCCGCGGCGGCGTCGACGCCCTCACGGGTGCCGATCACGATGAGGGTGTCACCGCCGACGAGCCGGAAGTCCGGCGCCGGCGACGGGATCGCCTCGGTCCGCCGCAGCACCGCCACCACGGAGGCGCCCGTCTCGGTCCGCATCCGCGTGTCGCCCAGGACCCGTCCGTTCCACCGGGAAGCCGCCGGCACCTCCACCCGCTCGGCGACCAGTCCCAGGTCGGTCGTGTAGAGCAGGCTCGGACTGTGGTGGGACGGCTTCAACGCGTCGATCAGCGTGCCCGCCTCGCCACCGGTCAGCCGCAGGGACTGCGCACAGGAGTCGGGGTCGTCGGACCGGTACACGCTCACCGTGCGGGCGCCGTCGCGGTGCGCCACCACGGACAGGTGGCGTTGTTCCCGGGTGACGAGGTCGTACTGGACCCCGATACCCGGCAGCGGCGTCGCCCTCAGGCGTGGAGCAGACACGTTTCTTCCCTTTGCTCGTCGGTGCACGTGACGTGTGGGTGTGCTTGGGCGGCGTGTGGTGCTCGATGAGCCCGGCTACCCGGTCTGCATGCTGTCACCCGCCCGTACGGTGGCGATATGGGTGTTGTCACGGATATACGCGGCCGACGCGAGGCGAGGAGGCTGCTCGCACCGGCTCCGCGAGCGCAGGAGGCGGAGGACGGACTGGCGGACGGGCCGGGGGACGGACCGGGGGATGCCGGAACGGACGGAAAGGGCGGAACGAGGGCCGTGTCGCTGTTCTGGCGGATCTTCTCGCTCAACGCCCTCGGGCTGGTCGCGGCCGCCGCGCTGCTGCTGGGGCCGGTGACCGTGTCGACCCCCGTCCTGCCGGGCGAGGCGCTGGCCGTCGTCGTGGGCCTCGCGGTTCTGCTGGCCGCCAACGCGCTCGTGCTGCGCGTCGGTCTCGCCCCCCTCCAGCGGCTGGGCCGCGCCATGGCCACCGCCGACCTGCGGCGCCCCGGAGCCCGGGCTCCGGTCGCCGGTCCCGCCGAGGCGGCCGCGCTGATCAGGACGTACAACACCATGCTCGACCGGTTGGAGGCCGAGCGTGCCGCGGGCGCGGCCCGGGCGCTGTCCGCCCAGGAGCGCGAACGGCAGCGCATCGCCCGCGAACTCCACGACGAGGTCGGACAGACCCTGACCGCCGTCCTCCTCCAGCTCAAGCGGGTCGCCGACCGGACCTCCGAGGAACTGCGCGACGAGGTCGGCCAGGCGCAGGAGGCCACCCGCGCGGGTCTCGACGAGATCCGCCGTATAGCCCGCCGACTGCGCCCCGGCGTTCTGGAGGAACTCGGCCTGGCCAGCGCCCTGCGCTCCCTCGCGGCCGAGTTCACCACACACGGCCTGACGGTCCGCCACCAGATCCCCGGCGACCTGCCCCCTCTGACCGAGGAGTCCGAACTCGTGCTCTACCGGGTGGCCCAGGAAGGCCTCACCAACACCGCGCGGCACTCCGCCGCCGACCGCGCGGAGGTCCGGCTGCGGCCGGTGCCGGACGGTGTCGAACTCCTCGTACGCGACAACGGCACGGGACTCGGCGGGGCGCCGGAGGGCTCCGGCATCAGCGGTATGCGCGAACGCGCGCTCCTCATAGGGGCCGTGCTCTCCCTCGAAGCCGCTCCCGTACGGGGCACCGACATACGGCTGCGCGTCCCCGCCGCGGCCGGGACCGGCCACTGATGGCGCCCCCGATGCCGGCCGCGCCCCCCATCCGCGTTCTGCTCGCCGACGACCACACGCTCGTACGCCGAGGAGTGCGCCTGATCCTGGAGGCGGAGCCGGACCTCACAGTCGTGGCCGAGGCCGGTGACGGGGCCGAGGCGGTCGAGCTGGCACGCGCGTGTGACGTCGATCTGGCCGTCCTGGACATCGCGATGCCCCGTATGACCGGCCTGCAGGCGGCCCGGGAACTCTCCCGCCGACTACCCGGCCTGCACATCCTCGTCCTCACGATGTACGACAACGAGCAGTACTTCTTCGAGGCTCTCAAGGCGGGCGCCGGCGGCTATGTACTGAAGTCCGTCGCCGACCGCGACCTCGTCGAGGCGTGCCGGGCGGCCGTACGCGACGAACCGTTCATCTGTCCGGGCGCGGAACGGGCCCTCGTACGCTCCTACCTGGAGCGTCTTCACCAGGGCCACGACCTGCCCGAGCGGGCCATCACCGAGCGCGAGGAGGAGATCCTCAAGCTGGTCGCCGAGGGCCACACCTCAAAGGAGATCGGCGAACTGCTCTTCATCAGCGCCAAGACGGTCGAACGGCACCGCGCGAACCTCCTCCAGAAGCTCGGCATGCGCGACCGGCTGGAACTGACCCGCTACGCGATCCGGGCCGGTCTGATCGACCCGTGAGCCCTCACAGGAGCGCGTTCCAGTCGCCGTCGAAACCGGCCGCCTTCAGGGAGATCAGGTTCAGCATGTCGGCCTGCGGTTCCGGTTCGTCGTCGGGGCCGGGCAGCGGCTGCTCGGTCCAGATGCACTTTCCCGTGGGGGTGTAGCGGGCGCCCCATCGGCCGGAGAGCGCCGTGATCAGCTGCAGCCCTCGGCCTCCCTCGTCGGTCTCCGCCGCCCGGCGTATGCGCGGCATCGTCTGACTGCCGTCGAAGACCTCGCAGATCAGCTCGGCGGCGTACAGCAGACGCAGCCGGACCGGGCCCCTGGCATGGCGGACGACATTGCCCACGAGCTCGCTGACCAGGAGCTCCGCGGTGGGGGCCAGGTCGTCCAGGTTCCAGGCGGTGAGTTGCTCGCGGACATGACGGCGGGCCTGTCCGGCCGCTCTGGGCTCCCCGGGCAGCGGCCAGGAGGCCATCCGGTCGGCGGGCAGGGGGTGCAGGCGGGCGACGAGGAACGCCGCGTCGTCCGCCGCCTGCTGGTCGACGGGCAGCAGACCGGCCGTCAGCGTGTCGCACAGGCGTTCAAGGCCCGCCGCGGTGCCGTCCTCCTGGGCCGCGCTCAGTATCCGGGCCAGCTCCGCCATGCCCTCGTCGATCTCCCGCTTCGCCGACTCGACCAGGCCGTCGGTGTAGAGCACCAGCAGGCTCCCCTCGGGCACCTCCAGCTCGACCGTCTCGAACGGGGGCTCCGCGGCGCCCAGCGGCGGATCGGCCTCCGGCTCCGGGAAGTGCACGGTCCCGTCGGGATGGACCAGGGCGGGCGGCGGGTGCCCGGCGCGAACGACGGAACAGATCCGGGTGGTGGAGTCGTAGAGCGCGTACAGGCAGGTGGCGTACGACGACTCGCCCATGCCGCCCACGATGTCGTTGAGGTGTCCCATGATCTCGTCGGGCGGCAGCTCCAGGTCGGCCAGGGTGTGGACGGCGGTGCGCAGCCGGCCCATGGTGGCCGCCTCGGGCAGGCCGTGCCCCATGACGTCGCCGACCACCAGGGCGACCTGTCCGCCGGAGAGCGGGATGATGTCGTACCAGTCGCCGCCCACGTCCGCGCCCTGCCCGGCCGGGAGGTAGCGGGCGGCGGCCGTGCACGCGGGCAGGTCGGGCAGCTCCTGGGGGAGCAGGCTGCGCTGGAGCTCCCGGGACCGGGTGTGCTCGGCGTCGTAGAGGCGGGCCCGCTCCAGGGACTGGGCGACGAGGGCGCTGATCGTGGTCAGCAGGGCGCGTTCCTCGTCGGAGAGCAGCCGCGGCCGGTCGAAGGCCACGACGCACACACCGAACGTGTGACCGGACGCCGCCAACGGCAGGAACGCCCAGGCCTGCTTGTCGGCGCGGCCCACCAGGGAGGCCAGTTCGGGGTAGCGCACGGCGAACTCCCGTGCCGAGGACAGGAACAGCGGTGTGCCGGAGGCGATCGCGTCCCAGGCCGGGTCGCGCGGTGCCCGGGGGCGACTGTCGATGATGTCGAGGAAGTCCTGCGGGTAACCCACGGCCCCGACGTGGTGAAGCCGGTCCCCCTCGACGACCTGGACCAGCAGGCCCATGGCGGCGAACGGCGGCAGCACCCGTCGGGCGACCACGTCCACGACGTCCCGCGAGGTCGTCGCCTTGGCGAGCTCCGCGGTCAGCTCCCCGATCCGGGCCGCCCGTTCGACGGCGGCGCGCTCGGCGGCCTGACGCTCCTGGGCCAGCCGGCGCTTCTCGGTGACGTCGGTGAAGTAGAGGGTGTGTCCATCGGGACCCGGCACCAGCCGCAGGTGGTACCGCCGCCCGGAATCCTGCATGTGCACGTCGAAGCCGGCGGGCTTCTCCTCGGCGGCGGCCTCCCGGCAGCGACTCTCCAGACCGGGGGCCTGCCGAGCGGAGGGCAGGTCCCACAGCAGGCGCCCGAACAACTCCTCCTCGGAGAAGCCAAGGAAACGTTCCGCCTCCACGTTGGCGAAGGTGATCCGCCACTCGTCGTCCACCGCCAGGAAGCCGTCGCTCATGTGCCGCAGTGCCCGGCCGAGCGCGTCGCGGGCGGTCCGTGACTCGTTGCTCTCCCAGCCCACGCCGATCATCCGGAGGGGTTCGCCCTGCTCGTCGTACGTGGCCCTGCCGCGGGCCCGTGTCCAGCCGTACGTGCCGTCCAGGCGCCGTACTCGGTACTCCGCCTCGTACACGGTGTGGTCGAGGATCGCCCGCTGCGCCGCCGCCAGCGTGGGCGCCAGGTCGTCGGGGTGGACGATCCTCAACCAGTTCTCGATCTTGCCGGTGAAATCGGCGGGCAGGGTGCCGTACAGCTCCAGCGCCGCCTCGTCCCAGATCAGCTCACCGGTGCGGACGTCCCAGTCCCACGATCCGACCTGGACCTCCTTCAGGGCCCGCCGCAGGCGCTCACCGCTCAGCTCCGTCTGCGCCGGTCCGGACGGCGGCGGTGCCTGGGCGATGCGGTCCTCGGTCCAGGCGACCACGGCCCGCAGGAAGTCCCACTGCTCCGAGGTGGGCTCGCCCCGCTCGCCCACCAGCACGGTCAGCGCGCCGATGCTGCGTCTCCCGCTGAACACAGGGAGGGCCGCGAGGCCCGTGTCGGGCCAGATCATGTCCGCAGTGTCCGCAGTGTCCGCAGTGTCCGCAGTGTCCGCCCCGGGCCGGGCGACGGCGACAGTGCCGGCAGCGTCGCCGGAGCTCATCGGCACCCACACGCCACTGCCTTCATGGAGCGCGCGGGCCGGGGCCAGCGGCCCCTCCTGGTCGACGATCTCCCAGGAGCGGGTGAGATCGGGAGGCAGGCCGACAGCCGACACCAGACGCAACGCGGACATCGGGCCACGCAGGTGCATGGTTCCGCCGAGTGCGCCCAACTCACCCACCGCATGCTGAAGAGCCAGCCGAAAGACCTCGCTCTCCGTGACACCAGGGGCCACCGTGCTGAGCAGAGCGAGCCGTCGGTTCATGCAGGGAACGTATCGTTCCCCTTCTCCTTCGAAACCTGTTTCACAGATTCTCACCAGCGCTTTCCCGTCGTGACCATGCATGAACAGGCAGGAAAATGACGTGAGTTATTGAAAGGGGGGCCGTGTAGCGAGCCGCCGCTCGGGCAGGTCTCCGATCATGGACGGGAGCCCCGCGGGACTCCTCCGACCCACTGAGGAGCGGCATGGACATCGGCGTCTTCATCCCCATCGGCAACAACGGCTGGCTCATATCGAAGAGCTCGCCGCAGTACCTGCCGACCTTCGAGCTGAACAAGGCCGTCGTACAGAAGGCCGAGGAACACGGACTCGACTTCGCCCTCTCGATGATCAAACTCAAGGGGTTCGGCGGCGACACGGAGTTCTGGGACCACTGTCTCGAGTCGTTCACGCTGATGGCCGGCCTGGCCGCGGTGACGAAGCGGATCAAGCTGTACGCCTCCACCCCGATCCTCGCGCTGCCGCCGGCGATCGTCGCGCGCATGGCGGTCACGGTCGACTCCATCGCCCCCGGGCGCTTCGGCGTCAACATCGTCACCGGCTGGGCGCCCAGCGAGTACGCGCAGATGGGCCTGTGGCCCGGGGACGAGCACTTCGGCAACCGCTATGCCCGGGCCGTCGAGTACGTCACCGTGATGAAGGAGCTGTGGAGCGAGGGCCTGAGCGACTTCAAGGGCGAGTTCTACGAGATGGACAACTGCGTGCTGTCCCCGCGCCCGGCGAACGGGCACATCGACATCGTCGCCGCCGGGCAGAGCAACACCGGGATGCGGTTCGCCGCCGAGCACGCCGACTACAACTTCATCCTGGGCAGCGGCGTCAACACCCCGCTCGCGCTCGCGGACACCACGGCAGCCCTCGTCGACGAGGCGCGCGGGACCGGCCGCGATGTCGGGGCGCTGTCACTGTTCATGGTCGTCGCCGACGAGACCGACGAGGCCGCCCGCGCGAAATGGCAGGACTACCACGACAACGCCGACCGCGCGGCGCTGGCGTACATGGCGGGGGAGTCGGCCACGGACACGACGGCCGACGACTCCTCCACCGCTCGGACCATCTCGCTGCCGGAGGGCGCCGTGAACTTCAACATGGGCACGCTCGTCGGCTCGTACGAGACCGTCGCGGGAATGCTCGACGAGATCGCCGAAGTCCCCGGCACCAAGGGGATCATGCTCGTCTTCGACGACTTCCTCGAAGGACTCGAGAACTTCGGCACGCGCATCCAGCCGCTGATGAGGTCCCGGTCGGGACGGCCGGCCGCGGCCTGAGCC
This sequence comes from Streptomyces sp. NPDC050997, assembly GCF_040660135.1. Taxonomy (NCBI): domain Bacteria; kingdom Bacillati; phylum Actinomycetota; class Actinomycetes; order Kitasatosporales; family Streptomycetaceae; genus Streptomyces; species Streptomyces sp. NPDC050997. Next base: position 52,970 of record NZ_JBFAGK010000016.1, read on the forward strand.
ACCGGTTGTCCACAGGGCGACCGAAGCCACCTCCGGCACCGCCTACCCTTGTCACATGAGCAGCAGCGACCGGAGCCAGGCAGTGGGCGTGAAGACATACGAGGTGCGCACCTACGGGTGCCAGATGAATGTCCACGATTCCGAGCGATTGTCCGGGCTGCTCGAAGACGCCGGTTATGTACGCGCCCCCGAGGGGTCGGACGGCGACGCGGACGTCGTGGTCTTCAACACCTGCGCGGTGCGGGAGAACGCGGACAACCGGCTGTACGGCAACCTCGGGCGCCTCGCGCCGAGGAAGGCCTCACGGCCCGGCATGCAGATCGCGGTCGGCGGTTGTCTGGCGCAGAAGGACCGCGACACCATCGTGAAGAAGGCGCCCTGGGTGGACGTCGTCTTCGGCACGCACAACATCGGCAAGCTGCCGGTCCTGCTGGAGCGCGCCCGCGTCCAGGAGGAGGCGCAGGTCGAGATCGCCGAGTCCCTGGAGGCGTTCCCGTCCACCCTGCCGACGCGGCGCGAGAGCGCGTACGCCGCCTGGGTGTCGGTCTCCGTCGGCTGCAACAACACCTGCACCTTCTGCATCGTCCCGGCCCTGCGCGGCAAGGAGAAGGACCGCCGCCCGGGGGACGTTCTCGCCGAGGTCGAGGCACTGGTCGCCGAGGGCGTCTGCGAGATCACCCTGCTCGGCCAGAACGTCAACGCGTACGGCTCCGACATCGGTGACCGCGAGGCCTTCAGCAAGCTGCTGCGCGCCTGCGGGAACATCGAGGGCCTGGAGCGCGTCCGCTTCACCTCCCCGCACCCGCGCGACTTCACCGACGACGTCATCTCGGCCATGGCCGAGACGCCGAACGTGATGCCGCAGCTCCACATGCCCCTGCAGTCCGGTTCGGACACGGTCCTGAAGGCGATGCGCCGTTCCTACCGCCAGGACCGTTACCTGGGCATCATCGAGAAGGTCCGCGCCGCCATCCCGCACGCGGCGATCACCACCGACATCATCGTGGGCTTCCCCGGCGAGACCGAGGAGGACTTCGAGCAGACCCTGCACGTCGTGCGCGAGGCGCGGTTCGCGCAGGCGTTCACTTTCCAGTACTCCAAGCGGCCCGGCACCCCGGCCGCGACCATGGAGAACCAGATCCCCAAGGAGGTCGTCCAGGCGCGCTACGAGCGCCTCGTCGCCCTCCAGGAGGAGATCTCCTGGGACGAGAACAAGAAGCAGGTCGGCCGCACCCTCGACCTCATGGTCGCCGAGGGCGAGGGCCGCAAGGACGGCGCCACCCACCGCCTCTCCGGCCGCGCCCCCGACAACCGTCTCGTCCACTTCGCCAAGCCGGACCAGGACGTCCGCCCCGGTGACGTCGTCACGGTCGAGATCACGTACGCCGCCCCGCACCACCTCCTCGCCGAAGGCGCCGTCCTCGGCGTGCGTCGCACCCGCGCGGGCGACGCGTGGGAGAAGCGCAACGTGGAGCAGGCCGCGAAGCCTTCGGGTGTGCTGCTCGGCCTCCCGAAGATCGGGGTACCGGCACCACTGCCGGTCGCGACGGTCGGCGGCTGCGGCCGCGACTGACGGGACACGGCCGGACGTACTGACCGCGTACTCTGCCGATCATGCTTGTCGCCGCCGCCGTCTGCCCCTGCCCGCCCCTCCTGGTGCCCGACGTCGCCGCGGGTGCCGCGTCCGAGCTGGACGCCGCGCGTGCCGCGTGCACGGACGCGCTCGGCGTTCTCGCCGCCGCCCGGCCGGACCGGCTCGTGGTCGTCGGTCCCGCCGACAGGAGTGGACGCGGACCGTATCCGCAGGGCGCGCGGGGAACGTTCCAGGGGTTCGGCGTGGATCTGGGCGTACGCCTGGGGGCGGTCGGGGAAGCGGACGCAAGTACGGCCCGGGGTGTAGACGACGGCGCGGTTGAGGGCGCGGGCCGGGGTGAGGAAGAGGGCAGGGAGAGAAACGGAGCGCCCGAGCGCTCGCTTCCGCCCTCGCTCGCGGTGGCCGCGTGGCTGCTGGAGCGCACCGGGTGGTCCGACGCCCCGATCGAGGGACTTGGCGTCGGGGAACCCCTCGCGCCCGAGCGGTGTATCCAAGTCGGAAGGGATCTCGCCGCCGGGGACGAGCGGGTGGCGCTGCTGGTGATGGGCGACGCCAGCGCCTGCCGCACGCTCAAGGCCCCCGGCTACCTCGACGAGCGCGCGGCACCCTTCGACGCGGAGGTCGCGCGTGCGCTGGGCACGGCGGACGGTGCAGCCCTGGAAACACTGGACGCCGAGCTGGCGTCCGAACTGAAGGCCTCCGGCCGGGCACCCTGGCAGGTCCTGGCGGGCGCGGCCGAAGGCGCGGGACTCGGCGGCGCCCTGCTGTACGAGGACGCACCGTACGGCGTGGGGTACGTGGTCGCGACCTGGTCGTGACGTCAAGGGCGGCGGGTGCACCCGGACGCCATTGACAGAGCCCCCTCTGCTCCGGCCGCACGCCCGGAGTGGACGGACGGCGGGGGTTCGTCCGGAAAGGCCGGGCCGAGGACCGGACGCCGGCCGAACACCGGACGCGGCGGACGGCCGGGAGCGTGGTGCTCCGCGGCCGTCCGGCGATATGCCGTGCCGTTCAGGAAGTCGGCGGGGGTGAGGCAGGCGGCGTTGAGTCGGGCGGCGGCGAGGCCGGAGGCGTGCCGCTGTCACCGCCCGGGCCACCGCCGGCACCTGTGCCACCCGGGTCCGTGTCGTCCTTGTGCGCGAGGCGGTCCATGGCGCCCTTGGCCTTGCCCGTGCCGGCGTGGATCTTGCCGCTGTACTTGCCCTTGGTCTTCTCGTCGACGACCTTCGCGGCCTTGTCGAGACCGCGCTCGACCTTGTCCCCATGCTGCTGCGCGAGGCCGGAGACCTTGTCCTTGGCCGGGCCCATCTTGCCCTTCAAATTGTCCAGGAGACCCATGGTCCACCTTCCCTGGTGGGCGATTACGTGCGGGCGCTTTCCCCGGCCCCGCTGTCGGCAACCTCCCCGGCGGACTGCTGCTTGGGGATCTCGACGCCATCGCCCGTGCTGTCCTCGGCCGTTGGTGTCGCCGTTTCCTCCACCGCGCCCTCGGCCTTGGCGTCCGCCCTGACCTCGGTCTCGGTCGACCCCTTCGCCTCCGCCGCCTCCTGAGCCGCGGGCTCGGCCGTCGACGCGTCGGCCTGTGCTTCGGCGGTTGCCGCCTCCTCCGTGGTCTTCGACCTCCGGAGAAGTCGTGCGAAAACGCCCATATCCACTCCATACGTTACTCGTGCGGGCGAAATCCCGCGTCGTCCGGTGCGTCCGATTGCGCAGCCCGGGTCGCCGCCTCTGTGATCGGGCGGCGGAAGGCCTCGCAACTGGGAACGACCCTCACCCCGGACCGTCACGTAACTCGTTAGAGGCCACCGGTCCAGGTTTGCGAGACTGTGGCAGTGAGAAGCGCACCCCCCGCCCCCCGCGTCATCGCCGTCGTCGGACCGACCGCAGCCGGAAAGTCCGATCTGGGCGTGTTCCTGGCCCAGCGGCTCGGCGGCGAGGTCGTCAACGCCGACTCCATGCAGCTCTACCGAGGGATGGACATCGGCACCGCCAAGCTGACACCCGAGGAGCGCGCAGGCGTACCGCACCACCTCCTGGACATCTGGGACGTCACAGTCACCGCGTCCGTCGCCGAGTACCAGAGGCTGGCCCGCGCCCGGATCGACCTACTGCTCGCCGAGGGCCGCTGGCCGATCCTGGTCGGCGGCTCCGGCCTGTACGTCCGCGGAGCCGTCGACAACCTCGAGTTCCCCGGCACCGACCCCGAGGTCAGGGCCCGGCTGGAGGACGAACTCACCCTGCGCGGCTCCGGCGCGCTGCACGCCCGCCTGGCCGCAGCCGACCCGGAGGCCGCGACGGCGATCCTGCCCAGTAACGGCCGCCGTATCGTTCGGGCCCTCGAAGTGATCGAGATCACCGGCCGGCCCTTCACCGCCAACCTCCCCGGCCATGACTCCGTCTACGACACCCTCCAGATCGGCGTCGACGTGGCCCGCCCGGAACTCGACGAGCGCATCGCGCGCCGGGTCGACCGGATGTGGGAGGCCGGGCTCGTGGAGGAAGTGCGCGCACTGGAGGCGCAGGGTCTGCGAGAGGGGCGTACGGCGTCGCGCGCGCTCGGCTACCAGCAGGTGCTCGCGGCGCTCACCGGGGAGTGCACCCTGGAGGATGCGCGGGTCGAGACGATTCGTGCCACCAAGCGCTTCGCGCGCCGTCAGGATTCCTGGTTCAGGCGCGATCCGCGGGTGCACTGGTTGAGTGGGGCTGCGGCGGATCTCACAGAACTTCCGCAGGTCGCGCTGGCGTTGGTCGAACGACCGGTTACAGCCTGATCACGTCATGGCATCGGGACGCTCCGGCCGTCATCGCGGCCTCCGGCGCCGTGCCATCATCAAGCTGCGATCGACCAAGTGGAGTCCAAGTTGGGAGGGCGCGTGGCGATGGAGGCCAGCCCTCGCGACACCGCACAAGGCACCGAACACCTCACCGCGGAGAGCGGGGAACCGGAGCAGGAAGACGACCGTCTGAGCTCCGACGGACCCGACGAGACACCGGACGGGGTGACCGCTGACGGCCCCGAGCCGGAGGAGATGTTCCCGGGCGGCCCGGAGGTCGAGGTCGAGCTCCGTCCGCAGCGTCGGCTGCGCATCTGGCAGCTCGCACCCATCGTGAGCCTCGCCGCGGTCGGCTCCCTGATGTTCGCCTTTCCGCTCGCCTTCGACTTCGGCGACAGCGGGGCCGTCATCGCCATGCTGGGTCTGCTGATCTGCTCCTGTGCGGCCGGCTGGGGCATGATGGCTGCCCGCCGCGTGGGTTACACGTGGCCTGGGCTTCCGCAGCGTGGTTCCGGTCGCAGGCCGGACTGGCGCGTGGCGATCGCCTACATCGTGCTGGTCGCCGCCGTGGTCGTGCTCGCCGTCTGGCGCGTGGCCCGGCTGCGCTGATTCCCCACGCGCGCGGGGGTGTCGTACCCACCCCGTACGATCGAGGAATGAGCACGCGGATCGCCTTCCTCAAGGGGCACGGCACGGAGAACGACTTCGTGATCGTCCCGGACCCCGAGAACACCGTCGACCTCTCCCCGGCGGCTGTCGCCGCCCTGTGCGACCGCCGCGCGGGCATCGGCGGCGACGGACTGCTGCACGTCGTACGGTCCGCCGCGCACCCCGAGGCGAGGGGCATGGCGGCCGAGGCGGAGTGGTTCATGGACTACCGCAACGGCGACGGCTCGATCGCGGAGATGTGCGGCAACGGCGTGCGGGTCTTCGCGCGCTACCTGCAGCGCGCCGGATACGCGGGGGAGGGTGATCTCGCGGTCGCCACGCGCGGAGGTGTGAAGACCGTGCACATCGCCAAGGAGGGCGACGTCACGGTCGGTATGGGCAAGGCGCTGCTCCCCGAGGGGGACGTCACGGTCAGCGTCGGCGAGCGCGACTGGCCCGCGCGGAACGTGAGCATGGGCAACCCGCACGCGGTCGCCTTCGTGAGCGACCTGGCGCACGCGGGCAACCTGTACTCCCCGCCGCCGTTCAGCCCGGCCGCCGCCTATCCGGACGGGGTCAACGTCGAGTTCGTGGTCGACCGCGGGCCCCGGCACGTCGCCCTGCGGGTGTACGAGCGCGGCGCCGGCGAGACCCGCTCGTGCGGCACGGGCGCGTGCGCCGTCGCCGTGGCCGCCGCCCGCAGGGACGGCGCCGACCCGGCCGTCACCGGCACTCCGGTGACGTACACCGTCGACGTGCCCGGCGGCACCCTGGTGATCACCGAGCGGCCCGACGGCGAGATCGAGATGACCGGCCCCGCCGTGATTGTCGCCGAGGGGGAGATCGACGTGGAGTGGCTGGGAAGCGCGCTCCGCTGACCGATTGGGGTCAGAAGATGCGCAATCGTAAACCTATAAACCTTCGCTCGATTGGGTGATCCGTTTCACGCTCGACGAGAGGCGGTCAGTCGGCCGTGATGGGCTCGGTAGCATCAAGCACCGGCCCGGACGGGGGACAGATGCCATCCCCTGAGCCGCGTCAGCCCTGGGGCACCCGTCCGCCGGTCCACAGCCGGAGGTGCCCATGAGTGCAGAGGCCTCGAACCCTGCGACCCCGGGCCCGGTGGTGACATCGGGTCCGGCCACAGCGGATCCTGCCCTGCCGACGGCGCCCCGCAGAAAAGCCCGGGCCCGGATCGACCTGCGCCGCCTCGGCCGGGCCGCGCTGCTCGGCCCCGCCGCCCGTGACCGGCTGCCCGACGCCATCGGCCATGTGGCCGAGGTGCATCGCGCCCATCACCCCGACGCCGACCTCGAACTCCTGCGCCGCGCCTACGTCCTGGCCGAGTCCTCGCACCGCGGTCAGATGCGCAAGAGCGGTGAGCCCTACATCACCCACCCGCTCGCGGTGACCCTGATCCTTGCCGAACTCGGCGCCGAGACCACCACCCTGACGGCATCTCTGCTCCACGACACCGTCGAGGACACGGACGTGACGCTCGTTCAGGTCCGCGAGCAGTTCGGCGAGGAGGTCCGCTTCCTCGTCGACGGCGTGACCAAGCTGGAGAAGGTCGACTACGGCGCCGCCGCCGAGCCCGAGACCTTCCGCAAGATGCTCGTCGCCACCGGCAACGACGTCCGCGTGATGTCGATCAAACTCGCGGACCGACTGCACAACATGCGCACTCTCGGTGTGATGCGTCCCGAGAAACAGGCCCGCATCGCCAAGGTCACCCGCGACGTCCTCATCCCGCTCGCCGAACGGCTCGGTGTCCAGGCGCTCAAGACCGAACTGGAAGACCTGGTCTTCGCGATCCTGCACCCCGAGGAGTACGCGCACACGCGGGAGCTGATCGTCGGCAACGCCTCCCGCGCGGACGACCCGCTCGCCGAGACGGCCGACGACGTCCGGGCGGTCCTGCGCGACGCCGGCATCCAGGCCGAAGTCCTCATCCGGCCACGGCACTTCGTCTCGGTGCACCGTGTGGCCCGCAAACGCGGCCGGCTGCGTGGCGCCGACTTCGGCCGGCTGCTCGTGCTGGTGAACGAGGATGCCGACTGTTACGGCGTCCTGGGCGAACTGCACACCTGCCTGACGCCCGTGGTCTCGGAGTTCAAGGACTTCATCGCCGTACCGAAGTTCAACCTGTACCAGTCGCTGCACACCGCGGTGACCCGCCCCCGGGGCGGAGCGGACTCGCCCGGGGGCGCCCCCATGGCCGGGCAGGTGGTCGAAGTCCTCATCCGTACCCACCAGATGCACAAGGTCGCCGAGGCCGGCGTCATCGCGCTCGGCAATCCCTACGCCACTCCTTCGGAGGAGCAGACCGACGCCAAAGACGGCGAGCGCGTCGACCCGACCCGACCCGGCTGGCTCTCCCGCCTCCTCGACTGGCAGGAGGCCGCCTCCGACCCGGACACCTTCTGGTCCACGCTCCGCGAGGACCTCGCCCAGGACCGCGAGATCACCGTCTTCCGCCCCGACGGCGGCACCCTGGGGCTGCCCGACGGCGCGACCTGTGTGGACGCCGCGTACGCGCAGTACGGCGAGGACGCGCACGCCTGCATCGGCGCCCGCGTGAACGGCCGCCTGGCGACGCTGAGCACGGTCCTGCGGGACGGCGACACCGTCCAGCTCCTCATGGGACAGGACCCGGCCTCCGAGCCCTCCAGGGAATGGCTGAAGCACGCCCACACGCCCGCCGCCCGGATCGCCATCCAGCGGTGGATCGCTACGCATCCGGTGCCCGTCGCGGCGCCGGAGGACGAGCAGGCGTCGGCCCTCCAGGCCTCCGAGACAGCCTTCAGGCCCGCCGCCGACAGCCTCGCCCCCCGGAACGCCTCCCGGAACGCCTCCCGGAACGCCTCCCGGAACGCGCCTCGGGCCACCGCCGACCGTCTGGCTGCCGGGCAGGCCGAAGAGCCGGACACGGCCGACCGCCCCACCGTGAACGCCGTCGTCGACCTGCCCGGCGCGAGCGTACGGCTCGCCGGCTGTTGTACGCCTGTACCGCCCGACGAGGTGACCGGCTTCGCCGTACGTGGGGGAGCCGTGACCGTCCACCGCGTGGAGTGCGCGGCGGTGGAGCGCATGAAGCTCGCGGGGCGCGCGGAGGTCGGCGTGCGCTGGGGGGATACCACCGAGTGCCGGGTGACCCTGTTCGCTGAATCGTTCGGCCGCCCGCACCTGCTCGCGGACCTCACCGAAGCGATGGCCCTGGAGGGCGCGGAGATCGTCTCGGCGACCGTCGAACCCCCGAGCCGGCAGCGTGTCCGCCACACCTACACCGTCCAACTTCCGGACGCGGCCCATCTGCCGGCCCTGATGCGGGCCATGCGCAACGTGCCCGGCGTCTACGACGTGAGCCGGGCACAGCCCCAGGCGCTGGAAGACTGAGTGCTAGAGGGCTGAGTGTTGGCGGGCTGAGTCCGGGCGGGCTGAGCCTTGGAGGACGGAGTCACCTGCCGGTCACCCGTCCCACCCGTTCGGGTGGGACGATCGCGCGCCGCCGCCGAAGCGCACGCGCGCGCTGGTAGCGGTGGGGCATGCTGCTCACCCCCCGCACCCCGGTTCCCCGCGCCCTCCGCAGGAGCCTCCGCCGCCTGAAGGCGGTGGCACTGCTCGCCTCCGCCGTCGCCCTCATCGCCGCGAGCACCCCCGCCGCCCCGCTCGGGGTCGGCGACCGCCTCTTTCCGTACCTCGGCAATCCCGGGTACGACGTGGCGTCGTACGACCTGTCCTTCGTCTATCCCGGCACCAACAGCAAGCCGCTCCAGGCGGTCACCACGATCGACGCGTGGACGACGACCTCACTGGACCGCGTGAACCTCGACTTCGCGCGCGGCGAGGTCGACTCGGTCGACGTCGACGGAGAGCCCGCGGCCTTCACAAGCGCCGGCGAGGACCTGGTCGTCACGCCCGAGGAGCCGCTGCCGGAGGGGAGCTGGACGCGGATCACCGTCCGGCACACCAGCGACCCGGTGTCCGCCGAGGACCGTGACGGCGGCTGGGTACGCACCGCGGACGGTCTCGCCATGGCCAACCAGGCCGATGCCGCCCACCTGGTGTTCCCGTGCAACGACCACCCCTCCGACAAGGCCATGTTCACCATCCGGGTGAGCGCGCCGAAGGGCTACACGGCGGTGGCCAACGGTCTGCCCACCGACGTGGAACGGGCCGGCCGGGCGACGACCTGGACGTACCGGACACAGCACCCCATGGCCACCGAACTCGCACAGGTCTCCATCGGCCGCTCCACTGTGCTGAGCCGCACCGGCCCGCACAACCTGCCGGTCCGGGACGTCGTGCCCACCAAGGACCGGGCCGCACTCGAGCGGTGGCTGAAGAAGACCCCCGACCAGATCGCCTGGATGGAGGACAAGGTCGGGCCGTACCCCTTCGAGACGTACGGCCTGCTCATGGCCGAGGCCGACACCGGTTTCGAGCTGGAGACGCAGACTCTCTCCCTCTTCGAGAGGGGTCTGTTCACCGAAGCCGGATACCCCACGTGGTACGTCGAGTCGATCATGGTGCACGAGCTGGCGCACCAGTGGTTCGGCGACAGCGTCAGCCCGCGCACCTGGTCCGACCTGTGGCTCAGCGAAGGGCACGCGACCTGGTACGAGGCCCTGTACGCGGAGGAGGAGGCGGACCGGTCGATGGTGGACCGTATGAAGGCGGCCTACAGATCCTCCGACCGCTGGCGCGCCGCCGGCGGGCCCCCTGCGGCCCCCAAGGAGCCCGACCCCGGCCACAAGATCAGCATCTTCCGGCCGAACGTCTACGACGGTGCCGCACTCGTCCTGTACGCCCTGCGCCAGGAGATCGGCCGCCCGGCCTTCGAACAGCTGGAACGCGTCTGGGTGAGCGGCCACCAGGACGCCACGGCGACGACCGACGACTTCGTGCGCCTCGCCTCCCGGTTCTCCGGCCGCGATCTCGGCGGGTTCTTGGAGCCCTGGCTCTACGGCGACACGACTCCGCCGATGCCCGGCCACCCGACCTGGAAGTCGGCCGCACCCCAGCGCGCGGGTGCGGAATAACTCAGTGACGAGACGTGCCGTGCCGTGCGACCATCGTCAGGTCGGCGCGGCACGGGGCACGGGAATCTCCCGAGGTACTCGTGCGTTGTGAGTGGTGACGCAGCAGCTCAGAAGCTCCGCTTCCGCTCTGCCGCCGCACTGTCGGAATCCCCATCGACGTAAGGACCCAATGACCTCCTCTTCATCTTCTTCCCAGGACTCCCAGCGTCTCGCGGATGCCTACCACGAAGGTCTTCGGGCCGATGCCCTGATGGAAGAGGACGTCGCCTGGAGCCACGAGACGGACGGAGAGCGGGACGGCGAGCAGTTCGACCGTTCCGAGCGCGCGGCACTGCGCCGCGTCGCGGGCCTCTCCACCGAACTCGAGGACGTCACCGAGGTCGAGTACCGGCAGCTCCGCCTGGAGCGGGTCGTGCTCGTCGGCGTCTGGACCTCGGGGACCGCGCAGGATGCGGACAACTCCCTCGCGGAGCTCGCCGCCCTCGCCGAGACCGCGGGCGCGCTCGTGCTCGACGGCGTTATCCAGCGCCGCGACAAGCCCGACGCGGCCACCTACATCGGTTCCGGCAAGGCCGACGAGTTGCGGGACATCGTGCTCGAAACGGGCGCCGACACCGTCATCTGCGACGGTGAGCTCAGCCCGGGCCAGCTCATCCACCTCGAAGACGTCGTCAAGGTCAAGGTCATCGACCGTACGGCCCTGATCCTCGACATCTTCGCCCAGCACGCCAAGTCCCGAGAGGGCAAGGCGCAGGTCGCGCTCGCGCAGATGCAGTACATGCTGCCGAGGCTGCGAGGCTGGGGTCAGTCGCTGTCCCGTCAGATGGGCGGCGGCAAGGGCGGCGGCCTCGCCACCCGTGGTCCCGGTGAGACCAAGATCGAGACGGACCGGCGTCGGATCCGCGAGAAGATGGCGAAGATGCGCCGGGAGATCGCGGACATGAAGACCGGCCGCGAGATCAAGCGCCAGGAACGCAAGCGCCACAAGGTGCCCTCGGTCGCCATTGCGGGTTACACCAACGCCGGCAAGTCCTCGCTGCTCAACCGCCTCACGGGCGCGGGCGTGCTGGTGGAGAACTCCCTGTTCGCGACCCTCGACCCGACCGTGCGCCGGGCCGAGACCCCGAGCGGCCGGCTGTACACGCTGGCCGACACGGTCGGCTTCGTACGGCATCTGCCGCACCACCTGGTCGAGGCGTTCCGCTCCACCATGGAGGAGGTCGGCGAGTCCGACCTGATCCTGCACGTGGTGGACGGCTCGCACCCCGACCCCGAGGAGCAGCTGGCCGCCGTGCGCGAGGTGATCAGGGAAGTCGGTGCCACCGGCGTGCCCGAGATCGTCGTGATCAACAAAGCGGACGCGGCCGACCCGCTGACGCTACAGCGACTGATGCGGATCGAGAAGCGTTCCATCGCGGTCTCGGCTCGTACCGGCCGGGGCATCGCCGAACTGCTCGCGCTGATCGACAACGAACTGCCGCGACCGTCGGTCGAGATCGAGGCACTCGTGCCCTACACGCACGGCAAGCTGGTCGCCCGCGCGCACGACGAGGGCGAGGTGATCTCCGCGGAGCACACCCCGGAGGGCACCCTGCTCAAGGCGCGGGTGCACGAGGAACTGGCGGCGGATCTCGCGCCGTATGTTCCGGCGCCGCTCGCCTGACGGCGCAGCTCTTCAGGAGGGCCCTTCAAAACGGCCCTTCGAAAGCCTGGAAGGCCCGCCCCTGCTTGCCGCAGGGGCGGGCCTTTTAGTGCATACGTGTCACTGGCCGCCGTACGTCTTGCTCAGCTCGCCGGTGTGACCGAGGCCGCCTACCTCGTACCGCAGGTCATGGCCCTACGCGGGCGTGGTGCACGGTGGGCCGGCCTGTCGACCGGCCCATCGTGGGGTCACTGGCCCGCGAACTTCTCGTTGACCGAGTCGTACACACCCTTGGCCACCTCACCCAGACGCGGACCGGCCAGCCAGCCTGCGGTAGCCGGGCCGATCGAGGTGTTGGAGACCAGTGCCGGCTTGCCGTCCGAGCCCGTCGCGACCCAGCCACCGCCGGACGAACCGCCGGTCATGGTGCAGCCGATCCGGTACATCGTCGGGTCCGCCTTGTCGATCGACAGCCGACCCGGCTTGTCCTGGCACTGGTACAGCGCCTGCCCGCCGAACGGCGGCGCCGCCGGATAGCCCGTCGCCGTGATGCTGTCGACCTTGGTCACCGCCGGAGCGTTGAAGTCCACCGGAAGAGCCGAACCGACCGTCTCCTCCAGGGACTTGCCCTTGCCGCCCTGCTCCGGGGTCACATGAATGACCGCGAAGTCGTACGAGGCGCCGTCACCGCCCGTAGCGCCACCCTGCTCGATCCACTGGTCCGAGGTCTGCGCCCACTCGCCCCACCAGACGCCGTACGGAGAGACCTCCTCCTGTGTGGCGTTCCGCAGTTCCTCGCCCGACTTGCCCTCGTCGTTGTACGACGGCACGAACGCGATGTTCCGGTACCAGCCGCCCTTCTTGCCGGCGTGCACACAGTGGCCCGCCGTCCACACCGTGTTGGACTTGCCGGGATGCTCGGGGTCCTCCACGACCGTCGCCGAGCAGACCATCGTGCCCTCGGGGGAGTCGAAGAACACCTTGCCGGCCTCCGGCGCGTTGGCATGGTACGTAGGCGATACGGCCTTCGCGTCCACCGGCTCGGGCGTCGGGTCGGTCACACCCTGGTCACCGGAGAGGTCGCTGTTGTCGACGGCGTTGTCCGGGTCATCGGCGTCCCGCATCCGGTCCGGGTTCCACAGACCCTTGATGATCGGGTTGATGTACTCGTCGGCCTCGCGCAGCCAGTCGTCCTTGTCCCAGTTCTTCCAGGCGCCGTTCTTCCACTTGTCGATGTCGATACCGTGCTCTTTGAGCTTGTCCCTGACGTTGTCCGGGATCGTGATCTTGCCGTCGCCCTCGGATGCCGCGGAGGCGCTGGCCTCGCCGCCCGCCTCGGCATCGCCCGAGTCGCAGGCGGTGGCGGTGAGTGCGAGCGCCGACGCGAGCGCGACGGCAGCCAGCACGGGGGAGGTTCTGCGGCGCGCGTTCCTCCCCCGACGAGTGGCGAACGACGGCCTTATGGATCGCATGTCTGACTCCCCCTGAGTGGACGAACGTGGTGCTCTGGCCGTGGACCGCGGGCTGGACACCGCCGATCTCACACTGATCTCACGGCGGGTTCATGTCGGTCTCACGGACTTCGGGAACGGCCTCACACGATATGCGTTCGCAGTGGGGGACTTCGCACGGAACAGCATCGGTTCCGTCACACCAAGGATCTTGAGGCAACCCGTAACCCGGTGTGCGGCACGGGGTTGGTAGCGGTGGGGGGCTTGCTGCCGGTGGTGGCCGGCTCGGTCCCTTGTGCCCAATTCCCCGCAGATTTCGAGTCGAGGCTCGCGGGGGTTCGTATGTCGGGACGGGCGAGGACGCGAGTGACTGCACGCACCCTGGACAGCGGGAGGACGGGGAGAACCGTGACCGAGACTGCGCCCGGGGAGACCATTGGCGACGCGCAGACAACTGCGGCCGTGACCGACGGGGTCGCCGCCGCGGCCCGCAGAGTCGCCCCTGCCACCGCCGCCGCGCTCGCAGGAGCCATCGTCGATGGGTCGGGACGTTCCCCCGTCGGCGAGCCGGGGAACGCCGTGGCCGACGTGCCAGGGAACGCCGTGGCCGACGTGCCGGGAAAGGTCGCGGTCGTTGTGTCGGGAAGGGCGGTGGGTGCTGGGCTCGCAGATGCCGCGGTCGCTGTGGCCGGAGATGCCACCATCGCTTTGCTCGAAAATGCCGTCGACCGTGCACTTGAGGGTGCGGAACACGGCATGGGGGACGGCGGCACCGCTGAGCTTGGGGTGGCAGTGGTGCGGCGCGCCGGCGGCGGTGCCGGGGCTCCCGCCGGGACGCGTTCCCCGTACGAGGGCATCCTGAGGCGTCAGTCGGCGCGCGAGCCGGCGGCGCGCACCTACGCGCGCGCCCTGCCGATCGTCCCGGTGCGCGCGCGGGGGCTGACCATCGAGGGCGCGGACGGCCGCCGTTACCTGGACTGTTTCTCCGGCGCGGGGGCTCTCGCCCTCGGGCACAACCATCCCGTCGTCCTGGAGGCGATCCGCAAGGTCCTTGACTCGGGCGCGCCCCTGCACGCCCTCGATCTGGCGACCCCGGTCCAAGACGCCTTCACCGCCGAGCTGTTCCGCACTCTGCCGTCCGGACTCGCCGGCCGCGCGCGGGTGCGGTTCTGCGGACCGGCCGAGACGGACGCGGCGGGAGCAGCCTTCAAGCTCGTCCGCGCCGCGACCGGCCGCAGCGGCCTGCTCGCCTTCACCGATGCCTCGCACGGCGCGACCGCCGGGGCGGCGTTCGAAGCACTTGGGGCCCGCGACACACGGTTCGTACGTCTGCCCTATCCGCAGGATTACCGTTGCCCCTTCGGTGTCGGTGGCGCCCGCGGCGCCGAACTCGCGGCCAGTTGGGCCGAGTCCGCCCTCGACGCCCCCCAGTCGCGCACATCGCTGCCCGCCGGGATGATCCTCGAACCAGTGCAGGGTGAGGGCGGGGTGTTCCCCGCCCCGGACGAGTGGATGCGCCGCATGCGGCAGATCACCGCCGCACGGTCCGTCCCCCTGATCGCCGACGAGATCCAGACCGGCGTCGGTCGCACCGGAGCCTTCTGGGCGGTGGAACACAGCGGAGTCACCCCTGACGTGATGGTCCTCTCCAGGGCCATCGGCGGCAGCCTGCCCCTGGCCGTCGTGGTCTACCGCGACGATCTCGACAACGGGAGACCCGGCGCCCACACGGGCACGTTCCGCGGCAACCAACTCGCCATGGCCGCGGGAACGGCGACCTTGGCCTACGTCCGCGGAAACCGCCTCGCCGAACGCGCGGCCACGCTGGGCTCCCGCATGCTGACTCAACTCCGGGAGCTGGCCCGGGAGTTCGCGGTGATCGGTGAGGTGCGGGGGCTGGGGTTGATGATCGGCGTGGAGATGGTTGAGGCGGTCGGGGCGGTGGAGATTTCGAAGCGCGAGGGTGAGGCCGAGGGAGAGGGGGCCGGGCGCGGTGGGGGCGACGGTGGTGGTCGTGGTCGCGATGAGGGGCCTAGGGCGGATGGTGGGGGTGCCGACGGTGTCGGCCTGGAGGCTGCGGCGGATCCCGCCCGCGGACCTCGGGCCGCCGCTCCCGAACTCGCGGCCGCCGTCCAACGGGAGTGTCTGCGACGCGGCCTGATCGTCGAACTCGGCGGTCGTCATGGCAGCGTCGTACGGCTGCTTCCGCCGCTGACGATCAGCGACGAACAGGCGACCGCGGTGCTGGACAGACTGGCCGACGCGGTGGAGGCGGTGGCTCGCGGTCACGCACATGGCCACCAGCAGCGCCAACCGTGAGGGGGCCGGTGCGAGGGCAGTCCGCCGGTGCGTACCAGGGGGCTTGTGCACCCTCTCAGGCCTGTGGATGAGCAGGGAGGCACGGTCCCGAACACGGGCGCGCTCTCGCACGGGCTTGAGCGTCCACATCCGCTCGCGTGTCCGCCCCGGTCCCTTCATCCACGCAGGTCCGTATGAACGCGTTTGCCTGGTCGGCTCGCGCTTCGCCGACCGACATGTCCTGAACATCGCTCACCTCCAACAATCCCTTCGACTTAGGCAGGCCCCAAGCCTCAAGCCCTGTGGACGCCCTTTGCGCCCACACGTTGTCGATTCGTCCCGGCCACACGAGCCAGAACCACCCCGAGGAACACGCTTTGAACGTCAACTCCAACCCCCTGGGCCGTTTCCCCGCCCACTCGCGAGAATCCTCCGGTGCCGTTTCGCCGGGTGCCTGCGACGATCAGGCCTCCTGCCAGATGTCACCCGCGCCGACCGCCACCTCGGTCGAGCAACGACCAGCAGAGCCTTCGGTCCCAGGAGGAGAACCCTCGCCGGTGCGAGAGGAGCCCCCCGCACAGCGAGAGAACGCGCCGGCCCACACGACGCCGGCCCAGGGGAGCGCTCCGGCGGCCGAGTCGTTGCGTGGGGCCGCCCTCGACCTCTTGGAGCATCCCGACCCGCACACCGCAGCCGGGGCTGCGGCCGTGGAGAACCTGTTGCGCTGCTGGGTACGCGAGGCCAACCTCGCCGCCCCCGGCAACGGCATCCTGCGCATCCCGCTCCGGGCCAGCGGCACAGCTCTTCTCGCCCCCGTCCAGTACTGGTCCCCGACGGGATGGCACCGCTTCGGCCTCCCGTACCTCGCCGACGCCCCCGCGGAGTCCCCACCGGCCGACGCGGTCACGATCGCCGCGCTGCTCGCCAGGGAGACGCTGAACGACACGTCCTCGGATCTCGGCCCCGTCGAGTGCACCGCCGACAGCACCGCCGACAGCCCGGAGCCGAACGCCACTCCTTCCTCACCGCTCGACACCCCGACACCTCCCGCCCCCGTCACCCCCTCCATCACCCTCGCGGCTGACACGGCTCCCCCCGCGACCGGTGCAACCGTCCCCGAGGCCACTGCTCGGCCCCGCCCCCATTCGGCCATCGACACCGCCGACCTCGTCGCGCGTGTGGCCGACTCCGTTCGCCGAACCGGCACCTTCCTCAGCGACCGCCGTAAGCACCCGACCGACGCCCCCGACCTGTTTCTCGCCGCCGAACAGGCGCTCATGTTCGGTCATCCTCTGCACCCGACTCCCAAGAGCCGCGAGGGTCTCTCCGAAGCCGAAGCCCGGCTGTACTCGCCCGAGTTGCGCGGCTCCTTCTCCCTGCACTGGTTGGCTGTCGCTCCCTCCGTGCTCGCCTCCGACTCGGCCTGGACCGAGCGCGGCCGCCCCGTCCCCGCGGCCCAGCTCACCGCACGCCTGGCAGGCGCGGATCTGCCGCTGCCCGAAGGCCACACGGCCCTGCCGCTGCACCCCTGGCAACTGCGCGAGGTCCGGCAACGTCCCGAGGCGGCGGCCCTGTTCGAAGACGGGCTGCTCCAGGACCTCGGCACCCACGGCGCCCCCTGGCACCCCACCTCCTCGCTACGAACGGTCCACCGCTCCGACGCCCCCGCCATGCTCAAGCTGTCGCTGGGACTGCGCATCACCAACTCCCGTCGTGACAACCTCCGCAAGGAACTCCACCGAGGCGTCGAGGTGCACCGGCTGCTCCGCAGAGGCCTGTCCAAGCAGTGGCAGGCCGCTCACCGTGGTTTCGACATCGTCCGCGACCCGGCCTGGCTGGCCGTCGACGCATCGGATGGCCACCCCGTGCCCGGACTCGACGTGATGATCCGGCACAACCCCTTCAGCCCTTCGGACGACGTCTCCTGCATCGCCGGACTCGTCTCACCCCGCCCCCATGTCCCACCGCCGGCCGCAGGATGCCGAGGCTCCGACCGGCCTGTTATGCGATCCCGCCTGGCCGATGTCGTCACCCGCCTCGCCGGCCGGACCGGTCGTCCCCGAGGAACCGTCGCCGCCGAGTGGTTCCTGCGCTACCTCGAACAGGTGGTCCGTCCGGTCCTCTGGCTGGACGCGGAGGTAGGGATCGCCCTGGAGGCGCACCAGCAGAACACCCTGCTCCTCCTGGACGGAGACGGCTGGCCCGCCGGGGGCCGCTACCGCGACAACCAGGGCTACTACTTCCGCGAGTCCCGACGCGCGGAACTCGATGCCCGGCTCCCCGGAATCGGCGAACACAGCGACACCTTCGTCTCCGACGAGGTCACCGACGAGCGATTCACGTACTACCTCGTGATCAACAACGTGCTCGGTCTCATCGGTGCTTTCGGCTCCCAAGGTCTGGCCGACGAACGGCTTCTGCTCGCCGCCTTCCGCCGTTTCCTCACAGACGTGGCACATGGACCGGCCCGCCTGCGCGGCAACCTGCCCGCCCGCCTCCTCGACTCACCCGTCCTGCGCTGCAAGGCCAACCTGCTGACCCGCCTGCACGGCCTCGACGAACTGGTCGGCCCGGTGGACACCCAGTCCGTCTACGTCACCATCGCCAACCCCCTGCGCTGCTGACCAGCACGTCTGACCCGCGCCAACTCTCTTCTCCCTTCACCTCTGAGGAACATGACCCACCCCGCCATCCGAGAGGAGCGTCGCCGTGCCTCCCACCGACGCCCACGTCAACGCCTGTACCAGTCCGATCACAGACACCGTTGCCAGTGCCAGACCTCGTACCGGCGAAAGCAGAACCGGCATGGGCGGTCGACTGGGTGGTCCGGACGGCGAGGACACGCTGGACCTGCGCCTGCCCGACCAACTGCTCGCGCACGTCCAGGAGGTGGGAACCGGCCCTGGCTCCGCACGGCCCGGAACCGCAGGCACGGCACCTCTCACCTCCGCCCTCCCGACAGCTGACGACCTGCTCGACGGAATCGCCGGCCGGGGGCCGATCGCCACCCCCGTGGGCGTGTTCCAGCTCGTCCCGGTCCGGATCGAACGGGACCTGACGCTCGTCAGCCGGTGGATGAACGACGCTGCAGTCGCGGAGTTCTGGGCGCTCGCAGGACCTCAGGCCGCCACCGAGGAACACCTGCGGGGGCAACTCGTCGGTGACGGTCGCAGCGTCCCGTGTCTCGGCGTGCTGGACGGCACGCCGATGAGCTACTGGGAGATCTACCGCGCGGACCTCGATCCGCTGGCCCGTCACTATGCCGCCCGGCCTCACGACACCGGTATCCACCTTCTCGTCGGCGAAGTCTCCGCTCGTGGAAGAGGGCGTGGCAGCGTTCTGCTCAACGCCGTCGCTGATCTTGTGCTCGACACACGTCCCACCTGTGCCCGCGTCGTCGCGGAACCCGACCTTCGCAACATTCCCTCCGTCGCCGCCTTCCTGAGCGCCGGCTTCCGCTTCTCCGCCGAGGTCGACCTGCCCGCCAAGCGGGCCGCCCTCATGGTCCGAGACCGGTCCCTGCGCCATCTTCTGTAACGCCACGTCGCAGCGTCATCACTTTTGGTACACCGCTCGCGCCGATGCGGTTCCCACTCGCGCCGAATGGCTTTCCAGCCGAAGCGATCTCAGCCGAACCCGACCTCGTGATCCGGCCCGCGCCCCGCCGACGTATGGACCGTGACCTGCTAAGTCTCCGCCCAGACTGGTGGGATCTCCCCGGCGAACCAGCGGGGGCACCGCCCGGATCGGCTCCGCGATTCGTGCCTTGCGGTGGGTACGGAATCCGTCGCGACCAGCACAGCCACCGCCGTGCCCGGCCCACCCCGAAACCCGACCGACCCCTCGCTGCCCGAAACCGATGCGATCCCGGCTCGCAAGTGATCCACCCCGAACCCGAACACGCCAACTCCCGCTGCTGTCGGACTCATTCGATCCGCAACCGAGGAGCACCTGGTCTTGATCCCGTCCCTTCGCCGCGCCTTGACCACCCCTTTGTCGGTGCCGGGCCGTAGGGTGGTCGCGCTATGACGAAGCCCTCACTCCCCGAACTCCTGCATGCTGCCGTCACCGCCGTCGGCGGTACGGAGCGCCCCGGCCAGGTGACCATGGCCGAATCCGTCGAAAATGCGATCGACGACGGCTCCCATCTGCTGGTCCAGGCCGGCACCGGCACCGGAAAGTCGCTGGGCTATCTCGTGCCCGCGCTCGCGCACGGGGAACGTGTCGTCGTGGCGACCGCCACTCTCGCCCTGCAGCGCCAGCTCGTGGAGCGGGACCTGCCGCGCACGGTGGAAGCGCTGCACCCACTGCTGCGCCGCCGTCCTGAGTTCGCGATGCTCAAGGGCAGGTCGAACTACCTCTGTCTGCATCGCCTGCACGAGGGCGTCCCGCAGGACGAGGAGGAGGGCCTCTTCGACCAGTTCGAGGCGGCGGCACCGACCAGCAAGCTGGGCCAGGACCTGCTGCGGATGCGTGACTGGTCGGACGAGACCGAGACCGGCGACCGCGACGACCTCACGCCCGGCGTGTCCGACCGTGCCTGGGCGCAGGTGTCGGTCTCCTCGCGAGAGTGCCTGGGCGCCTCCAAATGCGCGTACGGCGCCGAGTGCTTCGCGGAGATGGCCCGCGAGCGCGCCAAGCTCTCCGAGGTCGTCGTCACCAACCACGCGCTGCTCGCGATCGACGCCATCCAGGACGCGCCGGTTCTCCCGCAGCACGAGGTGCTGATCGTCGACGAGGCGCACGAACTGGTCTCCCGGGTCACAGGGGTCGCCACCGGGGAACTCACCCCCGGCCAGGTGAACCGCGCGGTGCGCCGCGCCGCGAAGCTGGTCAATGAGAAGGCCGCCGATCAGCTCCAGACCGCCGCCGAGGGCTTCGAGAGACTGATGGAGCTGGCCCTGCCGGGCCGCCTGGAAGAGGTCCCGGAGGATCTCGGCTACGCGCTCATGGCACTGCGCGACGCCTGCCGCACCGTGATCTCCGGGATCGGTGCCACCCGCGACAAGTCCGTCCAGGACGAGGACGCGGTCCGTAAACAGGCGCTGGCCTCCGTGGAGACCGTGCACGACGTGGCGGAGCGAATCACGAACGGCTCCGAGTGGGACGTCGTCTGGTACGAGCGCCACGACCGCTTCGGTGCCTCCCTGCGTGTCGCGCCCATGTCCGTCTCGGGCCTGCTGAGGGAAAAGCTCTTCGCGGACCGCTCGGTGATCCTCACGTCCGCGACCCTGAAACTGGGCGGCGACTTCAACGGCGTCGGCGCCTCCCTGGGCCTCGCCCCCGAGGGCACCGAGGGCGAGGATGTACCGCAATGGAAGGGCGTCGACGTCGGCTCGCCCTTCGACTATCCCAAGCAGGGCATCCTGTACGTCGCCAAGCACTTGGCGCGTCCCGCGCGGGACGGAGACCGTGGGGACATGCTCGATGAGCTCACCGAGCTGATCCAGGCGGCCGGCGGCCGCACGCTCGGCCTGTTCTCCTCGATGCGGGGCGCCCAACTGGCCGCGGAGGAACTGCGCTCCCGTATCCCCGAGTTCCCGATCCTCCTGCAGGGCGAGGAGACCCTCGGTGAGCTGATCAAGAACTTCTCGGCGGATCCTCAGACCTGTCTCTTCGGTACGTTGTCGCTCTGGCAGGGCGTGGATGTGCCCGGGCCCAGCTGCCAGCTGGTCGTCATGGACAAGATCCCGTTCCCGCGGCCGGACGACCCGTTGATGAGTGCCCGCCAGAAGGCGGTCGAGGACGCCGGCGGCAACGGCTTCATGGCGGTCGCCGCCACCCACGCGGCGCTGCTCATGGCTCAGGGCGCCGGTCGCCTCGTACGCGCGTCGGGAGACCGCGGTGTGGTCGCCGTACTGGACCAGCGACTGGCCACAGCGCGATACGGGAGCTACCTCAAGGCGTCACTGCCTGATTTCTGGTACACGACGGACCGCAACCAGGTGCGCAGGTCGCTGGCCGCGATCGACGTGATGGCGAAGCAGGGGGAGGACGCGGTGGCGAAGCAGGCGGAAGAGGACGAAGCGCAGTGATCGGGGTTGGCCTGTCCCGGCTCCGGGACAGGCCAACCCCGATCACAGCCGGCTGCCACATGGGGCCGCGCAGCACAGGGCCCCGGAACCGGCGCAGGGGTCCCGGGGCCCGGTCAGAGGGCGGGGGCCTTGGAGGCCGCCCGCCGCGGCCGTCACACGCGCCGCAGGACGGCGACCACCTTGCCCAGAATGGTCGCGTCGTCGCCGGGGATCGGCTCGTAGGCGGAGTTGTGCGGGAGGAGCCAGACGTGGCCGTCCTCGCGCTTGAAGCGTTTGACGGTGGCTTCGCCGTCGAGCATCGCGGCCACGATGTCGCCGTTCTCGGCGACCGGCTGGCGGCGGACGGTGACCCAGTCGCCGTCGCAGATCGCGGCCTCGATCATGGAGTCGCCGACGACCTTGAGGACGAACAGCTCACCGTCACCGACCAGCTGGCGGGGGAGAGGGAAGACATCCTCGACGGATTCCTCGGCGAGGATCGGGCCACCGGCGGCGATGCGGCCGACCAGCGGGACGTACGACGCCGCGGGCTTCCCGGCGGTGTCGGTGGGCTGTACCGACGAGGCCTGGTCCGAGCCGCGTACCTCGTACGCGCGCGGGCGGTGCGGATCACGGCGCAGGAAGCCCTTGCGCTCCAGTGCCATCAGCTGGTGGGCGACGGAGGAGGTGCTGGAGAGGCCGACGGCCTGGCCGATCTCCCTCATCGACGGCGGGTAGCCGCGCCGCTGCACGGAGTCCCTGATGACCTCGATCACCCGGCGCTGCCGGTCGGTGAGTCCGGAGCTGTCCGCCCGGATGCCTGGAGGTCGGCCCGGCAGGGAGCGCTTGTGCCCCTCGGGATTCGTGGCTTCGTTCATCGCATGCACCGGCTCAAGTCGGCCCTGGGAGCGGTCCTGGGCAGTGATGGTGGCACTGTCTGCGGTGGTGGTCACGTCGGCCCCTCTCGATGGTCTCCCTGCTGGACAACGGTAGTTGCTTTCGAAAGGTTGCGCCAAACACACGTTCGAGTGAAAAATCGCGAATAGCCCGACTGGACCATGTGTCTGGGTGTATGGCTGACGTGGCACCTAGCGGGCAAAAGGGCTCATTGTTGTACTCTTCGCCGCCAGGATGGCGACCTCGTGGGTGCCGACCCAGTCTGCCATCCGCCCTCCCGGCAACCGGGAACCGGCCCTCATCTCTGCGGGAATCCCACGCTCCCTCCGTGCGGCGCCCACGCTATCTCCGCATGTGGCGAAGCGATACTGCTGCGTGCTCCCGAGTGTCGGCGCGGCGTAGGGGGCGACGGTGCATGCCCATGCCGGTGCGACACGCGCGGACGGCGTGCATGTATGGGCCAATCCCCACATCTAGTGGTTGGATTGCAGGAGTGGCCCAGAAGTTGTGGTCCCCCGGGTCTTCGGGCCCTCGGCGATCGCTTATGCTTGGGGCTGCTTCGTGGGGCCCGGGAGGCCTCCTGAGGCTATTGAGTCTGCTGTGAGGAGGGTTGGAAGTTCATGCACTGCCCCTTCTGCAGGCACTCCGACAGCCGTGTCGTCGACAGTCGTACGACCGACGACGGCACGTCGATCCGTAGGCGCCGCCAGTGCCCTGACTGCTCCCGTCGTTTCACGACCGTGGAGACGTGCTCGCTCATGGTGGTCAAGCGGTCCGGAGTCACCGAGCCTTTCAGTCGTACCAAGGTCATCAACGGTGTGCGCAAGGCATGCCAGGGACGGCCTGTCACCGAGGACGCGCTCGCTCAGCTCGGCCAGCGGGTCGAGGAGGCGGTGCGGGCCACCGGGAGCGCCGAACTGACCACCCACGACGTGGGGCTGGCCATGCTCGGCCCGTTGCAGGAGCTCGATCTCGTCGCCTATCTGCGATTCGCTTCCGTCTACCGGGCGTTCGACACGCTCGAGGACTTCGAAGCCGCGATCGCGGAACTCAGGGAGACGGGACCCTCCACCGCGGACGAAGAGGACCGCGTGGACGCCGACGACGGCGGGGGCGCTGTCGTGGGGAGCCAGGAAGACGACCGCGGGTCCGGAGGGACTGCACCAGCCCCCGAACCCGCGCGCGCCGCCGACTGACCGGCGGGACGGACCGGAGCCTCGGGCTGCGGATCCGGCCGGGCGGCGGCGAGGAGAAGACCTGTTGCGGGCCGTAGCGAGAGGCGCCCGCAACACCAGACAG
Organism: Streptomyces sp. NPDC050997; assembly: GCF_040660135.1. Classification (NCBI taxonomy): domain Bacteria; kingdom Bacillati; phylum Actinomycetota; class Actinomycetes; order Kitasatosporales; family Streptomycetaceae; genus Streptomyces; species Streptomyces sp. NPDC050997. The sequence continues at coordinate 76,629 of NZ_JBFAGK010000016.1, forward strand.
AACATCGTGCCCGGGAACATCGGGGCACTTCAGGGCGTTTTAGCCCGTACAGGGAGGCGGCATGACAGAGACGGCGAGCGGTCCGGCACGGAGTTCCCGCGCCAAGGGCACCAAGGCGACCAAGGGACTGCGTATCGAGCGCATCCACACGACCCCCGGCGTGCATCCGTACGACGAGGTGTCCTGGGAGCGCCGTGACGTCGTCATGACCAACTGGCGCGACGGCTCGGTCAACTTCGAGCAGCGTGGCGTCGAGTTCCCCGGCTTCTGGTCGGTGAACGCGGTCAACATCGTCACCAGCAAGTACTTCCGCGGTGCCGTGGGCACCCCGCAGCGTGAGGTGAGCCTCAAGCAGCTCATCGACCGCATTGTGAAGACGTATCGGAAGGCGGGAGAGGACCACAAGTACTTCGCCTCGCCCGCTGACGCGGAGATCTTCGAGCACGAGCTGGCCCACGCCCTCCTGCACCAGATCTTCAGCTTCAACAGCCCCGTCTGGTTCAACGTCGGCACTCCTCAGCCGCAGCAGGTCTCCGCCTGTTTCATCCTGGCCGTCGACGACTCCATGGAGTCGATCCTCGACTGGTACAAGGAAGAGGGCATGATCTTCAAGGGCGGCTCCGGTGCCGGCCTGAACCTCTCCCGCATCCGCTCCTCCAAGGAGCTGCTGTCCTCCGGCGGCAACGCTTCGGGCCCGGTCTCCTTCATGCGCGGCGCCGACGCCTCGGCCGGCACCATCAAGTCGGGTGGCGCCACCCGCCGCGCCGCCAAGATGGTCATCCTCGACGTCGACCACCCCGACATCGAGGACTTCATCCAGACCAAGGTGAAGGAAGAGGAGAAGATCCGCGCCCTCCGTGACGCGGGCTTCGACATGGACCTGGGCGGCGACGACATCACGTCCGTCCAGTACCAGAACGCCAACAACTCGGTCCGCGTGAACGACACGTTCATGAAGGCCGTCGAGGCGGGCGGGAAGTTCGGCCTGACGTCCCGCATGACCGGCGAGGTCATCGAGGAGGTCGAAGCCAAGAGCCTCTTCCGCAAGATGGCCGAGGCCGCCTGGGCCTGCGCGGACCCCGGCATCCAGTACGACGACACCATCAACCACTGGCACACCTGCCCGGAGTCCGGCCGCATCAACGGCTCGAACCCCTGCAGCGAGTACATGCACCTGGACAACACGTCCTGCAACCTCGCCTCGCTGAACCTGATGAAGTTCCTGAAGGACGACGGCGAGGGCCACCAGTCCTTCGAGATCGAGCGCTTCTCGAAGGTCGTCGAGCTCGTCATCACCGCGATGGACATCTCCATCTGCTTCGCGGACTTCCCGACCCAGAAGATCGGCGAGAACACGCGCGCGTTCCGCCAGCTCGGCATCGGCTACGCCAACCTCGGTGCCCTGCTGATGGCGACCGGCCACGCGTACGACTCCGACGGCGGCCGCGCCCTGGCCGGCGCCATCACCTCCCTGATGACCGGCACGTCGTACAAGCGTTCCGCCGAACTCGCCGCGGTCGTCGGTCCGTACGACGGCTACGCCCGCAACGCGCAGCCGCACCTGCGTGTCATGAAGCAGCACTCCGACGAGAACGCCAAGGCCGTCCGCGTGGACGACCTGGACACGCCGATCTGGGCCGCCGCCACGGAGGCCTGGCAGGACGTCCTGCGCGTCGGTGAGAGGAACGGTTTCCGTAACTCCCAGGCGTCCGTCATCGCCCCGACCGGCACCATCGGTCTCGCGATGTCCTGCGACACCACCGGCCTTGAGCCCGACCTCGCGCTGGTCAAGTTCAAGAAGCTGGTCGGCGGCGGCTCGATGCAGATCGTCAACGGCACCGTGCCGCAGGCCCTGCGCCGCCTGGGCTACCAGGAGGAGCAGATCGAGGCGGTCGTCGCCCACATCGCCGACAACGGCAATGTGATCGACGCCCCCGGCCTCAAGCACGAGCACTACGAGGTGTTCGACTGCGCGATGGGCGAGCGCTCCATCTCCGCGATGGGCCACGTCCGCATGATGGCCGCGATCCAGCCGTGGATCTCCGGCGCACTCTCCAAGACGGTCAACCTGCCGGAGTCGGCGACCATCGAGGACGTCGAAGAGGTCTACTTCGAGGCCTGGAAGATGGGCGTCAAGGCGCTCGCCATCTACCGCGACAACTGCAAGGTCGGCCAGCCCCTCTCCGCGAAGACCAAGGAGAAGGAGAAGGTCGAGGTCACGGAGAAGGCCGAGGAGACGATCCGCGCGGCGGTCGAGAAGGTCGTCGAGTACCGTCCGGTCCGCAAGCGCCTCCCCAAGGGGCGCCCCGGCATCACGACGTCCTTCACCGTCGGCGGTGCCGAGGGCTACATGACCGCCAACTCCTATCCGGACGACGGTCTCGGCGAGGTCTTCCTGAAGATGTCGAAGCAGGGCTCCACCCTTGCGGGCATGATGGACGCCTTCTCCATCGCGGTCTCCGTCGGTCTCCAGTACGGCGTGCCGCTGGAGACGTACGTCTCGAAGTTCACGAACATGCGCTTCGAGCCGGCCGGCATGACGGACGACCCGGACGTGCGGATGGCGCAGTCGATCGTCGACTACATCTTCCGCCGCCTGGCGCTGGACTTCCTGCCCTTCGAGACGCGTTCCGCGCTCGGCATTCATTCCGCCGAGGAGCGTCAGCGCCACCTGGAGACCGGTTCGTACGAGCCGTCCGAGGATGAGGTCGACGTCGAGGGCCTGGCCCAGTCGGCGCCGCGCGCCCAGGAGCTGAAGGCCGTCGCCACACCGACGGCCGAGGTCGAAGCGGCCAAGCCCGCCCCGCAGCAGGCCCACACGAGCGCCGAGCTCGTGGAGATGCAGCTGGGTATCCAGGCGGACGCCCCGCTGTGCTTCTCCTGCGGTACGAAGATGCAGCGCGCCGGTTCCTGCTACATCTGCGAGGGCTGCGGCTCGACCAGCGGTTGCAGCTGATTCTGGGCACCCCCCGGGTGCGGATCTGATGGTCAGGGCGGTGGCGCCGGTTTCTCGGCGCCACCGCCTTCGGCGTTTGTGACGCCCGGCCGTTGTGCCCGAATGCGACAGGGGCCCGCGTAAGTGGTCTGTCGCGGCGTAGACGACCGCGGAACCGGCGGTGCCGTGCCCGCGGCCCGCCCGGCCGCCTCCTGGGGGCGGTGCCCCTGGCCCGCTCCTCGCGGTAGCGGGAGACCACGAACAGGGAGTATTCGATGCCGACCGCGAGCCCGAGCATCATGGCCAACTCGCTGGTCGTCGAGGACAGACCGAAGACATGGCCCAGGGCGCTGATCGAGGCGATGCTGATGCCGGCGCCGAGAAGGGTGGTGAGCAGCAGCAGCCCGGCGGCGGCCAGTGAACCGAAGGTGATCAACACCACCGCGGCGATGCCGACCGTCGCCACGGGTCGTCGATGGCCGCGCGGTTCACGGCCGAGGTGACCTTCTGCCCGTCCGCGACGGCGAAGACGATCCGGGCACTCGCACCGTCCGCCTCGGCCCCGGGGAACCGCTGGTTGATGTGGTCGAACGGCGGGAAGAGGAGGCCTCAGCTCAGGGGTTGCGCACCCGGCCCATGGTCGCGCTGAAGGTCGCCGGGTCGTCCTCGAAGCCGTTGAGGCCGGGGTGGAAGTCCCACGTGCCGGTTTCCTGGCGTACGAACTCGGCGACCGTCGACGCGGTCGCTCCGAGTACATCGCCGAAGTCGTCCTCGGCCAGGACGGTGTACCCCTCGCGGATACGCAGAGCCGGATTGACGACGCTGACGAAGGTGCGGCGGTCCGGGTGCTGCTGGATGACGACGCCGACCACCACGCGCGCGTAGCGGGCGTCGAGCCGGTCGAGTTCGACCGTCATGACCTCGTCCCAGCCGAAGCCCTTGCCGTCCTTGCTGTCACGGTTGAGGTAGATGGTGCCGTCGGGGGAGCGGCTGTCGAAGTGCACCACGTTGGCGGGAACTTCGTAGGGATCGCTCGCGAGATAGGTCGCCGCCACTATGTCCAGATCGGTCGGCGGCTGCCCCGCCGCACTCGGGTCCCATTTCAGGGCGATCTCGACCTTGCGGATCCCCTTGCTGAGGCCGTTCACCAGACTTCCCCTTCACCGTATGGCGCCGGCCCGAAGTGCCGGGCAGGCAAGGCAGGTTGTCCATCCTGCCACGCGCGCGGGTGAGCTTGCGGGCCAGTTCTCCTTACGAGAGTGACCAACGCCACGCTCCGTGGCCTTACCATGGCGCGGTGCTGGTCAAGTGGATTCGCTGCACCGTGGTGGACCGCCGCGGTTTCGAGCGGGGGCAGCGGAAGTGGGCGGGGCTTCTGGGGGAGCCGGGGTTTCGGGGACAGGGTGGTGGCTGGAGCCGGGGGCGGCAGGGTGTGGCGCACGTCTTCGCCTTCTGGGAGAGCCGTGCTTTCTACGACTCCTTCATGGCGCGATCCCATGATCGGCTGGCGGCGGCCCAGTCGGGCACCTTCAAGGACATCCAGGTCAAGCTGTTCGACTACCGCTTCGACGTGAAGACCGGCTTCGAACCCCGGTTCACGGACGCCGACCTGGTACGGGTCGCACTCTGCCGCGTCCACGAGGAGCGCGCCGAGCACTTCACCCTGATGCAGGAGAAGGTCTGGAACCCTGCGATGGCCGGTTCTCCGGGCATGATCCGCGGCCTGTTCGGCGAGGCGCCGGGCCATGAGTTCCTGGTGCTGTCGATGTGGCGGTCGGCTGCCGAACACGGCAAGTACCGGACCGAACGCGTGGAGCGACTCGCCCTGCGGGCTCAGACGGAGGCCGACATCGCCTCTTTGACGGGCGACATCGTGGAGCTCGAACCGACCTGGATCGTTTGAATCGGGGCCTGTTATTCGTGCGTCCCGACGCGGCCCGGGGGGCGGGAACTGTGTGACCTACGCCGTATGGGGGCCGTAGTGGTGCTCGACAGGGCCTCACCCGATCTAGGGTTTTGGCATGGCACGACCACGGCGCATCGTCCTTGTCCGGCACGGCGAGTCAACGGGCAATGTTGATGACACCGTTTATGAGCGCGAACCCGACCACGCCCTCGCCCTGACGGAGAGGGGGCGGCAGCAGGCAGAGGAGACCGGCAAACGGCTGCGTGAGGTCTTCGGCCGCGAGCGGGTCAGCGTGTACGTCTCCCCCTACCGACGCACGCACGAGACGCTACGAGCCTTCCACCTCGACCCCGCGGTCATACGGGTGCGCGAGGAGCCCCGGCTGCGTGAGCAGGACTGGGGAAACTGGCAGGACCGCGACGACGTCCGCCTCCAGAAGGCCTACCGGGACGCCTACGGGCACTTCTTCTACCGATTCGCCCAGGGCGAGTCCGGTGCCGATGTGTACGACCGGGTCGGCGGCTTCCTGGAGAGTCTGTACCGAAGCTTCGAGGCGCCCGACCACCCGTCGAACGTGTTGCTGGTCACCCATGGTCTGGCCATGCGGCTGTTCTGCATGCGCTGGTTCCACTGGACGGTCGCGGAGTTCGAGTCGCTGGCCAACCCGGGGAACGCGGAGATGCGGATGCTCGTTCTCGGAGACGACGGCAAATACGCGCTGGACCGGCCCTTCGAACGCTGGCGGGACCCCGAGCCATACGGAATCACCGGATAGAGTGACAGAGCGATGACCACTGACTTCCCTCCCGAAGGCCGCCTGGAGCGCGCTCTGGCGAGCCTGCGCGGACTGGCTGTGGGGGACGCGCTGGGCTCGCAGTTCTTCGTACCGGTGAACTACCCGCTGCTGAAGGAGCGCGAGCTGCCGTCCGGGCCCTGGCAGTGGACCGACGACACGGAGATGGCGTGCTCCGTGGTCGCTGTTCTCGCCGACCATCACCGCATCGACCAGGACGCCCTGGCCCGCTCCTTCGCCGAGCGCCACGACTTCGACCGCGGGTACGGCCCCGCGGTCAACCGCTTGCTGCGGCTGGTCCGAGAGGGCGGTGACTGGCGCGAGCTCGCCTCCGCGCTCTTCAACGGACAGGGATCGTGGGGCAACGGCGCCGCGATGCGCGTCGCGCCGTTGGGCGCCTGGTACGCGGAGGACCCCGAGCAGGCGACCCACCAAGCGGAGATCTCGGCCTACCCGACACATCAGCACCGTGAGGGTGTGGTCGGTGCCATGGCCGTCGCCGCTGCTGCCGCGCTGGCCGCTGCTCCGGGCGGACCGCCGACACCCGAGATGCTCCTCGACGGCGTCATCGCGCTGGTCCCGAAGAGTGCTGTCGGCGCGGGCCTGCGACGGGCCCGGGACATGCTCGACTACGCGGATCCCGCCACCGTCGCGGCCGTACTGGGCTGTGGGCGGCGCACCACGGCCCACGACACCGTCCCGTTCGCACTCTGGTCGGCGGCACGGTCTCTCGGGGACTACGAGCAGGCGTTCTGGGCGACCGCGCAGGTCGGCGGCGACGTGGACACGACCTGCGCCATCGTGGGCGGAGTGATCGCGTCCGGGAAGGCGGGGGCGCCGCCTGCCGACTGGGTGGCGCGGACGGAAGCCGTGCCTGGGTGGGTTCCTGCCTCTGCCTGACGGGGCCTTGCGCTGTCTCGCCCACGCCTGCGGTCGTCCACCCGGGCGCGAGTGTCGACATGCGTCGAAACTCTCTGTGTGTGCCGGGAACTCTGAGTGACCGCTCGGGCGTTCTCGTGGCATCCGCCGTGTGAGGCATGGCTCATGTAAGGCGACTGACACGTGGGCCCGGAGGAGGTGATCATGCAACTCGTACTGGATCTCGTGGTGCTGGTGCTGGTGCTGGTGGCTCTGGCGGTGAGGTTGGCGTGGGCAGTGCCGGTGGTGCCGGTGGTGCCGACGTCAGCTCCCGGTGCGCGGAGGGCCGGACCGGCGTCCTCGCCAGCCGTTCCCTGGACTCGATCCGGCCATCCGTGGCTTTTTGTGGGGCGACCCGGGTCAGCCGAGGCCCGGTCCGGCCGTGCCGGCGAGAGCCTCCAGATCGCTCTTGCGGACCTTGATCACCAACCAGGCGGTCGCGAGGGCGAGTACGGCCATCGCCGCAGCCGCGATGAAGCCCGTCGAAATGCCCTGGGCGAGCACCTCATGACCCCAGGGCGCCGGCAACTGCTGCGTCTTGGTGAACTCCGCCTTCTGCTCAGCGGTCCCGTCGGCGAGGAACTGCGGCAGTTGCTTCTCCGCCTCGTCCTTGCTGGCCGAGCCGAACACCGTGGTCAGGATGGACAGGCCCAGCGAACCTCCCACCTGCTGCATGGCGTTGAGCAGTCCGGAAGCCGCGCCGGCCTCGTGCTGGGCCACGCCGGAGACAGCGGTGAGCGTCAGCGTGACGAAGTTCAGGCCCATACCGAAGCCGAACACCAACATCGGCCCGAGGACCCCGCCGACGTAGGAGCTGTCGGAGCTGATGAGGGTCTGCCAGGCCAGTCCGATCGTTGCGAGCGCCGAACCCACGAGCATGAACGGCTTGGGGCCGAGGACCGGCAGGAAACGCTGCGACAGGCCCGCGCCCAGCGCGATCACGACCGTCACCGGCAGGAAGGCGAGACCGGCCTTGATCGGGCTGTAACCCAGCACGTTCTGCACGAAGAGAACTATGTAGAAGAACATGCCGAACATCGCCGCGGCGAGGCTCAGCATGATCACGTACGTGCCCGAGCGGTTGCGGTCGGCGAACATCCTGAGTGGCGTGATCGGTTCCTTTGCACGGGACTCGACGAAGGCGAAGGCCAGCAGCAGAACCACGGCGGCCCCGAAGGAACCGATGGTCAGGCTGTCCCGCCACCCGCTGTCGGCCGCCCGGATGAACCCGTAGACGAGCAGGGCCATTCCCGCGGTCGAGGTGAGTGCGCCCAAGATGTCGAAGCGGCCGGTGTGCCGCTCGGACTCGCTGATGTACAGCGGTGTGAGCACGGCGATCAGTACACCGATGGGCACGTTGACGAAGAGCACCCACCGCCAGTCGAGCCACTCCGTGAGCATGCCTCCGGCGAGCAGACCGATGGCACCGCCACCTGCGGAGACCGCGGCGAATACGCCGAAGGCCCGGTTCCGTTCCGGCCCTTCGGGGAACGTGGTGGTGATGAGGGCCAGCGAAGTGGGCGACGCGATCGCGCCACCCACGCCCTGCAGGACACGGGCTGCCAGCAACTGCCAGGGTTCCTGGGCCAGTCCACCGAGCAGCGATGCGAAGGTGAACAGCAGGATGCCGACCATGAAGACCCGGCGCCTGCCGAGGATGTCGCCGGCCCGGCCGCCCAGGAGCAACAGTCCGCCGAAGGTGAGCGTGTAGGAGCTGACGACCCAGGTGAGGTCGGTGGTGCTGAACTTGAGCGCGTTTTGAATGTGCGGGAGTGCGATGTTCACAATCGTCGCGTCGAGTACCACCATGAGTTGGCAGGCAGCGATGACGGTGAGCGCGAGGCCGGGATGTCCCTCCCGGCGGGCCGTACCTGGTTTCTGATCCTGAATCAACTGAGAGGTTGTCACTATGGGTCCCCCACAAATGCCTTAGTGAACGATTGCGTTCACTGTCGCGTCAACGGTAGTGAGTCCCCACTAGTGAACGCAAGCGTTCACTCTCCTCGTTGTCGCGCGTTACATTCCCTCTGTCGTCGCGCAGTGCTCCCCGTCCCCCGAAATCCCCGCTCCCTCGTTTGCTGGAGACGCTCAGATGGTTACCTCGCACTGGACGGCCACCCCCGCTCAGGCCTCTCTACGCCGACGTGGCGCCGTGCTTGAACGGGCGATCCTCGATGCCGCCCTGGAGCAACTCAGTACGGTCGGCTGGAAGGGGTTGACGATGGAAGGTGTCGCCGCAGGCGCTCAGACGGGCAAGGCCGCCGTCTATCGACGCTGGCCGTCCAAGGAGGACCTGGTCGCGGACGCGCTGCAGGCCGGACTCCCACGGCTTGAGGACGCCCCCGATCTGGGAGGCGTGCGGGAGGATCTCCTCACGCTGTGCCGACGAGCCCGCGACGCGATGTTCTCCAGGCCGGGGTTCGCGCTTCGCGCAGTGATTCACGAATGCGATCCGGCGCAGGCGGAACGTCTCCATGATGTGATCATCAAGGGGGTCGTCGAGCCCACGGTCAAACTGCTCCGAGAGGTGATCACCCGCGGAATCGAGCGGGGTGAAGTGCGATCCGATGCCGCGAACGGCTACGTCTTCGATGCCATCCCGGCGATGATGATGTATCGCGCCAAGCTGTGCGCGAGTGAATGGAATGATAGGGATCTGGAGGAGCTGATCGACCAGTTGATGCTTCCGCTGCTGCGGCCGACGCGTGGATGAGTGGGGCGTGCGGCGGCGGTGAAGTCCTTCAAGGAAACCGGGGTGTCGGACGGTGATCCGAGCGGCGTAGGCTAAGGGCGCCATGCCGTACGAACCTCCTACTCACACCGTCGAGCGCTCCCTCCGCGCAACAACCGGAGCGAAGATCATTGCCGGGATCGACGAGGTGGGACGCGGCGCCTGGGCCGGCCCCGTCACCGTCTGTGCGGCGGTCACCGGTCTGCGTCGACCTCCCGAAGGCCTCACCGACTCCAAGCTGCTCACCGTCAAGCGACGCACAGTTCTCGCCGAGGCGCTGCGTGGATGGGTGACGTCATACGCCCTGGGGCATTCCTCTCCGGAGGAGATCGACCAGATGGGGATGACGGCCGCCTTGCGCGTGGCGGCTGTGCGCGCCCTGGAGGCCCTGCCCGTCCGTCCCGACGCGGTGATCCTCGACGGCAAGCACAACTACCTCGGATCGCCGTGGAACGTCCGTACGGTGATCAAGGGCGACCGTTCGTGTGTGGCTGTCGCGGCGGCGTCCGTGATCGCCAAGGTTCAGCGCGACAAAATGATGGCCGAACTGGGCATCGACCATGCAGACTTCGACTTTGCGGGCAACGCCGGGTATCCGTCGCCCGTACACAAGGCCGCACTGGCGGAGCGGGGCCCCACCCCGTACCACCGGTTGTCGTGGGCGTATCTTGATGCGCTGCCCCGGTGGCAGCACCTCAAGAAGGTCCGCAGCTGGGCGGACGGAAGCGTTCCGGAGATTGAGGGGCAGCTCGGCTTCGATTTCTGACGACTCCGCTCGCACTCATGTGCCACCCGCCGAGGCGAGCCGTACCAATGTTTGATAAATATCAGCTCATGCCTCTCATTCCCGAGGAGCCTCAGATTCACGAGAGTGCCCAGGGTCCCCGCGTCACTCCGGCCAGTGGCCGTACCGCGCCGACCCCCCATCCTGTACCTGGTCCCCGCCCCGCGGCGCATCCGCGTCCCGGTCGCCCCGGCCCGCTGCGGCCGGCGCCCCCGGTGCAACGTTCGCCGCATGACGTGGCCGTGGCCAAGCCCGGACCGTCGGGCCCCGCCACCCCTGTCGCGGCCGCTCCTGTTGCGGCTGCCCCGCAGATCCAGCTGATCCCGGCCTCTGCCGAGGGTGCGCTCGATGCTGCCGAAGAAGCCGTCGACCTGCTCCTGGACGCGGGACGAGCCCCCGGTGATGTGCTGGTGATCACCACCGGCGAACAGCACCCGTGGGCCGTCCATGAACTGTCCTTCGGTGAAGCCTCCTACTGGGCACAGCACGACGCGGGCGACGACGTCTTCTACATGGACGCCGCCGTCGCCTCCCGCGCCGCCACTCGCCCCGTGGTCGTGGTCGCCGTCAACGGTGGCCCCGGTGCGGCTGCGGCCGACGCCCTGCCGCTGGCGCACGCCCGGGCCGGTGCCCTGCTGATCGTCTGCGGCGACCCGCAGCAGATCAACTCGATCCTGGCAGCGGGCGTCTGACCTGCATCCGGCACGTCCCTGGGGGCGGAGTGGGACAAGGTGCCGTCTCGGCGGCACCTGCACGGCGGACGTCTCGCCCTGCCCACATCGCCCCTTGGGTGCTTTCGCCTCTGCGGAGGACGGGAGGGTGGTTCCGGGGGCGCGCCCCCGGGCCCGGTCCGTGAAGCCGTCCGCCGTCACGAGGCTGACGTGGTCTGCGAGGTGGAGGCCCGGCGCATGCGGTGGGTGCCGAGAGCTCGTTCGTCGTGCGAGTGAGCTCTTTGCTGTACCGCCGGCGCCGGAGCGATCCCTACCGCCCAGTGGCTTGAGCCCTCGCATGGAACAGTCCCCACGGCGTGCTCATAACGCTGCGGGGACTGTGCATGACACGGGCACGCGCCCGGGAACCGGCCCGCCGCCGGCGTCAGCGGGCCGCCGCGCGGCGCAGTACCTCTGAGGCGGCGCCACCTGTACGCGGTAGCGGAGGCGGTGCCTCGGACAGACCGAAGGGCTCCGGAGTCGAGTCCGTGTTCGGTCGGCGCCCGCCTCGGCCCTCGCCCAGAACCTGCCAACCGTCCCGGGTCAGCGTGATGTACGCCCCGCAGCGCAACCCGTGCAAGGTGCAGGCATCACGCAGCCCCCACATCCACGCACCGTCCTCTTCCGTCCAACGCGCGTCGCCCTCACGGCAGTAGAGCAGCACGGCGGTGCGCACGGGCGTGCGCCGCCGCAGATCGTGCGGGATCACTCGGCGCAGTTGGGCGAGCAGCATGTTGCGGAACATCCAGCCGTCCGCCGGCGCCGAGCGGCGGGTGAACGAGGCGCTCGCCGCCAGCCGCTCGTCGGGATCGAGGACTGCCAAGATCGCGGTCTCCGGTCTTGGGCGATGCCGTGTGTGCAGCCCGCTGACGACCTCGCGAGGATTGCGCAGCAGGGGGATCCCTGCGGCGGCCCACTCCGCGGGTTCGAGCATGCGAGCCAGAGAGTTGGCGGGTGCGGCGGACAGATCGGCAGATGACGACGTCGACGCCGCGGAGGACGGAGCGAATCCGAAGGTCACGGTCCTCCCTTCGGCTACGCGCCCACACTGCGGGCGGGGTCGGATTCAGGGGAGCGCGCACCGCAGCAAAGCCCTACCGGGCCACGGGTGAGCCGTGCGGGGAGCGGACTTCAATTCTTCCTGTCGAACTTGGTTGCGGCAACGAGCAATTGGGCCTACCGACCCTTATTTAGAGGTTTGTGATTTATATCCCTACCCAGTGTCCCCCGGGGGCCAGGCTTGGGACGATCGAGCACGACACGTTCGTACAGCGAAACGGGCTCCCGAGGTGGGGATTGGATCTGTCGAGGTGTGGCGCGGACTCAGCCCCGTACAGCCAGGACCAGTGGCAACACCCCCTGTGCGCCGGACCGCAGGAGCTGGCGGGCGGCCACGGCGACGGTCCAGCCGGTCTCGGTCATGTCGTCGACGAGCAGCACGGGGCCGTCTGCGGCTTGGAGCGCAGCCCGTAGCGACGGGGGCACTGTGAGCGCTCCGCTCAGGGCTCGGAGGCGTTGGGCGCTGTTGGAGCGGGGCAGCGGCAGATCCGCCGCGTCGTCCGTGTACGCCAGTGACCCCAGCAGCGGCAGGCGTCCGATCGCGGAGATTCTGGCGCCGAGCGACTCGATCAACTGTGGCCGGGTGCGCGAGGGCATGGTCACCACCCCGGCCGGGCGCGGTGGAGCGTCCGACGCTCCCGACGCCCAGCCGTCCGGCGCTTTCGCCCAGTCGGCCAGCACGGTCACGACGGCGGTCACCACATCGTCCGGGGCGGGGGCGTCCGGGGTCTGGGGGGCGAGCAGCGGGCGGAGTCGGTTCCCCCAGCCGATGTCGGAGAGCCGGCCGAGTGCCCGGCCCGGTGTGGACTGTTCGGCCGGCGGGATGCGGCCCTTGAGATCGACGCCGATGGCGGGAAGGCCGGTCGGCCACATCCGGCGAGGCTCCACCACGACGCCGGCCCGGGCGAGCGAGCCGCCGGCCGTATCCAGGGCGGCGGGCGAGACCTCGGCCGTGAAACGGGGACCGGCACAGTTGTCACAACGGCCGCAGGGTGCCGCTTCCTCGTCGTCCAGCTGCTGCCGTAGGAACTCCATCCGGCAGCCGGACGTGGTGGCGTAGTCGCGCATGGCCTGTTGCTCGGTGGCGCGTTGCTTGGCGACCCAGGCGTAGCGCTCCGTGTCGTACGACCAGGGGGTGCCTGTGGAAACCCAGCCACCCTTGACGCGGTGGACGGCGCCGTCCACGTCGAGGACCTTGAGCATGGTCTCCAGGCGGGTGCGGTTCAGCTCGACCAGCGGCTCCAGCGCGGGCAGCGAAAGCGGTCGGTCCGCGCGTGCGAGGACATCGAGGGTGCGGCGGACGGCCTCCTCGGGCGGAAAGGCCACTGAGGCGAAGTAGGCCCAGATAGCTTCGTCCTCGCGGCCGGGCAGGAGCAGTACTTCGGCATGCTCGACACCGCGTCCGGCCCGGCCGACCTGCTGGTAGTAGGCAATCGGGGAGGAGGGCGAGCCGAGGTGGACGACGAAGCCAAGGTCCGGTTTGTCGAACCCCATGCCGAGTGCGGAGGTGGCCACCAAGGCTTTGACCCGGTTGGCGAGAAGGGCTTCCTCGGCCTGCTGTCGCTCGGCGTTCTCCGTCTTGCCCGTGTACGAGGACACGGTGTGCCCGCTCTGGCGCAGGAAGGCGGTGACCTCCTCGGCGGCGGCCACGGTGAGGGTGTAGATGATCCCGGACCCCGGTAGATCCCTAAGGTGATCGGCAAGCCATGCCAGCCGGTGGGTCGCGTCCGGCAGTTGCAGCACGCCGAGGCTCAGGCTCTCGCGGTCCAACGGGCCACGCAGCACCAAGGCGTCCGAGCTGGTTCCTGTGCCGAGCTGCTCGGCCACGTCCGCGGTGACCCGGGCGTTGGCGGTGGCGGTCGTGGCGAGCACCGGAACGCCCTGCGGGAGATCGGTGAGCATCGTGCGCAGCCGGCGGTAGTCGGGCCGGAAGTCGTGGCCCCAGTCGGAGATGCAGTGGGCCTCGTCTACGACGAGGAGCCCGGTGGCGGCGGAGAGTTCGGGTAGTACGTTGTCCCGGAAGTCCGGGTTGTTCAGTCGCTCGGGGCTCACCAACAGGACGTCGACCGTGCTCGCGGCGACCTCGCCCCGGATGGTCTCCCACTCCTCGGTGTTCGAGGAGTTGATGGTCCGGGCGCGGATGCCGGCGCGGGCGGCCGCTTCCACCTGGTTGCGCATGAGCGCGAGCAGCGGAGAGACGATCACGGTCGGTCCCGCCCCGCGCTCCCGCAGCAGGGCGGTCGCCACGAAGTACACCGCGGACTTGCCCCAGCCCGTGCGCTGCACGACGAGAGCGCGGCGCTGGTCGGCGACCAGCGCCTCGATCGCCCGCCACTGGTCCTCGCGCAGCCGGGCCGAGCCAGTGCCGTCCCCGACGAGTCGGGCGAGGACCGCATCGGCGGCCGCACGCAATTCCGCGTTGCTCGTGTGCGTCATGCGTCCATACAACAGGACGGTTCTGACAGGCGGGCTGACGCATGTGGAAAAGCCAGGACCGTGAGCGTCCATTGATGTGTCCCTGATTGGACTTATCCACAGGCTCAAGCGGAACTTCGCGATCCGCGAGATCGTCTGCGCATGACGAATCACAGCGAAACGACTGGATCTGCCGACAACGGCGACATCGACGGACAAGACGGATACAGGGCGCATGGAGAGCAAGGCGCGGGCGGCGAAGACGCCGGAGCCGGCGAGCAGCACGTCGAATGCGTCACGTACGACGCTCACGGAAGCGATCACCAGGTCACCCTGCGTACACCGGGCGAACTCGCCGACGCCCTGCCCTATCTCCTCGGATACCGCCCCGAGGACAGCATCGTCCTGGTCGCCCTGCACGACCGAGGCGGACGCGGCCGCTTCGGAGGGCGGGCCCGGCTCGGCATTCCCACGAACGAGGACGACTGGGACTCCGCGGCGCGGCAGCTGGCCCAGGGCTTGATCACGGGCAGCGAGAGGAGGGGGGCCAAGCCGGAGCAGATGGTCGCCTACCTCTGCCAGGAACCGGCAAAGGGCGAGTCCGGGCAGCGGGTGATGCAGCGGCTGACCCGACTCGCCGGGCTGATGCGCACGGAGTGCGGCCGACTCGACGTGCCCGTGATCGAGGCGCTGTGCATTTCCGACGGGCGCTTCTGGTCGTACTGCTGCCCGAGCGAAGGGTGCTGTCCGGCCGAGGGACTTCCGATGGGACTGCCTGGCACATCGGTGCTGGCGGCCGCCGCGACCTACGCCGGGCTGCAGGTGCGCGGCACACTGCGCGAGTTGCGGGGCAGGCTGCTGCCGTGGGAGACCTCAGCGGCGTTGGAACAGGAGATCGTCCTGGACACCACCAGCATGGCGCAGGTCCCCAGGATGTTCGACGAGGCCGGCCGCGTGGCCGTGGCCGAGGAGACGATGGAGCTCGCCGAGCGGATCATGACCCGGTTCACCGAGACGCCACCCGTCTCCGACACTCTCGATGCGGACCTGCGCGACGACGCACTGCTCGGACATGAAGAAGCGGCCACGCTGATCCTCGGCCTCCAGGACCGCACGACCCGTGATCGGGTCGCCGAGTGGATGGAGGGCGACGAGGCCGGCCCGGCACTACGCCTCTGGCGCGCCCTGGCCCGCCGCTGCGTCGGACCGTACGGCGAACACGCGGCGGCGCCGCTCACCCTCGTCGGCTGGGTCGCGTGGTCGACCGGTGACGAGATCGAGGCCAGGGAAGCCTTGGCCATGGCGCTGGGTGCCGACCCTGATTACCTCTTCGCCCGGCTCCTGCACCAGGCCTGCAACGAGGGCCTGGACCCGGAGTCCATCCGGCGCTGCCTCCGTGCGGAGCGCGAGACGCGCAGTGTGAGTGCGCGGTCACGAGCCGGAGGAACCGGGGTGGCGCAGGAGGCCGAGGCCCTCGCACAGCCGCTCGACGAAGCAACGACCCACCAGGAAACCGACGCCACCGCATCACAGAGCGTGCCCAGCGACATCGGTGCGGAGCCCTCGTCCCCCTCACCCGACGCATCCCCCCGACGCCGACGACGGACACGTTCCGGAGCCCTTTCTGACAGCCACCCTCGTCTCTCGGGAACGGGAGGACGACCATCGGAAAGGGACGAGCCCCGCGACCGCGCACGGCCTGCGGTCGGTTTGCGTCCCAGTGCCCCGCGAAAGGGAGGAACGCGTCATCGGTCCCCGTGGAAGGACAGCTCGCAGCCCCGCCCCTCGGGGAGGGAGAACGCGCGAGGCCATGGCGCCCGCTCCGAAGGCGTGCGGCCGGGAGGTGATGCCACCGAGGGGACGCCATGAGGCACTCTCGGCTCAGGAGGGGCCCTCTCCAGCGGCTGGGTGACCGATTGCGGCGGACGGCGGGCGCACTCCGGCGGACAGTGGGCAGCTGCGGGATGCCCTCCCACAGCTGCCCGTCCCGCCGCTGGTCGGTCGGCTTCCGCGACCGCGGGCGTGACTCCGAAGAGGCCCGTCCCGTTCACCTGAGTGGAGGTACGCCTGACCCGGCGACACCGCCGTACCGCCCTTGTCCCTCAGGAGCCCCGCACCCGGCGCCGAACACGCCAGAGGCACACAGAGTGCAAAGGAAGTCTTCCTTGCATCAGCCGACTCCGCTCTCCGTCACCGACGACGACCGCCCGTCCCTCGGTACACCCACACCGACAGGGAAAGGAGGCATCACCCCGCCATCGGACGAACTCTCCTGCGTGACCTCAGGACAGGTGAAGCGACCGCAGAGCGAGCAGGCCGAACAGCCCGTGGGGCAGGAGCGGCTCTCGCGCTCGAATCAGTCTTTCCGTCCCACCCCGTCGACGTCTCAGGGCTGGTCGTCGGCGGCTACGGGCCGGGCTCCGTCCCCCACCACGGGCCGTCGCCCACCTCCATCGGTCTCACAAGGCCACCCGGCACCCGCGCCGATCCCGGTTCCCCGCCCCTCGCCCGAACTTCCCTCTGCCCACACCACCCTCATCTGCGTCGCGCTCCCCGGCCTCGCCATCTCCACGGACCAGGGGCAACTGACCGGTCAAGGACTGGAGGGGTTCTACCGAGCGGGCCGACGCGTGCTCTCGCGCTGCCAGGTCCGCGTCGCCGGACGCGAACCGATCGCGGTCCAGGGCCGGACCACCGCGGCGGACCGGGCACGCTTCGTGGGAGCGCTTCGCTCGTCCCCCAGTACCGGCCCGGACCCGGACGTCGTGGTCGAACGCACCCGCCATGCGGACGGCACGGAACGCATCACCCTCCACAGCGCGGCCCCGCGCCCGCTGCGGCTGCCGGTGGAGGTCGCCCTGGGTACGGACCTGGCGGACCTGGGAACGATCGCCTCCGGCCGCGCGGGGCCCGAACTGCCTGCCAGCGTCCACGACTCAGGCCTGCGATGGTCCGGCGCCGGAGTCAGCGCCTCGGTCACGGCCGACCCGCCGCCCACCGACGCCCTGGCATCCGCGGGGCTGCTGCGCTGGGAGTTCGAAGTACCGCCAGGCGGCACAGTGACTGTGGAACTGCGCGTACAGATGGATGGCGCAGGGCCCGTTCGGGCTGTGGGACGCGCGGCGACGAGTCCCTTGGCACCAGCCCGCGCGACCGGCGACCACCCCGGCGTACAGGCGCTGCTGCACACGAGCATCGAGGACCTCCAGGCCCTGCTGCTGCGCGACTCGGCACACCCGGCCGACACATACCTGGCGGCCGGCGTGCCCTGGCGCTGCGGCATGGCCCCGGCCGAGGCACTCGCCGCCGCTCGCATGACGCTGCCCTTGGGGACCCGACTCGCGGTGGGCACGCTGCGCACTCTCGCGCGAACGCAACTCCTGGCGCCCGGACCGGGGTCGGGCATGATCCCCGGCCCTCGTCGGGATGCCGGACCTCACCTGCCGCCGAACTGCACGGGCACGGAGGCGACCCTGCTCTTCCCCGTGCTGCTCGCGGAATCCCGCCGCTGGGGCCTTTCGCAGCAGGAGACGGAGGAACTGCTCCCGGCCGCCGAGCGCTGTCTTGCCTGGCTGCGCACGACCGTGGGCGACGGAACGTATCTGAGCGATCCGCACCCCGCAGGCCCTGTCCGCTGCGAGACACAGGCCCATGCCCACCGTGCGGCGCTCCTCGGCGCCGACCTGCTCGATGCGTGCGGCCGACCGGGTGGCGACGGGCTGCGGCAGTGGGCGCGGCAGCTGCGGGCGGCCTTCCGCGAGGAGTTCTGGGTCGAGGACCGCGGCGGCGGTCGACCCGCGGCAGCCCGTGCCCCGGACGGGCGCCTCGTGACGCAGTTCGGTGCCATGGCCGCTCACCTTCTCGACACCGGGCTGCTGGGGGGAGGTTGCCACGCGCCAGGGCTGCTTGACCGGGTGCAGACCGAACAACTCGCCCGGCTGTTCGCAAGCCCAACACTGGACTCCGGTTGGGGCCTGCGCGGACTGGGTGTGAAGGAGGGGGGCTACAACCCGTTCGGGCACCGTGCCGGTGCCGTTCGAGTTCAGGAGACGGCGATCGCCGTAGCGGGCCTGGCTGCCGCAGGCTACGAGAAGGAGGCGACTTCGCTGCTCAGGGGAGTCTTGGCAGCCGCCGAGACCTTCGGCCACCGGCTGCCCGAGATGTACGCGGGGGAGCAGCGCACCGACGGCAGCAGCCCGCTGCCCCATCCTGCGGCCTGCCGTCCCTCGGCCACGGCAGCGGCCGCGGGAGTTCTGCTGCTGACAGCCCTCGCGGGCATCCGTCCCGACGCCCCGGTCGGCGCGGTCACGCTGCGTCCGGTGCGCAGCGCGCCACTCGGCGAGATCGGACTGACCGGACTGAGGGTCGCGGGCGCCCCCTTCTCGGTACGTGTCAGCCGACTCGGGCTCGCCATGGTCGAGGAGGCGGTCGAGGGATTGCAACTGGGGGTGTGACCTCGAAGGACACACCGTCGAGGGAGAACCGTGAGCCTCGCCGAACCGAAGTGGATCAGGCCCCGATACGACTGACGAAGGGAGTGTTTATCGTCAAGCAGACGACTATGATCGCCGCATGCCCTACGACCCGTCAGCCTTCCCGCCCTTTGCCGTCACCGTGGACCTGGTCGTGCTGACCGTGCGCCGCCACGCCCTGTGCGCGCTGGCGGTGCGTCGGGGCGAGCCGCCGTTCCAGGGGCGTTGGGCGCTCCCCGGCGGCTTCGTACGGGCCGACGAGGACCTGGCGCAGGCGGCGGCACGCGAGCTGGCCGAGGAGACCGGACTGCGCGCTCACGACCCGTCCGTCCCCGTTCAGGACAACGGCGCCCATCTGGAACAGCTCGCGACCTATGGCGACCCCAAGCGCGACCCCCGGATGCGCGTGGTCAGTGTCGCCCACCTCGCCCTCGCTCCCGACCTGCCCGCTCCCCGGGCGGGCGGCGACGCCAGCAATGCGCGCTGGGCACCCGTCGAGGAGTTGTTGCAACACAACGGATACGGCCGCGACGGCGAACCGATCGCACCGCTTGCCTTCGACCACGCCCAGATCCTGGCGGACGGCGTGGAACGGGCCCGCTCAAAGATCGAGTACTCATCGCTGGCCACCGCCTTCTGCACACCCGAGTTCACCGTCGGGGAGCTGCGCCGCGTCTACGAGGCGGTGTGGGGCGTGGCGCTCGACCCGCGCAACTTCCACCGCAAGGTGACCGGCACACCCGGCTTCCTCGTGCCCACCGGGGGTACGACCACCCGTCAGGGTGGACGTCCCGCCCAACTCTTCCGCGCCGGCGGAGCCACTCTGCTCAACCCTCCGATGCTGCGCCCCGAGGTGTGACACCGGTGCACGCGGGACGGGAAGCCGACGGGTTCCCGCCCGAACGGTGAACCGCCCTCCGTTACGAACGGCACACAGTGGGCCGAAGGTGCCGCTCTTGCTGCGGAGTGGGCCCTGCGGTACCCGAAAAAACGGACATAGCGCGCTATCTTGATCCGGGTGATCCAGGCCTTCGGACTGACCAGCAACACCCGCAGGGACCTTCCGCCCGCTGTCGACGACCTCTCCTTCGAAGCGCGCGCAGGCCGTGTCACCGCACTCCTCGGAGCTCCGGGCGCGGGCAAGACAACCGCGCTCAGGCTGATGCTCGAACTGCAACAGGGCCGTGGCATCACCTACTTCAGAGACCGCCCTCTGCACCGCATCGCCCACCCGTCGCGTGAAGTCGGCGTGCTGCTGGGCGATGTGCCAGGTCATCCCGCCCGTACCGTACGGGGGCATCTGCGCATGCTGTGTGCCGCGGCGGGCGTACCGGTGCGGCGCGCTGACGAAGTCCTCGACGCAGTGGGCCTCGTCAGTCTGCGCGACGAACGCCTCGGCACCCTGTCGCGCGGCATGGACCGCCGGCTTGGTCTGGCCTGCGCGCTGCTTCCGGACCCACACGCACTCCTGCTCGACGAGCCCGCCGACGGGCTCTCCGCCCGCGAGTGCCACTGGCTCCACGGCATGCTCCGGGCCCACGCGGCCCAGGGCGGCACGGTCCTGCTCACCACGGCCGACCCCAAGGAGGCCGCACGCACCGCTGACCGTGTGGTCACCCTGGACAAGGGCAGGCTCGCCGCCGACCAGGACGTGACCGACTTCGCCCGTACGCGACTACGCCCCCGCGTCGCCGTCCGCACCCCCCACGCCGCCCGCCTCGCGACCCTGATCGCCAAGGAGGCCCGTACCACGCAGCGCTCCGTCGAGGTCGTTCGGGAGGGCGGCAATCGCCTCTCCGTGTACGGCAGTACCTGTGCCGATGTCGGCGAGACCGCGTTCCGCCACGGCGTGCTCGTCCATCAACTCGCAGACGAGGTCGGAGACATGGGGCCAGGAGCAGCGCGGCGCCCCTCGGGGAACGAGCAGGTGCCCGCGGAGACGCAGCCATGTGCCGCAGTGTCGGAACTCGCCGAATCTGATGAGCCCCACGACATCGAACCGTCCGTCGGCGCGAACGAGAGGGAGCGGCAGGTTCAGGAGGGCGCACGCTCCGGCGAAGCGCTCCGGCCCGCCGATCCGTTGTCGCCCCTCCCACCCCCCATTTCGGTCCGCTCCGCACCCAGTCCGCTACGCCCGCTGCGCTACGAACTGCGACGCGCCACCGGAGTGGGCACCGGGTTCCTCACCGCAGCCGCCGTCCTCGTCGTCTCCGCGCTCACCGCCGTCTTCCTGGCCCGTGTCGGACACACCCCTCAGCCACGCCTGCTGGCCGCGTGGCCGCGGGAACTGCCCTTGCCGCCCGCGGCCCTCGGCGCGGGTCTGCTCGGGGCGCTCGCCTTCGGTGACGAGTTCCGCCACCCCGCCCTGGCGGCGGACCGCGGCACCGTGCCCCGCCGACTCGGGCTGCTCGCCGCCAAACTCGCCGTCACCGCGGCCACGGCCCTCCTGCTGGCCTTCCTCACGGTGGGCTGCGACGCCGAAATGCTCTATCTCGTCTACGGACGGGAGCTGGCGGAAGTTCCCACCGACTGGCTCGCCCTGAGCGCCAGTTGGATCGGACTCGTGGTCGGCTGCGCCTGGGCGGGCGTGCTGGCCGCGGGCATCTTCCGGTCCACCACGGCCGGGCTCGCCGCCCTGGTGGCCGTACCCGTCGTCGTTCTGCCGCTCGTACAAAAGGCCTTCGAGGGGCCGTCCGTGCGGGCTGCGGCAGGGTTTCCCGTACGGCTGCGTGAGGTGTTCCTGCTGCAGTGGCCCTTCGGTGGAGAGCGCTATCTGGAGGCCGCAGCGCGCGTGGTCGTCCAACCCGTCGGCAGTGCGCTGACGTTGTCGCTCACCGCCCTGCTCTGCGCATATCTGCTCACGACCCTGCGTGGCAGGGTTCGCTGACGACCGTCCGTGCCTTTGCGGTTCCGCCCTGCGCACAACTTCCCGGGAAAGCCCATTTCTTTCCGATAAGGCGTCAATTGCGACGGGGTGAGCGATCACCCTTTCGTGTGCTTTTCACCAAAGACCTCAAGGGAGTTGGAAGCGGCGCCGACAAAGGATCCGTGAGTACCCTTGCGCACACCATGATGACCGCCGCCCGCTCCGCAGACTCCGGCCTCGCCGGCCCGGGCGAACTCGACCGCTATCCCTACGTGGAGGCCCCCACCGCCGGCCGCGTCGGAATCCCCTCGTGGGACAGCGCGGACCCGGAGCTGGGCCGGGTGGGCCGACGTGCCGCCGGCAGCCGCGGACGCGGGCTGCACGGCCAACTCGTTCAACAGCTCGGCCAGATGATCGTTTCCGGTGATCTGGGCGCCGACCGTCCACTGGTGCCCGAGGAAATCGGCCAGCGTTTCGAGGTGTCCCGCACCGTCGTCCGTGAATCGCTCCGCGTCCTGGAGGCCAAGGGCCTGGTCAGCGCGCGTCCGAACGTCGGCACACGCGTGCGCCCCGTCAGCGACTGGAACCTCCTCGATCCGGACATCATCGAATGGCGGGCCTTCGGGCCGCAGCGCGAGGACCAGCGCCGCGAGCTGAGCGAACTGCGCTGGACGATCGAACCGCTCGCCGCCCGGCTCGCCGCGGGGCACGGACGCGAGGATGTGCAGCAGCGGCTCGCCGACATGGTCGAGATCATGGGCCATGCCATGGCGCAGGGTGACGCTCTGACGTTCTCCCGTGCCGACGCGGAGTTCCACTCCCTGCTCATCCAGGTCGCCGGCAACCGTATGCTGGAGCACCTTTCAGGGATCGTGTCGGCCGCCCTTCAGGTCTCCGGCAGTCCCGTCACAGGCTGCGACCGGCCGAATGAGGCCTCTCTGGCGCACCATGCCCGGATCGTCGACGCGCTGGCCGCCGGGGACGGCACGGCGGCCGAGACCGCCATGCGGCAACTGCTCACCGTCCACCCCGATGTGGAGCGCGTGGTGCCCGCGCCGCGCGAGCACTGACCGCGCACCATGGTCGGCACAGGCGGGACTGCCTCTCCCCTCCGGTGATGCCCCCCGGTCTGTAGGCCGCCTCCCGTCGGACCCCGCAGAATCCCCAGGGATTCTGCGGGGTCCGACGGGAGGGCGAGGTGGTGTGTCCCACGAAGTGACCAGTTTCAGGCCGCGACTGGCCGCATATGTTCGCGTGTGACCGTTTTTGAGCGTTTACGGGATGTGACTCGGGCCACGCGGATTGGGCGTAACGCTCGTGGGAGCAGCGCGATGACCTAAGAGGTGACAGCCGCGGAGGGAATACGGACGCCGTACAAGGCGCTGTGCATCTTCCCGGCCCCCACCCGCGCCGTCGGCCCATCCCCAAGGCCGGTGGTCGGCTCCTGTCCATCATGGACGGGGCCGGAAGCCGTTTTCCAACGTTCCGAGAGGTTGTTCGTGTCGGCCAGCACATCCCGTACGCTCCCGCCGGAGATCGCCGAGTCCGTCTCTGTCATGGCGCTCATTGAGCGGGGAAAGGCTGAGGGGCAGATCGCCGGCGATGACGTGCGTCGGGCCTTCGAAGCTGACCAGATTCCGGCCACTCAGTGGAAGAACGTACTGCGCAGCCTCAACCAGATCCTCGAGGAAGAGGGTGTGACGCTGATGGTCAGTGCCGCGGAGCCCAAGCGCACCCGAAAGAGCGTCGCAGCGAAGAGCCCGGCCAAGCGCACCGCCACCAAGACGGTCGCGGCGAAGACGGTGACCACCAAGAAGGCCACCGCCACCGCCACCGCCACGGCGACGGCTTCCGCCGCCGAAGCCTCCGTCGAGGACGACGCGCCCGCCAAGAAGGCAGCAGTCAAGAAGACAACGACCGCCAAGAAGGCGGCCGCGAAGAAGACCGTCGCCAAGAAGGCGACGACGGCCAAGAAGACGGCCGCCGGCAAGGACGACGCCGAGGCCGTCGAGGACGAGGTCCTTGAGGACGCCAAGCCCGGCGAAGAGGAAGAGGAGGGGACCGAGAACAAGGGTTTCGTCCTCTCCGACGACGACGAGGACGACGCGCCCGCACAGCAGGTCGCCGTGGCCGGTGCCACCGCCGACCCCGTCAAGGACTACCTCAAGCAGATCGGTAAGGTTCCGCTGCTCAACGCCGAGCAGGAGGTCGAGCTCGCCAAGCGCATCGAGGCCGGTCTGTTCGCCGAGGACAAGCTGGCCAACGCCGACAAGCTGGCGCCGAAGCTCAAGCGTGAGCTGGAGATCATCGCCGAGGACGGCCGCCGCGCCAAGAACCACCTCCTGGAGGCCAACCTCCGTCTGGTGGTCTCCCTGGCCAAGCGCTACACCGGCCGCGGCATGCTCTTCCTGGATCTCATCCAGGAGGGCAACCTCGGTCTGATCCGCGCGGTCGAGAAGTTCGACTACACCAAGGGCTACAAGTTCTCCACGTACGCCACCTGGTGGATCCGTCAGGCGATCACCCGCGCGATGGCCGACCAGGCCCGCACCATCCGTATCCCGGTGCACATGGTCGAGGTCATCAACAAGCTCGCGCGCGTGCAGCGCCAGATGCTCCAGGACCTGGGTCGCGAGCCCACCCCGGAGGAGCTGGCCAAGGAACTCGACATGACTCCCGAGAAGGTCATCGAGGTCCAGAAGTACGGTCGTGAGCCCATCTCGCTGCACACCCCGCTGGGCGAGGACGGTGACAGCGAGTTCGGTGACCTCATCGAGGACTCCGAGGCGGTCGTCCCGGCCGACGCGGTCAGCTTCACGCTTCTCCAGGAGCAGCTGCACTCCGTCCTCGACACTCTCTCGGAGCGCGAGGCAGGCGTCGTCTCGATGCGCTTCGGTCTCACCGACGGTCAGCCGAAGACCCTCGACGAGATCGGCAAGGTGTACGGCGTCACCCGCGAGCGCATCCGCCAGATCGAGTCTAAGACCATGTCGAAGCTGCGTCACCCGTCGCGTTCGCAGGTGCTGCGCGACTACCTCGACTAGGTCGCGGTCGTACGACGTCGAAGGCCTGGTCCCCGAGTGTGAGTGGGGCCGGGCCTTCGTGCTGCCCCCGGCGACCGGCTCTCGTGCTGCGACCGGCGGTGCTCTGCATGACCCTGGGTGTCCGAACATCATCCCGGAGTGAGGAGCGTGCATGCGATCTCGCATTGCCCGGGCACTGGCCCGGCCGCTGACTCTGGCGGCCGTCGCAGCCGCCATACCACTGGTGTCGGCCGCCCCTGTGGTCGCCGACAACATCGTCGTCGGGGGTTTTCCGGTCGACGTGTCCGAGAGCCCGTGGACGGTGGCACTGTCCAGCCGTGACCGGTTCGGGGGTACGCGCGCGGGGCAGTTCTGCGGAGGTGTGGCCGTCGGCCGTTCCACGGTTCTCACCGCGGCTCACTGTCTGGGCGAGGACGTCCTGGGCGGCCCACCGGACAGCGTGCGTGACCTCAAGGTCATCGCGGGTCGTACGAATCTCCTCTCCGACGAGGGGCAGGAAATTCGCGTACGCGGAACCTGGGTGAACCCGTACCACGACAGTGTGAGCAACTCCGGTGACTTCGCCGTGCTCACCCTCGCCGAGCCCTTGCCGCAGGGCTCGGTGATCGCCATGGCGCCGACCGGGGATCCGGCGTACGAGCCGGGAACGGGGGCCGCGGTGTACGGCTGGGGGGACAGTACGGGCGCCGGAGACTATGAACACACTCTGCGGGCCGCACGCGTGCGTGTGCTGCCCGACGCCCTCTGCGAGCGGGCCTATCCCGGCAGTGCCGACGGGACGTACCTCGCCGACACGATGCTGTGCGCCGGGGAGGAGGAAGGCGGCCGCGATGCCTGTCAGGGAGACAGTGGCGGCCCGCTCGTCGCCGGGGGGAAGCTCGTGGGGCTGGTGTCCTGGGGGAGCGGGTGCGGTCGCGCGGGCAGTCCTGGCGTCTACACGCGGGTGTCCGACGTCCTGCGGGCGCTGGACTGGGGTGATGGCGTCGGAGGCCGTGTGGCGGCGCCTGGCGGAGGCTGAGGGCCTCTGTGCGGGTACGAGCACGGGCGGGCGCCCCTGGCAGCAGGGGCGCCCGCCCGTCAACCGGCCTGTGCCGGTGCTGGCTCGTCGTGGAACGCGAGTGTCAGCGATCTTCCTCGGCGGCTGCTGCGGGAGCAGCCGTCAGGCGCTCAGTCTCGTCCTGTATCTCAGCGGCGATCTTCTTGAGTTCCGGCTCGAACTTGCGCCCGTGGTGGGCGCAGAAGAGCAGTTCTCCGCCGCTCAGCAGGACGACGCGCAGGTATGCCTGGGCGCCGCAGCGGTCGCAGCGATCGGCGGCCGTCAGTGGGCTCGCGGGGGTCAGAACAGTAGTCACGTCGCCTCTTCTCTAGCTCGACGAGCTGTCGTACCAGGGTCAACATCCAACCAGCCCGAAAACGTTCCCGCTCGTGGCATTTCCTGGAAAAAATCTCTCCGGGCGGCTGTCTGTTGACGGTTGGCGGCGAATGTGCCGTATTGCGTGTCTTTGTGTCTTACGGGTTCGCACTGTCGGTCGGGGGTCTGTCCGGCCGGCTGGGTTGCCGGTTGTTCATGAGGACGTGCCCGGAGCCTAAATGGTTCATGCCTGGAAGGGAACGTGATATGTACTTCACTCAATCGAGGGATCGAACATGCATACGACTCTGGACTAGTGTGAGCTCAGACGAGGGTGGCGTTACATCGGCTCTACCAGGCCTCGGTACCCTCTGAGCGGCGACCGAAGCCGTGCCCTTACCCAGAAGGGCCCCACCTGAAATTCAGCGAGGAGCGAACCGCGTGACCGCCGAGACGTCCGTGCCGTCCACAGCGCTGCTGGCAGGAGCAGACCGGGACGGTTCCAACTACACCGCGCGGCACCTGCTCGTCCTTGAAGGACTCGAAGCCGTGCGCAAGCGCCCGGGCATGTACATCGGGTCCACGGACAGCCGCGGCCTGATGCACTGCCTGTGGGAGATCATCGACAATTCCGTCGATGAGGCCCTTGGCGGTTACTGCGACCACATCGAGGTGATTCTCCAGGACGACGGCTCCGTCGAGGTCCGGGACAACGGCCGTGGCATCCCGGTCGACGTCGAGCCCAAGACCGGACTCTCCGGCGTCGAGGTCGTCATGACCAAGCTGCACGCCGGCGGCAAGTTCGGCGGCGGCTCGTACGCGGCCTCCGGCGGTCTGCACGGCGTGGGCGCCTCCGTGGTGAACGCCCTGTCCGCCCGGCTGGACGTCGAGGTGGACCGCGGCGGTCACACGCACGCCATCAGTTTCCGCCGCGGCACCCCCGGAGCGTTCGCCTCGATGGGGCCCGACGCCAAGTTCGAGCCCACAAGTGGCCTGCGCAAGGCCAAGAGGATCCCGAAGACCCGCACCGGCTGCCGCGTGCGCTACTGGGCCGACCGTCAGATCTTCCTGAAGGATGCCAAGCTCTCCCTGGAGAACCTGCACCAGCGTGCCCGACAGACCGCGTTCCTGGTCCCGGGCCTGACCATCGTCGTCCGTGACGAGTACGGCCTCGGCGAGGGTGGCAGCAAGGGCGAGGAGTCGTTCCGCTTCGACGGCGGCATCAGCGAGTTCTGTGAGTACCTTGCTGCCGACAAGCCGGTCTGTGACGTCCTCCGCTTCTCCGGCCAGGGCTCCTTCAAGGAGACCGTCCCGGTCCTCGACGACCACGGTCAGATGACGCCCACCGAGGTCACCCGTGAGCTCGGTGTGGACGTCGCGATGCGCTGGGGCACCGGCTATGACACGAACCTCAGGTCGTTCGTCAACATCATCGCCACGCCCAAGGGCGGCACCCATGTCGCCGGCTTCGAGCAGGCGATCGCAAAGACGATGAACGAGGTGCTGCGCTCCAAGAAGCTGTTGCGCGTCGCCGAGGACGACGTCGTCAAGGACGACGCCCTGGAGGGCCTCACCGCGGTCGTCACCGTCCGCCTGGCCGAGCCGCAGTTCGAGGGGCAGACCAAGGAGGTCCTCGGTACGTCCGCGGCCCGCCGGATCGTGAACACCGTGATCTCCAAGGAGCTCAAGGCGTTCCTGACGTCCACGAAGCGCGATGCCGCCGCCCAGGCCCGAGTGGTCATGGAAAAGGCGGTCGCCGCGGCCCGGACGCGCATCGCCGCCCGCCAGCACAAGGACGCTCAGCGCCGGAAGACTGCTCTGGAGTCCTCGTCGCTGCCCGCCAAGCTCGCGGACTGCCGCAGTGACGACGTGGACCGCAGCGAGCTGTTCATCGTCGAGGGAGACTCCGCGCTCGGCACGGCGAAGCTCGCCAGGAACTCAGAGTTCCAGGCGCTGCTGCCGATTCGGGGCAAGATCCTCAACGTTCAGAAGTCGTCCGTCACGGACATGCTGAAGAACGTCGAGTGCGGCGCGATCATCCAGGTCATAGGAGCCGGCTCTGGCCGCACCTTCGACATCGACGCGGCTCGCTACGGCAAGATCATCATGATGACCGACGCCGACGTCGACGGCTCGCACATCCGATGCCTGCTCCTGACGCTGTTCCAGCGCTATATGCGGCCCATGGTCGAGGCGGGGCGGGTGTTCGCCGCGGTGCCGCCGCTGCACCGCATCGAGCTGGTCCAGCCGAAGAAGGGCCAGGACAAGTACGTCTACACCTACTCGGACCGTGAGCTGCGCGACAAACTCCTGGAATTCCAGAGCAAGGGGGTCCGGTACAAGGACTCCA
Organism: Streptomyces sp. NPDC050997; assembly: GCF_040660135.1. Taxonomy (NCBI): domain Bacteria; kingdom Bacillati; phylum Actinomycetota; class Actinomycetes; order Kitasatosporales; family Streptomycetaceae; genus Streptomyces; species Streptomyces sp. NPDC050997. Next base: position 104,963 of record NZ_JBFAGK010000016.1, read on the forward strand.
TCCAGCGGTACAAGGGTCTCGGCGAGATGGACGCCGACCAGTTGGCCGAGACGACGATGGATCCGCGTCACCGCACTCTGCGCCGGATCAACCTCTCCGATCTGGAGGCCGCCGAGCAGGTCTTCGATCTGCTGATGGGCAATGACGTGGCACCCCGCAAGGAGTTCATCTCGGGCTCGGCGGCGACGCTGGATCGATCGCGTATCGACGCGTAGCCGCTCCGCTTGGCCTTGGCTTTGGCCGGGATCTCGGGGGCCGGGGCCGGGGCTGAGGCGGGGGGCAAGGTCGGGCAGGGCAACCGGGAGGGGTGGATCGAGGCAGCTGGTCGGTGCGGGCTCGGGGTGCGGAGGCGCCGCGGAGGCGTTTGGCTCCGGCCGGGCTGCGGGCTGCGGGTTGCGGACGGTAGGTGACTGGGTCGGATCGGGCCGTTGTGGAAGCGCCTGGTTCGGCACGGAGTGCGTTGTCGGTTTGCGTCGGGGTGTCTCCACCCATGGGTGGAGGCCGTCGGCGTAGGGGATCCACCCATGATCCACCCCTGCTCCGATTTGCCGACCTGCGGATTTCCGTAGCGTCGAAGGCGTCGGCAGCGATCGCTGTCGGCACACCCTTCCTCGCTACGGAGGCTCTGATGCCCGGGCTCGTCAACGCGTTGGTGATCGTGGCCGTGGTCGTCCTGGTGGTCGTCCGACAGTTCCGCCCGAGCCGGATCGACACCGAGAAGCGGTGGTGGCTCGTGCCCGTGGTCCTGGCCGTCGTCGCGCTCCGCGAGCCGCACATAGTGGACGCCCATCACCAGACGGCATCGGTTGTCCTGCTCGCCGCCGAACTGCTCACCGGGCTCGCCACCGGAGCCGGCTGGGCCTGGACGACCCGGATATGGGTGGAGCCGGACGGCGCGGTGTGGAGCAGGAGTACCAAGGCGAGCGGGGGTGTCTGGGCCGTCGGCATCGGGTTGCGCGTCGGCCTCTTCGCGCTCGGCATGGCGCTCGGGCTTCACCAGGACTCGTCCGCGCTGCTGCTCGCCCTGGCGGCCACGCTCCTCGTACGCTCCGGGATTCTCGCCTTGCGAGCCCAGCCCCTGGGCCCGGCTGTCGCGGCGGGCCCGGCGTACGGTGACGGTATGTCCCGGCCCACGTGGACGGAACGTGTGTGACCGAGAACGCCTGGACACGTTGGCCCTCCAGGGAAGCGCTCGGGCTCACAGGCACCTCCGGTGCCCGTCGGCTGCTCGGCTGGGGCGCGCGCGTCCTGGTACTCGGCATGCTGCTCTGGGGTGTCTTCACTGGCAGCCACGTGCGGGGCTGGGGTGCGATCGGAGCCGCAGCGGGTGTCCTGCTGGCCGCGTTTCTCGCCTGGGCTCTCTACCGCACCACCCTCGCCCAACGACTCCTGCCCTCGCTGGCACTCCTGGCGCTACTGCTGGGGGTCGCGATCGCCGCCCAGACCGTGGGCTTCAGGGTCCCGGCCCTCGTCATCTGGTGCGGGTGCGCGATCACCGCTTTGGAGCGGCTGCCGGTCGCCGCCGCACTGCCGGTGGCGACCGTCGCCCTCGGGTCCTACGCGGCTGTGAACGACGACGCCTGGCTCACCACAGCGGTGACGACGGCCGGACTCGCCCTCGCCGGTTACGTGCTGCGGCTGGACGCCGAGGCACGTGGCAATGCCCAGCGGCTGCTCGCTCAGGAGCGGGCAGCGCGGGCCGCCGAGGCGGACTCGGCGGCGCTGGCGGAGCGAGCCCGCATCGCACGAGAGATCCACGACGTGCTGGCGCACAGCCTCTCGGCGCAACTTGTGCACCTGGAGGCGGCTCGGCTGCTGATCGAGCGGGGGGCCGACCGGCAGCAGATCCTCGAACGAGTGGTGGCGGCGAGGGGAATGGCCCGGGACGGTCTCGCCGAGACCCGGCAGTCACTGTCGGCTCTGCGCGGCGAGCTGACGCCGCTGGAGGACTTCCTGGCCCAGTTGGTCAGTACGACCGACAGCGCGGAGGCCACCATTACGGGTGAGCGCAGACCCTTGCCGGCGGAGGCTTCCCAAGCCGTACGCAGGGTCGCCCAGGAGGCGCTGACCAACGTCCGCAAGCATGCACCCGGGGCCAAGGTACGGGTGCGACTGGAGTATGGCGAGCACCAAGTGACGCTGGTCGTACGGGACTCGGGTGGGCCGCCGGGCGACCTCGCGGGAGCGGGCGGCGGGTACGGTCTTCTGGGCATGCGTGAGCGCGCCGAGCTGCTGGGCGGTTCGCTGGAGGCAGGGCCGGACGAGGAGGGGTTCGTGGTGTCGCTGAAGGTGCCCGTATGACGGAGGAGGGGCAGCGGCCGGCGCGGGTGGTGGTCGTGGACGACCAGACCGTGGTCCGTGAGGGGATCGTGATGCTGCTGGGCCTGCTCCCCGGCATCGAGGTCGTCGGATCGGCGGGGGACGGCAACGAGGCGGTGCAGCTCGTCGACGAACTCGCCCCGGACGTGGTGCTGATGGACCTGCGCATGCCCCGCTGCGACGGGGTGGAGGCGACCAGGCGTATCCGGGCGGAGCATCCGGAAACGCAGGTCGTGGTCCTCACGACCTATGCGGATGACGAGTCGCTGTTCCCTGCGTTGAGGGCAGGAGCGCGGGGCTATCTCACCAAGGACGCGGGGGGTGACGAGATCGTGCGGGCCGTGCGGAGTGTGCTGTCCGGGGACGCGGGACTGTCGCCGAGCATCCAACGGCGTCTGCTGGAACGCCTGTCGGCTCCCGAGCCGCAACCTGCGACGCCCGCCGAGGCGCCGGACGGGCTCACCACGCGCGAGACGGAAGTGCTGGTGCTGATCGCCGAGGGCCTCAGCAACCAGGAAATCGCCCACACACTGCATGTCTCCACGGCGACCGTGAAAACCCACATCAACAACCTCTTCGCCAAGACAGGGCTCAAGGACCGAGCGCAGGCCGTGCGTTACGCATACGCGAAGGGCCTGGCACGTCCGCCGACGGGTTGAGTCACCTGATGGGGTGAAGAGCGTGGAGAAGAAGAGTCGGGGATCTTCCCGTTCTGTCCATCCTTGGGCATGCAGTCAAGCAATGGTCGCCCCCGCGGAGTCGGCAGTGGTGCCGAGAGGTCGGTCGACCACCACGATGTCCATGATCCGGCTTCCACGGAGGCAGCCGGAGACGTGAGGTACGACGACCCCTGGTACGACGCCCTCGCATCCGGCTGGGGCGAGTCGGCCGGCGCCAGGGTGCCTGTGCCCGCGGACTCGTCGGGACGTCGGGAGTACGAGGCCCCGGTAGCCGCCGCGGCCGATGTGTACCTGGAGGTCCAGCGCAGTGACGCCTTCCAGGAGGTGCGCAGTCGGTACCGGAGGTTCGTGGCACCGGCTGCGGCGGGGTTCTTCGCTTGGTACCTGGCCTACGTGGTGACCGCCACGACCGCGCCGGGACTGATGGCACGGCCCGTGGCGGGTGCCGTGAACGTGGCGATGGTGGCGGGGCTAGGGCAGTTCCTCACGACCTTCCTGCTCACCTGGGCGTATGCCCGGCATGCGAGGCTGCGCCGGGACCGGGCCGCGCTGGAACTGCGCTGGGACACCCAGGAACTGACGCGCGGCCTGCGGGGAGGTTCGTCGTGACGCGAGACCATCAGACGCTGGCGTTGCTGCTGTTCAGCGCGTTCGTCGCGGTCACTCTGGGGATCACTACGTGGGTGAGCAGGCATCGGCAGGGTTCGGCGGAGGAATTCTACGCGGGCGGCCGTCTCTTCTCCCCGATGGAGAATGGTTTTGCCATCGCGGGCGACTACATGTCGGCCGCGTCCTTCCTCGGGATCTCCGGACTGATCGCCCTCTTCGGGTACGACGGGATGCTGTACTCGGTGGGGTTCCTCGTGGCCTGGCTCGTGGTGCTGTTCCTGGTCGCCGAACTGGTCCGTAACTGCGGGCGATTCACGCTCGCCGACGTGGTCGTGTCACGGATGAGTGAGCGGCCCGTGCGGATCGCGGCGGGAACTTCCTCGGTCACCGTGTCCGTTCTGTATCTGGTGGCGCAGATGGTGGGCGCGGGCAGTCTGGTCGCGCTGCTGCTCGGAGGGACCAGCGGAGCCGCGCAGTCCTGGACGGTCATCGGAGTCGGCGCGCTCATGGTGATCTATGTGTCGTTCGGAGGGATGCGGGCCACCACCTGGATCCAGATCGTCAAGGCGGTGCTGCTGCTCGGTGGCACCGTCACCCTGACCGTTCTCGTCCTGGTGCGATTCCGCGGCGACTTCGACCAGTTGCTGCTCACGGCGGCGGAGCGCAGTGGTCACGGCAAGGCGTTCCTGGCGCCCGGCCTGAGGTACGGCGGGGACTGGACGGCCCGCTTCGACTTCATCAGCCTGGGCCTCGCGTTGGTGCTGGGCACGGCCGGGCTGCCGCACATCCTGTCCCGCTTCTACACCGTGCCCACCGCGCGGGCCGCACGGCGTTCCGTCGTCTGGTCGATCGGGCTCATCGGCGGCTTCTACCTGATGACGATCGTCCTCGGTTTCGGCGCGGCGGCGATCGTAGGGCCGGAAGCCGTACGTGGATCGAACGCGGCCGGGAACACGGCCGTTCCGCTTCTCGCCCTTGATCTGGGCGGCGGGGCGGACTCGACGGGAGGAACGGTTTTCTTCGCGATCGTCGCCGCGATCGCCTTCGCCACGATCCTCGCCGTCGTCGCCGGGATCACGCTGGCCTCTTCGGCGTCCGTGGCCCACGATCTGTACGCGTCGCTACGCCGTCGGCATGCCAAGCCGCACAGTGAGGTGACCGTTGCACGGACCGCCGCGGTCGGTGTCGGAGTGGTCGCGATCGCCCTCGGCCTGTTGGCACGGGATCTCAACGTCGCGTTCCTGGTGGGCCTCGCCTTCGCGGTCGCCGCGTCCGCCAACCTGCCGGTGCTGCTCTACTCGCTGTTCTGGCGCGGTTTCACCACGCGCGGTGCCGTCTGGTCCGTCTACGGCGGCCTGATCCCGGCGATGGCCCTCGTGGTGCTGTCACCGGTGGTGTCCGGCAGCCCGGAGTCGCTGTTCCCCGGCGTCGACTTCCAGTACTTCCCGTTGCAGAACCCCGGACTCGTCTCGATCCCGCTGGGCTTCCTCGCCGGCTGGCTCGGCACGGTCACCTCGGCGGAACTGCCCGACGAGGCCAAGCACGCGGAGACCGAGGTGCGTTCGCTGACGGGGGCGGGGGCCGTGTAGGGGCGGCGCCTTCAGCGCCGTACGAGAACTGACTGAGGGGGCCGGCGCTGCGGACCGGGTCGTGCCTCAGGCGCGGGTCGCCCATACGTAACGGTGTTCCGGGCGGCCGGCGTCGCCGTACTTGAGGGTGAGTCTGGCCCGCCCGGTGCGCTCCAGGAGCTTGAGATAGCGCTGGGCGGTCTGGCGGCTCACCCCTGTGCGCTCGGCGATCTCCTGGGCCGACAGAGGGCCTTCGGCGTTCATCAGGGACCGCCGTACGAGCTCCGCGGTGGTGGGGGAGTGGCCTTTGGGCAGTCCGGGCTCGGACGGTGTCGACAGGGCGCCGAAGATGCGGTCCACCTCGGCCTGTTCCGCCTCGCCGCCACCGTCCAGGGTGCGCCGCAGCTGCGCGTAGGCCTCCAGTTTGGCGCGCAGCCCCGCGAAGGCGAACGGCTTGACCAGGTACTGCAGGGCACCCTGCCGCATCGCCGCCTGCACGGTCGTCACGTCCCGGGCCGCCGTCACCATGATCACGTCGGTCTGAAGGCCGCGCCGACGCATCTTCTGGACGACCGCCAGCCCCGTCTCGTCCGGCAGATAGTGATCCATGAGAACCAGGTCCAGACGGGTCGGCCCCTCCAGCTGTCTCAGCGCCTCCGCCGCGTTGTGCGCCACACCGGCCACATGGAAGCCCGGGACCTTCTCCACGTAGGCGGCGTTGACCCGCGCCACCCGGATGTCATCGTCCACCACCAGGACCTCGATCATCACGACTTCTCCTCGGGGGCGGACTGCGGGGTGGACCCCGGTGCGGACTGCGGTGCGGCCGGCGTGCTCAGCGCCGGCTCCCGGTCCGGCACGTCCAGTGCCTCGGGCAGGACGACGGTGAACTCCGCGCCACCGTCTCCCGCCTCACCGACGGTAGCGCTGCCACCCTGCCGTTCAGCGAGCCTGCGCACCAGGGACAGCCCGATTCCGCGCTTGCGATGTGCCGGAGGCGTCTTCGTGGACCAGCCCTCCATGAAGATCAACTCACGCTGTTCCGCCGGGATTCCGGGCCCCGTGTCACGGACCCGAAGGACGACGGTACGTCCCTCCGCCTCCAGCTCGACCTCCACGCGCGCGCGGAGCGTGCCCGCGACGGCGTCCAGTGCGTTGTCCACCAGGTTGCCGACCACCGTGACCAGCCCGCGGGGGTCGACCAGCCGGTCCGGCAGCCGGGTGTGGTCCGAGATCCACAGGGCGACTCCCCGCTCGGCCGCCACAGTCGCCTTGCCGACCAACAGCGCGGCCAGCAGAGGATCATGGATCTTCTCGGTCACCTGTTCGGCGGTGACGCGATGGTCACCGACGACCTCACCGACGAACTCCACGGCGTCCTCGTACATCTCCAGTTCCAGCAGCCCGAGCAGCGTGTGCATGCGGTTGGCGTGCTCGTGGTCCTGGGCACGCAGGGCGTCGATCAGGCCGCGCGTGGAGTCGAGTTCGCGGCCGAGCTGCTCCAGCTCGGTGCGGTCGCGCAGAGTGGCCACGGCGCCACCGTCGTCGGTGGGCATGCGGTTGGCGACCAGCACCCGCTGACCGCGGACGGTGAGCAGGTCGGTGCCTGTCACCCGGCCCGCCAGCACATCGGCCGTACGGCCCTCGCCGAGCGCTTCGTCGGGGGAGCGGCCGACGGACTCGTCCCCGATGCCCAGCAGCCGTTGTGCCTCGTCGTTGAGCAGGCGGACGCGGCCCACGCGGTCCAGGGCGACGACGCCCTCCCGGATGCCGTGCAGCATCGCCTCGCGCTCCGCGAGCAGCCCCGAGATGTCCGAGAAGGCGAGGTCCCGGGTCTGCCGCTGGACCCGGCGGGAGATGAGCCAGGCGGCCAGCGCGCCGACGGCCAGGGCACCTCCGGCGTACGCGAAGAGCCCCGGGATCGCGTGGATCAGCCGAGCCCGCACGCTGTCGTACGCGATACCCACCGAGACCGCGCCGACGATGCCGCCGTGGCTGTCGCGCAGGGGCACCTTGCCGCGCGCGGAGCGGCCCAGGGTGCCGCTGTCTATCTCCATGACCTCCTTGCCGGCCAGGGCCAGGTGGGGGTCGGTCGAGACGGTCCGGCCGACCTCTTTGGGAGTCGGGTGGGACCAGCGCACGCCCCGCCCGTCCATCACCACGATGTACTCGGCGTGGGTGGCCTTGCGGATCCGTTCCGCGATCTTCTGGACGGGCCCGTCGGCCGTCGGAGGTGTGGTCCTGACCTCGTCGGCGATCCCCGGCTCGGCGGCCGTGGTCTGCGCGATGGCGAGCGCGCGGCGCATCGCCTGGTCGTCCAGCTGAGCGCTGAGCGGCGCGAGGAACAGCCCGGTCGCGAGCACCGCGACTCCCGCGGCGATCGCCAACTGCATCAGCAGTACCTGCGAGAACATGCGCCTCGGCAGTCCGAGGCGCAGGCGGCGGGCGGGGGGAGTGGGGCTCATACCCATGACGGTACGTGGAGGCGCCGGAGCTGCCGTAGGGGTGTGGTGTGGATTACTTGATCAACAGTGATTCGCCTCGAGCCCCGGCGCCGCCCGTACGGGGAGCGCCGGGGCCGACGGCTCACAAGCGCCGACGCCGGTCAGCTCGCGAGCGCCCTCGTGGTCGTCACGTCGCGGATCTCCACCACGGCCATCCGCGCGGGTGAGCCGAGCACCGACGCTCCGCAGCTCTCCGGGCGGGCCGGCAGTGACGTGCCCTGGGCGACGACGACGCGCCATCGGCGTCCGTCGGTGTGGGCGACGGTCACCTCCCAGCGGGGCGCGGCCCCCTCCGTGCGGATCACGGCCAGCGTCTGAGCCGCGTACTCGCCCGCGGTCGTGCGCACGGCCAGCTCGGCCGCCTGGCCGGGGCGCTCCCAGGCCGAGTTCCCCCGACACCCCTCCACCACGATCCGCCCCTCCCGCGCGTTGTGCAGGACCTCCTTGACGGCGTGGGCCTCGGCCCTGCCGTAGGCGTAGCCGTACGGCAGGACGAGCAGCGTCGGGGAGAACCGATGACCACCCAGATGTGTGACCTCCCAGACTCCCTCGACGTCGGAGGCGGCCAGCTCGGCCGCGAGGGGCCGGCCGAGAAGCGCGCAGCAGCGGTCACGCTTGCCGTTGGTGCACACGAGCGCGAGCGGATCGCCGGTGTGGGGCCGCCCGTCGAGCGCGGAGTCGAAGGTGCCGTGCTCCCCGCGGCCGAGCGCGGCGAAGTCGATGTCGAGCAGTTGACGCGGGTCGCGGGTCGTGGCGGAGCGCAGCCACACCGAGCCGGGCACGGTGTGGGCCGCGTACACCTGGCGTGAGGCCGGCGTGCCGCTGTCGGCGTGTCGTCCGGGGCGGCGAATGAGCGCGACGCGTACGCCAGTGCCCTTCGCGGCCGCCTCCAGGGCACGGCCCAGCGCGGGATCCAGGTGGCTCGAAGTGAGCGCCTTGGCACCCCAGGGGCCGGCCTGCTCCAGGAGCAGCCAGGTCGTCGCCGTGGCCGCTGTTCCGGAAATCGGCTCGGCCAGGTTTCGGGAGACGGTTGAGCACGTACTCACAGAGGTGAGCCTAACCTGACTTGCTGCGGAGTGACTTCCGGGTGGCGTGTCTCCTACTCGGGCAGGGGTTGCGGGGGCCGTGGGCCCACATAGTGGCCACTTGGGCGCATACGCAGCGGGCGTTCCCCGTACTCCTCCAGAGCGTGGGCGATCCAGCCCGCCGTACGGGCCACTGCGAAGATCGTCTCGCTGGCCGTGGCGGGCATGCCGGAGGAAGCGGTGAGCACGCCCAGGGCCAGGTCGACATTGGCGTGCAGTGGAGCGTGACGAGCCGTGGTGGCCACGATGTCGCGGGCCGCGGCGAGGGCCGGTTCGGCTCTGGGAATGTCCTCGAGGAGATCGAACAGGGCACGCGCGCGGGGATCCTCGCCGGAGTAGAGGCGATGGCCGAGCCCGGGAATGCGCCGGCCGGCCCGCAGCTCGTCCGCGATCACGGGGGCGGCGTCGCCCTGGTCGAGTACCTCGAGCAGCAGCTTGTGGGCGAGTCCCCCGGCCGCGCCGTGCAGTGGCCCTTCGATCACGCCGAGCCCGGCGGAGACGGCGGCGTAGGCGTGCGCGCGGGCCGAGGCCGCGACGCGCACGGCGAGGGTGGAGGCGGCGAGGTCGTGGTCGACGAGCAGGGCGAGTGCCCTGTCCAGCGCACGCAGGGACGCCTTGTCGGCCGTCCGTACGCTGAGACGGGCCCACAGCCGCTGGGCCAGCGGGCCGCTGTCTCGGTGGTCGTGCCGGGCGAGGGGCAGGGCGGCGACCAGGGTCGGGATCAGGCTGCGCGCCGTACCGAGCACGGCTTCTTCGGACAGGTCGAAGCGCAATGGGTCCGAGGCCGCGGCGGCGATGGCCGCGACCCGCAACCGGTCGGCCGGCGCGGTGTGTTCGGGCAGCGCGTCGACCGCGCGGCGGGCGGCGGCGACGGCGGCCTCAGGCGCCGTGAAGGTGGCGCCGGGGCGCAACTGCCCGGTCCACAGCCACTCGGCGACCTCTTCGTAGGAGTGGCGCGCGGCCAGCTCGGTCGCGTCCACGCCGCGGAAGTAGTAGCGGTCGGTGTCGATGAGCGTGAGGCGGGTGCGCACGGACAGCTCGCCCCCGGAGCCCGAAGTCCCGCTGCTCTCCCGTCGGTTGCGCCGGGCGAGCGCCTCCACCTCCTTGGCGTCGAAGGTGCTGCCCCGGCCGCCGGGCACACGTCTGCTGCTGAGCTGCCCACGGCTGACGTACGCGTACACGGTCTCGGGCTTCACGCCCAGCAGCTCGGCGGCCTCTTTGGTGCTCAGCCGGTGTCCGACGGGGCCGGGGTGGGGTTCGTGATCGCGCATAAGACATCACCGTATCCGCAGCCAGGTATGTTGATTCGCATATGTTGATCTAATCAATATTGACACGCGTTCAGTCAATCATGGACAGTCAAATCAAGTCCAGGGAGGAATCATGTCCGTCAACAGGTCAGCAGGCACTCTCGTCGAGGTACCGCGCGGGCTCGCGGGAGTCGTCGTCACCGATACCGAGATCGGGGACGTCCGGGGGGTCGAGGGCTTTTATCACTACCGCCAGTACTCCGCGGTCGACCTCGCGCGGACCCGTGGGTTCGAGGACGTCTGGCACCTCCTGGTCCACGGTGAACTGCCGGACGCCGCTCGTTCAGCCGCCTTCACCGTCGAGACCGCCGCGCTGCGCCGGCTGCCCGCCGAGGTGTGGGCCGCCCTGCCCGCCGTCGCCGCGGCGGGCAGGGGCGCCGGACCGCTCGCCGGGATGCGCACCGCGCTGTCGCTGCTCGGTGCGGCGAAGGGCTTCGGTCCGGTGTACGACCTGGACGCGGACCAGCGCCGCGCGGACACCCTCGTCGCGACCGCGGCCGTACCGACGCTGCTTGCCGCACTGCATCGACTGGGCCGAGGGCTGGACCCCGTGGAGCCGCGCGAGGATCTCTCGTACGCGGCCAACTACCTCTACATGGTGACGGGTTCGGAGCCGGAGCCGCAGCGTGCCCGAGCGGTCGAGCAATACTTGATCTCAACCATTGACCACGGATTCAATGCATCAACGTTCACGGCGCGGGTCATCGCGTCGACGGGAGCAGATGTGTCGGCGTGTCTCGTGGGAGCGGTGGGGGCGTTGTCCGGACCGTTGCACGGCGGTGCTCCCAGCCGTGCGCTGGACACGCTCGACGCGATCGGTACACCGGACCGCGTCGACTCCTGGATCCGCGAGCGTGTCCTGGCCGGCGAGCGCATCATGGGCTTCGGTCACGCGATCTACCGCACGGAGGACCCCCGTTCCCGGATGCTCCGTGAGATCGCTCTGCGGTTCGGAGGTCCGCGCGTCGACTTCGCCGTCGAGGTCGAGCGCCATGTCGAGCGGATCCTCGCCGAACTGAAGCCCGGCCGGGAACTCCACACCAATGTCGAGTTCTACGCCGGCGTGGTCATGGAGCTGTGCGGTCTGCCGCGCGAGATGTTCACCCCCACCTTCGCGGCGGGGCGCGTGGTGGGCTGGAGCGCCAACATCCTGGAACAGGCGGCCGACTCGAAGATCATCAGGCCGGTGGCACGGTATGTGGGGCCGGGGGCGCCGGTCGAGGTGCCGCGAGCCGCCTGACACGCGTGTGGCCTGGTGCCGTTCTGGCGCCAGGCCTCATCGGTGGTGATCGAGCAGGGACGGGGTGACGAGCTGCTCGCCGGGTGGTTGCCGGGTCGCTCAGCGGTTCTGCGCGGCCGGGGAAGTCGTACGGGACGAGTCTGGGGTGGACACGTGCTCGCTGGAGTCAGGCGTCGGGGATGTCCGCCTTGGCGCGAATCAGGGTCTCCCGGCTGACGATGACGATGCGCTCGTAGTCGGCGCGGGCGGCGTCGGCGGGGAGTTCGCGCTCAAGCGCGTCGGTGGCCTCGGTGCCGATGACGGCGAAGTTGCCGTCGCTCAGCTCGAACACGTCCGGGCAGGTAGCTCCTGAGTTACTGCCTCGGGCGCTTGGGGGCACACCGATGCGGCGCACGATCTTCAAAGGTACCGGTCCTTACGAACAGAAAGCCTGGGCATAGTAGTGGTGAGCACGCTAGCGGTGTTCCTGAGGCCCTTGTGGCTGGATGGCCAAAAGTCACTCAGGCGTGTCTGCGCGGTGTTCGTGTTGACCGGCTCGACGGTGTCGGACGGCGGGTCACTCGATCGGCCGAGCCGGCCGGTCGCCAGCGGCAGTAGGTCGGCCGGGTCAGTAGGTCGGCCGGGTCAGTCGGTCGGTGGGTCGCCGACGACCCACCAGTCGTCGGTGTCGGCTTCGTCGAGGTCCCTGACCAGACCGTCGACCATGTGCCCCAACTGGGCTTCCACGGACGACTCGTTCAGGGTGGCCCGCATGTGCCTCGATGCCTCCCAGTACTCCCGGAACACGGGACTCTGGAAGAACTCCCGCAGATGCCGGTACAGCTCCTCCCGGTCCAGACTTCCCGCCCGGTAGAGGTGGTAGAGGTGGACATACCAGGCGTTGGCGTAGAAGAACTGACGGCGCCTCTCCACCGGGATGCTCTTGTCGTACGTGTCGATCACTGCCGCGAGGGAGGGGTCGTCCATCGCTCGGACCAGCAACTCCCATTGCATACGCTGCTGATGCGCCAGAGCCTTGCGTCGAATCGCCAGCTCCTCGAGTTCCAGCTGCCGCTCGTGCAGACGCGACTTCTCCAGCCTCCATTGACGCGCTGCCACCGTCACGGTGGCGGCGGCAGCCAGGAGAGTGAGCGCGGCGGAACCCAGCCTCCCCGCAGAGGACTTCCGTGTGGCCATGTCAACCCCCGAATCAGGCGGCCGTCCGCCGGTCGTCGGGGTGCGGGTCGACTGAAGGGGACCGGCGAGCGGTGGGCGGCGCTTGCCGTCTCCCAGGGTGCCGAGCGGCTCTGATCGGCGGGGGAGGCGGAGAGGGGCGCACGGAGGGATGGGAGGGTCGCACGAACCGGCGCCTTGCCCAACGTCTGCCCCGCGAGCACTGCTGAGAATCGTTCACTCAGCGGTCATTCTTCCGGCTCGTATCCTGGGTGGGCATTCAATCCTCGTACGTGCGCAGGGGGACAATCCGGCGCACGCGGTGGCGTGAGAGAGGTAGCGCGTTGAGTCGGACCCCGCAGCAGATCCCGGTTGTCGTCCTTGCCGGATTCCTCGGCTCCGGCAAGACCACCCTCCTCAACCACCTCCTCCACCACAGTGGCGGCAGCCGGATCGGCGCCCTCGTCAACGACTTCGGCGCCATCGAGATCGACGCGATGGCCGTGGCGGGCGCCCTCGGCGACTCCACCGTCTCCCTCGGCAACGGCTGCCTGTGCTGTGCCGTCGACGCCAGTGAACTCGACGTCTACCTGGAGCGGCTCGCCCGGCCCGCCGCCGGTGTCGACGTCATCGTGATCGAGGCCAGCGGGCTCGCCGAGCCCCAGGAGCTGGTACGCATGGTGCTCGCCAGCGAACATCCCGGGATCGTGTACGGGGGTCTCGTCGAGGTCGTCGACGCCGCCGAGTTCGACGACACCCGCGCCAGACATCCCGAGATCGACCGGCATCTCGCCCTCGCCGACCTGGTCGTCGTCAACAAGCTCGACCGGGCCGACGACGGTGAGCGCGTCCTCGGGCTGGTCCGGTCCCTCGTCGACCGTGCCGCCGTCGTGCCCGCCGCCCACGGCCGTGTCGACCCCGAGTTCCTCTTCGACTGCCGGCCGAGCGAGGAACGCGTAGGGCAGCTGTCCTTCGATGATCTGCACGATCGCACCGAGGGCCACGATCACGGCTCCCACCTGCACTCCGGCTACGACAGCGTGTCCTTCGGCTCCGAAGTCCCCCTCGACCCGCGCCGCTTGATGCAGTTCCTCGACAGCCGGCCCGAGGGGCTGTACCGGATCAAGGGGTACGTCGACTTCGGGCCGTACGACTTCCGCAACCGCTACTCCCTGCACGCCGTCGGGCGGTTCCTCCGGTTCTACCCGGAGCCCTGGGCCGCCGCAGACGCCCGCCTCACCCAGCTCGTCCTCATCGGCTCCGACATCGACGCGGCCGCCCTCGGCAAGGAGCTGGAGGCGTGCAAGAGCGACGCCCCACACGCCGATGAGCACGGCATGTGGGGCGTTCTGCGCTACGTGGCCGATCCGGAGGAGGAAACCTTCCAGGAGGCCTAGACCGGTCCCGCCACGACCGCCACCGTCTTCCCCAGGGACACGCCCGAACCGTCCCGGCGCGGGTCCATCTCCGGGAGGTCAGCCGGGGTGCCGTTCTTCTGGGCTGCCTTGGCCGGACTGGCGCCCGCCCAGGCCAGGGACAGACAGTCCTCGCCCTTGAGGAACCGCTGGCAGCGGACACCGCTGGTGGCCCGGCCCTTGCGCGGGTACTGATCGAACGGGGTCAGCTTGGCCGTCGTCTGCACGGAGTCGTCGAGCGTGCCGCGCGAGCCGGCGACCGTGAAGACGACCGCGTCGATGGCCGGGTCGACGGCCGTGAAGGAGATGACCTTCGCGCCCTCCACGAGCTTGATGCCGGTCATACCGCCCGCCGGACGGCCCTGCGGGCGGACATGCGCGGCCTGGAAACGCAGCAGCTGGGCGTCGTCCGTGATGAAGACCAGGTCCTCCTCACCGGTGCGCAGCTCGATCGCGCCGACGATCCGGTCGCCCTCCCTGAGGGTGATGACCTCCAGCTCCCCCCTGTTGGTCGGATAATCCGGGACCACCCGCTTGACGACGCCCTGTTCGGTGCCGATCGCCAGACCGGGGGACGACTCGTCGAGTGTGCTCAGACAGATCACCGTCTCGTCCCCCTCCAGGGAGACGAACTCCGACATCGGGGCGCCGCCGGAGAGGTTCGGCGCCGCCGCGGTGTCCGGGAGCTGGGGCAGGTCGACCACGTTCACCCGCAGCAGGCGCCCGGTGGACGTCACCACGCCGATCTCGCCGCGCGCGGTGGCCGGCACCGCCGAGACGATCACGTCGTGCTTGGCTCGTCGGGCGTCCTCGTCCGCCGGGAACGGCTCGCCGTTCGCCGTACGGGCCAGCAGTCCCGTCGAGGACAGCAGCACCCGGCACGGGTCGTCGGCCACCTGGAGCGGCACGGCGGTCGTCGGGTTGCCGGCCGACGACAGCAGGACCGTACGTCGCTCGGTGCCGAACTTCTTGGCCACCGCGGCCAGTTCGGCGGAGACCAGCTTGCGCAGCTCGGCGTCCGAGTCCAGGATCCGGGTCAGCTCCGCGATCTCCTCGTTGAGCCGTTCCTTCTCCGCCTCCAGCTCGATGCGGTCGTACCTGGTGAGGCGGCGCAGGGGCGTGTCGAGGATGTACTGGGTCTGGATCTCCGACAGCGAGAACGCCTCCATCAGGCGTTCCTTCGCCTGGGCGGAGTTGTCGCTGGAGCGGATGAGGCGGATGACCTCGTCGATGTCGATCAGCGCGGTGAGCAGACCCTCGACCAGGTGCAGCCGGTCGCGCCGCTTGGTGCGGCGGAACTCGCTGCGGCGGCGCACGACCTCGAAGCGGTGGTCGAGGTAGACCTCGAGGAGCTCCTTGAGGCCCAGGGTGAGAGGCTGGCCGTCGACCAGGGCCACGTTGTTGACGCCGAAGGACTCCTCCATGGGCGTCAGCTTGTAGAGCTGCTCCAGGACGGCCTCGGGCACGAAGCCGTTCTTGATCTCGATGACCAGACGCAGACCGTGCGAGCGGTCGGTGAGGTCCTTGACGTCCGCGATGCCCTGCAGCTTCTTCGAGCCGACCAGGTCCTTGATCTTGGCGATCACCTTCTCCGGCCCGACCGCGAAGGGCAGCTCGGTGACGACGAGACCCTTGCGACGTGCCGTCACGTCCTCCACGGCGACCGTCGCGCGGATCTTGAAGGTGCCGCGGCCCGTCTCGTACGCGTCGCGGATGCCGGTCAGGCCCACGATGCGGCCGCCGGTGGGCAGGTCGGGGCCCGGGACGTGCCTCATCAGGGCGTCCAGATCCGCGTTCGGGTGGCGGATCAGGTGACGGGCGGCCGCGATCACCTCGGACAGGTTGTGCGGCGGCATGTTGGTGGCCATACCGACCGCGATGCCCGAGGCGCCGTTCACCAGGAGGTTCGGGAACGCGGCGGGCAGCGCCCCCGGTTCCCGCTCCTGGCCGTCGTAGTTGGGGGCGAAGTCGACCGTGTCCTCGTCGATGGACTCCGTCATCAGGCTCGCCGCCTGGGCCATCCGGCACTCGGTGTACCGCATGGCGGCCGGCGGGTCGTCGTTGCCCAGCGAGCCGAAGTTGCCGTGCCCGTCGACGAGGGGGACGCGCATCGAGAAGGGCTGGGCCATGCGCACGAGGGCGTCGTAGATCGACGCGTCGCCGTGCGGGTGCAGCTTGCCCATGACCTCCCCGACGACACGGGCGCACTTCACATAGCCGCGGTCGGGGCGCAGGCCCATCTCGCTCATCTGGTACACGATGCGGCGGTGTACCGGCTTCAACCCGTCCCGGGCGTCCGGCAGGGCGCGGGAGTAGATGACCGAGTACGCGTACTCGAGGTAGGAGCCCTTCATCTCGTCCACGACGTCGATGTCGAGGATCCGCTCCTCGTACGAGTCGTCGGGCGGCGGGGTCTTCGTGCTGCGGCGGGCCATCGCTGCCGGCTCCTCCTGTTTACTGGTCGCTCACGTACTGGGCGCTCGCTTGCTGAAGCGTGAACGGCATCTGCCGCGGACCATTGTGGACCGCGGCACTGACAACGCGGACCAGGACCCGGTGTCGGCTGCTCGGCCCGGTGCGGGGAGACACCTCCCCCACGACTGTCCGCAGGCTACGCGATCCGCTGTCGGCGTACGCCCCCCGGGAACTTCGCCGAGGCCTCACGCGCTTGCATACAGTGGCAGGACCGGCAGGAAAACCGCGGTTTCCAGGACCGCGACCGCGATCGAAGGGACGTACATGCCCATGGGTCACACGGCCACAGCCCAGGCAGGCTCCGGGGGCCTGAAAGCGACCGAGCACCGCCTGGCCAACGGGCTGCGCGTGGTGCTCTCCGAGGACCACTTGACCCCGGTCGCGGCGGTGTGCCTCTGGTACGACGTCGGTTCGCGCCACGAGGTCAAGGGCCGTACGGGCCTGGCTCACCTTTTCGAGCACCTGATGTTCCAGGGCTCCGGACAGGTCAAGGGCAACGGGCACTTCGAGCTGGTCCAAGGCGCGGGCGGCTCGCTCAACGGCACCACCAGCTTCGAGCGCACCAACTACTTCGAGACCATGCCGACCCACCAGCTGGAGCTCGCCCTCTGGCTGGAGGCCGACCGGATGGGCTCCCTGCTGATCGCCCTCGACGAGGAGTCGATGGAGAACCAGCGGGACGTCGTCAAGAACGAGCGACGGCAGCGCTACGACAACGTCCCCTACGGCACGGCGTTCGAGAAGCTCACCGCGCTCGCCTACCCGGAGGGCCACCCCTACCACCACACCCCGATCGGCTCGATGGCCGACCTGGACGCCGCCACCCTGGAGGACGCCCGCGCGTTCTTCCGCACGTACTACGCGCCCAACAACGCCGTCCTGTCGGTGGTCGGCGACATCGACCCGGAGCAGACGCTCGCCTGGGTCGAGAAGTACTTCGGGTCCATTCCGTCGCACGACGGCAAGCCCGCCCCGCGAGACGGCGCGCTGCCGGACGTCATGGGCGAGCAGCTGCGCGAGGTCGTCGAGGAGGAGGTCCCGGCCCGGGCCCTGATGGCCGCCTACCGGCTGCCGCACGACGGCACGCGCGCGAGCGACGCGGCCGACCTGGCGCTCACCGTCCTCGGCGGCGGCGAGTCCTCCCGCCTCTACAACCGGCTGGTACGGCGTGACCGTACGGCGGTCGCCGCCGGCTTCGGCCTGCTGCGGCTGGCCGGGGCGCCCTCCCTGGGCTGGCTGGACGTGAAGACCTCCGGCGACGTCGAGGTACCGGTCATCGAGGCCGCCATCGACGAGGAGCTCGCCCGGTTCGCCGCGGAGGGCCCCACGGCCGAGGAAATGGAACGCGCCCAGGCCCAGTTGGAGCGCGAGTGGCTGGACCGGCTCGGTACGGTCGCGGGCCGCGCCGACGAACTGTGCCGCTACGCCGTCCTGTTCGGCGACCCGCAGCTCGCCCTCACCGCCGTCGGGCGTGTGCTCGACGTGAGTGCGGAGGAAGTCCAGGAGGTCGCCAAGGCCTGCCTGCACCCCGACAACCGCGCGGTGCTCGTCTACGAGCCGACCACCACCGAAGCCGAAGACGCCGAAGACGCCGAAGACGCCGAAGCCACCGACGAGAACGACGAGGAGGCGGCCCAGTGACCGAGCTCGCCGCGATGGAGTTCCACCCCCAGCCCCAGGCGGGCGATGCCAGGCCCTGGGCGTTCCCGGCCCCCGAGCGCGGGACGCTCGACAACGGCCTCACCGTCCTGCGCTGCCACCGCCCCGGCCAGCAGGTCGTCGCCGTCGAGGTGCTTCTGGACGCGCCCCTGGACGCCGAACCGGCCGGTCTGGACGGCGTCGCCACCATCATGGCGCGGGCGTTCTCCGAGGGCACCGACAAGCACTCCGCCGAGGAGTTCGCCGCCGAGCTGGAGCGCTGCGGCGCCACCCTCGACGCGCACGCCGACCATCCCGGCGTACGGCTCTCCCTCGAAGTCCCCGCCTCCCGCCTGGCCAAGGCCCTGGGCCTGCTGGCGGACGCCCTCAGGGCGCCCGCGTTCGCGGACAGCGAGATCGAGCGGCTCGTCCGCAACCGCCTCGACGAGATCCCGCACGAGCTGGCCAACCCCTCCCGGCGGGCCGCCAAGGAGCTCTCCAAGGAGCTGTTCCCGGCGACCTCGCGCATGTCGCGCCCCCGCCAGGGCACCGAGGAGACGGTCGAGTCCATCGACTCGGCGGCCGTACGCGGCTTCTACGAGAAGCACGTCCGCCCGGCCACCGCCACCGTCGTGGTCGTCGGCGACCTCACCGACATCGAGCTCGACGCGCTGCTCGGCGACACCCTCGGCTCCTGGACCGGCTCCTCGGCCCAGCCGCGTCCCGTGCCGCCGGTGACCGCCGACGACACCGGCCGGGTCGTCATCGTGGACCGCCCCGGTGCCGTCCAGACGCAGCTGCTGATCGGCCGCATCGGCCCCGACCGGCACGCGCGCGTGTGGCCGGCCCAGGTGCTCGGCACGTACTGCCTGGGCGGCACCCTCACCTCCCGTCTGGACCGCGTCCTGCGGGAGGAGAAGGGCTACACCTACGGGGTCCGGGCGTTCGGGCAGGTCCTGCGCTCGACTCCGGACGGCTCGGGTGCCGCGATGCTCGCCATCAGTGGCTCCGTGGACACGCCGAACACCGGCCCCGCCCTGGAGGACCTGTGGACGGTGCTGCGCACGCTCGCGGCCGAGGGGCTGACCGACGCCGAGCGTGACGTCGCCGTCCAGAACCTCGTCGGGGTGGCGCCGCTGAAGTACGAGACCGCGGCGGCGGTCGCGGGCACGCTGGCCGACCAGGTCGAGCAGCACCTGTCCGACGACTTCCAGGCGACGCTGTACCAGCAGCTCGCCTCGACCGGCACCGTGGAGGCCACCGCGGCGGCCGTGAGCGCCTTCCCGGTGGACCGTCTGGTGACCGTCCTCGTCGGAGACGCCGCGCAGATCAAGGAGCCCGTAGAGGCTCTCGGCATCGGCGAAGTCTCCGTCGTCTCCGCGGAGTAGCGACACGGAGTAGCGACACGGAGTAAAGGCACGGAGCAGCCACAGCGGAGTCACCACACCTCCGCGAAGTGGCCACAGGTGTGCCCGGGGCCCCGGTGACAGCACAGTCACTGGGGCCCCTCGATGTCCGAATTGGGGGAGAGGTTGCCTGTCTGCCCTGTGGCATGCGCTACAAAAGCCGTGATCCGTTTGGGGATTGAAAGTTGCCCCGCTTAGCGTCATCCGGGCTGTCCGTCAGCCAGTGCGCCGCATCCGCGGCACCGGACAGTCATCGCCGAGTCCCCGCATGGCGCGAGCCAGGGGAGCCGGGGACCCACATGTGAAGTCCCTGGGGTGAATCGGACGCCCGCGCGCACCGCGAGGGGGTCCGTAGGAGACCTTCCTGCTCCGAACCCGTCAGCTAACCCGGTAGGCGAGAAGGAAGGAAAGGACAAGCCACCACATGGCGTTCATGTGCGCCGCCGGGAAGCACCGTCGTCCCAGCCGGATGAAGCGCGGCACCGCCCGCGCGGCGGGTGTCGCGGCACTCACCACCACCGGCGTCATCGGTACCCTGGCCGCCCCGGCGCTCGCCGCCGAGCCCGCGGTCGAGCAGACCGGCCTCACCCCCGTCATCACCATGGGTAATTCGATCGCGGACCAGATCGACGCCCAGGCCGTCGCCCAGAAGCAGGCCGCCGAGGAGGCCGAGGCGCAGCAGAAGGCCGAGGAGGCCGCGCGCAAGAGGGCGGTCGTGGAGGCCACCAAGGCCCGCGAGGCCAAGGAGCGCGTCGCCCGCGAGGAGGAGCGCAAGCGCCTCAACACCTATGTCGCCCCGATCTCCGGCTCGTACGTCTCGACGGGCTACAAGAGCGGTGGCTCCCTGTGGTCCTCCGGCAGCCACACCGGCATCGACTTCCACGCCTCGACCGGCACCACCGTCCACGCGGTCGGCTCCGGCACCGTGGTCGAGGCCGGCTGGGGCGGGTCGTACGGCAACCAGATCGTCATCAAGATGAACGACGGCACGTACACCCAGTACGGCCACCTGTCGTCCATCGGCGTCTCGGTGGGGCAGACCGTCACCCCGGGTCGGCAGATCGGCCTCTCCGGCGCGACCGGCAACGTCACCGGACCCCACCTGCACTTCGAGGCCCGCACGAGCGCCGAGTACGGCTCGGACATCGACCCGGTCTCCTACCTCCGATCGCACGGCGTGAACGCCTGACGCACGCGCCCGTGAACGTCTGACGCGCGCGTCCGTGAACGTCTGACGACGGGCGGCGAGACAACCCGAGGCCCCGGCTCCCCGAGCCGGGGCTTTCGGCGTTTCTGATGCCCGGCTGTCCAAAAAATATCCATGGGTTCCGGCCTGCCATCGGAAATTCCCGCTCATTGCAATAGAGTCACCGAACACACGTCAATCGTCGACGTTTCACGGGGATTAAAGCGGAGGTCGGTCATGCGTATTCCGGCGCACTCGGTATGCACGGCGATCCGTGACGACATCGTCGCGGGTGTCTACGAGCGCGGCAGCCGGCTCACCGAGGAACTCCTCGCCCGCCGCTACGGCGTCTCGCGCGTCCCCGTCCGGGAGGCCCTGCGCACGCTGGAGGCGGAGGGCTTCGTGGTGACCCGGCGGCACGCGGGCGCGTGCGTCGCGGAACCCACCGAGCAGGAGGGCACCGACCTCCTGGAGATGCGGGTGCTGCTGGAACCGCTCGGCGCCTCCCGGGCCGCCCAGCGGCGCACCGAGGCCCACCTCAAGGTGCTGCGCGGACTGGTCCGGCTGGGCCAGGAGCGGGCCAGGAGGGGTACCAGCGATGACCTGCGCTCCCTGGGGGGCTGGTTCCACGAGACCCTCGCCCAGGCGTCCGGCAGCCCGGCGATGACCTCCATGCTGACCCAAATGCGCCACAAGATCGCCTGGATGTACGCGGTGGACGCGCCCGCCAACCCGGTGGAGTCCTGGGCGGAGCACGGCGCGATCGTGGACGCGGTGGCGCGCGGGGACAGCGAGCGGGCGCGAGCGGTCACGGCGCTGCACACCGAGCGTGCCACGGCCGCGCACCGGTTGCGCTTTCCGTCGCAGGGAGATCGCCCGGACCGTGTGAGGAACTCGCAACATCCCGTAAACATGACGAGCCTGCGGCATTAACACGGCAGCCGTATACAAAGAGGAGATAATTCGAGGGGGATTATTTCCGCTGCCCGTAAACGGGGAAATCGACCTGTGACCGGGAAATGCGAAGGGGCTCGCCCGATAATTCGGACGAGCCCTTCGGGGTCGCGCTGCGGCGTTTGTGCTCAGACGGTCTCGGGGAGCTCCTCGAGACCTTCGGCGACAAGCTTCGCGAGGCGGTCGAGAGCGGCGTCCGCCCCTTCGGCGTCGGAGGCGAGGATGATCTCCTCGCCGCCCTGCGCGCCCAGGCCGAGGACGGCCAGCATGGAGGCCGCGTTGACGGGGTTGCCGTCGGCCTTGGAGATCGTCACCGGGATACCTGCGGCCGTGGCGGCCCGGACGAAGATGGAAGCGGGGCGGGCGTGGAGACCCTCGGCCCAGCCGACGTTGACGCGGCGCTCAGCCATGTGATGCTGCCCTTCGGTGTATCAGGGTTGTCTAGACCAGTTTCCCATACGTGAAGCATGCCCGGAGCGGTCCTTCGTCCCGCTCCTTCGTGTGGTCGGACCGCGGCCTCGGTCCGATTCGTCCTCCGCGGACTGCCTCGCGTCGTTGTCCTACGCGAGTCGTACTCTGGGGCCCATGCAGACCTCGTCGGACCGGCATGAGTACCCCGCCCACTGGGAGGCCGACGTGGTGCTGCGCGACGGTGGTACCGCGCGCGTCCGGCCCATCACCGTCGATGACGCCGATCGCCTCGTCAGCTTCTACGAGCAGGTCTCGGACGAGTCGAAGTACTACCGCTTCTTCGCGCCCTACCCTCGTCTGTCCGCCAAGGACGTCCACCGCTTCACGCACCACGACTTTGTGGACCGGGTGGGACTCGCGGCCACCATCGGCGGCGAGTTCATCGCAACGGTACGCTACGACCGCATCGGCACTGACGGCATGCCCGCCTCCGCCCCCGCCGACGAGGCCGAGGTCGCCTTCCTCGTCCAGGACGCCCACCAGGGGCGCGGAGTGGCCTCCGCCCTCCTCGAACACGTCGCCGCTGTCGCCCGCGAGCGCGGTATCCGCCGCTTCGCCGCCGAGGTGCTGCCCGCCAACAGCAAGATGATCAAGGTGTTCACGGACGCCGGGTACACCCAGAAGCGCAGCTTCGAGGACGGCGTCGTACGCCTGGAGTTCGATCTTGAGCCGACGGACCGCTCGCTCGCCGTGCAGTACGCGCGTGAACAGCGCGCCGAAGGACGGTCCGTGCAGCGGCTGCTCACGCCCGGCTCCGTCGCCGTCATCGGGACCGGCCGAACACCCGGCGGGGTGGGCCGCAACGTCCTCGGCAACATCAGGGACGCCGGGTTCAGGGGCCGGCTGCACGCCGTGAACAAGGCCCTGCCCGAGGGACAGAAGGAGGTCGACGGGGTGCCCGCGCACCGGTCGGTGCGGGACATCGACGGGCCGGTCGACCTGGCGATCGTCGCCGTGCCCGCGGAGCATGTCCCCGAAGCCGTCGAGGAGTGTGGCCGGCACGGCGTGCAGGGGCTCGTCGTGCTCTCCGCCGGTTACGCCGAGAGCGGGCCCGAGGGGCGCGAGCGACAGCGGGAACTGGTCCGGCACGCGCGCGCGTACGGCATGCGGATCATCGGGCCGAACGCGTTCGGGATCATCAACACCTCGGCGGACGTACGCCTGAACGCCTCCCTCGCCCCGCAGATGCCCCGGCCGGGGCGGATCGGGCTGTTCGCCCAGTCCGGCGCCATCGGCATCGCTCTGCTGTCCCGCTTGCACCGGCGCGGCGGCGGGGTCACCGGGGTGAGCGGCGTCTCGACCTTCGTGTCGTCCGGCAACCGCGCGGACGTCTCCGGCAACGACGTCCTTCAGTACTGGTACGACGACCCCGACACCGACGTGGTGTTGATGTACCTGGAGTCGATCGGCAACCCGCGCAAGTTCACGCGGCTCGCGCGGCGGACGGCGGCGGCGAAACCCCTGGTCGTGGTCCAGGGCGCGGGTTCCGCGCCGCAGGGGCACGCGGTACGGGCGACGCGGCTGCCGCACGCCACGGTGTCCGCGCTGCTGCGCCAGGCCGGGGTGATCCGGGTGGAGACGATCACGGAACTGGTGGACACGGGACTGCTGCTCGCGCGGCAGCCGCTGCCGACCGGCGCCAGGGTGGCGATCCTCGGGAACTCCGAGTCGCTGGGGTTGCTGACGTACGACGCGTGTCTCTCCGAGGGGCTGCGGCCGTTGCCGCCGCTGGACCTGACGACGGCGGCGTCGCCGGGCGACTTCCACGGGGCGTTGTCGCGGGCGCTGGCGGACGACGCGTGCGACGCGGTGGTGGTCACGGCGATACCGGCGGTGGGGGAGGGGTCGGCCGGGGACGCGGCGCTGGCCGAGGCCCTGAGGTCCGCCGCCGAGCAGGTCCCCGGCAAGCCGGTGCTGGTGGTCCACGTGGAACTCGGCGGCCTCGCGGAAGCGTTGTCGGCCGCTGCGAGCACCGCACCACAGGTGGGTTCGGCGACATCCGGAACCGTCGTACGTTCCCACCCGTTCCGTCCGCTGGACCGACTGGCCACCTCGGGGACGGGCGAGGTGCCCGCCCCCCGGACCGGCTCCCGCCTCATCCCCGCCTACCCCGCCGCCGAACGTGCCGTCCGGGCGCTCTCCGAAGTGGTCCGGTACGCGCAGTGGCGCCGGGACGCCGCCGAGCCCGGCAGGGTGCCCGAGTACGAGGACATCGACGAGAAGGGGGCCGCGTCCCTGATCGGCGGGCTCCTCGCGCGCGGGCAGGGGCTCACCCTCGGCACCGAGGAGACCTGCGACCTGCTCGGGAAGTACGGCGTGCGGGTGCACCGGGCCCTCAGCGCCGCCACCCCCGACGACGCCGTCCGGGCCGCCGACGCCCTCGGCTACCCGGTGGCCCTCAAGGCGACCGCCCCGCACCTCAGGCACCGCGCCGACCTGGGCGGCGTCCGGCTGGATCTCGCCGACGAGGAGCAACTGCGGCGTGCGTACGCCGAGTTGACCGAGATGTTCGGGAAGCCGGAGGAGCTGCGGCCGGTGGTGCAGGGCATGGCGCCGCGGGGAGTCGACACCGTTGTCAGGGCGGTGATCGACCCGGCGGCGGGCGCCGTGCTGTCGTTCGGACTCGCCGGCGCCGCCTCCCAGCTGCTCGGGGACATGGCGCACCGTCTCGTCCCGGTCACCGACCGGGAGGCCGGCTCACTGGTCCGGTCCATCCGGACGGCCCCCCTCCTGTTCGGCTGGCGCGGCTCGACGCCCGTCGACACCCCCGCACTGGAGGAGCTGCTGCTGCGGGTGTCGCGGCTGGTCGACGATCACCCCGAGGTCGTCGCGATCACCCTTGAGCCGGTGGTCGTCGCCCAGCGCGGCCTGAGCGTTCTCGGAGCCTCCGTACGACTGGCGCCACCGCCCGCCCGGGACGACCTCGGCCCGCGTACACTCCCCGCGTACTGAGACCACCGGGAGCGTGCCTCGCAGTCAGTGGGCCCCCGTAAGATGGACGTCATGGCCAAGACCAGTACGACGACCCAGGGGCTGCGAGCGGCGATCGAGCGCAGCGGCTACTACCCGGCCCTCGTGGCCGAGGCGGTGGAGGCCGCTGTGGGCGGCGAGCCCATCCGGTCGTACCTGGTCCACCAGGAGACGACGTTCGACCAGAACGAGGTGCGGCGGCATGTGACCGTGCTGGTCCTCACCGGCAACCGCTTCATCGTCAGCCACACCGACGAGCAGGCCTCGGACAGCACCTCCCCGACGCCGTACGCCACCACCTCCACCGAGTCCGTGAAGCTCAGCCGGGTCTCGTCGGTCGTGGTCAGCCGTGTGGTCGCGAACCCCGAGCAGTACCAGCCCGGCACCGTGCCCCGCGAGGTTGTACTGACCATCGGCTGGGGCGCGGTCTCCCGCATCGACCTGGAGCCCGCCGCCTGCGGCGACCCCAACTGCGAGGCCGACCACGGCTACACCGGAAGCTCCACGGCGGACGACCTGAGCCTGCGGGTGAGCGAGGCAGGGGACGGCCCCGAGACGGTGCGCCAGGCGCTCGTCTTCGCGCAGGCCATCTCCGAGGCGACCGCGGACGTCACCCGCTGATGGCGCATCCCGCCTCCGCCTGGGACCAGCACCCGGAACCGCTCGCCCTCGACTCCGCACCCGTCCCCGCGTACGGCAGCGGCTCCCTCGCCGACCTGCTGCCCACCCTGGCCGCGGGCATGGCCGTACCCGGAACCACCGCGACCATCTCCGAGTTGACCCCCGCCGACCGGAACTGCGTGTTCCTGATCGACGGGCTCGGCTGGGAGCAGTTGCGGGCACACCCGGACGAGGCGCCCTTCATGACCTCGCTTCTCGGCAGCTCGCGCGGCGGCACCGGCCGGCCGCTCACCACCGGCTTCCCGGCGACCACCGCCACCTCCCTCGCCTCCGTCGGCACCGGGCTACCGCCGGGCGCGCACGGCCTGCCCGGCTACACCGTGCGCAATCCGGCCACCGGCGAGCTGATGAACCAGCTGCGCTGGCAGCCGTGGACGGCGCCGGGCACCTGGCAGCCGTATCCCACGGTCTTCCAACTGGCCGACCGGGCGGGTGTGCACGCGGCCCAGGTCTCGGCCCCCACCTTCGAGAACACCCCGCTGACCAAGATCGCGCTCAGCGGCGGCACGTTCCACGGCCGGACGACCGGCGAGGAGCGCATGGACATCGCGGCCGCACAACTGGCCGCGGGCGACCGCTCCCTGGTCTACACGTACTACGCCGAGGTGGACGGTGCCGGCCACCGCTTCGGCGTCGACTCCGACACCTGGCGCGGCCGGCTGATGTACGTCGACCGGCTGGTCCAGCGGCTGGCCGAGCAACTGCCGCCGCGCACCGCGCTGTACGTCACCGCCGACCACGGCATGATCGACGTCCCCTTCGACGAGCAGCACCGCATCGACTTCGACGAGGACTGGGAACTACGCGCCGGGGTCGCCCTGCTGGGCGGCGAGGGCCGCGCCCGCCATGTCTACGCGGTCCCGGGCGCCGAGAATGACGTCCTGACCTGCTGGCGCGAGGTGCTCGGGGAGCAGTTCTGGGTGGCCTCGCGGGACGAGGCGATCGCGGCGGGCTGGTTCGGGCCGTCGCACCAGGTCGAGCGACGCGTGTACGACCGTCTCGGCGACGTGGTGGCCGCCGCCCGTGACGACGTCCTGATCATCGCCTCGGAGCGGGAGCCCAAGGAGTCGGCGATGGTCGGCAACCACGGTTCGATGACCCCTGCCGAGCAACTGGTCCCGCTGCTCGAAGTACGCTCCTGAAGTCCGCAGGCCCACCTCGTCCGTGAACCGAAAGGTGTTCGACTCGCCATGCCCGAGCTGGTGTTCTTCTCCGGAACGATGGACTGCGGGAAGTCGACGTTGGCGCTCCAGATCGGGCATAACCGATCAGCCCGGGGGCTTCAGGGCGTGATCTTCACGCGGGACGACCGGGCGGGCGAAGGGAAGCTGTCCTCGCGACTGGGCTTGGTGACGGAGGCGGTCGAGGCGGCGCCGGGCATGGATCTGCACGCCTATCTGGTGGGCCAGTTGTCGAAGGGCGGCAGGGTGGACTACGTGATCGTCGATGAGGCGCAGTTCCTCGCCTCGGAGCAGATCGACCAGTTGGCTCGGGTCGTGGACGACCTGCGTCTGGACGTCTTCGCGTTCGGTATCACCACCGACTTCCGCACGAAGCTGTTCCCTGGCTCGCAGCGGTTGATCGAGCTGGCGGACCGGATCGAGGCCCTTCAGGTCGAGGCGATGTGCTGGTGTGGGGCGCGTGCCACGCACAACGCCCGCACTGTGGGCGGTGAGATGGTCGTGGAGGGGGAGCAGGTCGTCGTCGGTGATGTGAACGGCCCCGCCGCGGAGGTCGGCTACGAGGTGCTGTGCCGACGTCACCACCGCCGCCGGATGACAAGCGCCTCCGCGCATGCCGGCGCGCTCTCACCGGACGTCCTGCCGGTCGCCCTCGCCTGACAGTCGACGTCCGAGCCGCGGGTGCGTCCCGTGACGGAGCACGGGAGCGGTTCGGTCGGCGCCGGTGCTCCGGCGAACACAGTCGGGACGTCCGCGCGCCCCACCCGCAGCCGCCGGTACGGGTTCGGGGCGTGGCAGCCGAACCGGGTGCCGGCCGTCGCCAGGTACTCACCGTCCCTGAGCACGGCGACGTCCACGGACATCGACACGGGCAGTGACCGCTGGTACCTGATGCCCCGGCACCTGACGCGCAGTTCCAGCTCGGCCGACGTGCGCTCGACGCGCATCGCCCCGGTCTCGCGCCAGCCGGTCAGGAAAACCTCCGACACCGCTGCCCGGTGTACGTACTTGGCTCCACCCCCCGGTGCAGTGCAGCTCCTGGATCGTGTCCGGGAGCCGTATGTAAGTAAAGGGTGTTCGTTTTGTTTGTCGGGTGAGGGCGGGTAAGGGTCATGCCAGAACCGAAGCAGGAACGAGCGATGAAGACGCGTCACGCGATTCTCGTCGCGGCTGCGGAGGTGATCCATGAGAACGGCTACAGCGGTGCGAGCATCAGCAAGATCATGGACCGGGCCGGTGTCACCCAGGGCGGGATGTACTTCCACTTCAAGTCCAAGGAGGCCTTGGCGCAGGCGGTGATGACCAGCCAACAGCTCTTCGTCGACCTGCCCGACGCGCCGGACGGGTTGCAGCGGCTGGTGGACATGTCCTTCGAGATCGCCGCCGAGTTGCGGAAGAACGTGCTGTTCCGCGCCAGTGTGCGACTCGCTGTCGAGCAGGGCGAGTTCGGGCCGAACGACGACACCGCCTACGTGGAATGGGCGCACCGGTTCCACCGCCAACTCGTCGCGGCACAGGAGCGCGGCGAACTGCTGCCGAGCCTTGACCTGTGGGAGTTCGCCAAGGTGCTCGTGGGTGCCTACACCGGGACCCAGCTCTACTCCAACGCCGCCAGTGGACGCGCCGACCTTCCGCAGCGCCTGGTCTGGATGTGGCGCTTCCTGCTTCCGGCGTTGGCCACCCCCGAGGCCGTGGCGGCTCTGACCATAGGCCCGTCGGGCTCCGGCGCGGCCGCGTGAGACCTGCCCGGATCGTCCTCAGCGGCGCCACCGGGTTCATCGGGTCGGCGGTGCGGGGTGAGCCGCACCGGCGGGACCGGACCGTGGGCCGCTCCTGTGTCCGTCGGGGCCGGCGACGAGTGGCATCCGGGTGATCTCACCGTCCCGGGCGGCCTGCGCGGGATGTGCGACGGGGCCGACGTGCTGCTGCACCTCGCGACGAGCCTCGGTCCTCCGGGTCGAGGTCGTCGTCGTCGGCGGCGACGTCGTCGATCGGTCGGGCGCCGTCGACTACGAGGGCTCTCCTCAGCGTGCGGTGCGGATGAGCGAGAACCGGGCGCCCTCGGGGTCCGCCACCGTCGCCGCGCGACCGTGGGGGGTGTCGTGCGGCGGCT
The DNA here is from genome assembly GCF_040660135.1 of Streptomyces sp. NPDC050997. Classification (NCBI taxonomy): domain Bacteria; kingdom Bacillati; phylum Actinomycetota; class Actinomycetes; order Kitasatosporales; family Streptomycetaceae; genus Streptomyces; species Streptomyces sp. NPDC050997. The sequence continues at coordinate 133,920 of NZ_JBFAGK010000016.1, forward strand.
CCAGGACGTGGCCGCCGAGGTCGACGAGCCGGGCGGCCGCCTCGTCCGTGTCGGCGACCTCGAAGTACGTCATCCAGTGCGGCCCCCAGTCGCGCAGCCGGGCCTGGCCCACGCCGTGGATGCCGGCGACGGAGCGGTCACCGAGGCGCAGGGTCACATAGTCGATGTCGGTGGAGACCACCGGCTTCTCCTCGTAACCGAACACCGTCTCGTAGAACTTGGCGACGCTCGCGGTCTCGAAGGTCAGCAGTTCGTGCCAGGCCGGTGTGCCGGGCACCCCGTCGAGGGACGTGCCGAGGTGCGCCGCCGCCTGCCACACGCCGAAGACCGCACCGGCCGGGTCCGAGCCGATCACCAGCCGCCCGGCGTCCTCGGCGTCCAGCGGCCCCACCCCGACCGTGCCGCCGCACAGCCGTACCGTTTCGGCGGTCAGGTCCACGTCGTCCGAGGCGAGGTAGGGCGTCCAGGCGAGGGGGAGGTGGCGGTCCGGGGGCAGTTGGCCGATGCCGGCCACCTCGTGTCCGTCGAGCAGGGCCCGGACGTAGGGGCCGAGTTGCTGCGGCCCGGGCCGGAACTCCCAGCCGAACAGCGAGTGGTAGAAGTCCTGGGTCGCCGCCATTCCGTGCACCATCACGCTCACCCAGCACGGTGTGCCGGGCACCTGCCGGGCGTGCGTCCCGCCGTTCGGGCCGGCCGACCCCCTTGCCTCGGTCATCGTCACTCTCTTCTCGGCCTCTCGCGGCGGCCGTGTCGCTTCGCTTCCGCTGCCGGGCCCCCGTGCGCACGGACTCCCTGTGTGCGGAATCCGAGCGTATGGAGCCAGTGTCCACGGTTCCGGTGCGTACGGACCCGTGCCGATGCTCGTACCACCCGCGCGACCGCGCGCTCCGGGCACGCCGCCGTGCGCCGGCTCCCGTGACCGGAGAATGCCCGTCGTGCGCGGTCCCGTCCGTTTCCGTGCGATGGCCGGCGCGTGGCGATCGGCTGTACAGCATGTGCCCGATCCCGTACGCCTCGTGATCGAGCCTGCCCGGCGGAGCAGAGTAGCCGGACATGAACGATGCGGCCACCCCGTGCGCAAGGATGGTGGGCATGAACGCCATCATCTCCGCATCCGAACTCGCCGGCGACCTGACGGGCGACAACCCGCCAGTCCTGCTCGACGTCCGCTGGCAGCTGAGCGTGGCCAAGGCCGCCGGGGAGCCGCCCTTCGACGGCCGGGCCGAGTACGCGGCCGGGCACATCCCCGGGGCCGTTTTCGTGGACCTGGACCGGGAGCTCGCCGCGACACCCGGCACCGGCGGCCGGCACCCGCTGCCCGACCTCGCGGAGTTCGGCGCCGTGATGCGACGGGCCGGTGTCTCCTCGGGCACGCCGGTGGTCGTGTACGACGGCGGGCAGGGCTGGGCGGCCGCCCGCGCCTGGTGGATGCTGCGCTGGACGGGTCACCCGGACGTGCGTGTCCTCGACGGTGGGTTGCCGTCCTGGCGGGGCGGACTGTCGACGGACAGGCCAGAACCGGCCGAGGGTGACTTCCGGCCGAATGCGGACGCGGCGGGTCTCCTCGACGCGGACGGGGCCGCGGCACTGGCCCGCTCCGGGGTGCTGCTGGACGCCCGGGCGGGGGAGCGCTACCGGGGCGAGGTGGAGCCGATCGACCGGGTCGGCGGCCACATCCCGGGCGCGGTCTCCGCCCCCACCACCGAGAACGTGGCGGCCGACGGCGCCTTCCTCCCGGCGGAGGAGCTGGCCGCCCGCTTCAAGGCACTGGGCGTGTCCGACGACTCGACGGTGGGCGTCTACTGCGGGTCCGGCGTCTCCGGCGCACACGAGGTGCTGGCTTTGGCGGTCGCGGGCGTCCCGGCCGCGCTGTACGTCGGTTCCTGGTCGGAGTGGTCGTCGGACCCGTCGCGTCCGGTCGCCGTCGGGCCCGATCCTCGGTAGACGGACGACGGAGGGCCCGCGCCGACCGGCGCGGGCCCTCCACAGCGTTCTGTACGACCTCCACAGCGGGAGCTGTACGAGGGCTACTCCTGCTTCTTCCGCCGTGTGCCGAACACGATCTCGTCCCAGCTCGGGACAGCCGCCCGGCGTCCCGGGCGGACGCCGTCCGCCTCGGCCTGGCGGTCGGTGGACCCGACGAGGCGGTCGCGATGGCCGCCGACGGAACGAGGCATGAGGACATCCGCGTAGGCGGATCCGGCCGAGGCCGCGGGAGCCGGGGGCTCCTCGGTCTCTGGCTCCGGGGCGGGCTCCTCCGCCTCGGGTGCCTCCTCCGACGGGCGTTCCGGGACCACCAGGTCGCCCCGGAAGCTTGGCACCGCCTCCAGCAGGCTGGTCAGCGAGTCCCGTTCGCCCGCACTCGCGGTCGCCGTCTCGTCGGCGGGTTCGAGAGGCGGCGCCGGCAGGCTCGGCCTCTCGAGGGCGCGGTCCAGCGGACGGTCCCGCGGCAGTCGTGCGATGCGCGGTACGAAGGGAAAGCTGGGCTCCGGCGTGGCCGCGAGGTCGTCGGACTCACCGATCAGCGAGCGCGCCTCCTCGTCGACGGCCTGGACGAGCCGCCGGGGCGGGTCGTACGTCCAGCTCGCCGAGTGGGGTTCGCCCGCGACCACGTAGACCAGCAGGACCTCCCAGGTGCCGTCGTCGCGGCGCCACGAGTCCCACTGCACGGTGTCCTTGTCGGCGCCGCGCAGGGTCAGCCGCTCCTGGACGGCCTCGCCCAGCTGCGGTCCCACGTTCTCGCCGGGGCGGCGCACCGGAGTCTTCCGGGCCCGCTCGGCCATGAACGCGCGCTCGGCCAGCACGGGACCCTCGAAGCGGCGTACCCGATCCACGGGGATCCCGGCCATCTGAGCGACCTCTTCCGCGGTCGCGCCGGCACGTATCCGCGCCTGGATGTCACGGGGGCGGAGATGGCTCTCCACCTCGATCTCGATCTGGCCGAGGCGGGGACGGTCGCCGCGCACGGCAGCGCGCAGGCGTTCGTCGATCGGAAGCGTGTACTCCGTAGAGTCGGCAGCCTTCAGCACCAGCCGTGTGCCGTCATTGGAGACGGCCACGACACGCAGTTCGGGCATGGGGACCTCCCGGGTGGTGCCTGCCGACGTCACGTGCGTCGCTGCTTCCGCTAGTCGAGTGTGGCCTGCCCGGGTGCAGCCTGCCACAACCTTGCCGAGTTGCCCGGCGTGTCGGGCACAGGCCCTAGATCGCCGTTATGGCACGGTTACCTATTCGCAACGCTAAGTGACATACTCCGTCACCCTGTGCAACTAGCCCCCTCCCGGCGGTCCTTGAAGGCCACGGACGCCCTGGCGGGAGACCGAACCCAGGGCTCGCAACAGTACTCCATTCGGGCCACGTGCGTGGATTGGCGCGCCGCCCAACTTCTTCCGCCGGACGGTACTTGAGTACCCCGAATCGGTTTTCAGGATCTTGGAAGTGGCGTACTTCACGCAATCATCAGAAACGGAACCAATGGCTTCGCCCGCTTACGCCCCCAACACCCGCCGCACGTAGTCGTTCTGGAACCGACGGTCCGGGTCGAGCCGGTCCCGCAGCGCCGCGAACTCGCCGAAGCGCGGGTAGACCCCGGCCAGGTACTCGGCGTCGCGCGTGTGCACCTTGCCCCAGTGCGGCCGGCCCTCGTACGCCGTGAAGATGCGCTCGGCGGCGGTGAAGTACGCCTGGTAGGGCGTCCCTTTGACCAGGTGGACGGCGATGTACGCGCTGTCCCGGCCGGACGCCGTGGACAGCGTGATGTCGTCGGCCGGGGCCGTGCGCACCTCGACCGGGAAGCTGATCCGCAGACCGGAACGGCCGACCATCGTCCGCAGCTCGCGCAGCACCTCGGTCACGGCCGCGCGCGGGACGGCGTACTCCATCTCCACGAAGCGCACCCGGCGCGGCGAGGTGAAGACCTTGTACGGGATGTCGGTGTAGGTCCGGGCGGACAGGGCCTTGCTGGACACCCGGGCGATCGTCGGGATCGTGGCGGGCGCCGCGCGGCCGACCCACTGGGCCACCTGGAAGACGCCGTTGGAGAGGAACTCGTCCTCGAACCAGCCCGCCAGCTGCCCCACCGGCTGTTCCGGGCCCGCGCTGCGGTTGTTGCGCTTGGTGTTGGTGCTGCCGGTGTGCGGGAACCAGTAGAACTCGAAGTGCTCGTTCTCGGCCCACAGTTGGTCGAACTCGGCGACGACGCGGTCGAAGGGCATCGGCTCCTCGCGCGCCGTGAGCAGGAAGATCGGCTCCACGGCGAAGGTGATCGCGGTGATGATGCCGAGGGCGCCCAGTCCTATTCGGGCGGCCGCGAACACGTCCGGGTGCTCCTTCTCCGAGCAGGTGAGGAGCGAGCCGTCGGCCGTGACCAGCTCAAGGCCCCTGATCTGCGCGGCGATCGAACCCGACTCGCGGCCCGTGCCGTGCGTGCCTGTGCTGGTGGCCCCGGAGACGGTCTGCTCCATGATGTCGCCCATGTTGGCCAGCGACAGACCTTCGCGGGCCAGGGCCATGTTGAGCCTCTTGAGCGGGGTGCCGGCCTCGACCGTGACCTCGCCGGCGGCACGGTCGATGTTGCGGATTCCGGTCAACAGTTGAGGGCGGATCAACACGCCGTCGGTGGCGGCGATGGACGTGAAGGAGTGCCCGCTACCGACGGCCTTCACCTTCAGCCCGTCCTCGGCGGCCTTCCGTACGGCATCCGCCAGTTCCTCGACCGAGGCGGGCGTGACCTCCCGCGCGGGACGGGCTGCGACGTTGCCGCTCCAGTTACGCCACGTGCCGTTCTTCCCGCTCGCTGTGCTGCTCAACGATGCCTCCCCGACGCGGAGCCGGCCTGCTGAGCCGGCGGTACCCGAGGAAACCGACCGCGACCGCGACGGCCCCGGACACCGCCGGAACCCCGTACCCGGCCCGCGCGCCGGCGGCGTCGATCACCCAGCCGGACACGGAGGAGCCGAGCGCGACCCCGACCGCCAGGCCGGTGCTCACCCAGGTCATGCCCTCGGTCAGTTGCGCGCGTGGTACGTGCTGCTCGATCAGGGACATCGTGGTGATCATCGTGGGAGCGATGGACAGACCCGCAACGAACAGCGCCACGGCCAGAAACGGCAAGTTTCCGACCAGTAGGAGGGGGATCATACTCACGGCCATCGCACATATGCCCAGCAGCCAACGAGGTTCGGGCGCCCCCTTGAAGTGCAGCAGCCCGAACACGATTCCCGCCGTACAGGAGCCCGCCGCGTAGAGCGCGAGGACCAGGCTCGCGGCGCTCTTGTGCCCCTGCGCGTCGGCGTAGGCGACGGTGACCACGTCGACCGCCCCGAAGATCGCGCCGGTCGACACGAGGGTCACCACGAGGACTTGGAGACCGGGGGAGCGCAGGGCCGTACCGCCGCCCTGCTGCGCGCGCGGATGCGGCACGGGCTCGGTGGCCCGCTGGGCGGTGAGCCACTGGACGCCGACCGCCAGGAAACCCGCGGCGAGCAGCGGACCGGCCTCCGGGAACCAGGCCGTGGACAGTCCGATGGAGATGATCGGTCCGAAGATGAAGCAGACCTCGTCGATCACCGATTCGAAGGAGTACGCGGTGTGCAGCTGCGGGGTGCCCCGGTAGAGCGCTGCCCAGCGCGCCCGGATCATCGCGCCGACACTCGGCACACAGCCGATACCGGCGCTGCACAGGAACAGCGTCCAGTCCGGCCACTCGTAGTGCGCGGCGAACAGCAGCCCGGCCGCCGAGACGAGCGAGATCAGGGTCGCCGGGCGCAGCACCCGCCGCTGCCCGTACTGGTCCACCAGCCGTGAGACCTGCGGGCCCGCCACCGCGGCGGCCAGCGCGATGGTCGCCGACAGCGCGCCCGCCAGGCCGTACCGACCGGTGAGCTGGGAGATCATCGTGACCACGCCGATGCCCATCATCGACAGCGGCATCCGGCCGAGAAGTCCCGCGGCGGAGAAACCCTTGGAGCCGGGGGCGGCGAACAGGGCTCGGTAGGGGCTGGGCACGGGGTCTCCGGTCGGGCGGGAGCGGGGCGGCTCGGTGATCGGCTCGGTGATCGGCTCGGCAAGGCGAGAACGCGGCAGGCTCAGTAAGGCGTGAACACCGCCGATACAGCTTACGAGTCAGGTGACCCTCATGCACCCTGGCGGACGTACCGGGAACCAGGGTGGTCACCCCGCCGTTTCCCGGCTGTCAGTACCTGATGACAGGATCGACCCCATGCCAGACGCGCTCGAAGCCACCCCCTACGACGCCCTGCTCCTGCTCTCGTTCGGCGGCCCGGAGGGGCCGGACGACGTCGTCCCGTTCCTGGAGAACGTGACGCGCGGGCGCGGAATCCCGAAGGAACGTCTGAAGGAAGTCGGTCAGCACTACTTCCTGTTCGGCGGGGTCAGCCCCATCAACGACCAGAACCGCGCCCTGCTGGACGCCCTCCGCAAGGACTTCGCGGGCCACGGCCTGGATCTGCCGATCTACTGGGGCAACCGCAACTGGGCGCCCTATCTGACGGACACCCTGCGGGAGATGGTCGCCGACGGCCGCCGCCGCATCCTGGTCCTCGCCACCAGTGCCTACGCCTCCTACTCGGGATGCCGCCAGTACCGCGAGAACCTCGCCGAGTCGCTGGCCGCCCTGGAGGCCGAGGGCCTGGAGCTGCCGAAGGTCGACAAGCTGCGGCACTACTTCAATCACCCGGGCTTCCTGGAGCCCATGATCGACGGCGTGCTCGAGTCCCTCGCCGACCTTCCCGAGGACGTCCGTGACGGCGCGCACCTCGCCTTCACGACCCACTCGATCCCGATCGCGTCCGCGGACACCTCGGGCCCGGTCGAGGAGCACGGCGACGGCGGCGCGTACGTCGGACAACACCTGGACGTGGCCCGGCTGGTCGCCGACGCCGTCCGTGAGCGCACCGGCGTCGATCACCCCTGGCAGCTCGTCTACCAGTCCCGCTCCGGCGCCCCGCACATCCCGTGGCTGGAGCCCGACATCTGCGACCACCTGGAGGAGCGGCAGGCGGCCGGGGCCCCGGCGGTCGTCATGGCGCCCATCGGTTTCGTCTCCGACCACATGGAGGTCATGTACGACCTCGACACGGAGGCCAGGACCAAGGCCGAGGAGCTGGGCCTGCCGGTCCGCCGCTCGGCCACCGTCGGCGCCGACCCGCGGTTCGCCGCCGCGATCCGCGACCTCGTCCTGGAGCGCGCCGCCGTCGAGCGCGGGCGGGAGGTCACGCCGTGCGCCCTGGGCGCGCTCGGCGCCGACCACAACCTGTGCCCGGTCGGCTGCTGCCCGGCCCGCGCCCCCCGCCCCGCCGCCGCAGGCGCCGACAGCCCCTACGCGTGAGGAACCCCGTGACTGACCCCCTGCACTCGGACCTGCTCGCCCTCGCCCAGGAGGCAGCCCGCCGCGCCGGCTCGCTGCTGCGGGACGGCCGCCCGGCCGACCTCACGGTCGCCGCGACCAAGTCGAGTCCGATCGACGTGGTCACCGAGATGGACATCGCCGCGGAGAAGCTGATCACCGACCTGATCTCCGAGCAGCGCCCGCACGACGGGTTCCTCGGCGAGGAAGGCGCCTCCACCGAGGGCACCAGTGGGATCCGCTGGGTGATCGACCCCCTCGACGGCACGGTCAACTACCTGTACGGGCTGCCTACTTGGTCCGTGTCCATCGCGGCCGAGCAGGATGGCGAGAGAGTTGTTGGTGTCGTCGTGGCACCGATGCGCGGCGAGACGTTCCACGCGGTACGGGGCGGGGGAGCCTGGGCCACCGGCGGCTGGGACGGCGAGCGCAGGCTGGCCTGCCGCCCGGCACCGCCCCTGGAGCAGGCCCTGGTGTCGACCGGCTTCAACTACGTCACCGAGGTCCGCGTCCACCAGGCCGAGGTCGCCCACAAGCTGATCCCGCTGCTGCGTGACATCCGGCGCGGCGGCTCGGCGGCGATCGACCTGTGCGATGTCGCCGCGGGGCGCCTCGACGGCTACTACGAACGAGGCCTCCACCCCTGGGACCTCGCGGCGGGCGACCTCATCGCCCGTGAGGCGGGCGCCCTGACCGGTGGACGCCCCGGGGAGGGCCCCGCACACGTCCTCACGGTCGCGGGCACCCCCGGAGTCTTCGAGCCCCTCCAGCGCCTACTGGAGGACTTCGGCGCCTGGCACGACTGAGCCGGCCGGTGCCGCCTCGTGGGCGCCCCAGCCGATGATCAGCGGTGAGCAGTCGATGAGCGGGGCCCCGGCGCTGGATTCGCCGGGGCCCCGCTGTCGTGCTGTGCGAGCTGATCAGACGCGCGACGCGCCGACCTCCACACCATGGTCGGCGGCGAGGCGGCGCAGGTCGTCGAGCTCGGCCTGCTCGACCTCGACGAGGAAGTCGTCGCCCTCGTCGCGAGCCCGCGTCAGGTCGGACTCGGTCGCCCTTATGCGCTGCAGAAGTCCTGCGGTGAATGCGTCCATGCTGCGCCCCCTCGTCCTGGGTCGTGGGTCGGTGGCACGGGGGTGTGCCGTTCGGAAGGGGCGATCACGTCTCCAGTGGATGCCCAGCGCCATGCCCGGCCGGGCGGCGACGGTGCCGGACACCCACGCCCACTCTGCGGTAGCGGAACGCGCAGTGCCGCATGGTGGTACGGCACATGCAGAGCGTGATCGCGGGGTGTAAAGCCGTCCTCCCCCCGCTCTCTTCCACGGAAACCTCAACCCGATAAGAAAATCTCGCGTGCCCGAGCCTCACACCTGTCCTTCAGGTCGCGCTCACCCGTCTTACAGCCGACTTATGGCCGAAAAGGGCAGGATGGAGGCCAACACACTCACTGAAACCCCTGCCCGCGTGGGCCCAGAAGCGCTACGCGGGTGGACACAGGAAGGACAAGGGACGTGCGCGTACTCGTCGTCGAGGACGAGCAACTGCTCGCCGATGCGGTGGCCACCGGACTGCGCCGGGAGGCCATGGCCGTCGACGTCGTGTACGACGGTGCGGCCGCCCTGGAACGCATCGGCGTCAACGACTACGACGTGGTCGTTCTGGACCGCGACCTCCCGCTGGTGCACGGCGACGACGTCTGCCGCAAGATCGTCGAACTCGGCATGCCCACCCGCGTGCTGATGCTCACGGCGTCCGGCGATGTCAGCGACCGCGTCGAGGGGCTGGAGATCGGCGCAGACGACTACCTCCCCAAGCCCTTCGCGTTCAGCGAGCTGACGGCACGCGTGCGTGCCCTCGGCCGGCGCACCAGTGTGCCGCTGCCGCCGGTCCTGGAGCGCGCCGGGCTCAAGCTCGACCCGAACCGCCGGGAGGTCTTCAGGGACGGCAAGGAGGTCCAGCTGGCGCCCAAGGAGTTCGCCGTGCTGGAGGTGCTGATGCGCAGCGAGGGCGCGGTGGTCTCCGCCGAGCAGCTCCTGGAGAAGGCCTGGGACGAGAACACGGACCCCTTCACCAACGTCGTGCGCGTCACCGTCATGACCCTGCGCCGTAAGCTGGGCGAGCCGCCTGTCATCGTGACCGTCCCCGGCTCCGGCTACCGGATCTGATCGCCCGTGGCAGCGACCCCGGCGCCTCCGCAGGCGCCCCCGAAGCCCACCTGGGACCCCCGCAGACCGGAGCCCCCCTTCCCGTGGCTGCGCCCGACCATCCGCATACGGCTCACGCTGCTGTACGGCGGGATGTTCCTGATCGCCGGCATCCTGCTGCTGTCGATCATCTATCTGCTGGCCGCGCAGGCCGTGAACACGGGCAACGCACCGCTGTTCAAGATCGTCGACGGTTCGAACATCGGCGTCACCAGTGAGGACTGTCCCGCGGTCAACGGTGTGAACAAGGTCCCGCTCGGCACGTTCAACGCTGCGATCAGCGAGTGCATCGACCACCAGCGGCAGGTCGCCCTGGACAAACTGCTCAGCCGCTCGCTCCTCGCCCTGCTCGGCCTCGCGATCATCGCCTTCGCCTTCGGATACGCCATGGCCGGCCGGGTCCTGTCGCCGCTGGGCCGGATCACCCGCACCGCGCGCGCGGTGGCGGGCTCGGACCTGTCCCGCCGTATCGAGCTGGAAGGCCCGGACGACGAGCTCAAGGAGCTCGCCGACACCTTCGACGACATGCTGGAGCGACTGCAACGGGCGTTCACGGCCCAGCAGCGCTTCGTCGGCAACGCCTCGCACGAGCTGAGAACCCCGCTCGCGATCAACCGCACGCTCCTGGAGGTGCACCTGTCCGATCCGGGCGCGCCGATGGAGCTCCAACAGCTCGGCAAGACGCTGCTGGCCACCAATGAGCGCAGCGAGCAGCTCGTCGAGGGCCTGCTGCTGCTGGCCCGCAGCGACAACCAGATCATCGAGCGCAAACCCGTGGACCTCGCGGAGGTCGCCGAGCAGGCGGTCGACCAGGTGCGCGGTGAGGCCGAGACCAAGGGCGTGCTGATCCGCGGGGAGCAGAAGACCGCGGTCGTCCAGGGCAACGGCGTCCTGCTGGAGCGGATCGCCCTGAACCTCGTACAGAACGCCGTGCGGTACAACGTGCCCGAGGACGGCTGGGTCGAGGTGACGACAGAGATCCAGCACGGCCAGGCACTGCTCGTGGTGTCCAACACGGGTCCGGTGGTGCCGGCGTACGAGATCGACAATCTCTTCGAGCCGTTCAGGCGATTGCGAACGGAACGTACGGGCAGCGACAAGGGTGTGGGCCTGGGGCTGTCCATCGTCCGGTCCGTGGCCCGAGCGCACGGCGGACACATCTCGGCCCGGCCGCGCGAAGGAGGTGGGCTCGTGATGCGGGTGACCCTGCCCGTCTGAGATCATGACCCCCGCACCTGGACCGAGACACGGGGATGTTCGCTTTGCGCGGAATTTTCAAGGCGCTGATCGAGTGCCCTCGTGTGTGATCGATCACAAAGACAATTTCCTGGCCATCGGCTCTCCGTGATCATGAATACGGCCAGAAAGCCGGGAAAATCCGGGTTTTCCGGGGTCCTGGTCACGGGAAGTACACGGTGAGACGCCTTTGGAGTGCGGGATTCGGACCGTGTACGGTCCCGATCGCCATCCAACCCGATCACTCAACAGGAGTCCGGTTGGGTGTCGATTGAGTAACAGACCTTGATGTGAGGCAAAATCTCCGCCTCAGGTCGGGCACAAGTCCGGCCTCTCACGCGTTACGTGCGCTGGAGACACCGAAGACACCCAGAGGGGGAGAGCGACATGGCAACCGACTACGACACCCCACGCAAGACCGACGACGACGTCGACTCGGACAGCCTTGAAGAACTGAAGGCTCGCCGGAACGACAAGTCGACCTCCGCAGTGGATGTCGACGAATTCGAGGCCGCAGAAGGCCTCGAACTGCCCGGCGCGGACCTCTCGAATGAGGAGCTGGCCGTCCGGGTGCTGCCCAAGCAGCAGGACGAGTTCACATGCATGAGCTGCTTCCTGGTGCACCACCGCAGCCAGCTGGCCCGCGAGAAGAACGGTCAGCCGATCTGCCGCGACTGCGACTGAGGACGGGTCGGCCGTGACTGGCTCGACCCCTCCCCGGAAGCGCCGCTTCCTCCCATGGGGAGCGGACTCGGTGCCGTCCGAGGGACGGCACGACGCGCGTGACGACGAGCGGGGCTCATCCGAAAAGGGATCGGCCTCGCTCGAACCGGCGACAGGCCGGGCCGACCTCCCGGCGCCGGTCGAGACCCCCGCGCCCGTCGCACGGCGGCGGGCCGCGGTGATCCGGGACAAGGCCCGGGAAGGCGTCCGCAAGAGCGGCAGCCGCGCCAGAGCGGCGCTGGGGCACCTCGCCGACCGGATCATCGAGATAGCCCCGCGGATCCCCGTACGCGACCTCGCGACGCTCCGCAGGCAGTTCCCCGGGCTCGGGCCCGAGCAGCTCGCGGACAAGCTCGTGGCGGGCGCCGCGAACGCGACGGCGACCGTCGGAGCGGGAATCGGCGCGGCGGCGATGCTGCCGGTGCCGCCCGCGATGCCCACGGAACTGGCTGCCGAGATCACCGGCGTGGCGGCGATCGAGCTGAAGCTGATCGCGGAACTCCACGAGGTCTACGGCTGTCGACCGCCGGGCAATCTGAAACAGCGATCCACCGCGTATGTCGACTCCTGGTCGGGAGAGCGCGGAATCGACGTGACCAAGCCGTCGTCCGTCGGCACCGCGGTGAACAGCCGCATGAAGCAGCAACTGCGGCAGCAGATCATGAAGCGGATGGTGCGTGATCTGCCGAACCTGATGCCGTTCATGGTGGGCGCGACCGTCGGAGCGGTCATGAACCACCGGGACACCAGAAGACTCGCCGGGCGTATCCGGGCCGACCTGCGCAGGACACAGGTGCCGTGGGACGCGCTGCCGGAACTGCCGCCGCTGGAGTCGCCGGCGGATCCACTGGCGATGGGGGACGGACCGAAACAGCTCGGGTGACGCCTCGCCCGGGTGTGCTAGGCCGCCGCCCGCGCGGCCTTCAGCGCCTCCGCCAGCCGCTGCGGCTCACGCGTCGACAGGTACAGGTACGGCGTCGGATCCTCGGGGTCCGTGACCTCCACGCGCAGTGCGGTGGGGATGTAGGCGCGCAGCAGCAGGAAAGCCCGGGTGTCGGCCTTGTACGTGCGCCAGGCGCTCGCCTCCGCCGCGTCCAGGACCTCCGCCTCGCCCAGCGCCGACACCGGGATCTTCGCCTCGCCCGCGATCAGGAAGCCGCCCTGGACCCGGATGCGCAGCGAGCCGTACGCGCTGGCCACGACGGCCGCCGCGGCGGTGCCGCCGACCAGGCCGCCGAGCATCGGCAGCGTGCCGAAGGGCAGCAGGACCAGGGCCATCGAGACCCCGACCAAGAAGGAGATCAACCACCAGGTGCGGGGGGTGGTGAGGCGTTCTTCGTACGGGGCGGCAGAGAGCTGCATGAAGCCAAGCTTGGCACGGTGTCGGGATCGCGCCGACGCGCGGGTAAGGTCTGCGGCTGTGAGTCGTACTTCCGCTGCCGTCGAGCCGCCGGCCGACGCCGTGAGACCGGTGCGTCATCCTGACGCGCCCGCGCCCGGTGAGCTGCTCGGCGAGCACTACGGCCAGTGCTTCGGCTGCGGCGGCGAGCAGCCCCACGGACTGCACGTCCAGACGCGGGCCGGCGAGGGAGTGACGGTGACCGCCGAGTTCACCGTGCGCCCCGAGCACCAGGGAGCCCCGGGCCTCGCGCACGGCGGGGTGCTCGTGAGCGCCCTGGACGAGACCCTCGGCTCCCTGAACTGGCTGCTGCGGACGATCGCCGTGACCGGGCGGCTGGAGACCGACTTCGTGCGGCCGGTCCCGGTGGACACCGTGCTGCACCTGGAGGCCGAGGTGACGGCCGTGGCCGGGCGGAAGATCTACTCCGCCGCCACCGGTCGGATCGGTGGCCCCGACGGTCCCGTCGCCATCCGTGCCGACGCCCTGTTCGTCGAGGTGAAGGTCGACCACTTCATCGACAACGGCCGCCCGGAGGAGATCCGGGCCGCCATGAACGACCCGGACCAGACCCGGCGATCCCGTGCCTTCGAGGTGAACCCGTGAGCCGTGAGCCCCGTCAAGAACTCGCCGTGCTCATCCGGCGCGTCGACCCCGACGTACCGCTTCCGACGTACGCGCACCCCGGTGACGCGGGAGCCGATCTGCGCACTACCGAGAGCTGTGAACTGAAGCCGGGCGAGCGGGTCGTGCTGCCCACCGGAGTGTCTGTGGCGCTCCCGGAGGGGTACGCGGCCTTCGTGCACCCGCGTTCCGGTCTGGCCGCCCGCTGCGGTGTCGCTCTCGTGAATGCCCCGGGGACGGTTGATGCCGGGTACCGTGGGGAGATCAAGGTGATCGTGGTGAATCTCGACCCGCGCGAGTCCGTGCGGTTCGAGCGCTTCGACCGGATTGCCCAACTGGTCGTCCAGCAGGTCGAGAGGGTCCGCTTCCAGGAGGTCGCGGAGCTTCCCGACTCGGCACGGGCCGAGGGGGGCTTCGGGTCCACCGGAGGCCATGCCGCGGTGGACGACGGGAGCGGCACAAGTGGTCATGCCGCCGTGGGCGGCGCGACGGGTGGGAATCGATACGCTTCGGTCGTATCCGACCGGGAAGGACAGTGACGTGTTCGGACGTCGCAAGAAGAAGGGTGCCGCCGAGGACGCGGCCGGCGAGGCCGAGCAGGTCGTCGACAGTGTCGACGCTGAGGCGGACGAGACAGAGGGCACGCGTGAGCGCGTGCGGCTCGAACCGGAGCCGCGGCCGGACGGGCCGTGGGACAGCTCCGAGGTCCGTGACCCGGCCGAGGGCCGGGTGGACCTGGGCGGTCTGTTCGTGCCGGGTGTCGAAGGCATGGAGCTGCGGGTGGAGGTCGCGGGCGACGCGATCGTCGCGGCGACCGTCGTGCTGCGCGACAGCGCCATCCAGCTGCAGGCTTTCGCCGCGCCCAAGCGCGAGGGCATCTGGGGCGAGGTGCGCGAGGAGATCGGTTCCGGCATCACCCAGCAGGGCGGCATCGTCGACGAGGTCGAGGGTCCGCTGGGCTGGGAGCTGCGTGCGCAGGTACCGGTGCAGCTGCCGGACGGCACCGGCGGTTTCCAGGTGGTGCGGTTCGTCGGTGTGGACGGCGCCCGCTGGTTCCTGCGCGGAGTGATCTCGGGCCAGGGCGCGGTGCAGCCGCAGGCGGCCGGCCTGCTGGAGCAGATCTTCCGGGACACGGTCGTGGTCCGCGGCGAGGGCCCGATGGCGCCCCGTGACCCGATCGTCCTGAAGCTGCCGAACGACGCCCAGATGGTTCCCGAGGGCGTCCAGCAGGAGGAGGAAGGGTCCCGCTTCTCCGGCGGCATGGGACAGCTCCAGCGCGGCCCGGAGATCACCGAGGTGCGCTGAGCGTTGTAGGGCCACGTCGTTGGCCCGTCGTCAAGCAGAGGAGGGCCGCATCCCCGAAGCCGGGGATGCGGCCCTTTTCGTGCGGGAACCGTGAGCTGTCCCGAAGCGTTCAAGTGCCGGGCGGTGCCTGTGAGAATGGCGCCGGCACACGGGGGAGGACGCATGACTCAGGTGGTCACCGAGACCATGGTGCGGGTGGAGAACGTCCACCGGACGTTCGGCGAGGGGGCAGGGGCCGTCCACGCGCTGCGCGGGGTGTCCTTCGAGGTGCCGCGCGGTGAACTCGTCGCCCTCAAGGGGCGATCCGGGTCCGGCAAGACCACGCTCCTGAACATCGTCGGCGGGCTCGACGCGCCCGACGAGGGCCGGGTCTCGGTCGACGGGCTCGACCTCGCGGAACTGGGCGAGGACGATCTCCTCGCGCTGCGCCGGGACCGCGTCGGCTTCGTCTTCCAGTCCTTCGGGCTCATCCCGATCCTCACGGCCGCCGAGAATGTGGGCGTGCCACTGCGGCTGCGCCGGGCCGAGGTGCGCGAGCGCGAGGAGCGCGTCGAGCTGCTGCTGTCCCTGGTGGGGCTCTCCGGGCACGCCGGACAACGACCCGGTGAACTGTCCGGCGGCCAGCAGCAGCGGGTGGCCATAGCCCGGGCCCTCGCCAACAGTCCCTCGCTCCTCGTCGCCGACGAGCCGACCGGTCAGCTGGACGCGGAGACCGGTCACTCCGTGATGGAGCTGCTGCGGGCCGTCGTACACAGCGAGCGGGTCACCGCGCTGGTCGCGACGCACGACGCGAACCTGCTGGACCTCGCCGACCGGGTGCTGGAGCTGCGCGACGGGGAGATCGTCCAGGGGTGACCCCTCCCCGCCGGGGTCGGGCGTCAGGGTTGCGTCAAAGACGGCTGTCGGTCCACCCCCGGGCCCTATTTGTCGCGATTATTGGCCGTAAGGTCGACGCTGCGCAGTCAGCGGGGACCCGGAAGACAATGAGGCCATGGGACGCGGCAAGCTTCGGATCTACCTCGGTGCGGCACCGGGCGTCGGCAAGACCTACGCGATGCTGTCCGAGGCGCACCGCCGTGTCGAACGA
Source organism: Streptomyces sp. NPDC050997 (assembly GCF_040660135.1). NCBI lineage: Bacteria > Bacillati > Actinomycetota > Actinomycetes > Kitasatosporales > Streptomycetaceae > Streptomyces > Streptomyces sp. NPDC050997. The sequence continues at coordinate 149,864 of NZ_JBFAGK010000016.1, forward strand.
GGTACGGACTGCGTGGTCGCCTTCGTGGAGCACTACGACCGGCCACGCACCGAGGTGATGCTGCACGGCCTGGAGCAGATCCCGCGCGGGGAGCTGGAGTACCGCGGCGGGTCGTTCACGGAGATGGACGTCGACGCCGTCCTCGCCAGACGGCCCGAGGTCGCTCTCGTGGACGAACTCGCCCACACCAACATCCCCGGCTCCCGCAACACCAAGCGCTGGCAGGACGTGGCGGAGCTGCTGGCTGCCGGGATCGACGTGGTCAGCACCGTCAACATCCAGCACCTGGAGTCGCTGGGGGACGTCGTCGAGTCGATAACGGGCGTACGGCAGCAGGAGACCGTGCCGGACGAGGTGGTGCGACGGGCGGACCAGATCGAGCTGGTCGACATGTCGCCGCAGGCGCTGCGCCGCCGGATGGCGCACGGCAACATCTATCAGCCGGACAAGGTCGACGCCGCCCTGTCGAACTACTTCCGGCCCGGGAACCTCACCGCTCTGCGGGAACTGGCGCTGCTGTGGGTGGCCGACCGGGTCGACGAGTACCTCAAGCAGTACCGAAGCGAGCACCGAGTCTCGAAGATCTGGGGCTCACGCGAGCGGATCGTGGTCGGGCTGACCGGCGGCCCCGAGGGGCGGACGCTGATCCGCCGCGCCGCACGGCTCGCGGAGAAGGGCGCCGGCGGCGAGGTACTGGCGGTCTACATAGCCCGCAGCGACGGGCTGACCTCGGCCTCACCCAAGGAACTCGCCGTGCAGCGCACGCTCGTCGAGGACCTGGGCGGCACCTTCCACCACGTGGTGGGCGACGACATACCGGCCGCGCTGCTGGACTTCGCACGCGGTGTGAACGCCACCCAGATCATCCTCGGCTCCTCGCGCCGCAAGACCTGGCAGTACGTCTTCGGACCGGGCGTCGGCGCCACCGTGGCCCGTGAGTCGGGACCCGACCTCGACGTGCACATCGTCACCCACGAGGAGGTCGCCAAGGGGCGCGGACTGCCCGTGACCCGGGGCGCGCGCCTCGGCCGGGCCCGGATCCTGTGGGGCTGGCTGGTCGGCGTGGGCGGCCCGGCGGCCATGGCGTTCCTGCTCAACACGGTGGACCTCGGCCTCGCCAACGACATGCTGCTGTTCCTCGCGGTGACGGTGGCCGCCGCCCTGCTCGGCGGGCTGCTCCCGGCGCTGGCCTCGGCCGCGGTCGGATCCCTGCTGCTCAACTACTTCTACACACCGCCCCTGCACCGCTGGACCATCGCCGACCCGAAGAACATCGTCGCCATCGTGATCTTCGTGGGCGTCGGCATCTCGGTGGCCTCCGTCGTCGACCTGGCCGCCCGCCGCACCCACCAGGCGGCCAGACTGCGGGCCGAGTCGGAGATCCTGTCCTTCCTCGCGGGCAACGTGCTGCGCGGCGAGACCGGCCTGGAGGAGCTCCTGGAGCGGGTCAGGGAGACCTTCGGCATGGAGTCGGCGGCCCTCCTGGAACGGGCCGGCGACGTCGACCCGTGGATCTGCGCGGGCCGGGTCGGCCTCGGACGGCCCGTTGAGCGGCCCGAGGACGCGGACGTCGATGTTCCGGTCGGGGACCACCTGGCGCTCGCGCTGACCGGCAGGGTGCTGCCCGCGGAGGACCGCCGAGTGCTGGCCGCCTTCGCCGCCCAGGCGGCCGTCGTGCTCGACCGCAGCAGGCTCCAGGAGGAGGCCGACCGGGCGCGGGCGCTCGCCGAGGGCAACCGGATCCGGACCGCGCTGCTGGCCGCCGTCAGCCATGACCTGCGTACACCGCTGGCCGCGATCAAGGCGGCCGTGTCGTCACTCCGGTCCCACGACGTGGCGTGGTCCGAGGAGGACCAGGCCGAGCTGCTGGAGGGCATCGAGGACGGCGCCGACCGACTCGACCACCTGGTGGGCAACCTGCTGGACATGTCCCGCCTGCAGACCGGCACGGTCGCCCCGCTGATCCGGGAGATCTACCTCGACGAGGTGGTGCCGATGGCGCTCGGCGGGGTGCCCGAGGGCAGCGCCGACCTGGACATCCCGGAGACGCTGCCCATGGTCGCGGTGGATCCCGGGCTGCTGGAGCGGTCGGTGGCCAACCTGGTGGAGAACGGCGTCAAATACAGCCCGGCCGGCCGGACCGTCCTGGTGTCCGCCAGCGCGATCGCGGAGCGGGTCGAGGTCCGGGTGGTCGACCGCGGGCCGGGAGTCCCGGACACGGCCAAGGAACGTATATTCGAGCCCTTCCAGCGTTACGGCGACGCCCCGCGCGGGGCCGGCGTGGGACTGGGTCTCGCCGTGGCACGCGGTTTCGCGGAGGCCATGGGAGGCACTCTCGACGCCGAGGACACACCCGGGGGCGGCCTGACCATGGTGCTCACGCTCCGGGCGGCCAAAACGCCCCCGGCGCCTCTCCAGCCGGTGGAACCAGAAAGGCGGGCCACATGGTGAGTCCGACCGGGGGGACTCCCCAGGCCCCCACGAGCCAGACCCCCACGAGGGTGTTGGTCATCGACGACGAGCCGCAGATCGTGCGCGCCCTCGTGATCAACCTCAAGGCGCGTCAGTACGAGGTCGACGCGGCGTACGACGGAGCAACCGCCCTCCAGGTCGCCGCCGCCCGCCACCCGGACGTGGTGGTGCTCGACCTGGGCCTGCCCGACATGGACGGCGTCGAGGTGATCAAGGGCCTGCGCGGCTGGACCCGGGTGCCGATCCTGGTGCTGTCCGCCCGGCACTCCTCCGACGAGAAGGTCGAGGCGCTGGACGCGGGCGCCGACGACTACGTCACCAAGCCCTTCGGCATGGACGAGCTGCTGGCCAGGCTGCGGGCCGCCGTCCGGCGCGCCGAGCCCAACGGGGGCGGCGAGGACGAGGCGCTGGTGGAGACCGACGAGTTCACCGTCGACCTGGCCGCGAAGAAGGTCCAGCGGCATGGCAGGGACGTCCGGCTGACGCCCACGGAGTGGCATCTGTTGGAGGTACTGGTGCGCAACGACGGCCGTCTGGTCAGCCAGAAACAGCTGCTGCGGGAGGTGTGGGGGCCGTCGTACGGGACGGAGACCAACTATCTGCGGGTCTACATGGCCCAGCTGCGCAGGAAGCTGGAGGCGGACCCGTCGCATCCGAAGCACTTCATCACGGAGCCGGGGATGGGATACCGGTTCGAGAAGTGAGCCGTGAGTGGGCCGGGGGTCCGGGGGTTGTCCCCCGGGGGACGCATCACGGAGCGGGGGATGGGCTACCGGTTCGAGGGCTGGGGCCGCGGGTACGTAGCTGTCGGTGAGCCCCGGTACGCTTCAGATATGAGTCCTGTTCCTCGTTCCGAGAAGCCCGTGGGCCGGTTCCGGCGCATGCTCGACCGGCTTTCCTCGTCGCAGGAGGACCTCGAGTCCGAGGAGCTGCGGGAGGATGCCGCGACCGCCGGTTGTACGCGGATCGGTGACTGCCACGACCGCCAGGTCGTCACGGTTACTGGTACCTTGCGCACGGTCACTCTGCGGCCGCGCGCGGGAGTTCCCGCCCTGGAGGCCGAGTTGTTCGACGGCTCCGCCGCCCTGGACGTGGTGTGGCTCGGCAGGCGCTCCATAGTGGGCATAGAGCCGGGCCGCAAGCTGATCGCCTCCGGTCGGATCTCGATGAGCCGGGGCCGCCGTGTGCTGTTCAACCCGAAATACGAACTGAGACCCCTCGGTAGGGAGTAGCCGGTGACGTCGCTCGACAAGCCGACCCAAGACACGGAGCAGGACGCCCGGGCGGTGACGGAGGCCGCGCTGTTCGAGGCATTCGGCGGCGTGCGGGGCATGGTCGAGACGGTGCTGCCCGGCCTGCTGTTCGTCACCATCTACACGATCAACAAGGACCTGCACCTGTCGGCGATCGCCGCGCTCGGTGTGTCCCTGCTGCTGGTCGTGGTCCGCCTGGTGATGCGGGACACCGTCAAGCACGCCTTCAGCGGCGTCTTCGGCGTGGCCTTCGGCGTCGTCTTCGCGATGATGACCGGCAACGCCAAGGACTTCTATCTGCCCGGCATGCTCTACACGCTGGGCCTCGGGCTGGCGTACATCATCACCACGCTGTGCGGCGTGCCGCTGATCGGGCTCATCCTCGGGCCCGTCTTCAAGGAGAACCTCTCCTGGCGCACCCGCAACCCGGGGCGCAAGAAGGCCTACCAGAAGGCCAGTTGGGCCTGGGGACTGATCCTCCTCTCCAAGTGCGCGATTCTCTTCCCGCTGTACTGGTGGGCCGACACGACGCAGCTCGGCTGGGTGCTGATCGCCCTGAAGATCCCGCCGTTCCTGTTGGCCGTCTACCTGACCTGGGTCTTCCTGGCGAAGGCGCCTGCTCCCATCGACGTGTTCGCGGAGATGGAGGCGGCGGAGAAGGCCGAGGAGGAGAAGGCCGAGGAGGAGAGGGCCGCCGCCGCGGGGAACGAGTCGAGCGCTGGGCGGCACCGTCGGGAGGCGTAGCTCCGGGCGTTGAGTCGGGATGAGTCGAAAAGGGCGCCCTGAGTTCTCAGGGCGCCCTTCCTCGTCGTCACCCTCGTCGTCACCCCGAAGGGCTCAGCTCGGCACGACAGCTTGGCGCGTCAGCTCGGCGCTTCCTCCCGGCGGACCGACAGCAGGTCCTCCAGCTGTTCCTCGCGGGCCTGGGCGGCCACGAAAAGGAGTTCGTCGCCCGCCTCCAGGGAGTCGTCCTGGGTCGGGGTGAGGACTCGGGTGCCGCGGATGATGGTGACCAGGGAGGTGTCCTCCGGCCACTCCACGTCGCCCACCTGCGTGCCGGCCAGGGCCGACTCCTCGGGCAGGGTCAGTTCGACGAGGTTCGCGTCGCCGTGGCTGAAGCGGAGCAGGCGGACCAGGTCGCCGACGCTGACCGCCTCCTCCACCAGGGCCGACATCAGGCGGGGGGTCGACACGGCGACGTCCACGCCCCAGGACTCGTTGAACAGCCACTCGTTCTTCGGGTTGTTCACGCGGGCGACGACACGCGGGACGCCGTACTCCGTCTTCGCCAGCAGGGAGACGACCAGGTTGACCTTGTCGTCGCCGGTCGCGGCGATCACGACGTTGCAGCGCTGGAGCGCCGCCTCGTCCAGGGACGTGATCTCGCAGGCGTCGGCGAGCAGCCACTCCGCCTGCGGGACGCGCTCGACCGAGATGGCGGTCGGCGCCTTGTCGATGAGAAGGACCTCGTGGCCGTTCTCCAGCAGTTCGCCCGCGATCGAGCGACCGACCGCGCCGGCACCGGCAATGGCGACCCTCATCAGTGACCGCCCTCCTCTTCGGGACCCTTGGCGAACGCCGCCTCGACCTTGTCGACCTCGTCGGTACGCATCATCACGTGCACCAGGTCGCCCTCCTGCAGCACCGTCTGCGAGGTGGGCAGGATCGCCTCGCCGAGCCGGGTCAGGAACCCGACGCGCACCCCGGTCTCCTCCTGGAGACGGCTGATCCGCTGGCCCACCCAGGACGAGGAGGTGTGCACCTCGGCGAGCTGGACACCACCGGTCGGATCACGCCACAGCGGCTCCGCGCCCGAGGGCAGCAGCCGGCGCAGCATCTGATCGGCGGTCCAGCGGACGGTGGCCACGGTCGGGATGCCGAGGCGCTGGTAGACCTCGGCACGCCGGGGGTCGTAGATCCGGGCCGCGACGTTCTCGATACCGAACATCTCGCGAGCCACACGCGCGGCGATGATGTTCGAGTTGTCGCCGCTGGAGACCGCGGCGAACGCCCCGGCCTCCTCGATGCCCGCCTCGCGCAGGGTGTCCTGGTCGAAGCCGACGCCGGTGACGCGGCGGCCCCCGAACCCGGAGCCCAGTCGTCGGAAGGCGGTGGGGTCCTGGTCGATCACGGCGACCGTGTGCCCCTGTTGCTCCAGGGTCTGGGCGAGAGCGGAACCCACTCTCCCGCAGCCCATGATGACGATGTGCACGACCGTCCTTCCGATGTCAAGAGTTACTGCTCAGCCACATCAGGGTCTCAGACAGAGGCCCAAGCTACACACGCGCGGTAGGACGGCGGCACCCCCCTGCACGGTTGCCGCTGTCCCACCTTTCCGTTTCGGGGGGCGGTTCAGCGGCGGCTGATGCTGCGGACGCTCGCCAAGGTCAGGATGCCGAGGCCGACGAGGGTGGCCGCGGCGCCGATCAGCTCTGCGGTCGCGTGCATGGAACCTCCGAGGGGGCGGTGACAGGCGGGATTTGTCATATAGACATGGGGACCGCCGCGGGTGCGGAATCCGCAGCGTGCGCCCACCTCCAATTCACCCAGGAGGCAGAAGGGGGGTGGCGGGTGGGCGACCTCGTGTTCGAAGGCCTACGATCCTCTGTTGTGTCCAAACTGACCGACGTGCCCAAACGGATTCTGATCGGGCGCGCATTGCGCAGTGATCGGCTCGGGGAAACGCTCCTGCCGAAGCGCATCGCCCTCCCCGTCTTCGCCTCCGACCCGCTGTCCTCTGTGGCGTACGCGCCGGGAGAGGTGCTGCTGGTCCTGTCCATCGCGGGCGTGTCGGCGTACCACTTCAGCCCCTGGATCGCCCTGGCGGTCGTGGTGCTGATGTTCACCGTGGTCGCCTCCTACCGGCAGAACGTGCACGCCTACCCGAGCGGCGGCGGCGACTACGAGGTGGCCAACACCAACCTCGGACCCAAGGCCGGCCTCACGGTCGCCAGCGCGCTGCTGGTGGACTACGTCCTGACCGTCGCGGTCTCCATCGCCTCCGGCATCGAGAACCTCGGCTCCGCCATCCCCTTCGTGGTCGAGCACAAGGTGCTCTGCGCGGTCGGGGTGATCGTGCTGCTGACCCTGATGAACCTGCGCGGCGTACGGGAGTCGGGCACGCTGTTCGCGATCCCGACGTACGTCTTCGTCACGGGCGTCTTCCTCATGATCGCGTGGGGTGCGTTCCGCGGGCTGGTGCTCGACGACACCATGCGGGCACCGACGGCCGACTACCAGATCAAGCCCGAGCACCAGGGCCTGGCCGGTTTCGCCCTGGTCTTCCTGCTGCTGCGGGCCTTCTCCTCCGGCTGTGCCGCGCTCACCGGCGTCGAGGCGATCTCCAACGGTGTCCCGGCGTTCCGCAAGCCCAAGTCGAAGAACGCGGCGACCACGCTCGCCGCGATGGGTCTGCTCGCCGTCACCATGTTCTGCGGCATCATCGCGCTGGCCGCGGTGACCAAGGTCCGCATGGCCGAGAACCCGGCCAGCGACCTCATCCACGACGGCAGCCCGCTCGGCGCCGGCTATGTGCAGAACCCGGTGATCTCCCAGGTCGCCGAGGCGGTCTTCGGCAAGGGCAGCTTCCTGTTCATCGTCCTCGCCGCCGCCACCGCGCTGGTGCTGTTCCTGGCCGCCAACACCGCGTACAACGGTTTCCCGCTGCTCGGCTCGATCCTCGCCCAGGACCGCTACCTGCCCCGCCAGCTGCACACCCGAGGTGACCGCCTCGCCTTCTCCAACGGCATCGTGCTGCTGGCGGGCACGGCCATGCTCCTCGTCGTCATCTACGGCGCCGACTCGACCCGGCTGATCCAGCTCTACATCGTCGGCGTGTTCGTGTCGTTCACGCTCAGCCAGACCGGCATGGTCCGCCACTGGAACCGCCATCTGGCCACCGAGAAGGACGAGGCCCAACGCCGTCACATGGTCCGCTCCCGGGCGATCAACGCCTTCGGTGCCTTCTTCACCGGCCTGGTGCTGGTCGTCGTCCTCGTCACCAAGTTCACCCACGGCGCGTGGGTCGCGCTGCTCGGCATGGTGATCTTCTACGCGACGATGACGGCGATCCGTAAGCACTACGACCGGGTGGCCGAGGAGATCGCCGCTCCCGAGGGCCCGAGCGACGACATGGTCCGGCCGTCCCGGGTGCACTCGGTCGTCCTGATCTCCAAGATCCACCGGCCGACGCTGCGGGCACTGGCGTACGCCAAGTTGCTGCGCTCGGACACCCTGGAGGCGCTCAGCGTCAACGTCGACCCGGCGGAGACCAAGGCGCTGCGCGAGGAGTGGGAACGGCGCGGGATCGACGTACCGCTGAAGGTGCTGGACTCGCCGTACCGCGAGATCACCCGTCCGGTCATCGAGTACGTGAAGAGCCTGCGCAAGGAGTCGCCGCGGGACGCGGTGTCCGTGATCATCCCCGAGTACGTGGTCGGACACTGGTACGAGCATCTGCTGCACAACCAGAGCGCGCTCAGGCTCAAGGGCCGGCTGCTGTTCACGCCGGGGATCATGGTGACGTCGGTGCCCTACCAGTTGGAGTCCTCCGAGGCCGCCAGGAAGCGGGCGCGCAAGCGGCAGGAGTGGAGCGCGCCGGGTGCGGTGCGGCGCGGGCCGGCGCATGAGCGGCCGAAGGAGCCGAGCGCGAAGGACTGACCCGCGACCTGGGCACGTAGACTGGTCGGCTGTTGTCCGGCTGTATCTCTCTTGACGTTGTGGAGTCACCCCGCCATGCAGGCAGAACCGAACAAACCGCAGGCGGGCTCGTCGGCGGTGTCGCTGGTGGGGGAGGAGTACGAGGTCGAGATCGGCCCCGTCGCCCACGGCGGTCACTGCATCGCCCGCACGGACGCGGGCCAGGTGCTGTTCGTCCGGCACACGCTGCCCGGTGAGCGGGTCGTGGCGCGGGTGACCGAGGGCGAGGAGGGCGCGCGGTTCCTGCGGGCGGACGCGGTGTCGGTGATCACGGCCTCCAAGGACCGGATCGAGGCGCCCTGCCCCTACGCCGGCCCCGGCCGCTGCGGCGGCTGCGACTGGCAGCACGCCAAGCCCGGCGCCCAGCGTCGACTCAAGGGCGAGGTCGTCGCCGAGCAGCTGCAGCGCCTCGCCGGTCTCACTCCCGAGGAGGCCGGCTGGGACGGCACCGTGATGCCGGCCGAGGGCGACAAGCTGCCCGCCGGTGAGGTTCCCGCGTGGCGCACGCGTGTGCAGTACGCGGTGGACGAGGACGGCAACGCCGGTCTGCGCCGCCACCGTTCGCACGAGGTCGAGCCGATCGAGCACTGCATGATCGCCGCGCCCGGAGTCTCCGAACTGGGTGTCGAGGAGCGCGACTGGTCCGGCATGGAGTCGGTCGAGGCCATCGCGGCGACGGGCTCGCAGGACCGCATGGTGATCCTCGAACCGAGGCCCGGTGCCCGGCTGCCGCTCGTCGAACTCGGCAAGCCCGTCTCCGTCATGCGCGTCGAGGAGCACGACGGCGGCATCCACCGCGTCCACGGCCGGGCGTTCGTGCGCGAGCGCGCCGACGGCAGGACGCATCGCGTCGGCAGCGGCGGCTTCTGGCAGGTTCACCCGCAGGCCGCGGACACCCTCGTCAAGGCGGTCATGCAGGGCCTGTTGCCGCGCAAGGGCGACATGGCGCTGGACCTGTACTGCGGCGTCGGACTCTTCGCCGGCGCCCTCGCCGATCGCCTCGGCGAGAAGGGCGCGGTCCTCGGCATCGAGTCCGGCAAGCGCGCCGTCGAGGACGCCCGGCACAACCTCGCCGCCTTCGAGCGCGTACGCATCGAACAGGGCAAGGTCGAGTCGGTCCTCCCCCGCACCGGCATCACCGAGGTCGACCTCATCGTCCTGGACCCGCCGCGCGCGGGCGCCGGCAAGAAGACGGTCGAGCACCTGGCGTCACTGGGCGCCCGCCGCATCGCCTACGTGGCATGCGACCCGGCGGCGCTGGCGCGGGATCTGGGGTACTTCCGGGACGGCGGCTACAAGGTGCGGACGCTGCGGGCGTTCGATCTGTTTCCGATGACGTCGCACGTGGAGTGCGTGGCTATTTTGGAGCCTGCGGACAAGGGTGTCTGACCTGCTGTTTTGTGGTCCGGGTGGGTCGCTCGACCTGTTTCCCTCTGTGTAGCGGGTCGGGCGGACGCACTGCTTGTTCAAACTCGCCTGACCTGCGGTTACAGGGTGTGGCGGGGTTCGTACGCCTGATGCCGGCGACGTGCATTCATCACTCTTGACGCTCGAATGACGCTCGGTTCGTGAGACTGAAGCAGGGTCGCGTTGCTTGGCCCGCCAGGGGCGAGTGGGGCCGGCAGGTTGCCCTCGTTCGCGACGCGTCGGCGTGACTGTCGCCCACGAGGGACAGCCGACAGCCGGCTTACGCAAAGGGCGCAAGCCGGTGATCGGTCGTAACTTCCCCCGGCCCCCATCGGTGACGACGGAGCGCATGCCGGAGGAGTCTCATAGCCACTCCCGGGCCGCCCGGTCGCGGACGCCCAGGACGTCACCCGCATGGACCGGTGCGACTCGGTGCGCGGCCCGTCCTGGGTGCTCCGATCCGCTTCAGCCGCCGATGGGCGTGACCCCTGAGGGAGCCGGGGCCAGTCGGTACCCGCCGTCCTCGCGTCGCACGTGTCCGGCGGTCGGCGCCGGGAAGTGGCTCCCCAGCAGGAGAGTTGACGTACCGGCCAGTGAGCCGAGCACCTGGTTCCGGGTCCTGGCCGCGAGTTCGGGAGCGACGTCCACACAGCTGCAGAGCTCCGGATGCGCCATCTGGACCGGGTGGTGGATGCTGTCGCCGGTGACCAGTGCGGTCTCGCCACGGCTGCTCAGTTCCACCGCTACCTGCCCCGGTGTGTGGCCGGGGGTGGGCAGCAGACGGATGCCCGGCGCGACGTCCGTGCCCTCGTCCGCGACATCGATGAGGTCGAACAGACCTGCTTCCCGGACGGGATGGACCGAGTCCCGGAACATCTGTCGACGCGCCTCCTCCATGTCGACACCCGCCCAGTAGTCCCACTCGGTGCGTGAGGTGAGATAGCGCGCGTTCGGGAAGGTGGGCACCCAGGCGTCGCCCTCGGCACGCGTGTTCCACCCCACGTGGTCGGCGTGGAGGTGGGTCAGGACCACGACGTCAACGCTCTCCGGCGCGAAGCCCGCCGCCCGTAGCCGTGCTTCGTAGTCGCTGTTCAGGTTGTGCCAGGCGGGGTTGGAGCGCCGCTTCCCGTTTCCGATGCCGGTGTCCACCAGCACCCGCATGCCGTCCACCTCGACGGCGAAGCTGTGACTCGCCAGGCGCAGGACGCCTTGTTCGTCGACGAATTCGGGGCTCAGCCAGGGAGTCCGGCTCACGAGGTCGGTGGTTGCCCCGGGCAGCAGCCACGGACCGGTCTGGGCGGGCAGGACCACTTCGTCGATGCGTCGTACGGTGTGGTTGCCCACCGTCCAGGAAGAGGCGGGGGGAGTAGTGGACTTGGTCGTTTGCGATGAGGTGAACACGAAGACCTTCCTTACCTGTTATGGGTCGCGAGGACGGAGATGTCTGGGGCGGGTGTGTCCGGTGAGGCGGATGTGTAGTTGCTCGTTGCCGGGCGGGAGTGGGCGTCCGCAGACGGTGTCCGGCGCCGACTGCGCAGCGGCGCGGTCAGCGTCGAGACTGCGACGGTCGCCAGTACGGCCACGCAGCCGGCATAAGCCAGTGCTGCCGCACGCAGTCCGAAGCCGGCGGTGAGGGCGCCGGCGCCGATGGCGGGCAGACTCATCGCCAAGTAGCTGAGTACGTAATAGGAGGCGAGCGTGCCGCCCTTCTCCCGGGCCGGTACCGAGTCGACGACCGCGCGCAGCGCACCCTGGGAGACAGCTCCGAAGCCGAACCCGGCCAGCGCCGCCCCGGTGAAGACAAGTACAGGATCGGCGAGATAGAGGGCACCCAGGGTCAGGACGGCCGCCGGAATCACCGCGCAGCTCCCAAGAAGAGCGGAGACGTCGGAACGCATCCTGCGCGTGAAGTACACCGTCGGGGCGGCGACGGCCGTCAGCGTGAAGAAGACCAGGCCGCCGGCGTATTCGGGTCCGTCGGGGGAGATGAGCCGTGTGAAGCCCGGCCCCAGGGACGAGTAGAAGCCGCCGAGTGCCCAGACGGCGACGACGCCGGCGCCGTTGAGCAGGAGAGCGTGGGAGGCCGCCGACGGCAGCGCCAGGTGGGGCCGCGTCGAGCGCAGTGCTCCGGGACGGCGGCGGACGGTCTCGGACGTCGAGACCAGGGCGATGGCCTGCGCGGCGAACACGGCGATCAGGGCCGCGTACACCGTGATCGCCGGAACGGGGGCGAAGCGCACCATGAGGGTGGCTGCCAGGACGCCGGCCGCCATGCCCGTCACCGGCGCGATGCTGTTGGCCAGAGCGGGGCGCCCCGGCCGGGCGGGGTCTTCCAGGTCGAGGAGAGCCGCACCTGCTGCGCTGGTCGCCGCGCCGGTCGCGATGCCCTGCAGCACGCGGGCGCCGATCAGGGTGGTCAGGCCGTCGGCCGTCGCGAACAGTGCCATGGAGGCGACCTGGACCGTGAGCGCGCCCAGGAGCACGGGGCGGCGTCCGACATGGTCGGAAAGGGTTCCGGTCGTCAGCAGTGCGATCAGGAGTGCCAGAGCGTAGGCGCTGAAGACCACCGTGATGTCGAGGGCCGACAACTGCCACTGAGCCTGGTAGTGGGGGTACAGCGGGGTCGGCGCGCTGGATGCGGCGAGCAGCGCGATGAGGATCGAGGTGTGCAATGCGAACGGCAGGCGTCCGGATGGGGAGGTGCGGGGAGGCGTGAGGCCCGCGGGGACGCTCTGCATGAGGGTCCTTCCCGTACTAAAAGCGATTGGTTTGCTTTAAGGCACCGTAGATCCTACGATCAACTAAAGCAAATGATTCGCGTTTACGTTGGTCGGAGGTCCTGTACAAGCCCCGGCCCGTCGCGCCGCACAGATCCGGAAGGAAGCCATGACCAGCGAACTCACCCCCCAAGAGGCAGCCCGAGGGGCGCTGCGGGCGGGGCTCCCCCTCGGGGACGGCCGACATGAAGAAGTGGCCATGACGGCCAACTACATCCACTCCGTGATCAGCACGTTGCGCGAGCTCGATTTCGGCGAGACCCCTCCCGCGTCCTCCTACCGAGCCGGGCAGGGGAACGTCGATGCAACCGTTTGAGCTGTCGCTGGTCGAAGCCTCCCGTGCGGTGCGCGCACGGGAGTTGTCCCCCGTCGAACTCACCGAATCGGTGCTCGCCCGTATTTCCGCCGTCGAAGGACGGCTGGGCGCCTACGTCACCGTCGCCGCCGACGCGGCCCTGGCCGCAGCGGTCCGCGCCGAACGGGAGATCTCCGGAAGCGGACCGCGCGGGCCGCTGCACGGGATCCCCATGGCGCTCAAGGATCTGATCGACGCAGAGGGGATACCCACCACGGCGAGTTCGCACGTCCGGACAGGGCACGTGGCGGAACGCGACAGTCGGTGGCCGAACGGCTCGGCACCGCCGGGGCCGTCCTCCTGGGCAAGACGCACACGCACGAGTTCGCCTACGGCCTGACCACTCCGCAGACGAACAACGCCTGGGATCACAGCCGGGTCGCGGGTGGGTCGAGCGGCGGCTCGGCGGTAGCTGTCGCCGCCGGCGGGGCGACGTTCGCCATGGGCACGGACACGGGCGGTTCCATCCGGGTCCCCGCGGCCCTGAACGGCGTCGTGGGCCTCAAGCCGACCTACGGCCTGGTCCCACGCACAGGCGTGACCTCGCTGTCCTGGTCCCTGGACCATGTGGGCCCTCTCACCCGCACCGTCCAGGACGTCGCGCTGGTGCTGTCGGCGACCGCCGACCACGACCCGCGCGACCCGGCGAGCGTGTCCGGCCCCATGCTGGACCGCTTCCCGGGAGGCGACCTGCGAGGACTGAAGGTCGGCGTACCGCGGAACCACTACTTCGACCGGGTTACGCCCGAGGTCGAGGAGTCCGTACGCGGCGCGATCGAGCGGCTGGCGGAGCTGGGGGCGGAGCTCGTCGACGTCGAGATCCCGATGGCGCGCTACATCCAGGCCGTTCAGTGGGGGCTGATGGTTCCCGAGGCCACCGCGTACCACGAGCGGTCACTGCGGGCCACCCCCGACCTGTACACGGCGGACGTTCGCATCCTGCTGGAGGCCGGCGAACTCACCTCTGCGGGCGACTACCTCCGCGCCCAGCGGGCCCGCACCATGATGCGAGACGCCTGGGCTCGCATGTTCGACGGAATCGACGTCCTCGCCGCGCCGACGGTGCCGATGACCGCCGCCGAGGCGGGGCAGGAAGCCGTCGAGCGGGCCGATGGCACGACCGAGGCCGTGTCGGACAGCTACGTCCGCCTCTGTGCCCCCGCCAACATCACCGGCGTCCCGGCCCTCACCCTGCCGGTCGGTCACGACCACGCCGGACTGCCGATCGGAATGCAGTTGATGGCGCGCCCCTTCCACGACGCGACGGTGCTCCGTGTGGGCCGGGTCTACGAGGAGTCGGTGGCCGGCGCGGGGCGGCTTGCTCCCCTCGCTGCCTGAGGGAAGGCGGACGTTCCAGCCCGGCATGCGGTTGCGTCGCCGCAGGGGCGTCCACCGTGCTCGGGCGCCCGGATACGCAGCCCTGCGGGTCGCCGACGCCGGCCATCAGCTAGAAGCAACAAATTCGCATTAAGGTGGATCGCATGAGTCCCAAGCCCATGGCCCGCCCCGGCGGGCGCAGCGCACGCGTACAGGAGTCCGTCCATGCGGCGGTACGTGAACTCGTAGGGGAGGTGGGCCGCGACGCGCTCACAGTCCCGATGGTGGCCACTCGGGCGGGCGTGACCCCCTCCACGATCTACCGTCGTTGGGGCGACCTGCAGGAACTCCTGTCCGACGTGGCCGTCGAACGACTGCGCCCGGAAACGGATCCGGCCGATCTCGGAAGCCTGCGGGCCGATCTCGACGCGTGGGCGGAACAGTTCCTCGACGAGATGGCCTCGCCGCCCGGGCGTGCCTACATCCGGGACGCCCTGCTCGGCGATCCCGACGGCATCAATGCCGGTCAGTGTTCGGCGTATGCCGCAGAGCAGATCGACGCCGTGTTGGCCCGTGCGGTGCGGCGGGGGGAGCCGGTGCCCGAGACGGAACTGCTGATCGACCGTGTCGTGGCGCCGATCATGTACCGCATCCTCTTCCGCCCTGGCCGACTGGACGCCGCATACGCGCGTGAGCTCGTGACGAACGCCGTGTACGTCCTGCAGATCGAGGCCGGCGCTCGCCCCACCCAGGCTGCCGCCCCGCGGCGCTCGAAGAAACCCGACAGCTGACCACTTCGCTCATCGGGCGGTCTGGCCACCGGGCCGTGGAGGCCAAGTGGTTGGCTCGGTCCGGTCGGCGAGGGCCCCGATCAGCGGCGGGCCGCAGACGAAGCCGCCGTAGCCGATCGAAGTGATCACCCGACCCGGGCGGCCGCGTGGGCGGGATCGTCCGAGCCGGCGCTCAGGCTGAGGGGAGCCGAAGTGCTCCACCAGATGGTCGGTGATCGCGCCGGGCAGCCGGGGGACCTTCGCCAGCAGGCGGAAGCTGCGGTTGTTCACCTGCCCGGGCCGGCGACCGGGCCGAGCGTCTGCACGATGGCTGCCCGGATCTCCGCACGCGGTTCCCGTTCAGTGGACAGCAGCGTGTGCATGATCATTCCTTCCAGAAGGGCGTCGAGGCGGGCGGCGGCCTCGGGCCCGGTGAAGCGAACCAGCACCGCCCGGCTGGACCTGGTCCACTCCTGGGTCAGTGCGCGCAGCGCGGGATCGCGCAACGCGGCCAGGTGCAATTCGAAGCCGAGGACCGCGCTGCGGTGCCGGGACGGCCCTCCCCGCACCCGTTCCACCAGGACCTCGATCGGGTCCTCGCGCGAGGTCACCTCGGCGAAGAGCGCCTCGTACTCGGTGCTCCGCCGCTCGACGTACCGGGCGAACGCCCGCGTGCACAGTTCGGTCAGGCTCGCGAAGTGATACGTGACGGAGCCCAGCGGTACGTCCGCCCGGGCGGCCACCTTGCGGTGCGTGATCCCGGCGACCCCGTCCTCGGCGAGCACGTCCAGCGCGGCGTCGAGTACGCGCTCCCTGCGCCGTGGATCGTGGCGGCGGGTGCGTCGCCCCTCGCCGTCCGCTGTCTCCCGCCCTTCGGATGTTTCCTTCTCGCGCATAAGCACAGAGCACATTACGTAAGGAACGAATGTTCTTATCGTGTCGCTTGTCCGCGGGCGGACGACGGATCAGGCGGCGGTGAAGCCGCCGTCCGCTCCGGAAGAACAGTGCGTAGGACAGCGCGAGGAGCAGCATCCCGGCGGCGATCATCCTGTGCGTTCCGAACCGGGCGGCGAGCCGCCCCGCGAACGGCGCCAGCGCGCCGTTGGCGAGGCCCAGCGGGACGAAGGCACCGGCGGTCTGCAACGGCGACCAGTCCAGCACGTTCTGCAGGTAGAGCGTGGCGAGGAACGCGAACGATGTGTAGGCGCCCCACATGGCGAAGATCGTCAGGTTGGCGCCGGCGGTCGTGCGCAGGGTGAGGAAGGACAGCGGGACCAAGGGCCTGCGTGTGCGGGACTCGACCCGCACGAACAGGCCGAGCAGACCGGCCGCGGCGAAGAAGAGAACGAGGGTGCGGGCGGACAGCCAGCCGTGCGACGGAGCCTGGGTGAGGGCGTAGACCAAGAGCACCAGGGCTCCGGTGGCCGTCAGCGTGCCAGGAACGTCCATCTTCTCGCGAACGCCGAACCGGGCAGCCCCTCCGCGCAGGCCCTGGCCCTTCTCGGCTCCCTGTACGCCGACGGCAGGCGGAACCCGACCCGTTCCGCCGGACAGTGAGACCCGTGGCGCGCCCCCCGAACAGGAGGGTCCGTGCTCGCGGGTGTCGTCGGGCCGGATCAGCCGCTCGGCCGCCCCGCAGCTCAGGCTGATGCGAAACCAGATGTCAGGCAGGCCAACAACTGGCCGGGCGCGTCTTCCTGGAGGAGGTGGCCGGCGTCATCGATCCAGTGCAGTTCGGCGTGCGGAACGCGTTCGTGCAGCCACTCGGCGTACTCCGGAGGGAGAATGCGGTCCTCACGGCCCCAGAGGATCCGCACGGGAATCGACACACCGCCCAGCAGGTGCTCGTACGCGGCCGTGTCCGCCTGCCTGATCTGGCTGTATTGACGGTAGAACGCCGGCTGCCCTGCCTCCCCCCGCCACGGTGCGAGGAACGTGTCAAGGATTCCCGGCCGGAAGCCGGCGTGCGTGGCGTGCCGCAGATGGCTTGCGACCAGCGCTTCGTGGGCGTAGGCCGGAAGCTTGCGGAAGACTTCCTCGTGCTCCAGGAAGAGCCGGAACAGTCCCCGCTCCCACTCGCCGCCGCTCACCGCGTCGAAGAGGGTCAGGTCCCGGTAGTTCCTCTCCTCCAGCAGCAGGGTCCGCAGCGCTACCGCCCCGCCGATGTCGTGAGCCACGACGCTGGGGCGGGACAGTCCCCAGTGGTCGAGGAGCTGAGCGAAGTTCCTTGAGTGAGCCGCGAGGCTCAGGTCTTGGCCCTCGTGCTGCTCGGACTGGCCGAAGCCGAGATGGTCGAAGAAGAAGACCGTGCGGGTACGGGCGAGCGCGGGAGCGATGTCGCGCCACAGGAAGGAGGAGTACGGCGTGCCGTGCACCAGTACGAGTGGGTCTCCGCTGCCCAAGGCCCCCCACCGCACCACCCCTCCGGGTGTCTCGAATTCCTCGTCCAGCGTCCAGTCCACCACTTCTCTCCTCTCCTGCCTCGTGAGCACCACCTTCCACGCGGAGCGTTCTTCGATGCCTCAACAGCAAGAACCTGCCGCACTCCCTGAGCCTCGGGCTCGGCAGCTTCATCTTTTGTCTGGTCTTGTCTGGTCGGGTGGGTGGCGCCCCTCCGTCGGAGTCATCGTGGGGGAGCGGTGACGCTCATTTGACGCTCCGGACGTTCAGCAGACCGCCGAAGGGTCCCAGAAAGCTCACCTGACCTGCGCATTCTCGAGGCGTCTACCGATGCGACATTCTTCCGATGACTCATCATGTGGAGTGCGTGGCCATTCTTGAACCTGCAGCAAAGGGCCTCTGACCTGTGCGTCGTGGATCTGATGGGTCTGCTCGACCTCTTTCGGAGCCCCGAGCGGGTACACCGCGTGTGGAGTGCGGCGTAGTGCCTGAATCTGTTGGTGACGTGGCACTCGGATGAATCAGAGTTGGCAGCAGCCCGGCGTTGGCTGGAGTGGGCACGTGGCTTGACGTCATTCGGTTCGGGCTGCGCCGGGCTTTGCGGAGATCCGCCAGGCCAGGACTTCAGCCGGGCCACACCCCGCACGACGGACCGGTGGGCGAGCTGCCGGCGGCGACCGGGCGTTCGCCCACCGGTCCGCCGGGTGGGCGCTACGGAGATGCGTGCTGCCGGGTCCTCGGGACATCACCGGACGCACACCAGCCCGACCAGCAGCCAGAGATGGCTATCGGCGGGGCCTCTACGCCGCCGTCCCAAGACCGCGGTTCGGTGGAGGGCGGCGCTGGTCGTCGCGGACATCGTCTTGGGTGACCATGGCTCAGTCACCAGTCGCGGGGCGGCGGTCGGCCTTCCCTTGAGCGTGCCCATGCCCATGCCCGTGCTGGTGAGAGTGGCTGTGGCCATGTCCGGCACCTTCGGAGGGAGCGGGCACCGCGTCGCCCGCGCGCAGCGGGGCCGCTTCGTATCTGCCTTCGTGGGCGAGGATCGGTCGGCGGTCGCCCGCGAGTTCGGGGTGCTTTTCCTCCAGCTTCTGCCGGGACTCGGCGGTGCGCCGCAGGGCGGTGACGTAGTCACGGTCGCCGCGGTGGGTCCCCTTCCAGGTCTGTGGCATCCGCTCCGGCGGCGGTGGCACGGTGGCGGCGCCGCCGATGGCGACGGTGCTGGGGATCTTCCGGGTCGTGGTGCCGCACTCCGGGCAGCTCGGCAGCGGGGCGGTGTACGACTGGATCACCTCGAAGCGGTGCCCGGTCTCGCAGCTGAGTTCATAGATGGCCATCGGTCCTCACCTCACCAGAGGGACAGCGAACGGTCGAAGATTCCGGCGAGGTCGTCCTCGGTGACCGCGCCGGGCGGTGGACAGCAGCCGCTGCTGCTTCATGGCGCCTTGCACCAGTGCGGGGATGTCGCCTTGTCGTAGCCGACACCGCCGATGCCGTTGGGCACGCCGATGTCGCGGCCCGACGCCGGCGCGTGGTCGACCGCCTGGCGCAGGCTGACGTCCGTGGGCTCCACATGCACGCCCTCGAAGACATGGGCCTCGATGCCGAACGCGGACATCCGTTCGGCGATGCGGTGTGGCGCGCCGGTGGCGGTAACCCCGGCATCGGTGATCACGAGGACCCGGCGGGCCCCGTGCTGGGAGAGGCCGAAGCCGATCTCGTCGGATCCTCCCGGCCCGAACTTCAGTGCCGGGGCTCCGTAGGTGAACACGGACTCGGGTCGGGCCGGAACGGTGGTGCTCATACCCGTCCCTCCTGGGGGTCGGAGGAGGCCCCGGCGGCGCGGCGAGAGGGGCTCGCGGCGCCGGCCGGGTCCGGACGATCAAACGTAGAAGCCATTGGGGGCGAGCCGCATCGAGCGCAGTTGCTCGGCGTCGTGGCCGAAGACGACGGTGGCGTCCGACTGTTCGGCGATGCCGCGGATCTTCTCCACCGAGGCGTACCAGGCGGTCAGGTCGTTGACAATGGCGGCGGGAGTGGCGGGCGGGCCGTAGGAGTCACCCATGTAGACGGCGTCCGAGGTGAAGAGCATCGTCCCGGTCTCCGGCAGCTCGACCTTCATCGACATGGTGCCGGGGGTGTGTCCGGGGGCCTCGATGAGGGTGACACCGGGCAGGATCTCGGTGTCGCCGCTGACGGTGTCGAAGTCACCCGCCGCGTAGTCCGCCTTGAGATGGGCACCGTTGAAGGCGCCCTCGAAGCCGAAGGCGAACTCCTTCTCCTTCTCGTGGCACACCAGCTGTGCGCCGGTGCCGGTGAACATGCCGATGTTCCCGGCGTGGTCGAAGTGCAGATGGGACAGGACCAGATAGTCGATGTCCTGCGGCTGGACGCCGACCTGGGCGAGCCGCGCGTCGAGATACTCCTCGTCGCTCACCTGGTCATAGGGGAAGTACTCCTGCAGGCCGGTCGGAGCCCAGCGGGTCTCCCAGTCGCGGGGACAGCTGGTGTCCCACAGCAGGGTTCCCTCGGGGGTCTCCACGAGCACGCAGTGGGTGGTGCAGGAGTACCACTCCGGGGGCCGCTCGCGCTCGGTGTGCGTCCGCATCGTACGGCCGGCCTTGAGCAGCAGCCAGGTGAGATCGCAGCTCATGGCTCCGCAGCTCAGGACGTGGACCTTGTTCGCTGTCATGGGAACTTCACCTCCGGTCGGGACGGCCGTCGCCCGAGGCGGCGGCGGTCATGGATGACTTGGTCGTGAGGGACGTGGTCCGATCGGGCCGCAGGTCGCAGCCGCGGGATTCCCGGACGATGAGTGCGCAGACCAGTCCGGCCAGCGCCGCACCCACCCAGATGGTGGCGATCGGCCAGGAGGCGCCGTCGGCGCCGCCCACGAGTGCGCCCGCCACGAGTGGCACGAACCCCGCGACGACACCGCCGAGTTGGTAGCCGATCGACGTACCGGTGTAGCGGACGTCCGCCGGGAACAGCTCCGCGTACATCGCCGCCGTGGGCGCGTACATCCCCGCGTGCGCCACGGCGAGCGCGAGCACCAGGGCCAGCCAGGTGAGCCCGGTCTGGCCGGTGCCCAGCAGCCAGAAGAACGGGAAGGCGAGCAGGGCCGCGAATCCGGCGGCGGCCAGGAACACGGGGCGCCGGCCCCATCGGTCCGACAGCGCGCCGAAGCAGGGCACCGTCAGCGCCTCGGCCACCGCCGCGATGAGCATCCCGGTCAGCAGCACGCTCCGCGACAGATCGAGATGGGAGGAGCCGTAGGACAGCACGAAGACCGAGACGATGTAGAAGGGGACACCGGCCGAGACGTACATGCCGACGGTGAGGGCGATCGCCTTCCAGTGGTGGCGGAACGCCTCCACGACCGGCATCTTGCGCTCCTGCCCGTCCGCCTTCACCTGGGCGAACGTCTGGGTCTCGGTGATGCGCGAGCGGAGGAACATCCCGACCGCGATCAGCACGATGCTGAGCAGGAAGGGGATACGCCAGCCCCAGGCGAGGAGTTCGTCATCGGGCAGCGTGGAGACCAGCGCGAACGCGGTCGACGACAGCACCAGCCCCAGCGGCACGCCCATCTGCGGCAGGCTCCCATAGAAACCTCGCCGGTCCCGCGGCGAGGATTCCACGACCATGGTCACCGCGCCGCCCCACTCGCCTCCGACGGCGAAGCCCTGGAGAAAGCGCAGCGTGACCAGCAGGACGGGCGCCCAGATGCCGATGGTCCGGTAGCCCGGCAGCAGGCCGACGACGACGGTCGCCGCGCCCATCAGGAACAGCGTGAGCATGAGCGCGTTCTTGCGCCCCACGCGGTCCCCGAAGTGACCGAAGATCACTCCACCGAGCGGACGGGCGACGAAGCCGACCGCGAACGTGCCGAACGCGGCCAGAGTGCCGGCCGCCGGTGAGAAGTCGGGAAAGAACTCCGTGCCGAAGACCAGCGCCGCGGCGAGGCCGTAGATGTAGAAGTCGTACCACTCGATCGTGGTGCCGATCATGCCGGCCAGTGCCGTTCTGCGGATGGCGGCCCGGGACGCCTCGTGACGCTGTTCGGCTCTCGTGTCAGGTACTGCGTCGGTGACGGGGTTATGGCTCATGCGGGTGCGCTGCTCTCGTCTTGGGGAGTCGGGTGAACCCATCGACCGGGTCAGAGGGTTGGCACCATGCCGCCGTCACACCGCAGGGCACTGCCCGTGATGTACGCGGCCTGGGTGCTGCACAGAAACGCGGCGACGGCGCCGAACTCATCGGGTTCGCCGTAGCGCCCGGCCGGGATCGTGGCCTTGGACGCGGCCTCCACCTCGTCCAGTGGCCGGCCGGTGCGCTCGGCGGCGGCCTCGTCGATCTGCCGTGCCCGCGGGGTGGCGATGCGCCCGGGCAGCAGGGAGTTGACCGTCACACCGTGTGCGGCCACCTCGGCGGCGAGGGTCTTGAGGTAACCGGCGAGCGCCGCCCGCCCGATGTTGGACAGCGAAAGGTTCGGCAGGGGCGCCTGCACGCTTGTGGAGCTGATGCTCAGGATGCGGCCCCACCCCTTCTCGACCATGGCCGGCAGGGTGCCTCGCACCAGGATCTGCTGGGGTGTGACCAGCGTGGCGATGGCCTGTTCGATCCCGGTGGTGTCGGTGGCGCGGGCCGGTCCCGGCGCGGGGCCCGGCCCGTTCAGCACGAGGATGTCGAGATCACCGACAGCCTCGCGGGCGGCCGTGAGGAGTTGCTCCGCGCCGCCGTCCGCGATCAGGTCACAGCCCACGCCGACCGCGCCTGGCAGCTCCCCCGCCACCTCCTTGGCTCGCTCGCCCGACCGGCCCGTGACCACGACGTGGACGCCTTCCTCCGCCAGGGCCCGAGCGGTCGCCCGGCCGAGACCGGACGTGGATGCGCAGATGAGAGCAGTCTTGCCTGCCAAACCGAATTGCATGGCGCCTTCCTGGGTTGTCTGAAATATAAGACGCTGTCTTATATGCAAACCAGATGGTGCCCACAGGGGAGTCGCGCGTCAAGGCTTGACGCACGCCGAAGTCGAGAGTCAGACTCCGATTTCTCGGACAGCGTCCAATATCTCGTCGTTCGTCGAACGGCCATGGACACCCGCACATCGAGAGGCATGACCGTGACCGTCACTCAGTCCCCAACGCCATCCGCAGCCCGACAGCGGCCTCGCGTGGCGCGGCAGCGACCCCGGTGGTCCGAGCTCCGGGAGGTTCTGCAGCTGCGCCGGCCGACCCTCGACCCGGTCGAGCGGCGGCTCGGGGCCGCGCTGAGCATCGGCGATCTCCGTAAGGTGGCGGTGCGCACGACTCCGCGTGCGGTGTTCGACTACGTCGACGGAGCGGCCGACGCGGAGCTGACCGCGCGGCGGAACAGGGCGGCGTTCGCGGCGGTCGAGCTGGTGCCGGAGTATCTGTCGCCGGTCGACCATCCGGACCTGTCCACCCGCGTGTTCGACCGGGAGATCGCGATGCCGCTGATCTTCGCGCCGACCGGCTACACCCGGATGATGCACCACGAGGGCGAGGCGGCGGTCGCGCGTGTGGCCGCCCGCCACGGTCTGCCCTACACCCTGTCCACCGTGGGCACCTCGAACGTCGAGGAGGTCGCCGCGGCGGCTCCCGGCGGCGAACACTGGTTCCAGCTCTATCTGACCCGGAACGAGCGGCTCAACGCGGACCTTCTCGACCGCGCGCTCGCGGCCGGTTTCACCACCGTGGTCCTCACCGTCGACACACCGGTGGCGGGTCGGCACCCCAAGGACATGCGCAACGGCCTCACGATCCCGCCGTCGCTCACCCTGCGGACACTGTTCGACATGGCCCGCTACCCGTCCTGGGTGCTCAACAAGCTGACCACGGCCCCGATCACGTTCGCCTCGCTGAGCAGCATGCCCGGCGAGACGGATGTGATCGACGCCGTGCGGGTGGCCGACGTCGTCTTCGAACCGACGCTGAACTACGACCACTTGGCATGGCTGCGCGCCAACTGGCCCCATCGATTGCTGGTCAAGGGGGTCCTGAGCCCGCGCGACGCGCGCCGCGCCGTCGAGACGGGCGCGGACGGCGTGGTCGTGTCCAACCACGGCGGGCGGCAGCTCGACCGCACCCCGGCCACCCTCACGGTGCTGCCCGAGATACGCGAGGAGCTCGGACCCGACGCCACGGTGATCCTCGACAGCGGCGTCACTCATGGCCAGGACATCCTCGCCGCACGGGCGCTCGGAGCGGACGCCGTCATGATCGGCCGTGCCTATCTGTACGGCCTGATGGCCGGTGGTGAGCGGGGCGTGGAACGCGCCGTCACGATCCTGCGCGAGGAGTACTCACGCAGCCTGCAGCTGCTCGGCCTGAACGCGAGCGCCGCCATCGGGCGGCATCACGTCCGTACGCCGTGAGCGCCCGTACGGCGCGGTGAGCGTCCGTACGCCGTGAGCTCCCGTACGCCGTGAGCGGTCCGGGAGCTGGAGAGGGCCCGCCGGGGGAGGCGGGCCCTCTCGCCCGGTCTCAGGAGGCCCGCTGCGGAATCCCCAGCGGGTTGGCGTCGCGCAGTGCCGGTGGCAACAGGTGCTGCGGTACGCCCTGATAGGCGACCGGCCGCAGGAACCGGGAGATGGCCTCGGTCCCCACCGAGGTCGTGGCCGGTGCCGTGGTGGCCGGGTAGGGGCCGCCGTGCTGCTGCGCATAGGTGACCGACACGCCTGTGGGCCACTGGTTCCACAGCACACGTCCGGCCTTGGCGGCAAGCAGCCTGATCAACTCCGCCGCGATGGTGTCGTCGTCCTCGCCCTGGACGGCCGCGGTCAGCTGCCCGTCGATGACCTTGGCCACGTCGAGCAGTTCGCTCTCCTCCGCGTACTCGACGACCAGCGCGGTCGGCCCGAACACCTCCCGGATGAGCGCCTCCGGGTCACCGAGCAGTTCGGCCGAGGTCGTGCACAGCACCGTCGGCGACGGATCCGTGGCGGCGTGGTCGCCACTCACCAGGACGCGCACCCCGGCCGTGTCGCGCAACTCCCGTACGGCACTCGCGTAGGAGGTCCGGATGCGATCGTTGAGCAACGTCAGCGGCGTGTCCGGAACCGCGCCGGGAAGCTGGTCCACCAGCTTGGCCGACGCCGGGACCAGCAGGATGCCGGGCTTGGTGCAGAACTGTCCGGCACCGAGTGTGAACGAGCCGATGAACTCCGAGACGATCGCGGGCCCGCGCCGCTCGGCGGCGGCCTTCGTCACGAAAACCGGGTTGACGCTGCCGAGTTCACCGAAGAACGGGATGGGCTCCGGGCGGCCGCCCGCGAGGTCGAAGAGTGCCCGGCCCGCCTCGGTCGATCCGGTG
The DNA here is from genome assembly GCF_040660135.1 of Streptomyces sp. NPDC050997. Taxonomy (NCBI): domain Bacteria; kingdom Bacillati; phylum Actinomycetota; class Actinomycetes; order Kitasatosporales; family Streptomycetaceae; genus Streptomyces; species Streptomyces sp. NPDC050997. The sequence continues at coordinate 174,651 of NZ_JBFAGK010000016.1, forward strand.
AACGCGCCGGCCCTCACCCGCGGGTCCACGATGGCGGCCCGTCCGGCCTCCGTCCCGAAGACCACGTCGAAGAGCCCCTCGGGGGCGCCGGCGGACCGCAGTGCGTGGTGCACCACCTCCGCCGTGGCGGCCGAGAGCCTGGGGTGGCCGGAGTGGGCCTTGACGACGACCGGGCAGCCCGCCGCCAGCGCCGAGGCCGTGTCCCCGCCCGCCACGCTGAACGCGAACGGGAAGTTGCTCGCGGCGAAGACGACGACCGGGCCGAGCGGTTCGAGCACCCGGCGCAGATCGGGCCGCGGGCCCATCGGCCACGCGGGGTCGGCACGGTCGATCGTCGCCCCGAGGTACTCGCCCCGCGTCACCACCTGGGCGAAGAGCCGCAGCTGGAACACCGTGCGGACCATCTCGTTACGCAGCCGGGTCTCGCCGAGGGAGGTCTCCTCGTCCGCGATCACCACCAGCTTCGGCGCGGCCTCCTCGAGTGCGGACGCGACGGCCTCGAGAAATGGGGCGCGGTCGGCCGGCTGTAGGCGGCTCCATTGCTCGAACGCGCCGGTGGCGGCGTCGAGTTTCCGCGCCAGCGCCTGTGCTGTCGTCGCAGCGGTCATCAAGCATGCTCCTTGCTGATGTCTTAAATATGAGACGTAATCCCATTCTCAAGACACGGTGGCATGCGTCGGTGTCCTCGTCAACGTCCTTGACGGCCGCCGAGACGGACTCACATACTCAACCCGTAAGACGGCGTCTGAAGTTTCGTACACAGTGAGGCGTGACTCCATGAAGGCAGCAGTACTGCATCGGCCTGGTGTGCCGTTGACCGTCGAGGACGTCGGGCTCGACGACCCCGGACCGGGCGAGGTCACCCTCCGCGTGCTCGCTGCCGGTGTGTGCCACAGCGATCTGCACTACATGAACGGCGACCTCGACGTCCGCCTGCCCGCGGTGCTCGGGCACGAAGGGGCGGGCATCGTCGAGCAGGTCGGGGAGGGGGTGACCCGGGTCCGCCCCGGCGACACCGTCATCACTTTGTGGCGCCCGCGGTGTGGCGACTGCGAGTTCTGCACGACCGGCCGCCCCGCGCTGTGCGCGCTGGGCCGGGTGCAGGCGGCCTCCGGCGGCCTGCTCGACGGGACGCAGCGCCTGAACCTGAACGGCGAGAAGATCCACCACCTCATGGGGGTCTCCTGCTTCGCCGAGAAGTGCGTCGTCTCCGAACGGTCGGTCCTCGCGATCGACCCGTCCGTTCCGCCGGAGATCGCGGCGATCTCCGGATGCGCCGTGGTGACCGGGGTCGGTGCGGCGCTGAACGTCATGAAGGACGCCACCGGAGAGGGTGTCGTGGTCATCGGCGCCGGAGGCGTCGGGCTGAGCGCGATGATGGGACTGCGCCTCGTCGGCGCCGATCCGATCGTCGCGGTCGACACGGTGGACGCCAAGCTGGAGAAGGCGCTCGAGCTGGGCGCCACCCACACGGTCAACGCGCGCACGCACCGCCTCGCCGATGAACTCACCAGGATCTCGCCACGACCGATGGCCTGGTCGCTGGACGCGGTGGGCACGCCTCAGACACTCGCCCAGGCGATCGAGGTCGTGGGCACCGGCGGGACCGCCGTCGCCGTCGGCCTCGGCAAGGTGGGCGCCACCGCGTCTGTGCCCATCAACCCCTTGGTGCAGCAGGAGAAGCGGCTGATCGGCAGTCTCTACGGCTCGGCCAACACACCGGTCGACATCCCCAAGCTCATCGAACTGTTCAAGACCGGCCGTCTGCCACTCGACAAGCTGCTCGGTGAACAGTACGAGCTGTCGGCGATCAACGAGGCCTACGCGGCGCTCGCGGAGGGGGCCACCGGCCGTGCGGTGATCGTCCCCGGTCATAAGCCGTGAGTGCGGAGCGGCTCACCAACAGGCCCGGTTATAGGGGAGATTGATGAACAAGGACCTGATCGCAGAACTGGGCCGACGACTCCGGCAGGCCGGCGGTGGAGCCACCGCAGTGGACTACACCGCAGTGGACTCCGCCGCGGTCGACTCCGCCGTGGCCGATCGGCTCGACGACCTCGAGATGGCCTATGCCGTCCAGGGCGCGACCCACGACCTGGCGGTCGCGGCCGGTGAGCGGGTGATCGGCTACAAGGTCGGCCTCACGTCACAGCCCGCACGAGACACGTTCGGTGCGGTCGAGCCCGCCGCCGGCCACCTGCTCGCCGGCAGGCTGCTCGAGGAGGGCGAGCCCCTTGTCACGGCTGGGCTGTTCGACCCGAAGGTGGAGGTGGAGATCGCATTCACCCTGAGCGAGGCGCTGCCCGGCCCGCTGGTGACCGCGCAGGACGTGCGCGACGCCACCGCCGCGGTCGCCCCGGCCTTCGAGATCGTCGACAGCAGGTGGCGCGGCGGCGCGCGGACGCTCCCCATGCTGGTCGCCGACAACACCAATGCCGCCCGCGCGGTGCTGGGGCCCCCGGTCACTTCACCGGTGTCGGCGGATCTGTCGAAGATCACCGCCACACTGTCGACCGGCTCTCGAACGGTGCCGGGGAGCGCAACCGCCGTGATGGGCGACCCCGCCGAGGCGGTCGCATGGCTGGCCGGACACCTGCTGCGCAGCGGAAGGCGACTGGAAGCCGGGGACATCGTTCTGAGCGGCACCCTGTGCGCCCCGACGGCGATCAGCGCCGGCGACCGGCTGGTCGCCGACCTCGGCGAGCTGGGCAGAATCGCCCTCGACGTCACCTGACCATCGGATGGGAGATGTACCCCCGCACAGGATGTCTGATATTTTGGACGTCGTCTGTTGGTAAGTGTGCTGGGAGGTCATCGTGACGCGTCTTACCGCTCCGGCCCTTCGCCGGGGCCTGGACATCCTGGAACTGCTCGTCGACCAGGATGAGGGGCTGCGGGTCCCGGAGATCACCCAGCACCTCGGCCTGCCCCGTGCCACCACGCACGAACTCGTCAACACACTGGCCGATCGGGGCTATGTGACGGTCTCCAAGGAGTCCGGACGGGTCGCGATAGGGCTCAGCGCCCTGCGCCTCGGCGCCGGCTACGAGCGCGGACTCGACCTCGCTACCGTGGGCCGTGAGTGTGCCGTCGAGGTGGCGCGGGCATGCGGCGAAACGGTGCAGGTGGTCGTACGGGACGGCAGATTCGCCGTGTTCATCGTGCGCATCGACAGCAAGTACTCGGTCCGGTTGGTGTCGCAGGTGGGAAGCCGACTGCCCGCGTCCTGCACCGCGGGAGGAAAGGCGCTGCTGAGCGCGCTTTCGGCCCAGGAACTCGATGAGCTGTTTCCGAACGACAAGGCGTTGCAGCAGATGACATCGAACAGCATCTCCACACGGAAGGGACTGCTGGCCGAGGTCGAAGCGGCCCGCGAGCGAGGCTGGACCGAGGAGTACTGCGAGTCCAATGACCACGCGGCCTGTGTCGCAGCCCCGGTCTACGACCGCCTCGGCAACTGTGTGGCGGCCATGAGCATCTCGGTGCCCACCCCGCGGTGGAGTGACACGGAAAAGGATCACTACGTCGAGTTGGTCCTCGACGGGGCAAGGGCGATCGCCCGCCGCCTCGGAGCGAGCGAGCCGTCGTGAGCCGCTCGTTCATTCGGCCTCCGCGCTCACGGTGAGCCGTCGGCGGACCGCCAGCCTTCCGCAGGGCACGACGTGAACCACGGCAGGTACTTGTGAGCGCCACTGACCTGCCGTTTTTGGGGCGGTACTGGGACGACGGATGCGTCTCCTCGATCCAGGCCCGCACAGCGGCAGGTCGTCTTGACGCTCAGACGACGCTCGTCTGATGGCCGCCAGTACAGCGGCGACCGGACGAGAGGGCACACTGTCTCAGCGGTCGGCAGCCGCGTGGTGGACCACTGGCGCGGATTCAGCGACGCCGTCACGGAGCTGGCCGCCGTTCGTCAGCGCCGGGAGACCGAGGGCACGGCCTTCGAGGACATCTGGCGCGGCCAGTGACGGTCGCCTGCGCCCGTTCGATGCGCAGTCGCCCGTCCCTCCGACCGGCGGCACCACCGGCCGACCAGCCCGTCGGCCACGGCAGTGTTCGTGCGTGCGTGGAAAAACCGGCTCGCAACCACCACACAGTTCCGCTCCGCTGCACAAACGACCACTCTTGTCTCTGTTGCTTGAATTAACGTCAGCGATAACGGTTGCAGAACTGTGAAATTTCTCGCGGTATTGGATCTCTTCCCGCTGGAAGAATTCCCATCGGGTGCCTCATTCGGGGAGTCTCAGTACGACTGAACGCCAGGGGGAAGTGTGGCAGGAGCGACCGATCGCGACGGGTGGAACGTCGAATGGGATGACGATTCATGGACCGTCCCCGGCTATATCGATTTGAAGAAACTGGGCAAAGGTGGTGGCGGTCGGGTAATGATCGCCCGCCATACCGCGACCGGCCGGAACGTCGCGATCAAGTACCTCAATGAGGAACTGTGTTCGAAGACGGAATTTCGCACTGCCTTGCGAACCGAGGCCCGGCTTCTCAGTGGTCTGACATCGCCTCATGTGACGCGGCTCTACGAGTACGTCGAAGCCGAGCAGGGCGCGGCCATCGTCATGGAATTGGTTTACGGCGCCGCACTCCGCGCGCTGCTGAAGAAGGGGCCCACACACCCCGAGGCCGCACTCATCGTGCTGAAAGGGTCCTTGCTCGGGCTGGCCGCCGCGCACGGCGTCGGCGTGGTGCACCGCGACTACAAGCCCGAAAACGTGCTGGTGAACTGGGACGGTCGGACCAAGCTGGTGGACTTCGGAATTTCCGCGCGCACCGGCGACCGCCACGACAGGCGCGGCACCCCTTCGTACATGCCCCCGGAGCAGTGGAAAATGGAGGCCGCTACCCCGGCCGGCGATGTGTACGCGGCGACCGCCACACTCTACGAGTGCCTGACCGGCGTGCGTCCGTTCGAGGGGCCGGCAACATGGGACTTCCAGCGCCAGCACGTCGAGGAGCCGGTGCCGATGGACCGGGTGCCGGAAGAGGTACGCGGGCTGATCCGGCACGGCATGGCCAAGGATCCGGCGCTCCGGCCCCCGAGCGCTTTCGACTTCCTGCGGGATCTGGAGTGGGTGGCCGAGAACGCGTACGGATCCGACTGGGAGGAACGCGGCCAGAGCCGGCTGGCCGCGGTGGCGGCGGCCCTGGTGCCGCTGGCGATCTCACGCCTGGACGCTCGTCTGGTGGGCTCCTCGGCCGAACTGGCCCACACCGTGCTGACCGCACGGCGCCGCAGTCGGCTGCGCAGGCGGGGCGATGTGCTCACCGGCGCGGCCGCCGTGGCGGTGGCGGGGCTGCTGAGCCTGACGACCAGCGGCTGGGCGGGCGGGGCCGAAGCGCACACCGCTGCTCACACCCAATCCGTCACCAGGCTCGACGCACGGAAGGACACCGGCTCGGCGAAGGAGACGCGGGGCACCGAGCACGGCCACACGTCCGGGTCGGTTTCGGACTCCGACACATCTGGCACATCTGGAGCTCAGGGCAGCAGTGGCCACGGAGACGGCGGCGCCGGCATCGCGCCCGCCGATGGCGGCACCCGTTCCGACTCGGGTTCCGGTGGTGTGGCGGGGGACAGCGGCACGGACTCCCGGACCCACACGGGTGATACCGGCTCCGACGAGGAGAAGGGCAGTGGGCACGGCGACACCGGGACGATCACCGACGGGGACACCGGCACGGAGGACGGGACCGGCAACGGCGACACCGAGGCCCACGGCCACGAGGACACCGATACCCAGGCCGACGCCGACCACACGCACGAGAACACCGGCACGGAGGACGACACCGACCACAGCGAAACGGACTCCCACGACGACGGGAACACCGGCGAGGGGAACGGCGGGACGGACAACACCGGCACCGATCATGTCGGCGGTGATGGGGGCATGGACTCCCACACCGGGACCACAGGCGATGCCGGATCCGACCAGGGGAGCACGGGCACCGGAGGGAACACGGACCGGGGTGCGAGGGACGGCCACTCGGACGCGGGGACCGGCGACGGTGAACCCGGGTCATCGGGCGGCACCGGGTCCGGCAAGGGCGTGAGCTCGGGCGGTGACACCAGCACCGGTGCCGGTTCGCATGAGATTTCAGGCCTCAGCTCCAGCACCTTGTCACTCAGCACCACCAGCCAGAACAGCACCGACTCCGGCAACTCCGCCGTCGGCGGCGGCACCGGTTCGGCTTCGACGTCAGCTGTGACCCCGCGGCAAGGGGTTCCGGAAGGGGTGGAGGGCGAGCCCGGCTGATGTCGGCCTACCGGGGTCTGTGAGAGCGAGCCGAACGGAGGGCGAGGATGATGGACCGCGGCGAGCGCCCGGTGGTGCCGTGGGAGTTGACGGATCCGGATCTGGGGCCGACCTTGCAGGACCCGGATGTGCAGCCGACCATCAGGGACGTCGACGACGCCACCTACGTTCCGACCGTCCTCGACGCCCACTGGACCAGTGCCGAGCCCGCGCCCGAGTCCGATGTCCTGCATTTCGGACCGGGCGTCCCGCCCCTGGGGCTGACGGACACCGCCGTCGACGTCTGGCGCGGCACGCCGAAGCGCAAGGGCCGGCAGGAGCCCCGCGGTCGACTGCACTGGCTAGGCAGATACCGCCTGGCGGCGGCCGTCCTGGCCATCGTGCTGGCCTGGTTGCTCTGGCAACGGCAGACGGCGGATCTGCGGATCGCCCAGGTGACGGCGCAGACGAGCAGTGTCCTCGGATGCGACGGAACAGCCGAGGTGGTAGCGGTGGTGAAAACCAATGGGGCGGCCGGCGCGTTCACCTACGAGTGGAACCGCAGTGACGGCACTTCCTCGGGCCCGCGCGAAGAGCGGCTGGGCAGGGGGCAGGACGAGACGCGCCTCCGCCTGCAGTGGACCTTCCACGGCAAGGGCACCAGCAAGGCGACAGCGCGGCTGGTCATCGAGTCCCCCAGCCGGCACACGGCGTCCGCCTCCTTCGCCTACACCTGCCGCTGATCCTGCTCGGCCGGCCGGACAGGATCAGCGACCTCCAGGCCGCCCGGCCCCAGGCCGAACCGCCGTCGTGACGACGGCCCACACACGGTGGCCGTCCCCTCCCTTCAGCCTCGTGCGCTGAAAATGCCGTAACTCCGTCCGAGGGAAGTCTCGTTGGCCGACTGCGAAACGTCCTCACCGTACGAGGGAGTGACGACTCGTGCAGACCCGGCGGCGTGGCATGCCACCGCGTGGCCTACACGGCGGCCGTCGCCGCCACTACCGCGGTCAACTGCGAAGGACAATCGACCAAGACCGCGGAATTCCGCCCGCAACCTGCATGACCAACTTCATGGAGCGTCGCCCGAGCCCCTCCGACCGGCACGCCAGCTCGGTGCTGGAAGCTGCCCCGTTCGCCAGTGTGCGAACTTCAGGAAGCACGCGTCCGGGGAGAGGCGCCACTCGTGGGAGCGGGCGGGTTTTGAACTGAGCTGTGAAACCTGTTCCAAGCGGTCCATCTGGTCCAGGAGCTGCTTGTTCACCCGGTATTCCTCGTGCCGGGTTTCCAAGCGCTTGTACTGGACGAGGACGAAACTGTGCGTGGGGTGGTGGTAGTAGATCGTGTCCGTGCCCAGTCGGCTCTCGACCTGGGTGGCACTACCCGCGAACTCAAGCACGGCCTGGGTCTGGACCACTTCGAGGGACGCTCCTGGCCCGGCTGGCACCAGCACGTCACTCTCGTGACCGCAGCCCACGCCTTCCTCACCGAACAGCGCCTGGCCCCAAAAGCGCCCGGACCGGGCTCACCCTCTACCAAGTCCTCGACGCCCTCCAGGACGTCCTGAGGTGCTGGACCGGCGTCTGCACCACCTGCCCGGCGCATCAACACCCAGCTCAACCGGCAGGAGTCCCGCCACTACCTCGCCCGGAAGATCTTCCACGGCCAGAAGGGGCGAGCTCAGGCAGTAGTACCGAGAGGGACGAAGCGGCCGGTGCGGCCCTGCGCTACATCCAGAGACACCCCGTCCTCCTTACCGCATTCCTCGGCCGGAACCGGCCTCGAACTCGGCCCATCGGCGTCTAACCCGTAGTCGAAGATCAGCAGGGCTGAGGCAAGCGGGGAGAGGGATGACCACGGGGGAAGGCGGCACCCGCCGCGTCGGCCGCTCAGCGGGTCCGGGTGTACGAGGCCATCAGGCCCGCGGCGAGCACCGCGTCGACCACGGGGACCGCCAAGAGGTCTTCGAGCCGGGGGCGGATGCCGATCGTGGTCAGGCCGGTACAGGCCAGCAGCAGGGTGTCCGCTCCCGACTCGACCAGGCGGGCCGCCGCCTCCAGGACCGCCGGGGCACCGTGGGGCGCGCGGAGGTCGGTCGTACGGCGCACCTCACGCGGGCGCACGGCACCGGTGAAGCGGTCACCGAGAACCGCGCGTACTCCGGGCGGCGCCTCGTCGGTGATGCCAAGTACCCCGATGCGGGTACCGAGGCCGAGTGACACCGCGGCCGCCGCCGCACCGGCACCGAGCACCGGTACGTCCACGGCCTCCCGGGTCCGTTCGAGGGCCGGGTCCGCGGCGCAGCTGATGATGATGGTGTCGGCGCCCTCGGCGGCCATCTCGCGGGCCAGGGCCACGATCTTCGGCTCGGCACAGCGCTCGGATTCCTGGTCGTGGATGCCGTACGGCTGCCCGGGGATGCACCGGGAGAAGGTCGGGAAGCCGTAGTGGCGTTCGAGGAGGCGGCCGTGTTCCGCGATCGCCGTCGGGTCATCGCTGGTGAGGACCCGGATGATGCCGACGGTCGGCACGGCCGGCATGGGCGACGGCCCTGACGCGGACGACGGCGTGGGCTGCATACTCTGTCACTCCTCAAGCTGGTGCGACTACGACGGTCCCGGCAAGCGCGGTGGCCACGGCCAGGGCTACGGCGGCCGGTGGAAAGCGTGGCGACGGCCCAGGAGGTCCGGGCCGGCGTCGCTGTCAGCCGAAGGCGGCTACCGCCTCTGCGGCCATCCGCACTGCCACCGCCCGCGCCAGCAGTACGGGGCGGGCCGCCGCTCGCGCCGCCGTGCGCCGCATCTCCTCGGTGTAGCCGATGCAGTCCAGGACGAGCCAGGAACAGCCGTCGGCGGCGAGCGCACGCGCGGCCTCGGCGACCTCGGCGAGAGCGCGTTCCCGTGCCGCGTACGGGTTGGCCCCGGCGGCCCGTACCGCACCGGGTAGTACGTCCGACCAGCGGCGGGCCACGTCCTCGGCCTGGTCGGGGTGCGGGCAGACGATCCCCACCGGGTCGGTCCCGACAAGGGCCGCGACAGCCCGTTGCACCAGCGGCTCGGCGAACAGCAGCGGCCGGGTGGACGCGACGGCGGGGAAGCGGCCCGTGCACAGGACGAGCGTCGCGGCGGCTCCGTCCCGCTCCGCGCGGGCCACCGCCTCCTCCATCCTCGGGACCAGCGCGGCGTGCCCGAGCAACACGGAGCCTCCGTCACGCAGCCGGGAGACCAGGGGCGCCTCGCCGGGCTCGGGGGCCAGCATCCGGCGGGTCCCGGCCTCCGCGTCGCCGTCGAAGCGGTCGTCGTCGAGCGCGCCGTGTTCGACCAGGCGTAGGCCTGGCAGCAGCGGTTCGGCGTCCGGGCGCAGATCGGTACGCGGGGCCTGACCGATGGTGACAAGGCCGAGAGCCGGTGTGTTCGGAAGGCTTCCGCTGTCGGCGACGTTCATGACCGTTCCTTCGCGTGAGTGGTGAGCCGGTGAGCCGGTGAGCCGGTGGGCTGGTGATGTCCGCGCGTGACAACGGTCGCGTGACCGCCGTACGGGATGAATGCCGTGAGCGGTCGGCGGCTCCGGCGGGTGGGACCTGCCTACAGGGCCTTCGTCAGTTGCCCCACGTCGTTCAGCGAACTGCCCGCGACCAGCCCGGCGCCGACCAGTGACAGATCGTTCTCGGCCTGCTCGTCGGACTGCTCGCGCGCCTCGGGATCGGTCAGACCCCGACGGCGCCACACCGTGTACCCCTGCCGGATGACCAGCGCGGCGAGCACCATCCAGCCGGCGTTGGGGGTGGCCACGAGGAGTCCCGTGGCCAGCAGGACGCCCATCTGCCGGGACGATCCGCCGAGGAACTGCACCAGCGCGCCGGGGATGGCCCAGAGCAGCATGGTCTGCATGGTGCCCGGGTCGAGGCCGGTCTTGATGGTCGTGACGTACACCTCGGAGACCGGCGGAACGCGGCCGTCGGAGAAGAACGACTTCCAGGCGACGGCCACCACCACGAGAGCCACGGCGAAGCCGACGAGCTGGGCCAGATACTGCTGGCGCCGGCCGTCCAGCTCGAACACCTTCCACGGCACGGCGCCTCGGCGCAGCAGCCAGCCCGCCTTGAAGTCGTAACCGAGGTCGGCGAACGCGGGACCGGTGGAGGCGGTGTAGCCCACCAGGAGAGCGAGCGGCACGGTCGGGATGTCCAGGACCAGACCGACGATGAGAATGATCAGGGTGACGGCGAAGGCCGGGAACCATCCGGAGTGCATCGCCGCCAGGCCCACGATGAGCTGGTGCACGAGGCCGGCAGCGCCGGCCAGCACCACCCAGCCGATCAGGCCGGGCACGGACATCCCGCCGGCCACACCGCCCGCGATCGCGACCACGACGGCGCCGCACAGGAAGAGCACCATGCCTTCCAGCAGGCCGCGGCGGAGCTGCGGGGTCCCGACCGTAAGCCCCTGAGCGTCGTCCGTCGGTCCGTCGCCGGCCACCGGGTCCGCGCCGACCGAGCGGTCCTTGCCACCGCTCCTACGGTTCCTCATCAGCAGCAGTGCCTGTACGAGGGCGACGAGCCCCGCGCCGATCATCAGGCCGTGCGGCACATGCTCGGCGGCGAGGTCGACGTGCAGGACGTCAGGGGCGTACTGGGCGACGGTCAGCCCGATGCCGAACATCAACAGCGCCCAGATGTTGCCCAGGAAGCCGACACCCGCCGCGCTGGTGGGCAGCTTCAGCAACGCGCCGACCAGGCCGACCAGCGCACTGGCGCCGAGCACCGCGGCCTTGCGCCCGCCGCTGTCCCCCGCCTTGATCGTTTCAGCCGCCGCGACGCCCGCGGGCCAGGAGTTGGTGGCGGGCAGCAGCGAGGAGTCGAACACCCGGAACAGCACCCAGCTGTCGACCGCCAGCCCGATGGCGGCGCCGCCCAGCATGGGCCACACCAGGTCCGTACGGCCCAGGGCGAAGGGCACCGCGATGGGCGTGAGCAGGGAGTTGGCCGCGGCGAACGTGGAACCGGAGACCGCGGACTGCACCAGGTTCTGCCGGTGCTGGGAGCGCATCCGCTTCATCATGCCCACCGGTATCCGGCCGATCAGCATCGCTATCAGCGCACCGATGACCGCTGTGTTCGGGGACACACCGAGCGAGGTGATCAGCACGATGCCGATCAGGGCACCGAGGACCGACACCACGATCGTGATGAGCAGCGTGATCGGTTCGAAGGCGCGCGGGTGCCTGGCCGGTGCCCCCGTCGTGTCCGACGGGTCGGCCGAGCCGGTGGAGCCGGTGGAGGCGGTCGAGCTGCTCGGGTTCAAGGGGACTCCAGAAGGGACGGCGCGGCTGTACGGGGTCGCGGCAGTGCGTCCCGCGCGTACTGCCGCGCGGCTGTGGTGCGGGGAGCGCTGGTCTTCCGGACCGTGGTGCGACATCGCCAGGGCGGTCCGAGGAGCGGGTGGGGTCAGGCCCTGGCGCCGGTCCGTCGCCGGGGATGCGGCGGGGCGGCGCCCCGGTGGTGATCCGGTGAGGTCATCCCGCCGGGACCGGGGCCGGTGTCTCCTCCGGGGCCGCCTGCAGTCGGGTCATCGGCCCGTAGAGCTCCACCAGGCGCGCGAACTCGTCCGGGTCGAGGAACCGGGCGCCCCCGCGGCCGAACTCCTTCGCCGTCTCGATCGCGAACCGGGCCGCCGCCGCGATGTCGCCCTCGTGGCTGGCCCCGGTGGCGCACCCGGCCACCGCCGTACCGGCGGTGATCGCGAGGCCGACCACCGGGGCGTCGGTGGCGACGGCGGGCTGGAGGATGGAGTTGATGTGGTGCACCCCGTTGCCGTACGGGGTGATGTCCTGTGTGGTCACGGGCAGGACCCGCGCGGGCTCCCCCGTCACGCTCTCCAGGACGGACAGCAGGTCCTCGCTGACCCGCAGGATCCAGCCCTGGCAGATGGTAGGTGACAGAGCGATCCCCCGATGGCTGAGCAGCCGGTTGCCCTTGGTGGTGTCGATGGAGACGACCGCGTCCATCTCGGACGAGATCTCCTCCCGGTTGCAGGTCAGGGTGTCCACCGGGGAATCCATGAAAGGTACGGGATCGTGCGGACGGGTCGGGGCCCACCCGCACACATGTGTGGAGACCGTCACATCGCCGTCCAGAACGTCACCGCGGGCGTGCATGTCGAGCAGCTTGGCGGCAGCGGCCAGCGCCGCCACCGCGCCGTCGGCGTCGGAGACCAGGCCGATACGTTCCGGGCGCGCGCCCACTCCGCCGAGCCGGCCGAGGATGCCGAGGGTCGGTGCGTCACCGCCGCCGAGCCGTCCGTTTCGGCCGGGGACGGTGACGGACACGAAGTCCGTACTGCCCTTTTCACCAGTGACCGTGCGCACCTCGACCTGCGGCGCTGTCCGCGCGTCGGCACCCGCGGCGGCCTGGACGGCCCGCAGATGCTCGGCCAGCAGTTCCCCACTGGTCTGCGGACGGTCGAGAAGTTCGATGATCTCAAGGACGTGCTTCAGCAAGAGAGGGCCTCTCACGACGGGGTCGGCCGGTGCGGCGGCCTGACCGGACGGGCGGCGGGTGCGGGTGGCCGCGTGGAAGAGGCGTCGTTCCGTGCGGCCGTCGGCGGTCCTGTGCGCGAGGTCCCGGGTGGGGCTTCTCGTACGGGATCAGCCGTACGGGACCGGGCCGTACCCGGTCCCGTACGCGATCTCGCCGTACAGGCCGGACGGAACCGCGCCCTACGGGGTTGTCCCGTACCGGGTCCGGCGCGGTGGATTCACGCCAACGTGGCTCACCATCCGCCTCCCCGAGCGCAGAGCGCAATATTTTCTCGATATGCGGGATTGTTTACGCTTTGGCCATGACTGACAGCACCCCGGTAACACCGGTAACAGCGACGCCCCCTCCGCTGCAGACCGCCGACCGAGTCCTGAGCCTCCTGCTCTCCTTCGACCGTGAGCGCCCCGAATGGGGGGTCACCGATGTCGCGACGGAGTTCGGCCTGGACAAATCGGTGGCGCAGCGGCTGCTGGCCGCGCTCGCCTACCGGGGCTTCCTGGTCTCCGACGCCCGCTCCCGCCGGTACCGGCTCGGTCCCGCCGTCTGGCACCTGGCGCGGGTGTGGGAGCGGGACGGCGGGCTGGCCAGCCTGGTCCGGCCCACCTTGCGGGCCATGACGGACGCGGTGGGGGTCAGCGCGCTGTTCGCCGTACCCGACGGGGTGCACATGCGCTGCGTCACGGCGGTGGACGGGGCGACCGGCCCCCTGCGCTTCTACGGTCTCGAGGGCGAGCTGTACCCGGCGCACGCCGGAGCCACCTCGCGCGCCTACTTCGGTATGCTCGCGCCGGGCGACCGGGCCGCACTGCTGTACGGTCGCCCGATGGCCCGGTTCAGCGACCGCACGCTGACCGATCCCGCCCTGCTGGAGGAGCGCTTCGCCGAAGTGCGGCGCAACGGTTACGCGTACTCCGAAGGCGAGTACGACCCGGAAACCGCGGCGCTCGCGGCCCCTGTCATGGTGGGCAGGCGACCGGTGGGCACACTGTCCGTGGCCGCTCCCCTCGACACATTCCGGGCCCGCAAGGCGGAACTCGTCGCCCCCTTGCTCCAGGCGGCGACGGACCTCGGCAAGCTGCTGACGCCCCTGCGGCCACGGCGGGCCGGGCCGGCGGGCAGGCTCTGAAAGGGTCCGCTCCGAAGGGGCCGTACGGTCGGCGTCCACCGCAATCCACGAGCCACCGCCAGGAAAGGCCATCATGCGACTGCTGCTGCTCTCGAACTCCACCGCGCCTGGACGCGGTTACCTGGACCACGCGCGGGAGGAGATCGGCGCCGCGCTCGACGGGGCGCGCCACCTGGTCTTCGTGCCGTATGCCCTGGCCGACCGGGACGGCTACACCGCGCAGGTGGCCGAGGCCCTCGCGCCCCTGGGAGTTGAGGTGACCGGCGCCCACACCGCGCCGGACCCGGCCGAGCTGATACGGGGAGCGCAGGCGGTGTTCGTCGGTGGAGGCAACAGCTTCCGGCTGCTCAAGGCGCTGCACGAGCAGGACATGGTGCGGGCGATCCGGGAACGGGTCACCGCCGGCGCGCTCTACATGGGGTCGAGCGCGGGCACCAACATGGCCTGTCCCACGCTGCGCACCACCAATGACATGCCGATCGTCCAGCCGCCGTCGTTCGAGGCGCTGGGCCTGCTGCCGTTCCAGATCAACCCGCACTACCTGGACGCCCGGCCGGACACCGCCCACATGGGCGAGACCCGGGCGCAGCGGCTGGAGCAGTTCCTGGAGGAGAACGACGTGCCGGTGGTGGGCCTGCGCGAGGGGACCTGGCTGCGGAGGGAGGCGGACCGGCTGACGCTGGGCGGAATCGAGGCGGGCGGCGTCGTCTTCCGGCGTGGTGCGCAGCCGTCGGAGATCGGGCCCGGCCACGATCTGAGCGCACTGCTGCGGGAGAAGCCGCACTTCGACACGACCGCGCCCTGACCCCGGCCCGGAGGACCCGGCGGGGGCGGAACGCCACACTCTCGTAACCGAGGGACGGTGCCGCCACCGGTCCGGCCGAGTTTGCTCTGGCTGGTCGTTCACGCTCGTTCGACGCTCCGGGCATCCGAACTCGCCCCAGCGGAGCCGCAGATGGCCTCTGGCCTGATCAGTCTCGGGGTTTGGCCATGCGGGCGTGTCGGGACGCCTTGAGCGTTTCTGGCATGAGGCGGTGCTTGAGGGCGGTGCGCCGGGTGGCGGCGTCGCCTCCGACGACTTCGGCCCGTCCGTCCATCATGGCCAGGAAGCCCTGGCGGGCGACGTCCTTGCGGCTGTTCTTCTTCATGCCGGTGCGGGCGTGGAAGTCGCTGTCGGTGGCGCCGGGCATGAGGGTGGTGACGGTGACGCCGTGTTCTTTGAGTTCTTCGCGCAGGCCGAGGGCGAACATGCGGGTGAAGGCGCGTGAGGGTCCGTAGACGGTCTCGTAGGGGGTGGGCAGGGTGGCGGAGAGGGACGACGTGATGAGGATGCGGCCGCGCCGGTTGGCGGCCATGTGGCGGGCGACGTGCTTGGCCAGGTGGACCACGGAGGTGACGTTGAGGTCGATCAGGCTGAGTTCGTCGTCGAGGTCGGTGTCGAGGAAGGCGCCGCCGATGCTGCGTCCGGCGTTCAGGACTGCCGCGTCGAGGGGGCGGCCGGTCTTCTCCACCGCTTGCCATACGGTTTCCACGCCGTCGGCCTGGGCGAGGTCGGCGCGTACGGCGGTGACCTCGACGCCGTGCCGGGCGAGGTCGGTGGCTGCCTGATCGGTGTTCTCGCTGCGGCCGGTGGCCACCAGGTCGAAGCCGTTGATGGCGAACAGCAGGGCGAGTTCGTAGCCGATGCCGGAAGAGGCTCCGGTCACCAGCGCGAGCGGACGCTCGGTGGGGGTCCCGTTCACGAGGTGCTCCTTGGTGTGGGGGACGGGTCGGGGTGGGCGGGCTGTGGCCGTGCGGTGGCGTGGTCGGCGTTCCAACTGGCCAGCAGCCGCCATGCTTCCTGCGAGGTCTGGTCCGGGGCGGGCATGTAGAGGAACAGGGTCTGGTCGTCCTCACCCGGCATGGTGAACGCCTGGTAGTCGATGGTCAGCGGGCCGACCAGGGGATGGCGGAAGCGTTTCTGGCCGAAGGTGCGGTTGAGGACCTTGTGGTCGTCCCACCAGTGACGGAAGTGCTCGCTCTTCATGGTGAGTTCGCCGACCAGCTCGGCGGTTCGGGTGTCGTCGGGTGTCGGCCGGCGTCCAGCCGCAGGATCGCTGTCATCTCCGCTGCGATCTTTTCCCAGTCCGCGTACAGGTCCCGTGCCTCGGGTGCCAGGACGATCCAGCGAGTGAGGTTACGTTCCCGGTAGGGCATGGCGTCGAAGTCGGCCAGCAGTGCCCGGCACAGATGGTTGGTCGCGAGCACGTCGCCGCGGCGGCCGAGGACGAATCCGGCGTGGTTGTCGAAGGAATCAAGGAACCGCAGCAAGCCGGCCCGGGCCTTTTGCACGGCGGGGGCGCGGCCGCGGGTCTTGACGGGTCTGGGTTTGGCCAGGTCGAAGAGGTGGGCGCGTTCAGCGTCGTCCAAGCGCAGCGCCTCGCCGATGGCGTTCAGCACGCTGTCCGACGGCGTGATGTTCCGTCCTTGCTCCAGCCGTGTGTAGTAGTCCGTGCTGACCCCGGCCAGTTGCGCGACCTCCTCACGCCGCAGGCCCGGCACGCGCCGGTAGGCCCCGCCTTCCGGCAGGCCCACCGACTCGGGAGCGATACGGGCACGGCAGCGGCGCAGGAACTGGCTGAGATCGACGTTGCTTGCCATGTACTCCATGGTCCCCGCTCTCGGCCGGCAGCGCGGCGGGGAAGGTGGGTCGTCTGTTCCTAGGAAGACGTGTCCGGGGGAAAGGGCGCCCCCGCACTGCGGTCCGGACAGCACGTGCGGGTGATGATGTCCTCTGCCGCGCTTCTCCCGGCGGCGAGGTCGCGCACGGCCAGGGTCACTTCCGCGCCGGCGGCGGCCATCGCGCGGGCGGTCTCGACACCGATGCCGGACGATCCACCGGTGACGATCGCCCGGCGCCCGGTCAGGCTGACGCCGGCCATGACATCGGCGGCCGTGGAATCGACCGTGAAGGGTGTGGTGATACGCGTGGTCACAGCGAACGATCCCTTCACCACCTCAGGTCAGCTCTGGTTGAGGGCGGCCGCGATGGTGTCGGCGATCGGCGTGGTCGGGCGTCCGGTCAGCCGGGACAGGTCGCCGTTCGTCCCGGCCAGCTCGCCCTTGGCGAAGGACGCCTCCGCGCCTGCGAGGATCTCGGCGTACAGCTCGGGCATCCCCGCGCCGGTCATCAGGTCGATGTACGCCTCGACGCCGACCGGTGTGTAGACGATCTCCTTGCCGGTCTGCCTGCCCAGCTCAGTGGCGAACTCGGCGAAGTTCCAGGCGTGGTCTCCGCTCAGCTCGTACGTCTTGTTCTCATGGCCCTCCCCGGTGAGCACCGCTACAGCACCGGCCGCGTAGTCGGCGCGAGTGGCGGACGCGATACGGCCCTCTCCGGCGGCCCGGACGATCACACCGCGTTCGATCACCCTCTCCAGCCCGTCGACGAAGATCTCGCTGTACCAGTTGTTGCGCAGCAGGACGTACGGCAGCCCGGACTCCATCAGCACCTTCTCCGTCCCGCGGTGCGCTTCGGCGAGCGGAGCGTCGTGGGAGCCGGTGGCGCTGGTGTAGGCGAGCAGCGCGACCCCGGAAGCCCGGGCGGCATCGATGACGACCTTGTGCTGCGCCACACGGTCCTGGGTCATCTCACTGCTGGAGATCAAGAGGACCTTGTCACCCGCCGAGAAGAGGCCGTCGAAGGTCTCGGGCGCGTTGTAGTCGGCTATCGCGACCCGCACACCGAGGGCCTCGAAGTCGGCGCCCTTCTCCTTGCTCCGCACGACAGCGGTGATCTGGTCGGCGGGGACCTTCTCCAGCAGGCCCTGGACAACAGAACGGCCGAGTTTCCCGGTGGCTCCGGTCACGACAATGCTCATGTTTCAGACAACTCCTCGTGAAGGGATCTGGCGCCAACCCTAGGAGTTGTAGTCACTCTGCGTGAGTACGTACTTTGAAGTACGGTACGGATATGGCTGTTAGTGCCGCGGCGGACGGCATGGTGGCCGGCGGCGTCGGCGCCAAGGTCCTGTGCCCTCAGCGCCTGACCATGGAGCACGTCACCAGCCGCTGGGGTGTCCTCGTACTGATCCGGCTGCTGGAGCGCCCGCACCGCTTCGCCGAACTACGCCGCTCCATCATCCCTGTCGGTCCGGTCAGCGAGAAGATGCTCCGGCAGACCCTGCAGAGCCTGGAGCGGGACGGTCTGGTCAACCGCGACGTCAAGCCGGTGACCCCACCCCACGTCGACTACTCCCTGACGGACTTGGGCCGCGAGGCAGCCGAACAGGTCCGTGCCCTGGCGCTGTGGACCAACGAGCGGATGGACCAGGTGGCGAAGGCGCGAGAGAGCTACGACGTGGCGAAAGAGCACGCCTGAGTGACCACTGCCGACCACGGCGCTCGTTCGACGCTCCGAGCGCCCGACGTCGTGTGTGCGGAGGGCCCAGGGGCTTGCAGGGTGTGGTCGGTGCGGAGCCGCTGCCCTGCCACCAGTGGGAAGGTCTCAAGTGGTCTGGGAGACCGAGAGCTTGCCCAGCAGGCGCGTGACCTCGGCCGTGACCGCGTAGCAGCCCGCCCCGAGATACTTGCGCGGGTCGACGGTGGTGGGGTGGGCGGGGAGGTAATCGCGTACGGCTGTGTGCCAGCGCCGGAACGGTCAGCGCGAGCGGCACCAACGCCTTGGCTCCCGGGCGGACACGAAGTGGTCCTGCATCTTCGGCAGCACCGGGGCGATGAGCACCGCTCCCAGGATCGGCAGACAACTGCCTGCCATCAGCAGGGTCACGCGCAGCAGATGTGCCGGGCCCGATACGGAGACAGATGACGGCGCGGCATCGTCGACCGCAGTGAGAGACGGCGACGGAACGGAACCGGGCATGGCGACTCCAGGGACGGTGTACGCGAGCGGGCATGCCTGACACTGGCGCCGACGGCGCACGGCATGCCGGGGACGGCCGCACCCCGGCGGCTGGTCCGGACAGCGGCGTGCGGGTAGGGACGACTATGGGTCGTCAGGCGCCCGGTCGCCATCCTCCGCGCGATCCGAATCCGCTATCCCGCTTATCGACGCCATGGATGGGCTGCGCCGCGCTCACGCACGTGGAGTGCGAAGTGGGGATGCCGCGGCGCGGGTCCGCCGTCGTCGCTACGGCGGACCCGCTCACGGATGGTGTGGGCAGTGGTCAGAAGGCCCCGGGCGTACGGCCGAGGGTTCCGCCGGGGTCGCCGGGGTCGGCGCCCTTGACCTGGCCGAAGTAGAGCTCGACCTGGGAGCGGAAGCGCTCGACGGCGCGTGGTCGTTCATGAACTTCGCGAAGGCGGTTCCAGCCGTACTTGTCGACGATCTGGTGGTAGCCGAAGAGCACGGCGTCGTCGTCGTTGGGGTAGGTCAGGATCAGCTTGGCCTTGAAGTCGCTCGCCTTCGTGGGGAGTTGCTTGGTGTTGACGAGGTAGGAGAAGGCGCCGTAGATGCAGGTGCACTGGCTCCAGTACGGCACGTGAGCTGACGGCCGCCTACCAACTCCGGGCCGCCTGCCGGAGCCGGTCGCGGACGCGGAGCACGGCGGGGTTGGTGTCGGCGCCGGGCCGCTGGACCAGGAAGAGCGTGTTGAGCGGCGGCTCCTCCGGGGCGTGCAGGAGGACGAGGCGCCCGGAGTATGCTCAACGGACACCAGGCGTGGCTCGACGGCCTCGTTGGTGCCGCCTAGTAGCCCATTCCGGGGTGCGGGACGCGCCGTACCCACCCGTTGCGGAACGCCACAAGCCGGCGCGGCCGCCCGCCCCCTGTTCAGCGTCAGGGAAAGGCGCGTTCGAAACGGGGTCAGGATGCGGGCCGCGCCGCTGTCGTGTCCAGTGCCGCGGCAGGTCACCAACTGCTCTTGGTCACGCCAGGAAGCTCGCCCGCATGGGCCATCTCGCGTACGCGGATGCGGGACAGGCCGAAAGTGCGCAGGTGGCCGCGGGGGCGTCCGTCCACGGCGTCACGGTTGCGCACACGGGTTGCGCTGGCGTCGCGGGGCTGCCGTCGAAGCTCCTTCTGGGCGGCGGTGCGCTCGTCGTCGGATGTCCAGGGAGACGAGATGACCAGCTTCAGCGCGGCACGTCGAGCGGCGTAGCAGGCCACGACCAGGCGCCGCTGCTCGTTTTTCGCGATCTTGCTCTTCTTCGCCATCAGACCTTCCCTCCCTGGGCGCGGATGCGGGCCACGGCGGCCTCGATGCCGATCGTGTCGACCGTCTTGATGCCCTTGGCCGAGAGAGTGAGGCGGACGTGGCGGCCCTCGCTCGGGAGCCAGTAGCGCCTGCGCTGGATGTTGGGGTCGAAGCGGCGCTTGCTGCGGCGGTGCGAGTGGGAGATGCGGTTTCCGAATCCGGGTTGCCGACGGGTGAGTTGGCAGTGAGCGGACATGATCCCTCTTTCTCGTGGGTGGTGGTACGGCAGCACCGTAGCAGCTAGATGAAAATGAAAACCAATATCTTGTATGGTGCTGTTCATGGCCCGAAACGAACTGCGCCCGATCATCAAGCTGAGGTCCACCGCCGGCACCGGCTACACCTACGTGACCCGCAAGAACCGCCGTAACGACCCCGACCGGCTGACGCTGCGCAAGTACGACCCGGTCGTCGCCCGGCACGTCGACTTCCGTGAGGAGCGCTGACCGCCATGAAGCCCGGAATCCACCCCGACTACGGCCCCGTCGTCTTCCGCGACCGGGCTGCCGACTTCGCCTTCCTCACCCGCTCGACGGCCACCAGCGACAAGACCGTCGAGTGGGAGGACGGCAACACCTACCCGGTCATCGATGTGGAGATCTCCTCGGCGAGCCACCCCTTCTACACGGGCACCCAGCGAGTCCTTGACACCGCCGGGCGGGTCGAGCGCTTCGAGCGGCGTTACGGACGCGGACGGAGCAAGCAGTGAACGGGGACCAGAGGCGGCTGCCGGTCGCGCTCGTCGCCGGACTGCACGCCGACGCCCGCCGGGCCGCCGTCGAGGAGATCCTGCGTACGGTCCCCGGCTCCATCGCGCTGCACCACGCTTGGCTGGGACCAGGCCGCGTCGAGCGAGTCAGCGCTTCTCGTAGGGGTCCGACGGCTCTTGGACCTTCTTGACCGTCCTCGCGTCCAGGAGCGGGGGCCAGGCCGCCGTCGAGCCCAGCCTGCCCTTGGGGTGCCAGGTGCCCGTGACCGTCACCCAGGTGTCCGTAGCCGGGGCGTCCGCGCCGCGGACCTGCACCTTGTTCGTGGTCGCGTCGGCCGCGCAGCAGGAGACCAGAAGCCGGGTGATGTACCACGTGTCGTCGTCGCCATGCGTGACGAAGCCGGTCAGCCGGACCGTACGGCCTTGCAGCGAGCGCCCGCTGTCGTAGATCGCTCGGGAGGTGAAGGCGCCGACGCTCAGGTCCACCGGGTCGTCGGCCGGCAACGCCGGGAACGTGCCAACGCCCTGCGCCGCGCGCTGCGCCTCCTCCCTGGCCGCGCTGTAGGAGCCGAGCGCGGGCGGCGGGAAGAGCAGCAGCGCGGTGGCGGGGAGCGTGAGCAGCCAGGCAAAGCGTGGGCCGGTCGGGTGGGAATGAACATGCCCGTGGTCGTGCGGGTCCTGGTCCTCGTCCGCCACCTCCCGCGCGGCCCTCACCACCGCCGCCGCACCCAACAGCACCAGCAGCGCCCCCGAGACGACCAGATACGGCCGCAGTCCGGACTGCACGTACCGCAGATACAGGACGCTGAACAGCGAGATCCGCAGCATGGCGGCGCCCACCAACAGCGTCAGCACGGCCGGTCCGTACCGCCTCACAGCAGCCACCACCCCACCAGCACACTGCTCACCAAGGCGACCACCCAGGTCGCTGACGAGAACCTCAAGGCGAAGGCCCGGCCGAACGTCCCCGCCTGGAGCGCGATCAGCTTCAGGTCGACCATCGGCCCGACCACCATGAAAGCCAGCCGCGCGGTCGGTGCGAACCCGCTGAGCGAGGCGGCCACGAACGCGTCGGCCTCGCTGCACACGCACAGCACCACGGCGAGCAGCGCCAGCAAGGCGATGGACAGCCAGGCCGATCCCGTGAAGACGTCGAGGACCGAGCGCGGCACCGTGATGTTGAAGGTCGCCGCCGCCGCCGAGCCGAGCACGAGGAACCCCCCGGCGTGCAGGAAGTCGTGCTGCAGTCCCGCGGCGAAGGCACCCGCGCGGGAGGTCCCGGATCCGGTCTCAGGAGCCTTCGGCAGCCGCAGCCACTCCTCCCGCCCGAAGCGCGCCCACAGCCAACCCATCACGACGGCCGTGGCGAGGGAGGCGACGAGCCGAGCCGCCACCATCAGCGGCTGCCCGGGGAACGCGATGGACGTGGCGACCAGGACGACCGGGTTGATCGCGGGCGCGGAGAGCAGGAACGCGAGCGCGGCGGCCGGGGCCACCCCGCGCCGCATCAGGCTCCCGGCCACCGGTACGGACGCGCACTCGCACCCGGGCAGGATGGCACCGGCCGCGCCCGCAACCGGCACGGCCAGGGCCTGGTTGCGCGGCAGCAGCCGGCTGAAGACGCGCTCGGGCACCAAGGCGCCGATGGCGGCGGAGACGACCGTGCCCAGCAACAGGAACGGGACACCCTGGACGACGACGGCCGTGAAGACCGTCCACCAGGCGGCGAAGGGCGGGGTGTAGAGGTCGAGCGCGAGCGCCGGCCCGAGGAACTCGGCGACCATGGCAATCGCGGCGATCGCGACACCGCCGAGGACGACGTACACGAGCGTCCGCACGACGAGGCGCACCGCGTCGGCGAGCCCGCCCCGGCCCTCCGCATGATCCTGATCGCTCACACCGCTCGCTTCGCCGTACGAGACACACGGACGCGCCGCACACTAGCGACGGAGGCTGTGCACCAGCCTGGCCCCGCCCCGCGGAAAGCTGTCGAAGTGACGACTGCGCCGGTGCAAGCCTAGGGCCCTCCCGGTGTTGGCGGTCGCGGAACCCGGGTGACTGGTTGAGGGAGCGGAAGACGGCGACGCGGTGGCGGTTCCGGAAGGCCGGGGCGACGCCGAAATGCCGTTCCAGGCTGCCGCGGATCACATCGTGGGGAAGGGCCCGGAGCAGCCGGCCGGGGTGGTCTTGCCCGCACCGAGGAATCCGGACAGGACGGTGACGGGCAGTCGGTCGAACGTCATCGCCGCTCAGTCCTCGGGGCGCAGCAGCCCGCGCTCGTATGCCTTGACCAGCCGTTGCGGTACCAGATAGGTGGAGCCGTCGACGGTGACCGGCACCAGTGACGGCGTGCTGGCCTTCCACTGGGCGCGGCGGTGACGGGTGTTGCTGCGGGACATCTTCCGCTTGGGAACGGCCATGGGGTCCTCCTCTATGGGCGAGCCCCCACGCTATATGAAAATGGATCCCATTATCAATGCTGCCGGCCGCTGGTCGGACGGGTCGCGTGGCCGTCCTGCGTGCCGGCTGAGCAGGGTCAGTCCGCTGTTGTCGTCGTGGTCGCGACGGTGGGCGTGTCGCGCAGGCCCAGGCGCAGGTGCTCCACGTGATGAAGAGCCTGCTCCAGGAGTTCGGCGACGTGGTTGTCGTACAGCGCGTAGATGACCGAGCGTCCCTGTCGCTCGCCGGTGACCAGGGCGAGGTTGCGCAGGAGTCGCAACTGGTGGGAGCAGGCGGATTGTTCCATGCCGACGGCGTCGGCGAGTTCGGTCGCGGCGCACGGGCCCTCCTGGAGGCGGGCCAGGATGCGCAGCCGGGACGGGGTCGCGAGGGCTTGAAGGGTGGCAGCCACGTCGGTGGCGCCCACCGTCTCGAGGCGCTCCCGTGCGGTGGCGGTCCTGGTGTCAGCTCCGTGGCCCATGGCTCACATCCTACGGAGCTGGGGGCGTCCGTCTATGAAGAAATGAACGAGTCTTCATGTGTTCCTGTATGGTGCGAGGAAGTCAGGGATGCGGCCGCCCGTCGTATGCCCACATGCCTGGATACGTCCCC
This sequence comes from Streptomyces sp. NPDC050997, assembly GCF_040660135.1. Classification (NCBI taxonomy): domain Bacteria; kingdom Bacillati; phylum Actinomycetota; class Actinomycetes; order Kitasatosporales; family Streptomycetaceae; genus Streptomyces; species Streptomyces sp. NPDC050997. The sequence continues at coordinate 198,514 of NZ_JBFAGK010000016.1, forward strand.
TGTGAAGGATCCCGACTCCGATGACCTCCACCCTCACTCCGTCTCCGGCCGGCCTGGCCGCGTCCGCACGGGAAACGGGAGTGCCCCGGCGGCGCACCCGGACCCTCGCGCTGCCCGAGGTGCGCTGGGCCGCCGCGGCCACCGGCTTCTTCCTGCTCGCGCTGCCGCCGCAGTTGACCGGTGCACCGGTCTGGCTCTGGGGGTCGCTGTACGCGCTGGCGTACGCCACCGGTGGGTGGGAGTCGGGCTGGGAGGGTCTGAAGGCGCTGCGGGAGAAGACCCTCGACGTCGATCTGCTGATGGTCGTCGCGGCCCTCGGTGCCGCGGCGATCGGGCAGGTGATGGACGGTGCCCTGCTGATCGTCATCTTCGCGACCTCGGGCGCGCTCGAGGCGCTGGCCACGGCCCGGACCGCCGACTCGGTGCGTGGCCTGCTCGACCTGGCACCGCCCACCGCGACCCGGTTGGTCCCGGACGGCTCCGGCCAGGCGGTGCCGGTCGAGGAGTTGACGGTCGGCGACCTGATCCTTGTACGGCCGGGCGAGCGCGTCGGTGCCGACGGCCGGGTGCTGGACGGGGCGAGCGAGGTCGACCAGGCGACCATCACCGGCGAACCACTCCCCGTCGTCAAGGAGCCCGGCGACGAGGTGTTCGCGGGTACCGTCAACGGCACGGGCGCATTGCGCGTCCGCGTCGAACGCGACGCCTCCGACTCGGTGATCGCCCGGATCGTCCGCATGGTCGAGGAGGCGTCCGAGACCAAGGCGCCCACCCAGCTGTTCATCGAGAAGGTCGAACAGCGCTACTCGCTCGGCATGGTGGCCGCCACCCTCGCCGTCTTCCTCGTGCCGCTCGCCTTCGGCGACGACCTGACCGGGGCGCTGCTGCGGGCCATGACCTTCATGATCGTGGCCTCGCCCTGCGCGGTCGTGCTGGCCACCATGCCGCCTCTGCTGTCGGCGATCGCCAACGCCGGACGGCACGGTGTGCTGGTCAAGTCGGCGGTGGTGATGGAGCGGCTCGGGCAGGTCGACGCCGTGGCGCTGGACAAGACGGGCACGCTGACCGAGGGCGTGCCGCGGGTCACCGACGTACGGCCGCTGCCCGGATCCGGCCTGGAGGAGCGGGAGCTGGTGGCGCTCGCGGCGGCCGCCGAGCACCCCAGCGAGCATCCGCTGGCGCGGGCGGTCGTGGACGCGGCCCGCGAGCGCGGCCTGTCGTTGTCGCCCGCCGAGGACTTCGACTCCACGCCCGGCGTGGGAGTGACCGCCACTGTCGATGGGCGAGTGGTCGCAGTGGGCTCCCCGGCCCGCCTCCTCGACGGCGCGAGTGACGCAAGGGCAGCCCACACGGTGGCCCTGGCCGCCGAATTGGAGGAGGACGGGCGCACCGCCGTCCTCGTCACCGCCGACGGCGTCCCGGTCGGCATCCTGGGCCTCGCCGACCGCCTGCGCCCGGACGCTGCCCTGACCGTCGTATCCCTGACGGCCCTCACCGGAACCGCCCCGGCGCTGCTGACCGGTGACAACCCGCGCGCGGCCGCACGCCTGGCCGCCGAGGTCGGCATCGAGGACGTACGCGCCGGACTGCTGCCGCAGCACAAGGTGCGGGAGGTCAAGGAGCTTCAGGACGCCGGCCGCAGGGTGCTGGTCGTCGGGGACGGCGTCAACGACGCCCCGGCCCTGGCCGCCGCCCACACCGGCGTGGCCATGGGCCGGGCCGGCTCCGACCTGGCGCTGGAAGCCGCCGACGCGGTGATCGTCCGCGACGAACTCGCCACCGTTCCCACCGTGATCGCCCTCTCGCGGCACGCCCGGCAACTGGTCGTGCAGAACCTCGTCATCGCCGGGGTGTTCATCACCGGCCTCGTCGTCTGGAACCTCGCGGGCACTCTGCCGCTGCCGCTCGGCGTCGCCGGCCATGAAGGCTCGACCGTCATCGTCGGCCTCAACGGACTGCGGCTACTGAGGGATGCGGCATGGCGGCGTGCCTCATCGGAGGCCGGTCGGTGAAGTGACCCGTGCGGGCTCGCCGCGCGGCCGCGCGGGCCGGTGGGGTTCGGCCAGGCAGCGGGCGAGGGTGGTCTTGCCGCTTCCGGAGCGGCCGACGACGGCGAGGCTCTCGCGTGAGTGCGTGAGTGCGTGAGTGCGTGAGTGCGTGAGTGCGTGAGTGAGTGCGTGCGTGCGGGTCGAGTTCGGGGACGCGCGGTACCTGGGTCGTGCCGCGTGTGTTGTCGCGGTGGTGGGTGTTGAGGTTCCCGATCGGTGCCTGCCGGCTGGCTCTCCGGCACAGATCCACCAGAGCAGCGCCCGATACGTGCGAAAATCGTACCCCGCCGACCATCATCACGGAGAGGTCGAGCGCGCCGCTGTTTCCGGGGGGAAGCCACATATGGTCCTGCTGTCGTCGAGCCCGAAGTGGCCGACCCTGCCCGACTACGTCCACGACTGGGCGCTCGTGGACGTGGAGACCTCCGGGCTGAGACCCGGCCGGGACCGCGTCCTGTCCCTTGCGATCCTCACGCTGGACGCGCACGGCAACCAGACAGGGGAGTTCTCCACCCTCCTCAACCCGGGCTGCGACCCCGGCCCGGTGCACATCCACGGCCTCACCCCCGCCCGTCTCGCAGGAGCGCCCACCTTCGAGGAGATCGCGCCGCAGGTGGAGGCACTGCTCACCAGTCGGGTGCTGGTCGCCCACAACGCGCAGTTCGACTACGACTTCCTGGCCCACGAGTTCGCCCACGTCCGCTCCTGGGTCCCGGTCGGCAGACGGCTGTGCACGCTGGCCCTCAACCGCCTGGTCGGGCCCGCGACGCCTGATCTCAAACTGGGCACCCTCGCCGCGCACTACGGCGTGCGTCAGGAGAGGGCCCACGACGCGCAGGACGACGTACGGGTGCTTTCCGGCATTCTGCGCGGCTCGCTGGGTGCGGCTGAGCAACTGGGCCTGTCTCTGCCGCTCCTGGAGTGCCCGCCCCGCCGGGACTACAAGCCGTATGTCCTCAAGACGCCCTGCGCGTACCGCAACCCAGGTCGCCTGGAGTCGGGCGGGCCCCTGGTGCAGGGCATGAAGGTCGCCATCACCGGGGACACCCAGGTCTCCCGTGAGGAACTGGTCGCCCGCTCGGTAGCGGCAGGGTTGAACATGGTGACCTCGGTCAGCGGCCAGACGAGCGTCGTCGTCACCAACGACCCCGGCGCCGCATCCGGGAAGCTGCGTCGCGCCGCGGACGAGGGCGTCCCCCTCGTGGACGAGCCGATCTACCTGCGGCTGCTGGAGAGCGTGCAGCCCGGCCAGGCCAAGGGCACCGCCCGGCAGCGTCGCGCTGCGGAGACGCCCGCGAGCGCGGCCACCGCGCCGCCCGCGCCCACGCCCGCGTCGAACGTCCCGGCCCAGCGCACCGCCGCACCGACCGCATCCACTGCTACGGCGGATCAGTCGCTCACCGGGCACAGGGTCCTGGTCCTGGGCGGCACCCACGACGAGGCCGTCGAGGCACGCACTCGTGCTGTCGCCCTTGGAGCCTCCGCGGCGGTCAACCTCTCGGCCGGTGTGACCGACGTCGTCGTGCTTCCCGGCGGCGAAGCGGACCGGCGGATGAGTCGTATCGCCGCCCTCGGCCTCCGCGTCCACGACGCCGACTGGCTCCTCGTACCCACGCCCGCGGCGGCACAGAGCCTGGCCGGGAACAGGCCGGACACGGCAGAGGTACTGGTTCGAGGTGCCGTCATCGACCTGTCCGACACCGGAACGCCCTGGATGGTGGCCGCCACATGGCGTCAGCAGACCGCCTGCGATGTGGACGTCGTCGCCTTCGCGGTCGACGCGCGGGAACAGGTGGCAGGGGACGAGGACTTCGTCTTCTACGGCGCACCCGAGCACCCGGACGGCACCGTGCGGCTCGCCACGGACGGCCCGACGGAGCAGGCTGTCACCGTCGACCTGGCACGCCTGCCCCTGGAGATCCACAAGGTCGTCATCGCCGCCGCCATCGACGGTGCCGCGAGCTTCTCCGATGTCGGAGCCATCGAGATCACCGCCGCCTGCGGGATCGGCGCGGCCCCGACCGCCCGGGCCGCCCTCGACGCCGCCACCACCGAGCGCACGATGATCCTCGCTGAGATCTACCGCCGAGGAGAGGGCTGGCGACTGCGTGCCGTCGGGCAGGGCTACGACCATGGCCTGGCCGACCTTGCTCGCGGCTATGGCGTCGACGTCGGCGAATGACCGACGAACTCACCATCGGCCGGCCGCTGCTCCGGCTGGTCGTGACGCTCGTTTGACACTCTGGGCAACCGAGGAGCCGTCCAAAAGAGCCGTGAACCGCCACTGACCTGCGGCTATTTTGGTGCCCTCGCAAGGTGATCTGTTTCCGATGACGCATCACGTGGAGTGCGTGGCGATTCTGGAGCCTGCCGCGAAGGGTGCCTGACCTACGGTTTTGGCTTCGCCGACCGGCCTTCACCGTCCCCGACCCCAGCAGCAAGACCGACCCCGACTACGTCAAGATCCGCTCCCCGAACGCTGTCCCACCCGCCCCCCTGCTCGGGCCTCCGAACTGGTGGCGCGAGCGGTGGAGCCGCCGACGATCAACTCGGTGGCGATGCGCAGCCGTCGGGCGCGCTTGGGAGGGCTCGCCTCCTGGAGCAGGCGGATCGCCGCGATGCCCGCCTCGTCGAGCGGGACTCGCAGCGCCGTGGTGTCGGGCCGGTCCGCGCTGATCGCGGTCAGGTCGTCCGACGCGGCCAGGCTGATGTCCTCGGGGACCCGCAGGCCGGCGTCGCGCAGCCCCAGATGCAGGCCGAGCAGCAGGTAACTGCTGTACGCCACCACCGCGGTGACGTTCCGTTCGGCGGCGACGCGCTCGGCGACGGCCAGCCCCGCGTCGATCCGGGGGGCGACGGGACCGAGCACGGTGAGGTCGACACCGCAGCGGCGGGCGGCCTCCTCGACCGCGCTGTTACGCCGCTCGGCCATCCAAGAGCCGTCCGGGCCGCCCACATAGGCGATGGCCCGGTGGCCGAGGCCGGCCAGGTGCGTGACGATGTCCGCGACGCCGCCGGGGGTGTCGACCAGGACGCCGGGTACCGCGGGCACGGTGCGGTCCACGGTGACGACCGGCAGCTTCGAAGTGAACCCCCTGATCGCCGAGTCCGGGCTCACCGGCGCTATGAAGACGAGTCCGTCGACGCGTGAGGCGAGCTTCCCCGCCAGCTCGTGCTCACTGCTCTGTGAACCCTCGGAGACGGCGAGCAGGATGTTGTCGCCGTGCTGGGACAGCGCACGCTGCACGCCGGTCACGATCGGGGCGAAGTAGGGGTTGGCGAGGCTCGGGACCAGGACGCCGATCAGGCCGGTCCGGCCGGTGGTCAGCGCCCGGGCGCTCGCGTTGAACTCGAAACCCATGGTCCCGGCAGCGGCCAGCACCCGCTCGCGCGTGTCCGTCGCGACCATGTCGGGCCTGCTCAGCGCGCGTGACGCGGTCGCCTTGGACACCCCCGCCGCGCGTGCGACGTCTGCCAACGTCACCATCTCGCCCCCCAGTGTGTGCGTAACGGGATCTTTACACGAGTGCGTTGACGCCCCGTTCCGGACGAAAGTATTGTCCACGTCGACCGGTCGTTGCAACCGGTTGCAGCAACCGGTTGTAGGAATCTCTGAGAGGAGGTGTGGCGGTGTCCCGGAAGGCCACTTCGGTGCTGCTGCTCGCGCCCGGCCTGGCCCTGCTGGCCTTCGGCTTCGCGTTCCCCTTCGTCGTGACGCTCTTCGCGCCGCCCGCCGCCGACCACCCCGACGTGCTCGGCAAGCTGGGCGCCATGCTCACCGACAGCTACGTGCTGGGCGTGCTCGCCCGGACGGTACGCGTGGCCGTCACCGTCACCCTCGTGTGTCTGGTCTTCGGCTTCCCGACGGCCTATCTCATCGCTCGTGGTCCCAAGAGCCGCCAGGGCCTGCTGCTCGCGCTCGCCGTCTTCCCGCTGCTGCTCAGCACGGTGGTGCGGACCTTCTCGTGGCTGGTCATCCTCGGCCGCAACGGCCTCATCAGCGACGCCGTCCTCGCGACCGGACTCACCGACAGCCCGCCTGAGCTGCTCTACACGGAGTTCGCCCTGGTCGCCGGTCTCACTCAGCTGTTCATGCCGCTGATGATCCTCACCTCGTACAGCTCGCTGTCGCACATCGACCCCGGCCTCGAGGACGCCGCCCGTGGCCTCGGTGCGAGCCCCGGCCGGGCCTTCCGGCAGATCGTGCTGCCGCTCGCCCTGCCCGGCGTACTGGTGGGAGCGACCCTGGTGTTCGCCGGAGCGGTCACCGCCTTCACCACGCCGCTGCTGCTCGGCGGCTCACGCAACCGCACCCTGGCGACGCTGCTCTACGACTACGCGAACGTGAAGTTGGACTGGGGCGGGGCCAGCGCCGTCGCGCTGATCATGACCGTACTGGTGCTCGTGGTCGGCTGGGCCTCGGGCAAGATATCGGCGAAGGTGGCCACGTCGTGATACGCCGACGCCCCGTTCTCTCCCTCCTGTCCGCCCTGGCCATGGTCTTTCTGCTCGGGCCCATCCTGCTGGTCGTCGCCATCGGCTTCTCCTCCGGCGACACCGTCGAGTTCCCGCCGCCCGGATTCTCGCTGCGCTGGTTCGACCAGGCGCTGTCCAACGCCTCGTTCCAGCAGGGCCTGTTGACCAGTCTGCTGGTGGCCGCGGGGGCGACGCTGTTCGCGCTGGTACTGGGCATCCCCGTGGCCCTCGCCGTGCAGCGGCACACGTTCCGCGGCCACAAGGTGGTCGAGACGTTGTTCCTCTCACCCGCGATCGTCCCCGAACTGGTGGTGGGCTTCGCGCTGTTCCAGCAGCTCATGGTGACCATGCGGATCACCGCGCTCGGCGCGCTGCTGATCGGCCACACCGTCCTGCTGCTGCCCTACGCGGTACGTGTCACGGGCGCCTCGCTCGCCCTGTCGGACCCCGCGCTGGAAGAGGCCGCCCGGGGCCTGGGCGCCGGACCCCTGCGGACGTTCTTCGCGATCACGCTGCCGGTGATGGCGCCCGGCATCGTGTCGGCGGCCGTGCTGTCCTTCCTCACCTCCTTCAACAACGTCCCGCTGTCACTGCTGCTCAAGGGGCCGGGGATCTCCACGCTGCCCGTCGAGATGCTCAATTACGTCCAGTTCTCCTACGACCCCATGGTGGCCGCGGTGAGCACCCTGCTGCTCGCCGCCACGGTCGGCGCGGCCCTGCTGACGGAGCGCCTCGTCGGATTCAACAAGGTCTTCAGCCGGTGAGCGCAGCACGCACGACAGTTCGCGACGACAGCACGCAACGACAGTTCGCAACGGCAGGAAGACGACCGGAAGATGACAGGAGAACGACGATGACGCCAGTGGTTCAACTCGACGCCGTCTCCCGGGAGTTCGCGGGCACGGCAGCGGTACGGGAGCTCGATCTGACCGTACGCCGTGGGGAGTTCACCGCGCTGCTCGGCCCCAGCGGCTGCGGCAAGACCACCACCCTGCGCATGATCGCCGGATTCCTGGAGCCCACCGCGGGCCGCATCCTGCTGGAAGGTGAGGACGCCACCAGGCTCCCCCCGGAGCGCCGCAACATCGGCATGGTCTTCCAGTCGTACGCCCTCTTCCCGCACATGACCGTCGAGAAGAACATCGCCTTCGGACTGAAGATGCGAGGCATCCCGGACGGCGAGCTGCGCACCCGGACGGGCGAGGCGCTGGAGCTGGTCGGCCTGTCCCACCTCGCCGGCCGCAAGCCCAAGCAGCTGTCAGGCGGCCAGCAGCAGCGCATCGCACTGGCCCGCGCCATCGCCGTACGCCCCTCGGTACTCCTCCTCGACGAGCCCCTGTCCAACCTCGACGCGCGGCTGCGCGTCCAGATGCGCCAGGAACTCGCCCGTATCCAGAAGGAGACCGGGCTCACCGCGATCCTGGTCACCCATGACCAGGAGGAGGCCCTGGAACTCGCCGACAACATGGTCATCCTCGATCAGGGCACGGTCGCCCAACAGGGCGCCCCGCGCGAGGTGTTCCGCGCCCCCGCCAACCGCTTCGTCGCCGAATTCCTCGGTTACGAGAACTTCGTCGAGCTGCCGGACGGCCGTACGGTCACCATCCGGCCGGAGCACGTCGAGGTGCTCACCCCCGAATCCCCCACGCCCCCCGGCGGCACCACGGTCGACGCCGTGCTCACCGCAGTACGGTTCCGCGGCACCGACTGCGTCGTCACCGCCGCATCCCAGGGCCGCACCGTCATGGCCACCAGCAGCGACTTCGAGCTGCGCACCGGCCGGCAGGTGCGTCTGAATCTCCCCGCCGCGCACACCATCGACCTCCCCCGGACGAAGCAGGAGCTGACGACCTCATGAGACGACTCGCCACCACCACCGCTGCCACCCTGCTGGTCCTCCCACTGGCCGGCTGCGCCGGAGCTGCCGCGGGGGAGCAGGACCCCAAGAAGCTGACCGTCTCCACCTTCGGCTTCGGCGCCGACCTGTTCGAGAAGAACATCGTCAAGCCGTTCGAGAAGGAGACCGGCATCGACGTCGAGGTCGAGAGCGGCGACAACGCCGAGCGGCTCACCAAGCTCAAGATCAACCGTAGCAACCCGACGGTCGACGTCGCCATGATCTCCGACCTGTTCGCCCAACGCGGCCAGGAGCAGGGCCTGTTCGACAAAATCGACCCGTCGGCCGTCCCCAACCTCAAGAACATCCACGGCTTCGCCAAGGGCAAGGACGGTTACGCACCCGCGTACACGTACCAGCTGCTCGGCATGCTCTACCGCACCGACAAGGTCCACAAGGCGCCCGGGATCAAGGACCTCTGGAAGGCCGAGCACAAGGGCAAGATCGCCATCCCCGACATCTCGACCAGCGCCGGAGTGCCCTTCCTCTACGCCACCGGGGCGACCTACGGCTCGGGTCCCGAGGACACCGACACGGCGTTCAAGAAGCTCGCCGCCAACTCCCCTAACGTACTGAAGTACTTCAGCCGCAGCACCGAACTCGTCAGCCTGCTCGACCGCGGCGAGGTGGAGATGGCCCCGGCGCTCGACCTGTTCGCCATCGACCCGGTCAAGGCGGGCAAGCCGATCGCCTGGGCGCCCCTCGACAAGGGCCGGTACGTGGTCTCCAACACCGCGCAGCTGGTGAAGGGCGCGCACAACAAGGCGGGCGCGGAGAAGTTCATCAACTACCTGCTGTCCGCGAAGGTCCAGGAGAAGGCCGCGGCGACCTTCCACGACAAGCCGGTCAACAAGGACGCCAAGATCCCGGCGGAGATCACCGACGTGGTGGGCGACGCGGCGAGTGACCCCGCGGCGGCCGGCTTCACCATCCCCGACCTGAAGCTGGCCGTGAAGAACAACGACGAGTGGGTCGACCGCTTCCAGCGCGAGGTGTCCGGGTGACACGCCCGCAGCCGGTCGTCATCGACTGCGACCCGGGTATCGACGACGCCGTCGCACTGCTGCTGGCCTTCGCGTCGCCCGAGCTCGAGGTCACCGGCATCACCACCGTCGCCGGGAACGTCGGGATCGGGCAGGTCGTCGACAACGCGCTGCGGCTGTGCGATCTGATCGGGGTGGACGCGCGGGTGCCCGTGGTGCGCGGGCATGCGGGCCCCATCGCCCGCGCCGTTCGTATCCCGGACGAGCCCGTGCACGGCGACGGCGGACTCGGTGGCGTACACCTCCCTCCGTCGGCGCGTACGCCGCACCCGGCGCACGCCGTCGCATGGCTGGCCGCGCAGCTGCGGGACCGGGGGCCCGCGGGAACCACCGTGATCGCCACCGCGCCGCTCACCAACATCGCCGCGCTGCTGCACGCCCACCCGGAGGCCGCGTCGTCGATCAAGGAGATCGTGCTGATGGGCGGGGCGGCCTTCGCGCCGGGCAATGTCACGCCGTCGGCCGAATTCAACTTCTTCGCCGACCCCGAGGCCGCCCGGTTCGTGACCGAGGCCGGGGTGCCGCTGCGGATCGTCGGGCTCGACGTGACCCGCAAGGCACTGACGACCCGGGCCGACATCGGACAGCTGCTGGCCGACGGCGCGCCCGCCACCGATGCGGCGGGCCGGATGCTCGACCACCTCGCCACCCGGTACGAGCAGCGCCACGGTGTCGCCGCCTGCGCGGTCCACGACGCGCTGGCGGTGGCCGCCACGGTACGGCCGGACCTGATCGAGTGGACCGACGCCTGGGTGACGGTCGAGTGCGGCGGCGAGTTCACCCGGGGCGAGTTGATCGCCGATGTGCACGGACGCACCGGGCTGCCGCACAACGCCAAGGTGGCCACCGGCGTCGACACCGATGCCTTCCGTGCCTTCCTCATCTCCCGCCTGCTGAGCCACTACGGCGCCGACGCCCACGAACCCATGCGCCGAGAGAGATATCGAGCCTCCTCCGCGAGCCGCTGACACAGACACAGACACAGACACACACACGTCCCCTGACCTTGCCGAACCAACCCCGACGACCGACGCTCCTGACCGAAGCGACGACCGAACGAGAGAACCGTCGATGCCTGCGCCCAGCCACTGCGACCTGCTGATCCGCGGAGCCCGCGTGGTCTCCGTACACACCGGGGAACAGACCGCTGCCGATGTCGCCATCACCGGCGACCTGATCCGAGCCCTGCTGCGCCCCGGCACACCGATCGACGCCGGCCAAGTCATCGACGCCGATGGCATTTTGGTGGCGCCCGGTTACATCGACGCGCACATGCACATCGAGAGCTCGCTGCTCGCCCCGCGCGAGTTCGCGCGGATCACGCTGCCCCGCGGCACCACGACGGTGCTCGCCGACCCGCACGAGATCGTCAACGTAGCCGGGCGCGAGGCCATGGCCTGGATGATGGAACAGGGCCGTGGCGCCCAGCAGTCCATGCACTGGGCGGTGCCCTCGTGCGTACCGGCCCTGGAGGGCTTCGAGACGGCGGGTGCCGCGCTCGGCGCCGACGACATCGCCGACATGCTGGACTGGGAGGGTGTCACCACGCTCGGCGAGGTGATGGACTACCGGGCCGTCGTCGACGGCAGTCGCCGGATGCGCGAGATCGTCGCGGCGGCGCGTGCCAAGGGCGTACGACTGGACGGGCACTGTCCGAATCTCTCCGGCGACGACCTGGGGGAGTACCTGTGGGCGGGCATCGACTCCGACCACACAAAGAACTCCCCGGAGGTCGCGGTCGAGAAGGCCCGGCTCGGCATGCTGCTGATGCTTCAGGAGAAGTGCCTCACCCCGGAGTTGGTGAGCAGGCTCGCGGAGCTGCCGGTGCGGCCGGACTTCTGCCTGGTCACCGATGACCTCGCGGCGGACGCCATCGTCGAGCGCGGCCACCTCGACCACATCGCGCGGGTCGCTCTCGGCGCCGGCATGGACCCGTTGACGGTGCTCCGCGCGCTGACCCTGCACCCGGCCCGCCGCCTGGGCCTCGACGACCGCGGAGTGGTGGCCCCCGGACGGCGTGCGGATCTGGTGCTGCTGCGCGATCTGACCGACTTCACGCCGGTCATGGTCGTCTGCGGGGGCGAGCCGGTCGAGGAGAGCGCACCCGCGCACCTGTCCGGCAATCCCTTCGCCGACTCCGTTCACCTCGACCCGCTGGACGCGGACGGCAGTGCCTGGACGGTGGACCTGCCGGACGGCGAGCACGTCTTCCGGGCGCTGCGGGTCAATCCGGTGGACACGCTCACCGAGCCCGCCGAAGTCGTTCTTCCGGTGCGGGACGGAGTCGTGCAGTGGGAGGGCCGCACCGCGGTACTGGCGGTGTTCGAACGCCACCACCGCAGCGGGCGGCGCACGATGGCTCCGGTGGTCGGCTTCGAGCTGTCCGACGGAGCGGTCGCGACCACGTACGCGCACGACAGCCACAACCTGACGGTGACCGCCACGACGTCGGCGGCGCTGCGCGAGGCCGCCAACCGTGTCATCGCCTCACACGGTGGGATCTGCGTGATCGCCGCGGGCGATGCGCCGGTGCACTTGCCGCTGCCGGTGGCCGGGGTCCTGTCCGACCGTCCCGCCGAGGAGGTGTCCCAGGGCGCCGCCGCGATCCGCGACGCCCTGCACCGCTGGGGCTGGGTGCACCGGAACGCGTTCATGTCCATCTCGACCATGACTCTCCCGGTCTCCCCGCAGGTGAAGTTGACCGACATGGGGCTGGTGCGGGTGGTCGACCGCGCCTGGGAGCCCGCCGTCCTGACGTGAGCACCGCGCCGCCGGTCCATGGCGGACCGGCGGCCCCCGTCCGGAACGTCTACGCGCTTGACCGTGATGCCGTGGTCTTCACCACCATCGCAAGCGCCGCACGAGACGCCCTTTTCGACGACGGCAGCCGGCAGACATGGTTGCCTGCTGCCGACAGGGTGGAGCCACATTCATGCGCTCCAGTTGGCCGCTCCATCCCAGCGAACTCGCTTGGCCCGCACCACCGTTGGTGGCGCCTCTTACGGTGCTCAAGGGGCCGGACCAGTCGTTGCCCTTCCGTGATCATCTCCGTGTAGCCGCTGTGAAGTGGCCCGGAATAGGTTGCATATGTCATGCACATGGAGGTGGGGGAAAGAGTGAGACACACAGTCCTGATGAGAAAGCGGTTACTGGCGCCGATCACGGTGGCAGTGGCCACGGCGCTGGCGATACCGCTGAGCATGCCCGTACAGGCAGCCGAACCGACGCCACCGAACAATGCCAGTCAATGGCGTGCCCCGGACACCCAGGATGTCGACAAGCCCGCCGATGTCCCTTCCGAGGATCGCGCCGAACTCCTCGGCGCGGACTACAAGAAGTCCACCGACACCG
>NZ_JBFAGK010000017.1:0-89689 GCF_040660135.1 Streptomyces sp. NPDC050997
CTCTTTATCATACTCTGCGGGGCTGGGGGGGGCCCTTTCGGGGGCGGTCCCGTGGGGGCTTTATTAGTGGGGTCCAGTGCGGGGGGGGGGGGGGGGGGGGGGGGCCCGGGGGGGCCCCCCCCCCGCCGCGTCAGCCCTTCAGCGCGCCGCCGAGCGCAGAACTGCCGCCCAGCACACGCGACATCACGACATACAGCAGGACCACGGGCGTGGAATACAGCAGGGAGAAGGCCGCGAGCTGTCCGTACTCCACCGTGCCGCGCGAGCCGAAGAAGTTGAGGATGCTGACCGAGGCCGGAAGCTGATCGGGGGAGAGCAGCAGGAAGAACGGGACGAAGAAGTTCCCCCACATGCTCAGGAAGGTGAAGATGGTGACCACCGTGATGCCCGGCCCCATCAGTGGCAGCACCACGCGGCGCAGGGTCTGGAGACCGGACGCACCGTCCGTCCACGCGGCCTCCTCCAGCACCAGGGGCACTCCGTCCATGAAGTTCTTCGTCAGCCAGATCGCGAACGGCAGCGACGAGGTGCCCAGGAACAGGATCGTGCCGTACATCGTGTCAATCAGGTTGACCTGCACGAACATGGCGTAGACGGGGACCATCACGGCGGTGATCGGCAGGCCGGTGGCGAACAGGATGGTCAGCAGGAACGGCCGTTTGTATCGCGACTCGTACCGCGACAGCGGATAGGCCGCCAGCACGGAGCACCCCACAGACAGCGCGGTCGCGCCACCGCACAGGACCAGCCCGTTGAGTATCGGCCGATACGTGGTGTCCGTGTTGAGCACCGCGCGGAAGTTGTCCAGCGTCACGGGGTCGGGGGCGGAGACCCGCAGGCCGGCCGTGCCGTTCAGCGAGGCCAGGACCAGCCACAGCAGCGGCACGAGGAACACCGCCGCGATCAGCAGCAGTACCGCGTTCGCCACAGCACGCTCGGTGCTCCGTCGCGAGCGGCGGGCGGTCAGTGGTGCCGCGCTCGGCCGGGTGCGCCGGGCGGTGGACTTCGGGGACAGGACGACCGCCATTCAGACCTCCGTCCTCAGCAGTCGCAGATACAGGACGGAAAACAGGGCGCCGACCATGAGGAGCATCAAAGCCACGGCCGTTCCGTACCCGATGAGACTGTTCTGGAATGCCTGCTCGTACATGTACAGCGGCAGCGTCTGGCTCTTGTTGCCGGGGCCGCCGCGGGTCATGACGTAGATCAGGCCGAACACCGACAGCGTCTGCAGGGTGTTGAGCATCAGGTTGGTGCCGATCGAGCGCCGGATCATCGGCAGAGTGATGTACCACAGCCGCTGCCACCGGCCGGTGCCGTCCACTTCGGCGGCCTCCGTGATCTCGGTCGGGATCTCCTTCAGCGCCGCCGAGTACACAAGCATGGAGAACGCCGTCCCCCGCCAGACGTTGGCCAGGGAGACGGCGACGATGGGGAGCGTGTACAGCCAGTTCTGCTGCGGCAGGTGGAGGAACCCGATGATCGCGTTGAGCTCCCCCTCCTTGCGGAAGAACACATAGAGCAGGTAGGCGGCGACCACCTCCGGGAGCACCCAGGCGATGATCACGACCGTGCTCGCCACGGTTCGCACGCGCCGCGACGCCTTGCCCATCAGTGCGGCCAGCGACAGACCCAGCACGTTCTGCCCGATGATCGACGACAGGACGGTGAAGACCAGGGTCAGCTCCACCGCGTTGAGGAAGTCGGGGTTGCCGAACGCCTTGGTGAAGTTGGCGAAGCCGACGAAGCGGGTGCTCGAGGCGCCGGTGAGCTGCATGTCGGTGAACGCGTAGTAGACGCAGTACGCGATCGGTCCGGCCAGGAAGAGCAGCAGGAGGATCACCGAGGGCAGGACCGGCAACCCGCGGATCAGCGTGCGGCGGGTGCGCGCCGCCGCGGAGGGGGAGCCGGGCGGGCGCGGGAGACGCGTGCCGTGGCCGCGTATCCCCGCACCCGTCCCGGATATCGTTGTCACAGCGTCCTTCACCCACCCGCCCCGTCGACGACCGCACCGTCGGTGGCGCTCTTCACCGCTGCCGCGTAGTCACTCGCGGCCTTCTGCGGGCTCGCATCGCCGGTCGTCACGGCTTCCATGGCTTCCTGGATCGCGGTCGACACCTGTGGATAGACCGGCAGCGCCGGGCGGTAGTACGTGTACTTCACCAGGCCGGTGAAGAAGTCGATACCGGGCATCGACTTCTGGTATCCGGGGTCGGCGGCCACGTCCTGGCGCACGGCGATGTTGGCGCTGCGGATGTCGTACTCGACGGCGTTGGCCTTCGTCTGCAGGGTCTTGATGAAGTCCCAGGCGAGGTTGGGGTTCTTCGACTTGGCAGGGATGGCCCAGGTCCAACCGCCCGACAGGCTGACCTTGCCGGGTGCGTCCCCGTTCTGGGTGGGCATCGCGGCCTGGCCCATCACCTCGGTCCACTGGGGCCATGGCTTGGCGCCGGTCTTGATCCAGTTGTTGCCCATCCAGGAACCGTCGAGGTCGATCGCGAGCTTGCCCTCCGGGAGCAGTTCGCTGCCCACCGTGGTGCCGAAGTTGGCGTCGAGCGCGTCCTGGACGTCGGGGCCCAGCTTCTCCTTGAAGACCTTGTCCACAAAGCCGAGGGAGTCGGTGAAGCCCTTGCTGTTGATGACCCACTTCTTCGACGACGCGTCGTACAGGGGATCCTTGCCGGTGCCGTAGAGCAGCATCTCGAAGGCCTGCATGCTCGCGGCTTCACCGGCGGCCTTGCCCGTGTAGACGTTCAGCGGCGTGACGCCGGGGAGCTTCTTCTTGATGGTGCGGGCCGCGCTCAGTACGTCGTCCCAGCTCTTGGGCTGCCAGTCGGCGGGCAGGCCGGCCTTCTCGAAGAGCTGCTTGTTGTACCAGAGGCCACGAGTGTCGGTGCCGTCCGGAACGCCGTATGTCTTGCCGTCCTGTGCCTTGGCGGCGGCCTTCGCCGTGGGTACGAACTGGCTCCAGTCCTGCCAGTTCTTCAGGTAGCTGTCCAGGGGGCGCAGATAGCCGCTGGCGATGTCGGAGTTGATGAGGAAGGTGTCCTCATAGACAAGGTCGGGAGCGGTGCGCGGTGAGCGCATCATCAGCTGGATCTTGGAGTAGTAGTCGTTCTCCGACGCCTGTACGGGGATGAGTTCGACCTTCTTGCCCGGGTTGGCCTTCTCGAACTGCTTCTTGATCAGAGCCAGGTAGTTGTCCATGACCCGGCTCTTGTTGTCCATGCTTCGCTGGTACGCGATCTTGATCGCGTCACCTGATCCTGCCGAACCGGAACCTCCGCACGCGGCGAGCGAGAGGACGAGGGATCCGCTCAGGGAGACAAGGAAAATGGGTCTGAAGTGCGCTTTCACTGGTGCTCCACCCATAGGGAGAAGAGGCCCCTGCCGATTGAGGGCATGGCGCTGTTGCCCGCGAAAGTAAATCCATTTGATTGATGAAGTCAACGGGCGTGCGCCGCGTTTTTTCCGCTAGGTTCGGGGGCGTTGGCACCCGCGCAGGGTCTTGCGGAACGCCATGGCCCCATCGATCGAACGGAGACAAGAGCATGCGGACAGGCACCAACCTGCCACGGGTGGGCGGCTACAACCGCGCCGTCGTACTGGACACAGTGCGTGGACGCTCGTCCGTGAGCAGGGTCGAACTGGCCGAGGCCACCGGCCTCACCAACCAGACGGTCTCCAACGTGGTGCGTCGGCTGCTCGACGAGGGCCTGGTCCAGGAGACCGGCCAGGCCCCTTCCCAGGGCGGCAAGCCGCGCAAGCTGCTGTCGCTGCGCCCGGACGCGGCGTACGCCGTGGGAGTCCATCTCGATCCTGACACCACGGTGGCCGTCCTGCTCGACCTGTCCGGCCGGGTGCTGCGGCGACGCACGATGCGCACCTCCACCAAGAGTGACCCCGACCGGCTGGTGCGGATAGTGAGCAGGGGGGTGAACGCACTGATCACGCAGTCGGGCGTGGAACGCAGCCGGTTACTGGGACTTGGCGTCGCAGTGCCCGGCCCGGTCGACCGTGCACGCGGTATGGTCCTCGACCCGCCCAACCTGCCCGACTGGCACCATGTGCACCTCACGGACCTGCTGAGTCAGGCGACCGGGCTGCCCGTGGTGATGGACAACGACTCCACGGCCGCCGCCATAGGCGAGCGCTGGGCAGGCGGAGCGGACCGGGCGGGCAGCTTCCTCTTCGTCTACATGGGTGCCGGGATCGGCGGCGGGATCATGCTCGCCGACTCGGTACTGCGCGGAGACTCTGGCAACGCGGGCGAGTTCGGACATGTGGTGGTCGAGCAGGGCGGGACCGAGTGTCACTGCGGTGGGCGTGGCTGTCTGGAAGCGTACGCGGCGCCTTACGCGGTGCTCGCGGACTTCGCCGCCCGGCACGGCCGGCGCGAGGCTGAACGCCTCGGCCTTGCCCTGAGCCCTGAGCGGACGCGCGCGGACTGGCGCAGCCTCTGCGCTGCCGCGGCGAAAGGTGACCAGCACGCGGTCGAGGCGGTCGAGCGCGCCGCGGAGTGCATCGGCCGGGCGGCGCTGACCACGGTGAACCTGCTCGACGTCCGTCTCATCGTCCTCGGCGGCGAGGCGCTGCACGGCATCGAGGACCGGGTCCACCGGGCGATGGACACATGGGTCAACGGCCAGTCCATCGCCCGCACCGTGCGTACGGTGTCCGTGGAGCCGAGCCTCATCGGAGACCACGTCGGCGCTGTCGGTGCGGCGTCGCTGGTGCTCCACGGTGCCTACACCCCGGGCTGGCACATGCTCCACGACGACCACGCTGCCCCGGGCCGCGTCGGCACGCGCCGCTGAACGCGGGAGAGCCGCGGCTTCGTGGCCGGTCCCGGCGGGGGTTCGACCTCTGCGGGCCGGACGCCAGAGCCGGCGCGGCTCAGTCCGGAGTCGACGAACTCACAGGGAATCAGGCTCCCCAGAAGGGCAATTCGGGGAATGGGCCTGGGCGGACCAGTACGACGTGCCCTTCGAGGCCACGATCGAGCGGGCCCGCACCATCCTCGTCGATCACATCGCCCAGCACGGGACCTTCGAGATTACGTGCCTCGGCGGCGTCCTCGTCTGCCGTCGCTGAGAGCCGAGCAGGCCATCGGTGTCGACCGCGCTCCGTAAGCCGATCGTTCACTCGGCCACGCGTCCGCCGTCATCACATCGCGGATCTACGGCCACCGTGGCCGGGTGAAAAAGACCGGCTACGGTCACCGTGGCCGGGCGAACAAAACCGCACCCGGACCGTCATGGACGCCGTGCTCGGCGGCCTGCGGACCGGGTGCGGGCAGGGAGACACTGCAACCAAGGAAAGCGCAGGTCAGATGGCGTGATCAAAGATCAGGCCTTCTTGGTCTCCTAGTAATGGGCCGGGTCGGTGACCTGCGGGGATCTTTCCTGTGGGGCGCTGACCTGGTCTTTTGGTGATGGGTGGCGATGGGGTGCGACGGTCTTGATTGGGTGTCTCGCGGACTGGGTGCGGACTGGCTGTGTGGCGGGGTGCGGGTGAGCCCGCGCCCGCCGCAGTCGCCTGTGGAGGACGACATGACGGCTCGATCACCAGCCTGTGCCCAGGCTGCCGTGCGCCAAGACCGTGTTGCAGGACTCGTGGTGCCGGGCTCGCGGAGATGGCCTCACCGTCGGCGCTCGCCGATCTAGCGATGTCAGACCCTGGGACTAGCGTGGTTGTTGGAAGCGGCTTGCCGCGAGAGTGCGGCTGGGCCCTGAGCAGTAAGGTGTTCTATGGCAGGAGTGGGCAACGTAGATCGAGCCGCGTGGGTGCCGGACGATGACCCTGAGCGGGACTGGGAGTTGGCTTCGGAGCTGGCGGTGGCCTGGACCCAGCGGGAGTGCGATGAGCAGGGCGCCGCTGGCGTGCTGGTACTCAACGCTTTCGGCGTCGAAGACCACAGCCCTGCACTACGGCGCTTTCGTGCTCGGCATTCCTGCACAACGCCACGTGCCGACCGAAGCCGTGTTGGCCGTGGTATCGGTCCGGTTCTCGCCTACGCCCCCACCGAGAAGACTTTGGACTTTGCGATGAGCCTGGCTCGCGGCTCCTCCATCGCGGTCGTCGAGGGCACCCAGTTCCCGCTGCGGGGCTGGGCACAACAGCTAGGCGCCGTTGACCTGACACGTCCCGACGATGAGCCAGCACAAATTCCGCCCCGGCTGGCCGAGGCCATCGACCGGCTGGACTTCTACGGGAACAACGGCTTCGGGGATCGCTTCGGCAAGCAGCAGGCCCAGAACATCCTGAGGGATCTGCGTGACGTCGGAGCGCTGGACGGCGACACCATCCTCGGTGCTATGGCAGCCCGCGGTGCCTCTGATAGGTCCCTGCGGAACCTTGGCAAGCTTATCGAGGCCCTTCGCCGGTGATCCGTCGCTCCAGGGTTTGAAGCAGTAGCCCAGGCCGGGCGGAAAAATTAGCGATGTGTCAGACCAGGCGACGCTACGGTTCTTCCATGTTTCAAAAGCAGCCGGTGGCGTAGTCCGCAGGCGGCAGATCCTCAGTGGTCAGTTGACGAGCCCTTGGTCAAAAGACGTTCCAGAACATCTGGAGATCCCGCTGCGGCAGTGGGTCACGGTCCTCTGCTGCAAGATGACGACCGGCGGCTGCCGTAGGTGCTGTCCAACCTGTCCAGAGCGATGCGCGCGCCGTGCGCAGAGCCGTGCGCAATGTTGTAGCCATGACGAGGGAGCGTGACCAATGGAAAATACAGGCGGGGCCCGGTCTCTTGTTGTATTAAGTGCGGCGCGGGTTCATGCTCTGTTGGAAAGTCTGATGTCCTTGTGAGGATCTGACGACGGAGCTCTTCCGGGAACAGTCGGTGCTGGAAAATTGCTACGCACCTGAGGATGTTCCCACGAGAATCAGAAGCCGTGGACTCTTGCGCGCTTGGAGGGGAATATGGAGCAGGCGAAGAACGATGAACATGCGGCTTGCCGGCATGGGTCTCTGTCCATCGTTAATACGTACGAACTGTTGCGGAAGTACACGTGCGAGGAGTGTCAGGCCGTACTAACGTGCTCATGCGATGAGGAGCTTGCCCTCTATGTGCTCCCTCATCAGGCCATACGGAGCATTGATGCTCAGACTCGCCTTCCGGTTCAAGTCACAGAACCCTTGTTGGCTGGTGTGTGCCACGAGTGCCGAGGTGAGGAGCCACCGGCATTCCCTAAGAAGCCGCACCGTGGTGCTGCCAGCCTGGTTCATCGGTACTACTGGCGGGAGATCTATAAGGAGACGAACCATCGTTTCATCCAATGGGCGTCGAAGCAGGGCCTGCCATTGACCGGCTCCGACGGGCGGGGTGCAGCGATGGAACTCTCTCACCAGCACAGGGCCGAATATGAAGCCATTGAGCGAGCAGTTATCCGTGACATACGTGGCCAGCATGATGAGAAGCCGAAGTACGACTTTACCAGGCAGTCTGATTCGGATATGTTGGCCGCCTGTGGGGTAGTGACGGAGGAATATCCGGCATGCTACGTAACTTCGACTATCGGCCACGTGCAGGTCATCCCGATGGATTCGGATGATCTCGAATCTGCAGTCG
This sequence comes from Streptomyces sp. NPDC050997, assembly GCF_040660135.1. Lineage (NCBI taxonomy): Bacteria > Bacillati > Actinomycetota > Actinomycetes > Kitasatosporales > Streptomycetaceae > Streptomyces > Streptomyces sp. NPDC050997. Next base: position 7,571 of record NZ_JBFAGK010000017.1, read on the forward strand.
ACGTGGAGGAGTTTGTTTCCCAGCGTCTGCGCCAAGCGGGTCGGAAGGTCATGTTATGTGAGAGCCGACCCTTCCAGGCCGTTTTTGCCACGTTGATGTGGTTGTGGGTGCAGGATCCGAGAGATTCTCGCAATAGGCCAGCCGGTTTTGGTAGACGTGACAGGGCCGGCGTTGGTCAGGGCGATCTCATTTGGACGATGCTGCCAGAGGATTTCGGTAGCCCGGTGCACGCTACCCGTCGAGCGGATGCGCTAGAGGAGCATCTCGCGAGCCTTCCATGCACGATGGAAGAGATGCTGTGGGTTTTTGACTACTGGACTTCGTACGCTGAAGAGTTGCGGCAGTATCTGTGGGCATATAGCCCTACTGACGTCGAGCGTGGCCGCAGAATAATTCAGATTCTGGGTCCGGAGCAGGTGAAGAGAGTCCTCCGGTTCCTCGCAGATGACTACTGGGGCAGGTATTTGGGCTGGCCTGACCTGGTTTCCTGGAGTGAGACCGAGTTTGGAGTCACAGATGTTGAATTCATCGAGGTCAAGTCGAGCAGCGATAAACTGAGCGAAGATCAACGCGACTGGATCCTGAAAAATAGTGAAATTTTGCAGTTGCCCTTTAAGATCGCGAAAGTGCACAGAGTGCAGCGCATTCTAAGGCCGTAATTTCAAGACCGCGAAATGGCGCGGTCATAAACCGTGTCAGACCGCTCCGGCGAGACCGGCCGCGTCGCCGATGGCCTTGAGTTCATCTGTCCACGGCTTGTCGACCATCAGCTCGTTGAAGGCGACCATGCCGAAGAGCATGAAGAAGAAGGCGATGTAGGGCGACGCCTCCATCGGATCGCCCTCGATGCCGTACGTCGGCGTGAGGAACAGTTCGAGATGCTCGTCCGTCTCCCGGTAGAAGGCCCCGGCCGCCACAAGAGTGGCGTGCGAAAGCTGAGTCTCGCCGAGCCAGGACTGAAGTAGCCCACCGCCCAAACGGCCAAGAAGGTTGCTGGTGTTGTTGTACGTGTTGGTCGGGTTGCCCGGGATCACGGCGTCGCGTACGGCGTCGGCCGCCTCGGCGTCGTACTGGTATCCGCCGTCATCTGCAGCCTTACGCAGGCCGCCATGCTTGTGCTGGTGCGCCTTGTTCATGGAGTCCACGGCGTCGTCGCCGTCCCTGACGAGCCACTGAAGGTGCGCGACGTACTCGACCATCAGCCGCCTATTCGGCGCGGCTTCGTGACCAAGTCCCTGATCATGCAGGACGACTACGGCGGCGGCCTGCCGGTGAAGCGCGACCACCATGCCCCAGCCGACCTGGAAGGGGCGGTTGTCCTCGGATGCCGGAGCATGGTCGGCAGCACCGCCGACCAGCAGCTCGGTCAGAGCCTGCAGGCCAGGCACCGCCAACCTGTTGAGCTCCGCGAAATCTACTGTCATACGTAGATCGTCCCGCACACTGTGCGCGGTGCGCACCGGAATTTCCTATCTGCCATTCAATCGTCTCTGGCCTCGGGGAGACGACGACCAGGGGCGGATTGTGTCAGGCGGCGATGGCCACCCGGAACCGGATCGGAGCCAATGGGGCTCGCCCGGAAAGAGGCGTGGGCGTTTCCTATCGCCAGCCGTCGAGGGCAGTGCGTTGGATTTCGATGGCAAGGGCGCCAAGCGCCTCCTTCTCGGGCGGGTAGATGGTGCGGATGTTGGCGAGCTGCTGTTCGCGAGTGGCGGTCGGGTTGATGTTGGCCGGTCCCTCGCCGTCGAGCAGGGCCTCGAAATTGGCGTATTCGGTGATCCGCTTGACGGTCACCTCGCACGTCTCGTCGGTGCCCTTGATGCGGAAGCGGATGATGTTGCCTGCAGCGAGGTCGGCGAGGTGCGGGTATTTCACCCGCACCTCGATGGTCTTGGTGCCCGCGGCGACGAGGTCGAAGTACTGGCGGTAGAGGTTGAGCTCGCGGACGCGGGCGGTGGTGTCGGTCATGGGGCGGGAACGCTCCTGGGGGCTGGTGCGGTCATCATGCGGTCGATCTCGGTGGCCGAGTACGAGCGGAAGAAGTGGCGGGGGTCGGACAGCAACGTATCTGTCATGGCCAGCAGTTGCTCGACGTACTCGGCGATGGTGCCGGGCCACTGCCGGGTATCGAGCATCCAGCCGGCCGCGCCGTCCGGCAGAGAAGCGCGGCCCTCGCGGATCAGCGACTTGGACAACTTGGCGCCGGTGTCGGTGACGACCTGGGGGCAGAACAGGCGGGCCGGGAGCTGTCCGCGGGTGAGGCCGACGGCCTGGAGGGCCTCGTCGACCAGGTGGGAGCCGAAGACCCAGTCGCCGCCCTTGACCATGACATGCAGGGTGCCGTGGGGGTTGGACAGGGCGAGTTCTTTGACGAGGTTGCGGTACAGCGTGGCCAGGTCGAGGTAGGCGCCTTCGGCCGGGGCGATGGTGGCCTGGTAAGGACCGTGGTGGAGGCAGACGGCAGCCACGTGCGCGGCCTGGCGGTCAGTGAGTTGGACGCGAGTGCGCTCGGCGTGCTTCTCGGCCCAGCCGCAGCCGGGCTGTGGGCATGGGACTCGCACGTGCGGCGTGCCGGTGGAGGGGGCCAGCCACCAGCGGGCGGCATCGAGTCGGGGCAGGAGCCGTAGCCAGGTGCGGCGGAAGTGCTCGCCGGCCTGCTGCTGGCTGTAGGTCTCGACCCGGTGCGGGATGCCCAGGCGACGGGACAGCGCGGTGAACAGAGGTTGGTAGAGGGCACCGACGAGGTCGGTCAGGGCATGGTCGCCGAGGGCCTGGGCGTAGGCGCGTTGGTAGCGGTGACAGCTGACCGGGTCGGTAGTCAACTCCTAGGGGGCGTTGTCGAGGGCGCTGAACAGGACCTCGGTCGGGATGCTGAACCGGTCGCGCAGGCGGGCGGCCATGGCGAAGGCGAGTGACTGGACGAGCGAGGTGCCGATGTGCGGGGCGCCGTTGATCTGGGTGCCGACGACCAGCACGATCCGTTGCGGCTGGGTGGCCAGGATGCGTGGGGTCAGGACGTCTTCGGTATGGCGGAGGGCGTTGGCCAGGACAGTGTTCGGTGAGACGGGGTGGGTCGTCACGGGATGTCCCCCTGGGGTGGGTTGGGGTTCATTCGGTTCGGGTGTGACCGAAGAGGAGGCGCTGGCGGGGAGTGGCGCGGTCCAGGTAAGTGTCGATCTCTGCCGGCGTGGCACTGCGGGAGAGCGGGTCGAGGCCCAGGACAAGGGCTACCGGGGTCCCTTGGCCGAGGAGCAAGATCCAGGGGTGGCCTGCGGGGATCCGTTTTCGGTAGGGGGTGCCGTCGAAGTGCAAGGCCACCTCGGTCGGGGTGATCTGGCGCAGACGCGGCCCAATGTCCGGCGGAGGTGCGATGGCGGGGCCGAGGTGCAGAGCTTCGGCGACCGCGCGCATGCGTTGCTCGATGACGGTCGGCGTCTCGTAGAGGCTGCGGGGTTGTTGAGGTACCAGTAGGAGGCAACACAGAGTGGCGCCGGTCGGGGCGGTGTCCAGCCACGTGGTGGTGGCCAGGGAGGCGATCAGACCGGCGGTCAGCGTGAGCGCCTCGGTATTGGCGGGCGTCAGCATGTCGGCACCGCGCTGCGGTGGAAGGCTGCCCAGACGCACTTGCCGGGGCCACGGCGTTCCTCTACGCCCCAGTGGTCGGCCACTGCGGATACGAGGAGTAGGCCGCGGCCTTCGGCGTCGGTGTTGCGTGCCTCTCGCTTGGTGGGTGTGCCGTTGCCGCTGTCGTGCACCTCGATGCGCAGCACGGTGGCGTGCAGTTCGACGCGTACGAGGACCTGGCCGCCTGCAGGGGCTCCGTGCAGGACGGCGTTGGTGGCGAGTTCGGAGGTGCACAGCCGGATGTCGTCGAGGCGTTCGGTCCGGCCCCATTGGGTAAGGGTCTCGGCGACGAAGGAGCGGGCGGCACCTGGGGTGGTCCGGCGTCGGTCGAAGAGCCTGGATTCGTGCTCGACGGCGCCGTCGAGGGCTTGGTCCGGTGCGAGGGTGTCCGGCTCGCCGGGCAGTCTGCTGGGCATGGCCAACAGCCAACCGCTGTCACTCGTTTGGGTCGGGAGCCAGCACGGGGGCCATGTCAGGGGCCACTATGGGGGCCAGACTTCACGTGCTGCGGGGAGAGGGGATGAGCGACACGGGGATCGGTGCGCTGCTCACCAGACTGCGTACCGAGCGTGGCTGGTCTCAGCAACGGGTGGCCGACGAATACAACGCCCTGGAGGGGCGTGCCACCAAGACGGGCAAGGAGATCGGGCGCTACGAGCGCGAGGTACGCATCCCGGTGCCGTACACGCGGAAATACCTGGCGCAGGTGTTCGGCGTCGATGCCACGGAACTCGACCGGGCGGTTGTGGTCAGCAAGAGTCGGCGGAACGGCGGCGGCCCGGAAGATGCGCAACAGACGCCGCCCGCGCAGCCCATGGCGCGTCCGCACACCGTGGTGGGGGCTGTGTCGGTGGATGCGGTGGCCTCTGCGGAGTTCGCCCGGTTTATCGCGCACCGCAACGCCGACGAGTTCGTCGTAGAGCAGCTGGAGGCCGATGTCGCTCGGCTCGCCCGTAGCTATGTCAGTCACCCGCTGCTGGAGCTGTATGTCGAGATCAAGCGGCTGCGGAACGGGGTGTTCGAGCTATTGCGCGGGCGGCAGCATCCCCGGCAGACCACTGACCTGTACGTCGCGGCCTCACGCCTGTGCGGCCTGACCGCTCATGTGTGCCTGGACCTGGGTGACTACGACTCCACGGCCACACACGCTCGCACTGCCCGGGCGTGCGCGGAGGCTGCCGGCCACGAAGGGATGTTGGCATGGGTGCGAGCCGTTGAGTCCTTGATCGCCTACTGGACTGGACGGTACGAGCAGGCGGCGCGGCTGGCACAGGCGGGTCGTCAACACCGGGCCGGCGGGAGCATCGGGGCTCGGCTGGCGAGTCTGGAGGCGCGGGCGCTGGCCGTAGTTGGAGACCGGGTGGGTGTGGTGGCCGCGCTGACGGATGCCGAGAGCTCTCGCGAGGCGATGGTGGGTCACGACGAGGTACCGGGCATCTTCGCTTTCCCGGCTGCTAAGCAGTTCACGTACGCCGGTACGAGCTACCTGGCGGTGGGCGGGCGGGAGCACGTCCAGAAGGCCATTGTCAGCGCGGACACCGCGATCCGGCTCTACCGCAGCGCCGAGGACGATGACCAGTCGGTGGGCGACCTGTTCGCTGCCCATGTCGATCTCGCCCGTGGCCATCTGCTCCTGGGCGATCTGGACGGCACTGAGGCGGTGCTCGGCTTCGTCCTCGACTCCTCGCCGGAGCGCATGTCGGCCAGCATCGTGCGCCGGCTCACCGCTCTGAGCCGGGAGCTGAGCGGGCAGCAGTACGGTGGGGCCACGCAGGCTGCACACCTGCGCGAACGACTCCAACACACGGCTGTCCTCGCGGCCTCACCTGCCGCCCGTACTCCGGAGCTGTCGACGTGACCGAACTGTCCGCCGCACACGCCGCCGCCGTCACCGACCGGGGCCGCCTCGCCGGAAGCGCCTACAACAGTGATCGGGATCTCGCCGCTCGCCAGTCGCTCTACCGGTGGCAGACGCCTCGTTACGACCTGCCCGGTATCGTCGCCGAGAAGCTGAGCGGCGTGCGTGCGCGGGGACGAGTGGTCGATGTCGGCTGTGGCAACGGCAAGTTCATCCAGCGGCTCCGCGACGATCGGCCCGATCTGGTCCTGCTCGGCCTCGACATTGCCCCCGGTATCCTCGCCGGCGTCCCCGGCCCGGTCGCCGTAGCGGACGCCACCCGCCTGCCGTTGGCCACCGAGAGCGTTGATGCCGCCCTGGCGCTGCATATGCTCTACCACGTCTCTGACATCCCGCAGGCGGTCAGGGAAGTGTCCCGCATAGTCAGCCGTGACGGGTTGGTGATCGCCTCCACCAACAGCGACCGGGACAAGGTCGAACTTGACGACCTGTGGCAGCGGGCTGCGGGCGATGTCCTCGGTATCGGGCGCGGTCCGGCCCGTATCTCGCTCAGCGCCCGCTTCTCCCTGGAGAAGGCCCTGGCGTTCCTGGGTGAGGAGTTCGGGCGGGTGGAGACGATGGAACTGCCCGGCACCATCACGGTCGACGATCCTGAGCCGGTCATCGCGCACATGGCTTCCTACCGGGCCTGGGCGGACCAGCACGACGTGCCCTTCGAGGCCACGATCGAGCGGGCCCGCACCATCCTCGTTGATCACATCGCCCAGCACGGGACCTTCGAGATCACGTGCCTCGGCGGCGTCCTCGTCTGCCGTCGCTGAGAGCCGAGTCGGATACCGGTGTCGACCGCGCTCCGTAAGCCGATCGTTCACCCTCGTGGGCGTTGGCTGCTGCGCAGGGGCGGCGGGTGTGACGATCCTGGTGCTTCGCTTGCGCGCTGCCTGCGCTCGCCTGTTGAGCTGGACGGTAATGCGCCAGTTGAGGACTTCGGCGGGGCGATCAGCAGTATCGAGTTCTCGCAGGGCGGCGACCTCGGCTAAGAGATATCGGCGGTTCTGGCGCGGGGGCGAGGCTTGTGGTGAGGGCGGGCCAGGCGGGATCGGCGAGGACACGGTCAGCGTGGTCTGGGAGGGCTGCGCAGATCCGCCGCACATGGTGACCCACGACCTGCGCCACTTCTTCGCTTCCGTCCTCACCGCCGGCGGAGCGAGCGTCAAGCAGGTCCAGCTGGTCCTCGACCACGCGTCCGCCGTCATCACGTCGCGGATCGACGGCCACCCGTGACCGGGTGAAAAAGACCGCACCCGGACCGTCATGGACGCCGTGCTCGGCGGCCTGCGGACCGGGTGCGGGCAGGGAGACACTGCAACCAAGGAAAGGGCAGGTCAGAGGGTGTGATCAAAGATCAAGCCTTCTTGGTCTCCCAGAAGATCTTGTCGATCTGGGCGATGTAGTCCAGGGCCTTCTGGCCCGTGGCGGGGTCGGTCGAACCCTTGGCGGCCGAGAGGGCCTTCAGGGTGTCGTTGACCAGCTGGTGCAGCTCCGGGTACTTCTCGAAGTGCGGGGGCTTGAAGTAGTCGCTCCACAGCACGGAGACGTGGTGCTTCGCCAGCTCGGCGCGCTGCTCCTTGATGACGGTGGCGCGCGTCTGGAAGTGCGGGTCGTCATTGCCGGCCATCTTCTCCTGGACAGCCTTGACCGACTCCGCCTCGATGCGGGCCTGGGCGGGGTCATACACGCCGCAGGGCAGGTCGCAGTGGGCGCTGACCTTGACCTTGGGGGCAAACAGGCGGGAAAGCATGGAGCGTTCCTTCCTCGTGATCGTCTTCTCAGGTGCGACATTACTCCCCGGGGGAGGGGATTTCGCGGGTGCCCCCATGGGCTTAGGACAAAAGTCCGGGGTCAGACTGAGACTGGTGGAGGATGGACCGGGGAGGTGCCGGATGATGCCGGAGCTGTCGCAGGAGACCGAGGGCAGGGGCGCCATGCTGCCGTTCGGACTGGCCGAGGTGACCGGGCCGTCGATGGTGCCCACGCTCCGTCACGGGGACCAGCTCGTGGTGCACTGGGGCGCCCGGATCAGGCCGGGTGACGTGCTCGTGCTGCGCCATCCGTTCCAGCAGGACCTGCTGGTCGTCAAGCGTGCGGCGGAGCGGCGCGAGGGCGGCTGGTGGGTGCTCGGCGACAATCCGTACGCCGGCGGCGACAGCACCGACTACGGCACCGTGCCCGACGAGTTGGTCCTCGGCAGGGTCCGCTTCCGTTACCGGCCGCGCCGCCCGGATCAGCGCTCGCCGTTCGCCGCGGTGCGCTGGGCGCTGTCGGCCGCGAGGCCGGTGCTGTCCGACCGGTCCGCCTCCAGGCGTTTGCGGGCGCGGTAGGCCGCCACGTTGGCGCGGGTGGCGCAGCGGTCGGAGCAGTAGCGCCGGGAGCGGTTGGTGGACGTGTCCAGGTAGGCGTTGCGGCAGGGGGGCGCCTCGCACAGGCCCAAGCGGTCGACGCCGTACTCCGTGAGGTGGAAGGCCAGGCCCATCGCCGCGATCGCCGCGTAGCCCGCGGTCGCGTTGGACGGATGGTCCGCCAGGTGCATGTGCCACAGCGGCCTGCCGTCGTCGTCCCGGTAGTCGTGGCCGGAGATCTGGGGGCTCACCGGGAACTCCAGGAGGAGTGAGTTCAGCAGGTCCACGGCCAGGGTCTCGCTGCCCGCGTCCGCCGCCTCGAAGACCGCCCGGAGCCGGGCCCGTACGCCCCGGAAACGGGTGACGTCGGCGTCCGTGGCGCGCCGGGCGACCCCCTGGTTGCCGCCGAACAGGTCGTGGATTGCCTCGACCGAGGTCAGCGAGTCCTTGCCCCGGGCCGGTTCCTCGCTGTTGACGAGCCGCACGGCGTAGTCCGAGTAATAGGCCAGTTCCACTTGTAGTCCTTACGGAGGCGTTCTATGGTCGTGGTGCGGTCGGGGTAACAGCCGGTCGTGCATCCAGGGTATTACGTGAGATCGCGCGACGGAGGGGCTCGATGACGGACACGAACATCACCACGGCCGGTGCGGACTGGCAGGCCTGGCAGGAGGGCTGGGACCGGCAGCAGGAGTGGTACATGCCGGACCGGGAGGAGCGCTTCCGGATCATGCTCGACATGGTCGAGTCCCTCGTCGGCACCGCCCCGCGAGTCCTGGACCTCGCGTGCGGTACGGGAAGCATCACGGCCCGGCTCCTCGCGCGGTTCCCCGAGGCCACCAGCACCGGAGTCGACCTCGACCCGGCGCTTCTCGCCATCGCCGAGGGCACTTTCGCGGACGACGACCGGGTCACCTTCGTCACCGCCGACCTCAAGGACCCGGACTGGCCGTCGAGGCTGCCGTACGACTCGTACGACGCGGTTCTGACCGCCACCGCCCTGCACTGGCTGCACAGCGAACCCCTCGCCGCCCTCTACGGTCAGGTCGCGGAACTCGTCCGCGACGGTGGTGTCTTCATGAACGCGGACCACATGATCGACGAGTCCACGCCCCGGATCAACGCGGCCGAGCGGGCGCAGCGACACGCGGGCATGGATCAGGCCAAGGCGAACGGCGCCCTCGACTGGGCCGAGTGGTGGCAGCTCGCCGCCCAGGACCCCGTCCTCGCCGGCCCCACCGCCCGGCGCTTCGAGATCTACGGCGAGCACGCCGACGGCGACATGCCGTCCGCCGCGTGGCACGCACGGACCCTGCGCGAGAAGGGGTTCGGCGAGGCGCGGCCGGTGTGGTGCTCGCCGTCGGACACGTTGTTGCTGGCGCTCAGGTAGGTGTGCTGTTTCCTTCCGGCTCCTTCCGGTTGCTTCCGGAGGAATGCGAAGGGCCGGTGCGGCGGGGAACTTTCCCACCGCACCGGCCCTTCGCATTCCTCCCGAGCGGTCAGAGGACCTTGGACAGGAACGACTTCGTCCGGTCGTGCTGCGGGTTGGCCAGGACCTCGCGCGGGTGGCCGGACTCGACCACGACGCCGTCGTCCATGAAGACCAGGGAGTCGCCGACCTCGCGGGCGAATCCCATCTCGTGCGTGACGACGATCATCGTCATGCCGTCCTCCGCGAGGTCACGCATGACGTCGAGGACCTCACCGACGAGTTCCGGGTCGAGGGCCGAGGTGGGCTCGTCGAAGAGCATCAGCTTCGGCTCCATCGCCAGCGCGCGGGCGATGGCCACACGCTGCTGCTGACCACCGGACAGCTGCGCCGGGTACTGGTCGACCTTGTCGCCGAGACCCACCCGGTCCAGCAGCTGCTTCGCGCGCTCCCGGGCGACGGCCTTGGTAGCGCCCTTCACCTGGATCGGCGCCTCGGTGACGTTCTCCAGCGCCGTCATGTGGGGGAAGAGATTGAAGCGCTGGAACACCATGCCGATGTCCCGCCGCTGCGCGGCCACTTCCTTTTCCTTCAGCTCGTAGAGCTTGTCGCCGCTCTGCCGGTAGCCGACCAGGTTGCCGTCGACGTACAGCCGGCCCGCGCTGATCTTCTCCAGGTGGTTGATGCACCGCAGGAAGGTGGACTTGCCGGAGCCGGACGGGCCGATCAGGCAGAACACCTCGCGCGGGTTCACCTCCAGGTCGATGCCCTTGAGGATGTGCGCGAGCCCGAAGGACTTGTGCACGCCCTCGGCCCGGACCATCGGGTGACCGCCCGTGGGTCCGGCGATGTCCTTGCTCAGACTGGTCATCGCGACACCTCCGGGCGGCGGAACGAACCGAACAGGCGGAGGTTCTTCCTCAGCCGCTGCATCGGGGTCGGCGGCAGATTGCGCGACGAACCCCGGGCGTAGCGGCGCTCCAGGTAGTACTGACCGACGCTGAATACGCTGGTGAGGATCAGGTACCAGATCGACGCGACGAAGTACATCTCGACGACCGCCAGCGAGGTGCTGGAAACGTCCTGGGCCCGTTTGATGAGCTCATTGAACTGTACCGCGTAGGCCAGCGACGACGTCTTGAGCATGTTGATGAACTCGTTGCCGGACGGCGGCACGATCACCCGCATGGCCTGCGGCAGGACCACGCGCCGCAGTGTCTTGCCCTGGGTCATGCCCAGCGCGTGCGAGGCCTCCGTCTGCCCCTCGTCGACCGACTGGATGCCGGCCCGGACGATCTCGGACATGTACGCGGCCTCGTTCAGGCCGAGTCCGAGCAGGGCCGCCAGGAACGGCGTCATCACCTGGTTCATCTCGTCCTTGTAGAACCCCAGGTTGAGCATGGGGAACACGAGGGCGATGTTGTACCAGAGGAGCAGCTGCACCAGCACCGGAGTGCCGCGGAAGAACCAGATGTAGAGCCAGGCCACCGTGCTGGTGACCGGGTTCGACGACATCCTCATCACCGCGAGGATCACGCCCAGGACGAGTCCGAGGACCATCGACAGCACGGAGATGTACAGCGTGTGCCAGACGCCGTCCAGGATCAGGTCGTCCGTGAGGTAGTCCGGGATGATGTCGTAGTTGATCTTCGCGTTGGAGAAGGCGATCCCGATGAGCACCAGGACGGCTATGACCACCGCGCCGGCCACCCAGCGGCCGTAGTGGCGCACCGGGATGGCCTTGATCTGTTCCGGCGGCACGGACGCCGGAACCTTGTCGACAGTGTCAGTCACAGTGACTGCCCTTCAATGTTGCGTCAGGCAGGGTCAGGAGCCGCCGTTGATCTTGGCCTCGGTCACCGCGCCGTCTGTGACGTTCCACTTCTCGAGAATCTTCTTGTACTCGCCGTTCTTGATGATCGCGTTCACGGCCGCCTGGAGGGCGTCACGCAGCTGGGTGTTCTCCTTGCTGACGCCGATGCCGTACGGGCCGGCCTCGATCTGGTCGCCGACGACCTCGAAGTCGTTGCCGCCGCCCGAGGTCTTCGCGTTGTACGCGGCCACCGGGAAGTCGTTGAGGTCGGCGACGGACGCGCCCTGCTTGAGGCGGAGCAGCGCCTCGGGGTCGGTGTCGAAGGTCTGCAGCGTGATGGCCTTCTTGCCGTCCTTCTTGCACTTCGCGCTCTGTGCCTTGGCGATGCCTTCGGACGTCGTGCCCTGCTGCAGTGCCACGGTCTGGCCGCACAGGTCGTCCAGGGACTTGATGCCCTTGGGGTTGCCCTTCTGGACCAGGATCGAGGTGCCGGCCGTGAAGTAGTCGACGAAGTCGATGCCGTTGCCGACCTTCTTGCCGGTGTCGGTGTCGATGCCGTTCTGGCGGTCCTTCGTGTCGTTCATCGCCGACATGATCACGTTGAACCGGTTGGACTGCAGACCCACGATGAGCTGGGCGAACTTGCCGTTCTGGAAGTCGAACTGCACGCCCAGCTGCTTGCCGAGGGCGGCCGCGATGTCCGGGTCGATACCGACGGCCTTGCCGCTTTCCATGTACTCGACCGGCGGGTAGGCGATGTCGGAGCCCACCTTGATGACGCCGGCCTTCTTGATGTCGGCGGGGAGCTTGTCGGCGAGCGGCGCGGCGGACGAGGACGGCCCCGACGTGTCATTGCTTTTGTCCGTCTGGTCACCGCAACCGGTGAGAATCAGCGCGCCTGCGACCGCGATCGCACCGACCGCTGCTGTCCGGGAGTGCGCGGTCATACGACGGGTGGAGCTTGCGGTCATGGTGGGTTCCTCCGGCGGATGGGTGGAGTTGCCGATGGGGCGGACGGCCGCCGACGGGCTCGGCAAACTGTCTTTGGGTCCTGGGTCGACAAGAGCACACGTCTTCGAGTGTCGCGACCTCGTGTGATGACCGCATCTTGCCATTCGGACGCAGGCGTGCAGGGGGCACGCCATGTCAAAATCGGATAACGGGCCACCCCCGAACCGGACCAGGTCGGTACAACCTGGCCGCACCATCTGCGGGAATCGGACCTTCCGGCCGGAAGATCTCCGGCGCGTCTCGGGGCGCGAGGCAGAGCGCGGAGCTGGTTCCGGGCCGGTGGACGTCGGTTCAGCGTCCGTCAAGGGGCCCTTGAGGGCGTGCCTCTATGTTTCGTCATGATTCATGTCACCAGCACGCACTTTTCGTGCCGGTGGGATGGCGTGGGGGGTGGGACGCGGAACGTGATCTTGCAGGCCATGTGACCCATTGGACTCGTCGTCGGCGCCGTCCGTCCGGTAAGAAGGTTCTTCACACCCCTCATCCGGGGCTCAGGGCGCGTGTGCGGCGCGCCCGTCGCGTCTGTGCCCGTACGTACCCCCGTACGCAGCACCATGCAAGGGCCGTACGCGGTGCCCGCCCACTTCTCAACCAGGAGTGGCCACCCTCAACCATGAAGACCTAAGGGGTAGAACAAAGTGGCAGCGGAGATCGTCAATCCTCGCAGCGACAGCAGTACGGAGCAGGAAGGCGGGGCCGAGCCCCTCGATTCCTTCGATCCGGCGTTCGCGCTGCACCGTGGCGGCAAGATGGCCGTGCAGGCCACCGTGCCCGTCCGTGACAAGGACGACCTGTCCCTGGCGTACACACCCGGCGTGGCGAAGGTGTGCAGCGCCATCGCCGAGCGGCCGGAGCTGGTCCACGACTACACGTGGAAGTCGTCCGTGGTCGCCGTCGTGACCGACGGCACGGCAGTGCTCGGGCTCGGTGACATCGGGCCCGAGGCCTCCCTTCCGGTGATGGAGGGCAAGGCGATTCTGTTCAAGCAGTTCGGTGGCGTCGACGCCGTGCCGATCGCGCTGGCGTGCACCGGGGTCGACGAGATCGTCGAGACCGTGGTGCGGCTCGCGCCGTCGTTCGGTGGCGTGAACCTGGAGGACATCTCGGCGCCGCGGTGCTTCGAGATCGAGCGGAAGCTGCAGGAGCGGCTGGACATTCCGGTCTTCCACGACGACCAGCACGGTACGGCGGTCGTGACGCTGGCGGCTCTTCGGAACGCGGCGAAGCTGACCGGCCGGGGCATCGGTGAGCTCCGGGCCGTCATCTCGGGCGCGGGCGCGGCCGGTGTCGCCATCGCGAAGATGCTGGTCGAGGCCGGTATCGGGGATGTCGCCGTCGCGGACCGCAAGGGGATCGTGTCGGGCGACCGGGACGATCTGACGTCCGTCAAGCAGGAGCTGGCCTCCTTCACGAACAAGGCCGGCATCACCGGATCGCTGGAGGCGGCTCTGGAAGGGGCCGACGTCTTCATCGGCGTTTCCGGCGGTACGGTCCCGGAGCCGGCGGTGGCCTCGATGGCTGAGGGTGCCTTCGTCTTCGCGATGGCCAACCCGAATCCCGAGGTGCACCCCGAGGTCGCGCACAAGTACGCGGCGGTCGTGGCCACCGGGCGGTCGGACTTCCCGAACCAGATCAACAACGTGCTGGCCTTCCCCGGGATCTTCGCGGGGGCGCTGCAGGTGCGGGCCTCCCGGATCACGGAGGGCATGAAGATCGCGGCGGCCGAGGCGCTGGCGGCGGTGGTCGGGGACGACCTCGCCGCGGACTACGTGATCCCGTCGCCGTTCGACGAGCGGGTGGCCCCCGCGGTGACGGCGGCGGTGGCCGCGGCGGCTCGGGCCGAGGGTGTGGCTCGCCGCTGAGGTCCGTCCGGTCGCGATGGCCCCGTCCGTTCGGGCGGGGCCATTTCTTTACCCACTCGTGCGCCCGTTCGGGTGGCGGACCGGCAGCGGCTCGGGTGGAGCCGGGAGGCCTACGGGGCCCACTCCCCGGCTCCGACAAGAGGCCCACTTCCCGCCTCTGACAAGAGGGCGTGTGTCACAGCGTCCCGTGGTTCCCCGTGTCGGCGGCGGAGCCTATCGTCAAGGTCATGTTCGCTGCCTACGCCGCCCGAATCGACCGCGACCAGCCGCTTACCGGCCTCGAACTGGGAGAGCGTCCCGCTCCCGAGGCGCGTCCCGGCTGGAGCACCGTGAACGTCCGGGCCGCCTCCCTCAACCACCACGACCTCTGGTCACTGCGGGGCGTGGGCCTGTCCGAGGACAAGCTGCCGATGATCCTCGGCTGCGACGCCGCCGGCGTCGACGAGGACGGCAACGAGGTCGTCCTGCACTCCGTCATCGGGCAGAGCGGCCATGGCGTCGGTCCCAAGGAACCACGGTCCATCCTCACCGAGCGTTACCAGGGCACGTTCGCCGAACAGGTCGCCGTGCCCACCTGGAACATCCTGCCCAAGCCCAAGGAGCTCTCCTTCGCGGAGGCCGCCTGTCTGCCGACCGCCTGGCTGACGGCGTACCGGATGCTCTTCACGAACGCGGGTGTGCGTCCCGGTGACTCGGTGCTGGTCCAGGGCGCGGGCGGTGGTGTCGCCACTGCGGCCATCGTGCTCGGGAAGGCGGCGGGGCTGCGGGTGTTCGCCACCAGCAGGGACGAGGCGAAGCGGAAGCGGGCCGTCGAACTCGGAGCCGTGGAGGCCCTGGAGTCGGGGGCGCGGCTGCCTCAGCGTGTGGACGCCGTGATCGAGACGGTCGGTGCCGCAACATGGTCGCACTCGGTCAAGTCGCTGAAGCCGGGCGGCACGCTCGTCATCTCCGGGGCCACGAGTGGTGACCGGCCCGCGCACGCCGAGCTGACCCGGATCTTCTTCCTGGAGCTCAAGGTCGTGGGGTCGACGATGGGAACCAAGGACGAGCTGGAAGACCTGCTCTCCTTCTGCGCCGCCACCGGTGTACGCCCCGTCGTCGACGAGGTGCTGCCGCTGGACCGGGCCCGTGAGGGCTTCGAACGACTGGCGTCCGGGGACCAGTTCGGCAAGATCGTGCTCACGAACGCGTAGCGACCCCAGCTCGTCCCACTCTCTTCGTTGCTCCTGCTTCCTCCGTGTTCCTCCTCGTTCTCCCTCGTTCTTCCTCGTCTCGGCCGGTCCGGTTTCCGGGCCGGCCGTCGGCGTATCCGGAGATCTATGTCAACTGAGGTTGACGCGTGAGGTGATGTCAACGTAGGTTGACGTCATGACCGAAGCAACGGATCTCGCCGAGCGAGCGGGTGACCGCGATCCCCGGGTGGGGCTGCGGGCCGTCGCCGCGCTGCGCCGGCTGCTGGAGCAGTTGGAGGCGGTGCAGGTGCGTGGCGCGCGTAATCAGGGCTGGTCGTGGCAGGAGATCGCCGCGGAACTCGGTGTGAGCAGGCAGGCCGTGCACAAGAAGTACGGGAGGCATTGATGTTCGAGCGGTTCACCAAGAACGCCCGGGACGTGGTGCGAGGGGCGGTCGAGCACGCCGAGCGGTCGGGGGCGCCGTCCGTGGAGGCGGAGCATGTGCTGCTGGCTCTCCTCGACGGGGAGGCCGGCCGTGGTTCGTTCGCGCTGACCGCGCTCGGGCTCGCCGAGCGCAGGGACGCGGTCCGGGCGGCGTTGGTCGAGGCACGACGGCGGGCCGGGTTGTCCCAGGCGGAGGCGGACGCCCTGGCCGGGCTGGGGATCGATGTCTCGGAGATCGTCGCCCGGGTCGAGGAGGTGCATGGCGTCGGCGCGATGTCCGGCGACCGGAAGGACAAGACCTGGTGGTCGGGGCGCCGTTCCTTCGGGCGGGGCGCCAAGGAGACCCTGGAGAGGGCGTTGCGTATCGCCGCCTCCCGCCGCGACCGTCACATCGGCGACGAGCACCTCCTGTTGGCCCTCACCGCCCGCCCCGGCGTACCGGCCGAGGTACTCGCCGACCACGGAGTGACGTACGAGTCCCTGATGCGAGTGCTGTACGGCGGGGGAGAGGGCAAGGCGAGCTGAGCGACTGACCAGGGCCAGGGCCAGGGCCAGGGCTATGGGCAGGGCCAGGGGCAGCCGAGGTTGGGCATATCACGGTGCCGCGGGGTCGCGGCTGCCCCTCCCGCGGGCCGGTCTCGCAGGCAGTCACCTCCGCCGGCGCGGTACGGCCGGCGGAGGTGGCCGCCGGGGTCGGTCGCCCGACCGTGCTGCGGACGCGGATGCTCAGGGCTTCGGTGTGCGCAGTAGCGCCCCGATGTGGGCTGCCGCCGTCGAGAGGTGGCGGCGGGTGTCGCGGAGTTGGTCGGGGGTGACGCCGTGGTCGCGGGCGGCGTCACGGATGTCGTCGCGGAAGCGGTCGAGCAGGCGCTCCAGGTCGCGGGGCGGGTCACCGGTGGGGTCCTCATGGGCCCAGGACGGTTCGTACCCGGCGGGGAAGTCCTCCGGGGTGTGCGTGTACTCGGGGGCCGGGGCCGCCTTCTCGGCGTCGCCGGGGCCGCGGCCGAAGCCGAAGTCCTTCCCGAACTCCTTGCCGTAGTCCTTTCCCAACTCACCGAACTCCTTGGCCAGTTCGGTCAGCCCCTCTCGGACCCCCGTCGGCCAGTCGCCCCGCGCGAAGTGGTCCTGCACCTGTTCCTGGACCCGCCGGGCGATGCGCTGCACCTCCTCCTGGGCCTGTGTCCGGGCGTGCTCCTGCGCCTCCTTGGCCTGGCGACGGGCGCGCTGGGCCTCATCGCGGGCTCGCCGGCTCTCGTCCTTGGCGCGCCGGGCCTGTTCCTTCCACTCCTGCTTGACGCGGCGCATCTCCTCCTTGGCGGCGCGCCACGACTCGTTGTCGGTGCCGTCCTTGAGGTCCCCGAAGGAGCCGTTCTGTTCGCCGTCGGTCTTGGCGCCGGCGCCCCTGCGGGCCTCGGAGGCCGCCGCCCGCATCTCCCGCCGCAGGTCGCCCGCCGCCCCGCGCACGTCGGCCCGGATCTCGGCGGCGAGTTCCGCGACCGAATCGCGGATCTCCAGCTCCAGGTCGGCCAGTTCGCCGCTGCGGTCGGCCAGCTCGGCGCGGCCGGCGTCCGTGATGGCGTACACCTTGCGGCCGCCCTCGGTGGTGTGGGTGACCAGGCCCTCGGCCTCCAGCTTGGCCAGGCGGGGGTACACGGTGCCCGCCGAGGGCGCGTACAGACCCTGGAAGCGTTCCTCCAGGAGGCGGATCACCTCGTAGCCATGACGCGGGGCCTCGTCCAGCAGCTTCAGCAGGTAGAGGCGGAGGCGGCCGTGGGCGAAGACGGGAGGCATGTCAGAGCACCTTCTTGTCGGTCGTGCCGTCGGCCTGGGCGCTCGTCGAACCGCTGCCCGGGCCGGAAACGGAATTGTCCCCCGAGTCGTCCCGCGGTCCGTGCGCCGGGGCGCCGCTCGCGGGTCCGGCGTCCTGCGGTGTTCCGCTCCGGTCCTCCCAGGGGGCGCTCTCGTCCTCCCGGGGAGGCCGACCCAGCAGGGCGATCGAGCCGGTGACGGTCGTCGCCCGCAGCTTGCCGGTACCCGCGCCGAGACGGCCGGTGATCTTGTGGGCGCCCCACTGGCCGTGCACCCGGAGGCCGTCGAAGGCGTTGGAGATCCTGCCGCTCGCGGTGTTGGCCTCCACGTCCGTGTCGGCCGGCTGAGGCAGTCGGATGGCGATCTCGCCCGAGACGCTGGTCAGCCTGACGTCGGTGGGTCCGTTCGGATCGAGATCGACGATCATGGAGCCGCTGACCGATTCGGCGCGCACGGAGGGGCCGGAGCCCTCGACGACCGTGAGATCCCCGGAGACCGAGTTGAACCGGAGGTCGCCGGTGACGGCCTGTGCCTCCAGGTTCCCGGAGACCGTGTCGGCGCGGACCGGGCCGGAGAGCGCGACGAGTGTCGTGTCGCCGGTGACCCCCTTGACCACGGACGGCCCGCGCAGCCCGGAGACGACGGCCCCCGCGTCGACCACACCCACTTCCACGCGGGTGTCCGCGGGCACCGCCAGCGAGACGACGGCGCTGCGCCGCCAGCCCTTTCGGTCGAGCCACTTGAGGAAGCCCTTCCACGGCAGGTCTTCGTACGCCACCGTAAGCGTGTCGCCGTCCTGCGTGACCACCAGGGGCGGTCCCTGAATCTCGGAGACCTCCAGGCGTGCGGAACCTTCGTCCGTGCCCACCACGTTCACCGTTCCACTGACGATGCGTACGTGAAGGGTCGTGACGGGATCGTCGAACGTGAGCTTGGTGGGCTCCGTGACGGACCACTCGGGCATGGTGCAGACCTCCCCGTCGCAACGCGCCATATCGCGTCTTCTCGTTATTCACGATATATCGCGGACACGGAAAGTCAAGACACCCGATCCAGGGATCTATACGATCCCCAAAAATAACCAAACCGGACGCCCGACCCGCCCCCAGATCGCAAAAGCGGGGCCCCACCCCGGAGCCCCGCACACAACCGACGCCGGACAATCGGCGCCACGCCACGCCACGCAACCGACGCGACACCGCGCGACACCGCGCGGCCGATCCGTCCGGCTCTCGCCCTCTACTCGTCGTCCTCGTCCTCGTCGTCCAGCCGGGCCAGCCACGTCGCCAGCCGCTCCACCGGCACCTCGAAGTCCGGGTTCAGGTCGACGAAGGTCCGCAACTGCTCGGCGAGCCACTCGAAAGTGACCTCCTCCTCGCCGCGTCGCTTCTCCAGCTCTTCGATACCTCGGTCGGTGAAGTACATGCCCCCAGAATATGTGCCACTTACGCCGTTCGCGGTCTCCCCCTGGTCTCCTGTGGCCGCTAGCCTCGTAAGAGTGCGAAGTGCCCGGCGTCTGGGGTGAATTGGCGTACGGGTGCATGAGTCGGGGGAGCCATGGACGAGACGCTTCGCGAGATCACGCTGCCCGGGGGCCAGACGGTGCTGGTGCGGGTCACACCGGTCACGGACGCCGGAGGACCCGGACGACCCGGAGGACCCGGAGGACCCGGTGGACCCGGGGGTTACGGATCCGACGACCACGATGTCGGAGTGGGCCGAACAGTGCGCCAGGCAGCGGTGAGGCTGGAGCGGCTCGGCGACCTGATCCAGGGTGTGGGCCAGTCCGTGCTGGACGCGGCGCGGGCCGCCGAACCCGACGAGGCGAGCATCACCTTCGGTGTCGAGATCGTCGTCAAGCCGGGCAAGGCCGTCGCCGTGCTCGCGGACGGCGAGGCCAAGACGTCGTTGGAGGTCAACCTGGTGTGGAAGCTCGACGAGCGCCGAGCCCGGTCGGCCGTCACCACCACCCCAGCCTCAGCCTCCACCCCAGCCTCGGCCCCAGTCCCAGCCTCGGCCCCAGTCCCAGCCTCGGCCCCAGTCCCAGCCCCCGCCCCAGCCCCCGGCACCGGCGCGGATGTCTGAGCGGAACCCTCGCCTCGACGCACTGATCAGAAAGGCCACCGTCTTTCTCCACTCCGCACGGCCCGGCGACGACGCGATGTGGGGAAGTGGGTTCCTGGTCGCCCCGGGGTGGGTGCTGACCTGCGCGCACGTGCTGAGCGGCCGGGGCGGCGCGGGGGACGCTGAGGAGTTCCGGGTCAGCGGTCCGGGTCTGAACGGCGGACGCCCGGTGGCCGCGCGACTGGAGGCCCACCTCTACGACGGCTCCCTGGACGAGCCGGCGGACGAGAGCCTGCCGGTCGAGCAGGACGTCGCCCTGGTGCGTCTTCTCGACCCCTCGGTGCAGCACGAATGCGTATGGCTGAGTGACCGGCCGGAACACTGGATGAGCGACGACCGACTCGTGTACGGCTACCGTCCGGACGCCGTCGGCCGGGCCGTCCCCTGGCGCGGGACCGCACGGGAGAACACCGGAGACGGCGAGTACCGGCTGCGCCTGGGGCCCGACAACGAGTTCCCCGAAGGAGTCTCCGGCGGGCCGGTCCTCGACCCCGCCACCAACGCCGTCGTCGCGCTCATCAAGTGCCGCAGGGCCGGCCGGGACGGCGGATCGGCCATCGCCCTGTCCGTCCTGCGCCGCTTCGACCCGAGTCTGTACGGCCGTGTCATGGCCGGCCACGATCAGTGGCACGGGACGCGGGAGAGCGGGCACAACAACTGGATCGACATCCAGACCGACCAGGCCATACACGCCAACGCGGCCAGGTACGCCGACGCCGACAACTGGAACCCGGCGGACCGGCGCCAGGCGCTGGCCCTGCTGGCCCGGGTCGAACCCGCCAACGCACCGAGCACCATCGGCATGTTGGTCCGCCTGGCCCGGGGGGAGTCTCCGACCCGCCAGCCCCTGTCGGTCGTATGGCGCGACGGGCACGGCCAGTTGTGCGAGGAGAACGAACTGCAGGACGCCCTCGTCTTCCTCCGCTATCTCCGACTCGTGCAGCTGTTCGTGGAGGCCCGGGGGCGTAGCGAGAAGAGTGCCCTCGAACAGCTCACGCAATGGACGAGGGCCCGCTCCGGGCGGATCAGACCGGTAGGGATCGCCAGCGTGAGAGAGGTCGCCCTGCCCGACGAACTCCTCCACGGAGGTCCGGTCGTCCGGTACCCCCGACCGGGCGAGGGCGGCGTGGTCCTGCTCGAACTGGAGCCGTTGGCCGAGGACTCCTCCCGGGTCTACTGGACGCTGCGCGTCGACGACGGAAGCGAGAACGGCGAGGTGTCCTGGGACGACGAACGTGTCGGTCCCGGTGTCGAACTGCGCGGGCTGGGTGCCGTATTGGAGGAGCGGCTCGGCCGGGCGTTCCGGGCAGTCGATCGCCCCGAGCGCCCGGCCCCACTCGAAGTGGCCACGGAACTACGCCACTTCGACCTCCCCGTGTACGGCTGGCGCGACGGCGATCAGACGCCGCCGCGGTCGCTCGGCGACGCCCGCCCCGTGGTCCTCCGCGACGCCGGACGCAGACGAGTTTCGGACGAATCCTGGGAGACGCGCTGGCGCGCCATGATGGCGGCGGGGCAACTGACCTCGCGGGGCACGGTGTTCGACAGCCCTTCCCCGAAAGGCGATGTCGCTGACCTCCCGCCCGGGACGATCCCCCTGCAATGCAGGCCAGCCGGTGCGGGCGCCGGGCTGACCACGATGCGCCTGGCACTGGACGCGGGGCACGGTGTGGCCCTGTGGCACCTGCAGCACTACGTCGGTCACGCGAGCGAGGACTGCGGGCGGCACTGCGAGAAACTGTACGAGGACACCGCTCGCTTCCTGCGGGACATCGAGAACCCGGATGAACTCCCCGACCACATCCGTCGTATCAGACAACGCAGCAACACCGGAACCGGCCGTCACTGGGCCGACAGCGTGGCGCTGCTCTACGACGACCCGGATCGTCCGCTCCCCCCGGAGGAACCGGAAGAAGGGGGATACGACTCCCCATGAACCTTTACGGGCACCACTGGACAGTGCGCGGGTCCTGGCAGGAAAAGGCCAGTGAAGACAGTACGGGTGGGTATCTTTTCAGGGGCCCGTTGTGGGCACTGCCAGCCCTCGTCGGCCGTGCCGCGCCGTTTTGCCAACCGTCGGCGAGGAGCGCCTCATGAGCGAGTGGCTTGTGTACCGCGGGATCGGTGACCCCGAGCCGGGACGGATGGACTCACTCCTGCCGGCGCCGCCCAAATGGCGCCGGTTCGACGGCGATCCACTCGACGGCGTCTACGAGGTGCCTGTCATCGACAGCGCCTCGGAACGCCGGCTCGGCAAACGGCCGCCGCTGCCGACCCAGGACCCGCGGACCGTCGAACTCGTCAACGCGGCCCTCTACTTGAGGCGGCCCCTGCTGGTCACCGGGGACCCCGGCTCGGGCAAGAGCACGCTCGCCCACGCCCTGGCGTACGAACTGGGACTCGGCCGGGTCCTGCAGTGGCCCGTCGTCAGCCGCACGGAACTCAAGACCGGGCTGTACCAGTACGACGCGATCGGCCGGCTCCAGGACGCGCAGCTGAACCGGAACACGGACGGGACCGGGGCAGGGGCCGGGGCCGGGTCCGCCCACGACGTGTCCATCGGCCAGTACATCCGGCTCGGACCGCTGGGCACGGCCCTGCTCCCCATGCGGCGGCCCCGGGTGCTGCTCATCGACGAGCTGGACAAGAGCGACATCGACCTGCCGAACGACCTGCTCAACGTGGTGGAGGAGGGCGAGTTCGGCATCCCCGAACTGGAGCGCATCGCCGACCGTCCCGGCCAGGGCACCGTCGACGTGCTCACCGACGACGGACTGCGGGTGCCCGTCACCGGCGGCCGGATCCGCTGTCACGCCTTCCCGGTCATCGTGATGACCAGCAACGGCGAACGCGAGTTCCCGGCCCCCCTGTTGCGCCGGTGCATCCATCTGCACCTCGACCCGCCTCGCGGTGACCAGCTCGTCGCCATGGTCCAGGCCCACTTCGGCGAGGGCGCGGAGGAGACCAACGAGGACCTCCTCGCCCTGTTCACGACCGACGACACCGGCTCGCCCCGCCCCTCCGACGAGCTCCTCAACGCCATCTTCCTCACCCACGAGGTGGCCCGGCCGGGCAGCCCGCGCCGCACCGAGCTCGCCCGGCTGCTGATGGGCTCGCCCAACTCGGGACAGCGGTAGCCGGCCATGGCGTTCGCCGAAGCGCTGGAGGTGCTCGTCGGCAGGATGCACGAGACGGAACTCGCTGCGGACGCCGAGCAACTCGCCGACGCGCTCTGGCTCGCCTCCCACCTCCCCGGCGCGGAAGTAACGGAAATCCCCGAGCAGTTACCGGACGACACCGGCACCCCGACGCGTCTCACGGACACGCCGACGGCAGGTCAGGGCACCGCACCGCCTTCCGACGTGGCCCTCGCCGTGCCCGGCCGGACCAGGTCCGCCGGCCCCGCGAGCCTCGGCCCCGAGAGCCCGCCGATCCCCGAGGGGCGCGGCGACACCGTGGTGCCGACCCACGTCCCGGCCGCCGCCGTACTGCCGGACCGGCTCGCCCTGCAACGGGCGTTACAGCCCCTCAACCGCTACCAGCCGCCCAGCAGGCCCGTCGCCTCGGGACTGGACGAGGTGACCACCGCCGAGCGGGCGGCCGACACCGGCATCGTCGACCCCGTGCAACTGCGTACACCGCGGCGGCAAGCACGGCTACAGCTGGTCATGGACATCTCCTCCTCCACGGTGGTGTGGCGGGACACCTTCGACGAACTCCACCAGGTCTGCGAACGCGCCGGTGCCTTTCGCGGCATCCAGAAGCACTACGTCCACCAGGACGGCCACGGCGAGGCCCGCGTGGCGCCGACGCCCGAACCGACCGCGCCGACCCGCGCGCCGGGACTGCTGCGCGACCCCAGCGGCCGGCAGCTCACCGTCGTCCTCAGCGACTGCGCGGGCCCGCTGTGGCGGGGCGGACGTATGCAGCGGCTCCTGTACGCGTGGGCGTCCTGTGCCCCGGTGGCCGTGGTCCAGCCGCTGCCGCAACGCATGTGGCGCGGCACGCGGTTGCCCGCCTTCCCCGGTGAACTGCACCGCCGGGAAGGGCCGACGGGCCGCCTGGAGTTCCGTTCGCCGCGTACCGAGCGGCCGTTCGGGCCCGCGGCTCCGGTGCCGGTCGTCGCGCTGCGCCCGGCCTCCCTGTCCACCTGGGTGCGGCTGGTGTGCGACGACACGGCCCAGCGCCTGATCGCCTCGGCGGCCTGGGTCCGCCCCGACCATCCCGCGGGCAGCACGATCCCGCGCGCCGACCGGGAGATCAGCTCCCGCGAACGGGTGCGCGGCTTCCGCCGTACCGCGTCGCGGGATGCCCGGCTGCTCGCCGAGTACCTGGCGACGGTGCCGCTCGTACTGCCGGTCATGCAGCTGGTGCAGCGGGCCATGCTCCCGGACAGCGGACCGGAGGTCATGGCGGAGGTGCTGCTCGCCGGACTGGTGCGAAGCAGCGACACGGTGGAGGACGGGGGCTACGAGTTCATCGACGGCGCCCGCGAGGAACTGCTGCGGCATCTGCCCGGTGCGGAGGCCCGGCTGGTCCTCAAGCACAGTTCGCAGTACCTCGAACGGCAGTACGGGCGTTCGGCGCGGAACTTTCCCGCGCTGGCCGCCGCCTACCTCGCCAACACGGCGGTGCCGGACACCGGGGTCGGCGACGACACCGGCGACCAGCTGCTGCGCGCCTTCGCCCAGGTGTCGTCCCAGGTGCTCGCCCGCTATGGCAGAGCCCCGTCGGCTCCGTCCGGGGCCGGTCCCGGCGAACTGACCGAACTCGCCTACGAGCTGCTCGACCGTTACTCCGCCCAGGGCAACATGCGCGACCTCGACGAGGGCATCGGCACCCTGCGCCGGGCGCTGCGCACCGAGCGCCGGCAGAGCGGACAGCGTGCCCTGCGCGGCCGGCTCGCCCAGGCGCTGCTCCAGCGCTGGCGGGTCGCCAGGACGGCGGACAACCTGCTGGAGGCCTACGAGGCCCTGCCGACGGACGGCAAGAGCAGCGCCGCCGAAGTGCTCACCGAGGCGGACATCCTGCTGCGTATCGCAGCCGAACTGGAGGCCCCCGGAGCGGCCGCCGCCGCACTGCCGCCCGGGCTGGCCGACGATCTGGACGCACCCGGGGCCGGGCCCATGCGACTGGCCCTGCTGGCGTACGAGAAGGCGCGTCGACGGCTGGAGGAGGGGATGCCGCCCAACGCCTCCGCCTCCCAGGGCGCGCAGGCTGTCGGGCTGCGCGCCACGGCAGCGCTGCGAGCCGCGTCGCTGGTCGTGCGCGAGGGCGCCGACGTACTCGGACCGGACGACGGGAGCCCCGCCGAGTGGGCCGCCGCCCGGTTCGAGCGCGCCGCGCACCTGGCGGCACAGAACCGGCTGCACGAATACGGCTCGGCCGCCGTCCTGTTCGAGGCCCGGGCCCTGTTGGCGTTCGCCCGGCACGACGCGGGCCGCGGCGATCTCCCCTGGGAACCGGACCACCGGCGCCGGACGCGCGCCCAGCGGGTGGCCGGTCAGGCGGCGGTCGCGTTCCGAGACGCGCTGCAACTGCGCGTCTCGGAGGGCGCCGAGCCGCAGGAGCTCGCCCGCATGTGCCTGGACATCGCCCGCGCTCTCGAACTGACCTCGGGCGCCGGGCACGACCCGGGCATCCGACAGCAGATCGTCGACGTCCTGAACGAGGCACTGGGGTACGCGGGCGACGACCTGGAGCTGCGCTCCGACTGTTTCGAACGGCTGGGCGCGGCCCACCGCACCGCCCATGGGCTCACCCGGGCCCGGAGCGATCTGGAGTCGGCCGTCTGGGCCTGGTGGCAGGCCGCCGGCTACCGCCCGCTCGACGACCCGGCCCGGCCGCCCTTGCTGTACCGGCTCGGGCTCGCCCTGCACGAAGCACAGGAGTGGAACGACGCCGTACGAGTGCTGCGCATGGCCGTGAACGAGGTCTTCGAACAGGACCCCGAACTGTTCGACTACCGGGTCGCGCTCGGCGACGCCCTGCTGGGCCGTCACATTCACCAGGGCGGACTCTCCGACCTCCACGAGGCCAGCTGGATCCTGGGCACCGCGGCCCGCGAGACCGACAACGACCTGCTCCGCGCGCGGGCCTGGGAGCTGCGAGGGGAGACGGTGGCGCACCTCGCGGTGCACACGGCCCAGGCCTCCGACTGGCAGGACGCCGCCGATCAGTACTGGCGGGCCGTCGAAATCCTCAGCGCGCGGGGAGAGACCGGCGCCGAGGCCCGGGTCCGCGCCGAACGCGCGGCGGCGCTGGTGCACGCGTCGGCCCCGGCCCGTGTCGCCGCCGCGGAGTACCGCACCGCCCTGCGCCTGTACGGGGAGGCGGGGTTCGGTGACAGTGATGCCGTCGTGCGGATACAGGAGGCGCTGGTGGCGCTGGAATCGCAGCGCGGGGACGACACATGACGGCCAGGGACGAGCCGCCCGGTTCCGCCGTGCTGCGGCCCGGGCCCGGCAAAACCGGCCGGAACCACACCGCCGACACCGGCCGGGACCACACCGCCGACACCGGCAGGGTCCACCCCGCCGACACCCCGTTGCCCGTCTACGCCCCGCCCGAACGGGACGGGCCGCGCCATCCCGTCCTGGCCGAACTGCTCGCCGACCTGCGGGCCCGCGAGCGGAGCGGGGAACCGGCACTGGCCTACTACGACGACTCGCCCTTCCAGCCGCCGCAGGACCCGCCCGGCGGCGCCGACCCCGACAGCTTCCGGCAGTTCGTCCTGAAGGTGCACAGCAGGTGCAACCTCGCCTGCACCTACTGCTACATCTACCGGGGCGCGGACAGCACCTGGCGTGACCATCCGTCGCGGGCGGAAGAGACCGTCATGCGGCAGACCGCCCACCGCATCGCCGAGCACGCCCGCACCCACCGGCTGCGCGTCCTGCGCGTCGATCTGCATGGCGGAGAGCCGTTGCTGTCCGGTCCGGAGCCGGTGGTCACCTACGTCGACCTGGTGCGCGCGGCGGTACCGATGGGCACCGAGGTGGTCGCCACCGTCCAGACCAACGGCACCCTGCTGACCGGCCGTGTCCTCGATCGCCTGGCCGGCGCGGGCATCCTGGTGGGGCTGAGCCTCGACGGCGGTACCGCCCGGCTCAACCGGCGCCGGCCGGACCATGCCGGACGACCGTCCTGGCCCGCGTTGCGGCGGGCGGCCACGCTGCTGGCCGAGGGCCACACCGACACGTACGCCGGGATCCTGTGCACCATCGATCCCGCCACCGCCGCCGACGAGGTGTACACGAGCCTGCGGGCCTTCGCCCCGCCCACCCTCGACTTCCTGCTGCCGCACACACACTGGGGCACCCGCCCGCCGGGCCGTCACCGCCCGGCCCCGGCGCCCTACGGGGACTGGCTGGTCCGCGCCTTCGACCTGTGGTGGAACGACACGGCGCCGGGCCGCCCGAGGGTACGGCTGTTCGCGGAGATCGTGACGCTCGTGCTCGGCGGCTCCTCGCGCACCGAGGCGGTGGGGCTGTCGCCGGTCACCGCGGTCGTCGTCGAGACCGATGGGACCATCGAGCGGATCGACTCCCTGCGGGCGACGTACCACGGGGCCTCCACCACCGGGCTCGATGTCTTCCGGCACTCGTTCGACACCGCCCTGCGCCACCCGGGGATCACTGTGCTGAGGGACGGTGCCGCCGCGCTCGCAGAGGAGTGCCGGGAGTGCCCCGTCCTCCGGGTGTGCGGCGGCGGCAACCACGCCCACCGGTACGCACCCACCACCGGCCACTTCAGGCACCCCAGTGTCCACTGCCCCGATCTGGAACAACTCGTCCGGCATGCGGCCGCACGCGTGGGCGAACAGCTCTCCGCAACTTCAAGGACGCTGACCTAACGTGGAGTTGGCGAACAAAGGTGTTCGCCCACGCCAGAAGGAGCACCGGCATGCTTCCTGCGCCCCCTCAGCGAGTCACGGTCCTGCACGCGGGGCAGTCCTGGTCCTGGGCGTCCTGGATGGCGCACCGGCTGAAGCTGGCCGGGACGCGCCCGGTGCCGGTGCGATGGGATCCTGTGCACACCGTCCCGGAGCCCGAGGCACTGGACCAGTTACTGGCCCCGCCCGGCAAGGTCCTGCTCCTCGTCGACGACTGGTTCCTCCGGTTCGACGACACCCGCCGCCAGGCCTGGGCCGACGTCCTCGACCAGATCATGCCCCGCGAGGGACATCGCCTCGTCGCCGTGTCCGTCACCGCGGCGGCCCTGCCGGACGCGGCCGACAGCCTCGGCCATGTACTGCCCCTGCGCGGCTACGACGCCGAGCGCGCCGCCGCCGCTCTGCTGACGGCGCTCGAACTGACCCCGGGGCGGCATGGCCCGGTCACGCTCGAACGTACGCGTGGCCCGCGCTTCCCCGAGGACCGGCTGGAGATCGACAACGCCCCGCGCCGCAACCGCGCCTTCACCGGCCGCGAGCGGATCCTGGAGCAGGTCCACCAGGCGTTCGAGGACGGCGGCGAGGGTGCGCGCGTCGCCCTCCTCGGGCCGGCCGGCATCGGCAAGACCCAGTCGGCGGCGGAGTACGTCCACCGCTACAAGGGCGAGTACGACATCGTCTGGTGGGTCCACGCCTCGGTGCGCGCCACGGCCCGCGAGGAGTTCGCGCGCCTCGCCGACAAACTGGGCGCCGAGCCGGGGACCGGTCCCGTGCTGCGTGGCCGCATCGAGGCGGCCAAACGGGCGCTGGGCGAGCGCGTCCGCTGGCTCGTCGTCCTGGACGGTGCCGAGGACCCGGAGGACGTGGACGCGATCCTTCCGGAGGGGCCGGGGCACCTGCTGGTCACCACCCAGCGCACCGACTGGTCCCTTTGGTGCCCCGAGGTCGTGGAACTCCCGCCGTTCGACCGCGCGGAGTCCGTCGACCTCGCGTGCCGGCGCAGCAGCCGACTCACCCAGGAGCGCGCTGGCCGCCTCGCCGCCGTGGTCGAGGACTACCCTCTGCTCATCGACCAGACCGCAGCGTGGCTGAGGCTGAACCGGACAGCGGACATCGACGCCTACATCCTCCGGCTGCGGGACGGCGATCCGCACGCAGTACCCGTCGCCCCCTCCGACGACTACCGCAGGGAGTTCCAGATCGCCTGGGCACAGACTGTCAACACTCTGCGTGAGAAGCATCCCAACGCCTACGAGCTGCTCGCGCTCTTCGTCTTCTTCTCGCCCGACGTGGTGCCGGTGGGGTTGGTCCAGTCCGCGCGCGCCGTCGACATGCCGGGCCACCTCGTCACCTTCGTGACCGAGCCGAGCAGCTGGAACCCCGTGCTGCGGGAGCTGTCCGAGGCGACGTCGATGAGCCTGGAGTACGCGCAGGGGCCGATGGACACCCAGACCGTCGGCGCCCTGCGCATGCACCGGCTCTTCCACCGCTTCGTGCGGGGACACCTGAGTACGGAGGAGGCCCGGGAGGCGTCGCGGACCGCCTGCCGGGTACTGGTCGCGGCCGACCCACGGCATCCTCGCGACCCGATCCACTGGGCGCGGTACGCCGAGGTGATCCCGCATCTGGAACCGACGGGCGCGCTGGGCTCCGAGGACCCGGACGTCAGAAGCCTGGTGCTCAACTGCATCGAGTACCTGCGGGTCCGGGGCGAGTACAAAGAGGGTCAGCGGCTCAGCCAGTCGGCGCTCGACTCCTGGACCCCGACGTTCGGCGAGAGCAACCCCCAGGTGCTGATCGCCGCTCACCAGCTGGCGAACATGGAGCGCAGGCTCGGCCACTACCACGAAGCGGAACGGATCGGCCGGGAGCTCCTGCGCCGCGTCGCCGGTGTCCCCGTGAGCGGCACCATCCAGATGGTGCGCGCCAAGAACGGACTCGGCGGCACCCTGGTGGCGCTGGGCCGGTACGACGAGGCCCGCGCTCTGTACGAGGAGGCCGAGGCCCAGGCCGTCGCCGAACTCGGCGGCGACGAGGTCCCCCGTACGCTCGCCATCCGCGGCAACCGTGCCATCGCGCTGCGGATGCTCGGCCGGTACGAGGAGTCCCTCGGCCTGCACCGTGCCGTCGGGGAGGCGTACCTCAACCTCCATGGCGAGTGGGACCAGACGACACTGGACTCGGGCCTGCGCACCTCCTGGGCCCTGCGGCTGCTCGGCCGGTACGGCGAGGCCCTGGACATCCAGACGCTGAACCTGCGCCAGCACCAGCAGGGGCTGGGCCGGGACCACGACCAGACCCTGGTCGCCCAGCACAACCTCGCCCTGTGCCTGCGGCGGGACGGTTCCCAGCCGAGGGCCCGGACGATGATGTGGGAGGCGCGGGAGCGCATGGTGCGCCGGCACGGGCCCGACCATCCCGAGGCGCTCATGATGACCACCGACTACGCGATGCTGCTGCGCGGCCTCGGTGAGTGCGACGCCGCTCACGACCTCGTCGAGGACGCCGCCGTACGGTACGGGAAGCTGCTCGGGGACGACCATCCCTACACCGCTGGGGTCGTCGACGACTGCGCCTTGGTGCAGAGGGATCTGGGGGACGCTGAGGGCGCCCTGCGGCGGACCGAGGAGGCCGGGGCACGGTTGGAGCGGGCGCTGGGGCCGGACCACCTGTGGACCGTCGGCTGCGCGATGAACACCGCGTCGGCGCTGGCCCGCACCGGTGCCCTGGAGCGGGCGGTGGCCCTGGGCCGGGAGGCGCTGGCCCGCGCCCATGCCGTGGTGGGGGACAGCCATGTCCTTACCCTCAACCTCGCGGCCGGCCTGGCCCAGGACCTGGACGCCGCCGGGGAACCCGAGGACGCGGACCGGGCGCGGCAGGAGGCCGTACAACGCCTCTCGGACAACCTTTCGGACGACCACTGGCAGGTGCGTTACATGCGCGAACAGCACCGCCCCTACTGGGATTTCGAGCCGCAGCTGATGTGAGGGCGGCCAGGTGGCACATGCCGAAGGGCCCGGTTCCAGGTCGCGAGGACTTGGAACCGGGCCCTTCGATCAGGACCGTCGATCAGGACCGTCGATCAGGACCGTCGATCAGGACCGTCGATCAGGACCGTCAGAGGCTCACGCCTCGAACACCTCTCGCACCAGCTGCTCCTGCTCGGCCTGGTGGCGCTTAGCCGAACCCACCGCCGGGGAGGAGCCGTGCGGACGGGAGATCCGCCGCAGCCGCTCACCGTGGGGCACGTCCGCGCCGACCGCGAGGTCGAGGTGGTCGATCAGGTTGAGGGCGATGAACGGCCAGGCACCCTGGTTCGCCGGCTCCTCCTGGGCCCACAGGTACTTCTCGGCGTTCGGGTACTTGGCGATCTCGGCCTGGACCTCGGCACCCGGCAGCGGGTACAGACGCTCGATACGGATGATCGCCGTGTCCGTGTTGCCGCGCTTGGTGCGCTCGGCCTCCAGGTCGTAGTACAGCTTGCCCGTCACGAAGACGACCCTGCGCACGGCGGCCGGGTCGGCCGTCGAGTCGCCGATGACCGGGCGGAACTGGCCCGACGTGAACTCCTCCGTCTTCGACGCGGCGGCCTTGAGGCGCAGCATCGACTTCGGGGTGAAGACCACCAGCGGCTTGTGGTGCGGGTTGTGCACCTGCCACCGCAGGAGGTGGAAGTAGTTCGACGGGAGGGTCGGCATCGCGACCGTCATGTTGTTCTGCGCGCAGAGCTGGAGGAAGCGCTCGACGCGGGCCGAGGAGTGGTCCGGGCCCTGGCCCTCGTAGCCGTGCGGGAGGAGGAGCGTGACGCCGGACGTCTGGCCCCACTTCTGCTCGGCCGCCGAGATGTACTCGTCGACCACCGTCTGCGCGCCGTTGACGAAGTCGCCGAACTGCGCCTCCCACATCACGAGCGCGTCGGGGCGGGCCAGCGAGTAGCCGTACTCGAAGCCCATGACCGCGTATTCGGAGAGCAGGGAGTTGTAGACGTTGTAGCGGGCCTGTTCCTCGGCGAGGTACTGGAGCGGGGTGTGCTCCTCGCCCGTCTCGCGGCCGATGAGGACCGCGTGGCGTTGGCCGAAGGTGCCGCGCTGGGAGTCCTGGCCGGACAGCCGGACCGGGGTGCCCTCCAGGAGGAGGGAGCCGACGGCCAGCGTCTCGCCCATGCCCCAGTCGATCGTGCCGTCCTCGACCATCGTCGCCCGGCGCTGCAGCTGCGGCAGCAGACGCGGGTGGACGTGGAAGTGGTCGGGGATGTTGACCTGGGACTCGGCGATCCGCTTCACGACCTCCGAGGTGATCGCGGTGTTCACCGGGACCGGGAACTCGGCCTGCGGGTCCGACACCGGGGCGACGCCCGGCTGGGACGTGGCCTCGCGGACCTCCGTGAAGACCTTCTCCAGCTGGCCCTGGTAGTCCTGGAGTGCCTGCTCGGCCTCTTCCAGGGTGATGTCGCCGCGACCGATGAGGGACTCGGTGTAGAGCTTGCGCACCGAGCGCTTCTTGTCGATCAGGTCGTACATCAGCGGCTGGGTGAAGGCCGGGTTGTCCGACTCGTTGTGACCGCGGCGGCGGTAGCAGATGAGGTCGATCACCACGTCCTTGTTGAACGCCTGGCGGAACTCGAAGGCCAGGCGGGCCACGCGGACCACGGCCTCCGGGTCGTCGCCGTTCACGTGGAAGATCGGGGCCTCGATCATGCGGGCCACGTCGGTGGCGTACATCGACGAGCGCGAGGACTCCGGGGCGGCCGTGAAGCCGACCTGGTTGTTGATGACGATGTGGACCGTGCCGCCGGTGCGGTAGCCGCGCAGCTGCGACATGTTCAGGGTCTCGGCCACCACGCCCTGGCCCGCGAAGGCCGCGTCACCGTGCAGGGCGACCGGCAGGACCGTGAAGTCCGTGCCGCCCTTGTTGATGATGTCCTGCTTGGCGCGGACGATGCCCTCGATGACCGGGTCGACCGTCTCCAGGTGGGAGGGGTTCGCGGCCAGCGTGACCTTGATCTGCTCGCCGTCCAGGCCGGTGAAGGTGCCCTGGGCGCCCAGGTGGTACTTCACGTCGCCGGAGCCGTGCATCGACTTCGGGTCGAGGTTGCCCTCGAACTCGCGGAAGATCTGCGCGTACGACTTGCCGACGATGTTCGCCAGCACGTTGAGCCGGCCCCGGTGGGCCATGCCGACGACGACCTCGTCGAGACGGGACTCCGCCGCCGAGTCGAGGACCGCGTCCAGCAGCGGGATGACGGACTCGCCGCCCTCCAGGGAGAAGCGCTTCTGGCCGACGTACTTCGTCTGCAGGAAGGTCTCGAAGGCCTCCGCCGCGTTCAGACGGCGCAGGATGCGCAGCTGCTCCTCGCGCTCCGGCTTGGTGTGCGAGCGCTCGATGCGGTCCTGGATCCACTTGCGCTGCTTCGGGTCCTGGATGTGCATGAACTCGACGCCGGTGGTGCGGCAGTACGAGTCGCGCAGCACACCGAGGATGTCGCGGAGCTTCATCAGGGACTTGCCCGCGAAGCCGCCGACGGCGAACTCGCGCTCCAGGTCCCAGAGGGTGAGCCCGTGCTCGGTGATGTCCAGGTCGGGGTGCTTGCGCTGGCGGTACTCCAGCGGGTCGGTGTCGGCCATGACGTGGCCGCGGACCCGGTAGGAGTGGATCAGCTCGAAGACCCGGGCGGCCTTGGTGACGTCGTCGTCGTGGCTGGCGTCGATGTCCTTGAGCCAGCGGACCGGCTCGTAGGGGATGCGCAGCGCCTCGAAGATCTCGTCGTAGAAGCCGCTCTCGCCGAGCAGGAGGTTCGCGACGTTCCGCAGGAACTCGCCGGACGCGGCGCCCTGGATGACCCGGTGGTCGTAGGTCGACGTGAGCGTCATGACCTTCGAGATGCCGAGCTTGTTCAGGGTGTCCTGGGAGGTGCCCTGGAACTCCGCCGGGTAGTCCATCGAGCCGACGCCCATGATGACCGACTGGCCGGGCATCAGACGCGGGACCGAGTGGACGGTGCCGAGGCCGCCGGGGTTGGTCAGGGAGACCGTGACACCGGTGAAGTCGTCCATCGTCAGCTTGCCGTCGCGGGCGCGGCGGACGATGTCCTCGTAGGCCTGCCAGAACTCGAAGAAGTTCAGGGTCTCGGCCTTCTTGATGCCGGCGACGACGAGCTGGCGGTCGCCGTTCGGCTTCACCAGGTCGATGGCCAGGCCGAAGGTGACGTGCTGCGGCTTGACGAGGGTGGGCTTCCCGTCCTTCTCCGCGTAGTGCCAGTTCATCGACGGCATGGCCTTGATGGCCTGCACCATCGCGTAGCCGATCAGGTGCGTGAAGGAGATCTTCCCGCCCCGGGCGCGCTTCAGATGGTTGTTGATGACGATGCGGTTGTCGAAGAGCAGCTTCACCGGGACCGCGCGCACGGACGTGGCCGTGGGCAGTTCCAGGGATGCGTTCATGTTCTTCGCCACCGCGGCGGCGGGGCCGCGCAGCGTCACCATCTCAGGGCCGTCCGACGGCCCCGCGGCGGACGCGGCCTTGGCCGCCGGCTTGGCGGCGGCGGGCTTCGCGGCCGGGGCCGGGCTCGACGCGGCAGGAGCGGCCTTGGCGGGCGCCGGAGCGGCAGCCGGAGCCGGTGCGGGCGCCTGGGCCTGGGCCGGTGGGGCGGCAGGCGCGGGTGGGGCCGGGGTCGTGGTCCCTGCGGCCCCCGCGGCCGCAGTACCCGCCGGAGCCGATGCGGCAGCACCGCCCGGCTTGTAGTCGGCAAAGAAGTCCCACCAGGCACGGTCTACCGAATTCGGGTCCTGGAGGTACTGCTGATAGATCTCGTCGACGAGCCACTCATTGGGTCCGAACGCGGCCGCGGGGTTCTTCCCCGCTTGGTCGGTGTCGGTCGAGATGCTCGAGTTACTGGGGGACTGTGGCGACACGGCGGTAACCGCCCTCTTCCGCTTCACAAGGTGATGGACAGCGGGAATAAAGGCTACGCCTCCTTGACCGGGTAGGTCAGGCCGGGCCCGTTCATCGTCGTGTAAGTCACATCAAAGAGCGGGTTTCGGGGGCGGAAATGGCGGGAAACAAGTGTGGTTCCGCTGCGTGAGGGATTACTCGGCATGGCCTCGGCGCGTCGAACGCGCGGGCCTGTGCCTGATCACACGTGTCCGCCGCGGCGAACGCCAGTGGATCTTGTGGCTCCGCTTCGAACTTTACGTCAACTTGGTAGAGAAGGAAGTCCCGGAAGGGTGACAAGGATCCGGCAGCCCCGCTCGGATTCGGCCACTCCGATCCGGCCGCCGTGCAGATCCACAGCCCAGCGGGCGATCGCCAGACCGAGCCCCGTACCGCCGTCGCTGCCGGGTCCGTGCGGCCGGTTGACGCTGCCGCGGTTGAACCGCTCGAAGACCCGGTGCCACTCCGACCTCGGAATGCCGGGCCCCTCGTCGAGGACCTCCAGCTCCAGGGACTCGGGCCGGGCCCCGCGCCGCGCCTTCACCGTGACCCGGCCGTGCGGCGGGCTGTGCTTGACCGCGTTGTCGATGAGATTCGCCACTACCTGGTGGATCCGCTCCGGATCCGCGTGCGCGGTCAGCTCCGGCGGGGACACGTCCAGGTGCAGATGGACGTCCGTACGGGTGTGGCTGCCGGAGCCGGAGGCGATGCCCGCGCGCGCCGAGGCGACCATGTTGGCCTCCTTCAGCACGCCCGACAGATACGGCCACACCTCGAAACGCCGCTTCCGCAGCGGTACGACCCCGTTGTCCAGCCTGGACAGGTCCAGCAGCGTCTCGACCAGCCGGCCGAGCCGCTCGGTCTGCTTCAGGGCCGTGCGCATGGTCTCCGGGTCGGCCTGGGTCACACCGTCGACGATGTTCTCCAGGACGGCCCGCAGGCCCGCGATCGGTGTGCGCAACTCGTGCGAGACATTCGCCACGAGTTCCTTGCGCTGACGTTCCTGGGCCTCCAGCTCGTCCGCCATGCGGTTGATCGTCTGGGCCAGGTCGCCCAGCTCGTCCCGGCGGCTCTCACGCACCCGGCGGGTGTAGTCGCCGTGCGCGATCGAGCGGGCCACCGTGTTCATGTCGTCCAGCGGCGCGGTGAGCGAATGCGCCACGAACTGCGTAATGAGCAGTGTGGCGATCATCGAGAAGACCGTGATGAAGCGCAGCTCCGTCTGGGTCCGTACCGCGATCATCGACAGCCCGGTGGTGATGAGCACCGACGTGACCACCAGCGCGCCCAGCTTGGTCTTGATCGAGAACGGGCTCACGCCACCCCAGGGATCCCTGGGGCCCCTCCCACCGGCCGACCCCTCGCTCATGGCGTCGGCGTCTCCAGGGCGTAGCCCACGCCGTGCACCGTGCGGATCCGCTCGGCGCCGATCTTCCGGCGCAGCGCCTTGATGTGGCTGTCGACCGTACGGGTGCCGGAGGCGTCCGCCCAGTCCCACACCTCCGCCAGCAGCTGCTCCCGGGAGAGCACCGCGCGCGGGGTGTTCGCCAGGCAGACCAGCAGGTCGAACTCCGTCGGCGTGAGATGGACGTCCTCGGAGCGCACCCGTACCCGGCGCTGCGCGTGGTCGATCTCCAGTTCGCCGAGCCGCAGGATGCCGCTGCGCGGAGTCGCGGCGGCCAGCGCGGCCCGCTCGACCCGGCGCAGCAGTACGTGCACCCGTGCGGCCAGCTCCCGCATCGAGAACGGCTTGGTCATGTAGTCGTCGGCGCCGACCCCGAGTCCGACCAGCATGTCGGTCTCGTCGTCGCGCGCGGTGAGCATGAGTACCGGCACCGGTCGGGCGGCCTGCACGCGTCGGCAGACCTCCAGGCCGTCGAAGCCGGGCAGCATGATGTCGAGGATCAGCAGATCGGGCTGCCAGGCCTCGGCCGTATCCACTGCGGACGGCCCGTCGACCGCCGTTTGCACGAGGAATCCCTCGGCGCGCAGGCGGGTCGCGATGGCATCCACGATCGTCGGATCGTCTTCGACGACCAGAACCCGACGCTGTGCGCCCTGGGTTGCCGCCGTGCCGCTGTGGGAGGTGTGTGTCTGCTCCATCGCCCGCCCCTGAGGTGTGCAATTCCGGAACCAGTGGGGTGATCCCTTGTCTGCGCATGACTGCGCTTGACGCTTGAATGATCGGCGTCAGGGAAGCAGAGTACGGGGAGTCACCGCGCCTTTGCTATCCAGGTCGTACGGTGAGGTGCGCGAGCTCCGGAACGCCCCGGGCAACGGGGATCTCTTCGGTACGCACCTGTTGGAACCCGGCATTCCGCAAGGTTCCCTCGAATTCCGGAGAGGGCTGGACGGACCGTACCGCCGGCACCCCTCCCGGTCCCAACACCCTTGCGTGGCTGGTGAGTCGGGCTGCGGAGCAGCGGCCGTGGTCGCCCTCGGTGACCGTCCGGGCGGGCCGGTTGTCGATGCCGAGGCACAGCGCGTCGAACGTGTCGCATCTCTCATTGACGAATGCGACCAGATCGGTTTTCAGAGTGTCCCCGCGCGGATCTGCGAGGGCGCGGGCGGGCTTCCTGGGAAGTCGCTGTGAATGACGGCTTTCGTGGCGCCAGTCATAGACAGTGCCGTGCGGGACGACGAAGGGTGGGGTGGAACGGAAGGAGCGCCTCACCGTGGACCGGACCGGGACGGCCGCCGACACGACGGCGGATGTAGCCCCTTCGCCGTGCGAGGCGGCGCACGAGGCACCCTCCGAGGCGACCTTCGGCGCCGGCCTGTCCGCTGTCCCGGGGCTGCTGGAGGCGATGCCGCGACAGCGGAGCGCGGGCGCCGGAGCCACGATCACCGCGCCGACCCCTCCTACCGCCCCTGCCGCACGGTCCGTCCCCGCCGCCCCCGCGGCACCCCGGCGCCCGCGCCCTTGGCGGCTGCTGCCCACGCCCACCGGGACGCCGTTCACCTTCGGGTACGCCGCCGTGCTCGCCGTCACCTCGCTGGCCACGGAGTACGCCGCCCCCTCGGTCGTGCACACCCTGCACCAGGCATCCAGCACCGATGTGGCCCACCTCGTGCAGTGGCCCGTGGCGGTGCTGCTGGCCAGCGCGCTGTGGATAGCGGGCGGGCTCCTGTCGCCGTACACGGTCGGTCTCCTGCTCGTGCTCACGGCCCTGGAGCGCCGGCTGGGCGGCGCGCGCACCGCCGGTGTCTTTCTGCTCGGGCATGTCCTCGCCACGCTGGCGACCGAGGGGGCCGTGGGGCTCGCGGTCCTGGCCGGGCACCTGCCCGACAGCTCGTTGCACCGCCTCGACTACGGCGTCAGCTTCGGCGTCGCCACCTGCGTGGGCGCCCTGACCGGGCTGCTCACGCCGTGGCTGCGCTGGCCCCTGCTGGCCGCCTTCGGCGGCATGGTGGTGCTGGACCTGATCGCGTTCACGGACCCCATGACGAACTGGGGGCACCTGATCTCGCTGGCGATCGGTGTGGCCACCTGGCCGGTGACGCGGCGCCGCCGCCGGGCCCACCCGGCCGCCACGACCGCCTCGTAACTCCCCGGAGCCCTCGGGCATCTTTCGAACCGTCCGGATGTTGGGTCCAGAGACGGCCGTTCCGCGTTGTTCCGCCTCCCCGAACGTGATCGCTCACAGCGAACGCCCCGCTGGGAACATTCCGGCGCTCACATGCATTGAGTCGGCATAGCTCAACTTGACTGCCGAAGGGGAGATCATGGCTTCGACGTCCGCTCCGCTCACCCTGCCCGTGCTGCCGCTCGACGGCGAGGTCGTGCTGCCCGGCATGGTGGTTCCGCTGGACCTGAACGACGCCGATGTACGCGCCGCGGTGGAGGCCGCCCAGGCCGCCGCCCGCTCAGAGCCCGGGAAGCCCAGGGTTCTGCTGGTGCCACGCATCGACGGGACATACGCGAATACCGGTGTGCTCGGCACGATCGAGCAGGTCGGCCGGCTCGCCGACGGTGATCCGGGCGCGCTGATCCGCGGCCGGAGCCGGGTGAGGATCGGCGCGGGGACCACGGGCCCGGGTGCCGCCCTCTGGGTCGAGGGCGTCCGCGTCGACGAGGACGTGCCCGAGCCGCTGCCCGGTCATGTCACCGAACTGATCAAGGAGTACAAGGCGCTGGCCACGGCGTGGCTGCGCAAGCGTGGTGCCTGGCAGGTCGTGGACCGGGTGCAGGCCATCGACGACGTGTCCACCCTGGCCGACAACTCCGGCTACTCGCCCTTCCTGACCGCCGAGCACAAGGTGGAGCTTCTGGAGACCGCCGACCCGGTGGACCGTCTGAAGCTGGCGGTACGGCACCTGCGCGACCACCTCGCCGAGCAGGACGTCGCCGAGACCATCGCCAAGGACGTTCAGGAGGGCGTCGACAAGCAGCAGCGGGATTTCCTGCTCCGCCGCCAGCTGGAAGCCGTACGCAAGGAACTGCGCGAGCTCAACGGCGAGGCGGAGGGCGAGGAGTCCGACGACTACCGGACCCGGGTCGAGGCCGCCGACCTGCCCGAGAAGGTCCGAGAGGCCGCCCTCAAGGAGGTCGACAAGCTGGAGCGGTCGAGCGACCAGTCGCCCGAGGGCTCATGGATCCGGACCTGGCTCGACACCGTCCTCGAACTGCCGTGGAACGAACGGACCGAGGACGTGTACGACATCCAGGGCGCCAAGGCGGTGCTGGACGCCGAGCACTCCGGTCTGGCGGACGTGAAGGAACGGATCACCGAGTACCTGGCGGTGCGCAAGCGCCGCAGCGACCGGGGTCTGGGCGTCATCGGCGGGCGGCGCGGCGGCGCCGTGCTCGCGCTCGTCGGCCCGCCCGGTGTCGGCAAGACCTCGCTGGGCGAGTCCGTCGCGCACGCCATGGGGCGGAAGTTCGTGCGGGTCGCGCTCGGCGGTGTGCGGGACGAGGCGGAGATCCGGGGCCACCGGCGTACGTACGTCGGTGCGCTGCCCGGCCGGATCGTCCGCGCGATCAAGGAGGCCGGGTCGATGAACCCGGTGGTCCTGCTGGACGAGATCGACAAGGTGGGGTCCGACTTCCGGGGCGACCCGGCCGCGGCTCTGCTGGAGGTTCTCGACCCGGCGCAGAACCACACCTTCCGGGACCACTACCTGGAGGTCGAACTCGACCTGTCGGACGTCGTCTTCCTGGCCACGGCCAATGTGCTGGAAGCCATCCCGGAGGCGCTGCTCGACCGTATGGAGCTGGTCCGGCTCGACGGCTACACCGAGGACGAGAAGATCGTCATCGCGCGTGACCACCTGCTGCCCCGTCAGTTGGAGCGGGCCGGCCTCAACAAGGACGAGGTCACCCTCGAGGAGAGCGCGCTGCGCAAGCTCGCCGGCGAGTACACCCGCGAGGCCGGGGTGCGAACCCTGGAGCGCTCCGTCGCCCGGATGCTGCGCAAGGTCGCGGCCCAGCACGAACTGGGCGAGCGGGAGCTGCCGTTCACCGTCACGGACGAGGACCTGCGCGCGCTGATCGGCCGGCCGCACCATGTGCCCGAGGCCGCCCAGGACCCGGCGGAGCGGCGGACCTCCGTGCCCGGTGTGGCGACGGGGCTCGCGGTCACCGGCGCGGGCGGTGACGTGCTGTTCGTCGAGGCGTCGCTGGCCGACCCGGAGACCGGCGCGGCGGGCCTGACGCTGACGGGCCAGCTGGGCGACGTCATGAAGGAGTCGGCGCAGATCGCGCTGAGCTTCCTGCGCTCGCACGGAGCCGAACTGGAGCTGCCGGTCGCGGACTTGAAGGACCGGGGCGTGCACATCCACTTCCCGGCGGGCGCGGTGCCGAAGGACGGCCCGAGCGCCGGTGTCACGATGACGACGGCGCTGGCGTCGCTGCTGAGCGGCCGCCTGGTCCGTACGGACGTGGCGATGACCGGTGAGGTCTCGCTGACCGGCCGTGTCCTGCCCATCGGCGGGGTGAAGCAGAAGCTGCTCGCCGCACACCGGGCGGGTGTCACCACGGTCGTCATCCCGAAGCGCAACGAGGCCGACCTGGACGACGTCCCGGCGGAGGTGCTGGACAAGCTCGACGTCCACGCCGTCACGGACGTCCGCCAGGTCCTGGAGCTGGCGCTGGCACCCGCGACGAACGGGGCCGCGTCGGAGGTTCCGGTCGCGGCGTGACGGACGTGATCGGATAAGGGGAGGCCCGGGTCCCGTGAGGGAGGCCCGGGCCTTCGCCTCGGGTGCGCCGCGCAACCTCAGCCGTTGGCGAGGGCGACCACCCGGTCGAGTGCTCCGTTGAACCTGTCGTGGTCGCCGACCGTCGGCCCGGTGGAGGTGTACTGCCACATCGTGTACGTGCTCCAGCCGGCCGGCAGTGTGCCCACCGCCGAGGCGTAGCGGGCGATCCAGAGCGGGGTGGTGGCCGCGAACCCGTCGTAGCCGCCGGTGCACGCGGTCCACCAGCTGGTGGCCGTGTAGAGCACGGCGTCCCGGCCGGTACGCGCCCTGTACCGGTCGAGGAAGTCGCGGATCCAGGTGACCATCGCGCTCGGGGTCTTGCCGTAGCAGGAGTCGCCGTACGGGTTCCACTCGATGTCGAGTGCGCCGGGCAGCGTCCTGCCGTCCTTGGACCAGCCGCCGCCGTGGTCGACGAAGTAGTCCGCCTGGGTGGTGCCGTCGGTGGTGTCCGGGGTCGCGAAATGGTAGGCGCCGCGGATCATGCCCACGGTGTACGAGCCGTTGTACTGGTGGGCGAAGTACGGGTTCGTGTAGTACGTGCCTTCCGTCGCCTTGGCATAGGCCCAGCGGACTCCGCCGCTCCACAGGGCCGGCCAGTCGACGTCGCCCTGGTGGCTGGAGACGTCCACGCCCTCGGTCTGGGTGGCGCGAGTGCCGGCGGGCGTGCCGCCGCGGCCGTCATGGGCCACGACCCCCATGCCCATGTGGGCGGAGCCGCGGACCGGGGCCGCGGAGGCCGGGGCGACGAAGGTGAGGGTGAGCGCGGCGAGCAGGAGCCCGGCGAGCGAGAGGCGCCGGGGGCGGACCGATCCGGGTCTGTACACGGGCATGGCGTGCCTCCGAGGGCTCGGTGATGCTCGGGGGGCGGACGTCGGGGGACATCGACTCTCTGGCGTGGGCATGCCAGCCCTCGCCCGACAAAGAAGCTACGCACGGAGAACACCGAGTGGAAGAGGGGTCGATCGCAGCCGTTGGTCCAGCCCTGCGAAATACTGGCGGAGCTGCGCGGACGACGGCGCTTGGCGGAAACTTTCAGGATCGGGAAACCGAGGCAGGGGCTGACGTGCACGAAGACGGAAACGGCGACGGACGCGGAGTCGAATCCGAC
This sequence comes from Streptomyces sp. NPDC050997, assembly GCF_040660135.1. Lineage (NCBI taxonomy): Bacteria > Bacillati > Actinomycetota > Actinomycetes > Kitasatosporales > Streptomycetaceae > Streptomyces > Streptomyces sp. NPDC050997. The sequence goes on from NZ_JBFAGK010000017.1 coordinate 49,246, forward strand.
GTGGCCGCGAGTGGTGTGGACCAGCCCGCGTTCCTCGCGCTGGAACGCGAACTGACCGTCCTGCTGCGGCGTGCCCGTGCCAACCAGGGCGAGATGGCCCGCGAGGTCCACCCGGACCTGGAGTCCGCGGCGTACGGCCTCCTCGTACGCCTGGACGAGTGCGGGAGTCAGCGGGCCACCGAACTCGCCGCGTACATCGGTGTCGGCAAGGCCACGATGTCCCGTCAGCTGCGCGCGCTGGAGGAACTAGGCCTGGTGGCACGGGAACCGGACCCGGCCGACGGACGTGCCTGGCTGGTCGCCCTCACCCAGGAGGGCCACGACCGGGTGACCAGGGTGCGTGCGGCGCGTAGGGCCCGGTACGCCGGTCGCCTGGAGGACTGGGACTCGCGCGAGGTCGCGGAACTGGCGCGTCTGCTCAACCAGTTGAACCGGGGGATGGAGAAGTAGATCCGCGGGTCCACCGGCACCCGCACCGGCACCCGCACCGGCACCCGCACCCGCACCGGCCGCCGTGTCCGGTGGGCCGGTTCCTCAGAGCTCCGCGTACACCACCGTCGCGTCGTCGTGGGTCTTGCTGCGGCCCAGGTGTGTCCGCTCCCGCGCGTCGGCCCGCTCCAACGCCCGTACGCGGTCCACCAACGCCTGCGCCCCCTCCTTGCGGACGTAGCTGAGACAGTCGGTCCAGTCGCCCTCGTGGAACTTCTCCACCCAGCGGGTCGCGCCGTCCGTCAGGGCGGCCAGGCCACGGACATCCGCGCGCGGCACCGCCCCTGTCACCGCGCGTGCCGCCACCGTCGGATCCGCCGCCGCCGTGAAGAAGCCGCCCTCCTTGTTCCGGATCGTGGCGTCGATCAGGGCGTCCGTGGCGCGGGCGGAGCGGGGGAGGAGTGTCAGACGGTCGTCCAGGTGGGGGGTCACCGTGCCGTCGGGGGACTCCAGCAGGAGCACCGAGTCCGAGAGGATCAGGTACTCGACCGTCTCCGCCGACCAGCGGGCCAGAACCACCGTGGCCTGTGGGGTGCGTGGGTGAGAAAGGTCACAAGAGGATTGATGGGCCCCGCTTGTTCGAAGAATCGCCCGGGAGAGAATCTCCGGCAGGGGCAGATCCCGGCAGGAAACGGTCAGTTCGGTCAGGGCGCCGCCCAGTCGCGCGGTGAACCAGGGGACGGAATGCAGACAGCCCGTCGCGCCCTTCGGTGGTGTCACCCCGTCCAGGACCACGAGCGCACCGCCCAGTCCGGAAGCTGGTAGCGCGACACTCGCGAAGTCCTCGTTGGCGCGGGCCCGGTCGCCGGGCTCCGAAACAAGTTCCGTACGCATTCGGCCAGTCTGCACGACCCCTCCACAAGCTGTGCAAAAGGCTGGCATTGCTTCCCGATTTTACGCAGCCATGCAGGTCAGGCGTCTGGTTTGGGGTGGAATGACTTCCTCCGGGAAGGCGTGCTGGCGAATATTGCCACCGCCCGCCGTGGACGTCCAACCGGCCCGCCACACAAGGTCGCTGCACGGGCCAGAGAAACTTGCCCGCCAACTCCGGTCCGATGTTCACTCCTTCGGGTGGCGGGTCAGATGATGCGCGACCACCGCCCACCGGCACTGGGAGGGTCGGGAACCGCGCCGGGTGTATGCACCAGTTGGCCCCCATAGGTGGGCTGATGGGCCATCACCCGGGCCATGGGTATTCACGAGTCAGGAATGCGAGCACCGGTGCAGAAGACGCGGCCTCGTCGTACAGGCAAGCAGGCGGCCTCCGGCAATGGCGTGGACCAGACACCCGGCGCGTCTGGAACCCCTTACTCCGGGACGTCTGGAACCCCCCACCCCGGCATGCCCGACAGCCCCTCCGCCGCTGCCGTCGGCACCCCGGCCGCCCCTGTCGGCAAGGGCCGCCCCACTCATGTGCGCACGCGGCTCATTCTCGCCGTCACCGTCGTGGCCGCCGCCATCGCCGGAGCCGGCGTGCCCTCCCTGGTCACCGCCTCAGGGCAACTCAGCGACTCCCAGGACCTGGTGACCCTCGCCGAGCAGACCCAGGACGCGCTGACGCTCGCCCACTCGCTCGCCGACGAACGCGACGAGGTCACCCCCTACATCGCGGCCGGCCGGCCCAAGTCCAAGGCGCCCAGCGAGCAGCAGAGCGCCCGTGTCGACCGGCAGGTCGAGGAGCTGCGCACCGACACGGACACACCCGCCGCCGTCCGCGAGGACCTCGACACCATCGCCGCCGTACGCAGGGCGGCGCTCACCGGCAAGAGCGGCGCGCTCGAGGCGCACCAGGCCTACTCCGCCGCCATCACCGACCTGCACCGGATCGCCGAGCAGCTGGCCGACCAGATGCCGTCCGGCGCGGGCTCCGGCGCGTACGCCCTCGCCGAGCTGGACCTGGCCGTCCAGCAGGCCGCCTCGGCCCGAGGGCTGCTGCTCGCCGCGCTGAGCGTGCCGACGACCACACAGACCGTCATCGACCCCGCCACCGGCCTGCCGACCACGGGGTCCACCTCCTCGGCCGCGGACACCAAGCTGCGTGGCGCCCTCAGCGCCGCCGCCCAGCAGGCCCGTCTGCGCTCCGACGCCGGCCTCGCCGACTTCCAGGACTCCGCCCCCTCGGCGGCCAAGGCGCGCTACGACTCCACGGTCACCGGACCCGAGGTCAACTCCGCCGAGAAGTACCTCGCCTCCCTCACCGACCAGTCGGTCCTCGCCGACAGCGAACTCGACACCAGCACCAGCAAGGTCGACGCCGCCCTCTCCGCCCGGATCGACGCGATGCGCGGCGCGGAGGCCGCCCTCTACGACCGCCAGGTCAAGGAACTCGCCCAGCTGCGCGACGACGACGTCACCGCGCTGGAGATCCGTATCGCCGTTCTCGGCGCCCTGATACTGCTGGCCGTCGGCATCGCCACCGCCATGGCCCGCACCCTCACCCAGCCGCTCTCCGTGCTGCGCCGCGGCTCCGCCCGACTCGCCCAGGCGGAGAACGCCGGCGCCGAGGAACCGGTCGCCTTCACCGGCCGCAACGACGAGTTCGCCCAGGTCGTACGCTCCGTCAACGCCCTGCACGCCCAGGCCGCCGCCTTCGCCGAGCGCGTCACCACCCTGGAGGCCGACCGCAAGCACCTGGTCGGCCAGCGGCAGAAGATGGCCGACGCCCGCGAGCAGCTCAAGGCGGAACTGGCCGATTCCGCCGCCCAGTTGGAGCGGACCCGCAACAACATCTCCGCCACCTTCGTGAACCTCGCGCTGCGCACCCTGGGCCTGGTCGAGCGGCAACTCGCCGTCATCGAGGGCCTGGAGGAACGCGAGCAGGACCCGGAGCGGCTCTCCACACTCTTCAAGCTCGACCACTTCGCCACCGTCATGCGCCGGCACAGCGAGAACCTCCTCGTCCTCGCCGGCACCGAACACGTCCACCAGAGCGCGGGCCCGGTCCCGCTCATCGACGTCGTACGCGCGGCGGTCAGCGAGATCGAGCGGTACGAGCGGGTCCGCATCGCCGCGCTCCCGCCGCACGCGCACCTGGCCGGCTTCGCCGCGGACGACCTCTCGCACCTGCTGGCCGAACTCATGGAGAACGCCACCTCGTTCTCCCCGCCCGATGTGCCCGTCGAGGTCTCCGGCTGGCTCCTGGAGAGCGGCGAGGTCATGCTCTCCGTCCAGGACGAGGGCATCGGCATGACCGCCGACCGCCTGGACAGGCTCAACGCCCGCCTCGCCGACTTCACCCCCGAGACCTCGTACGACTCCTACGGTTCCGCCGACCGGTCCGCGCAGGACGGCGAGGAGGGGCTCGGGCTCGGGCTGTACGTGGTGGCCAGGCTCGCTCACCGGCACGGTGTGCGGGTGCAGTTGCGCGAGCAGAAGCAGGGCGGGGTCGCCGCGGTCGTCGTACTGCCGAAGGGCCTGCTGGCCGCCGCTCCGTCCGCCGCCGTCCCGTCGGGGTCGTCGGCGCCGGTCGCCGGCGGCACGCACAACTTCTCCCTGCCCGGCGCGAACGCCGAGGCCAACTCCAACGTCATCAGCGGCCGTTCGAAGGCCGAGGATCCGCTGGTCGCACTCGCGGAGGACGCCGTACGACACTCGGAGACGGGCACGGACGAACACCCGGTAGTCCCCGAGACCCCGGCCGAGACCACCATGGAGCTTCTGGTTCCGGTACCGGCGTCGGCGGAACCGGAGAGCCCTGAACCCGCGACCACCGAACCCGAGACCCCGCAACCAGCATTCGCCCAACCAGCATTCGCCGAACCAGCGTTCGCCGACGCCGAGGACGCCCCACAGGGACCACTCGCGGCAGGCGAGGACATCCGCGCGAACCGTGCGGTCGGGAACGAGTCCGTCGAAGGCGAAGCCGAGGCGGAACCGAGCCACGACCGCGCCCAGGACGCTCCGGACGTCCCGGAGGACCTCATCACCGACAAGGGCCTCCCCAAGCGCACTCCGAAGATCACCGCCCCGGCGACCACCCCGCGTCCACGCAGCGGATCCGTCGACGCCGAGGCCCTCCGCCGGCGTCTGGGCGGCTTCCGTCGGGGGGCGGAGGCCGGTTATCGCGATGTGGAGGCGGAGATCGCCGAGGAGACGGGGCAGCACCAGGCACCCGCCAGGGGAGCCGCAGGAACCGCACCATCCGAAGAAGCCACGGGGGGCACCGTCGAGGAGGCAAGCAGTTGACCGCGCCCAGTACCTTCGGACTGAGCCGTGAGGCCCGCAATCTTCACTTTCTGCTGACCAATCTGGTCGAGGAGGTGCCGGGCATCCAGTCGGTGGCGGTCGTCTCCTCCGACGGTCTGCTCCTGCTGTCCACCGACCCCGTCCTCCCCCTTGTCCGGACGAGCCCGCGCGGGGGGACCCCCGGTCTCCCCGTACGAGAACCCCGTCCGGACAAGCCCTCAGGGCCGCGTGGTTCCGCCGCCGACCTCGCCACCATCGTCTCCGGCATCGGCAGCCTCACCATCGGTGCCGCCAAGCTGATGGCGTCCGGCCCGGTGAAGCACACCATGGTCGCGATGGACGAGGGCAGTCTGTTCGTGATGTCGATCAGCGACGGTTCGCTGCTCGGCGTGCACGGCTCCGCGGAGTGCGACATGAGTGTCGTGGCGTACCACATGGCACTGTTCGTGGGCCGCGCCGGGCATGTCCTGACACCCGAACTCCGCAGCGAGCTACGGCAATCCGTGGAGAACGACTCGACGCCGACAGGGAGCGCCCGATGAGCGGCAGCACGCCGAAGGGGCTTCCGGTGCGCGGCGCGGACCGCAAGCCCGCCCGGGTTCGCCCGTACTCGCTCACCGGCGGCCGGACCCGCTTCGGGCACGTCCTTCTGGTGGAGACGTTCGTCGCGGCGCTCGAAGCGCCCGAGGAACGCAAGGAACTGACGAACGGCTCCCTCAACACCCGGGTCATGCCGGAGATGCGGGCCATCGTCGAACTGTGCCGCCGGATGCGCACGGTGGCCGAGATCGCCGCGCTGCTGAAGATGCCCCTCGGCGTGGTCCGGGTGCTGCTGAGCGACCTCGCGGACCAGGGAAAAATCCGTGTGTACGGAACAGGCACCGGTCACGGCACCGGCCGGCCGGACCGAATGCTGCTGGAAAGGGTGCTGAGTGGACTCCGTCGCCTCTGACGCCGCTCGTAGCGTCGTCTCCCCGTTCGTCGAGGCCGAGGAGGACCTGAGGTCCTGGCAGACGGACCGCACCCGGGCCCCCATCGCGACGAAGATCGTGGTGGCGGGCGGCTTCGGCGTCGGCAAGACCACACTGGTCACCGCCGTCTCGGAGATCACGCCCCTGCAGACCGAGGCGTTGATGACCCAGGCGAGCGAGGAGCACGACGACCTCACCGCCACGCCCGAGAAGCTGACCACCACCGTGGCCATGGACTTCGGCCGCCTCACGCTCGACGACGACCTGGTGCTCTACCTGTTCGGCACGCCGGGCCAGCAGCGGTTCTGGTTCATGTGGGACGACCTGGTGCGCGGCGCGATCGGCGCGGTCGTGCTGGCCGACACCCGCCGTCTGAAGGACTGCTTCCCGGCCCTGGACTACTTCGAGAGCTGCGGGGTGCCGTACGTCGTTGCGGTCAACCACTTCGACCACAGCGAGCGGTTCGAGCCGGACGACGTACGCGAAGCGCTCACGATTCCTCCGCATATACCTGTCATGATCATGGATGCTCGGCGCAGGATCTCAGTGATCGAGACCCTTCTGTCCCTCGTCGGCCACGCGCTCGACGAGACCCCCGAGTAGACCTGAGCAGTCCCCTGTTAGGAGCACCACCCGCATGCGGAAGATACTCGTCGTCGGAGCCGGCCAGTCCGGCCTCCAGCTAGCCCTCGGCCTCCAGTCGCACGGGTACGAGGTCACCCTGATGTCCAACCGGACCGCGGACGAGATCCGCTCCGGCAGGGTGATGTCGACGCAGTGCATGTTCCACACGGCACTCGACCACGAGCGCGATCTCCAGCTGAACTTCTGGGAGTCCCAGGCCCCGAAGATCGAAGGACTCGGCGTCTCGGTGGCGGCCCCCGGCTCGCACGACCCGGGCCCGACACATCGGGCGATCGACTGGGTGGGCAGGCTCGACGGGTACGCGCAGTCGGTCGACCAGCGGGTGAAGATGGCCGGCTGGATGGAGACGTTCGCGCAGCGCGGCGGCCAGTTGGTCATCCACGGCGCGGCGGTCGGTGACCTCGACTACTTCGCCCGTACGTACGACCTGGTGCTGGTGTCGGCGGGCAAGGGCGAGCTCGTGCAGATGTTCGGCCGGGATCCGGAGCGCTCTCCCTACAGCGAGCCGCAGCGGGCCCTGGCGGTGGCGTACGTCCACGGGATGGGGCCGCGACCCGAGCACCCCGACTTCGACGCGGTCCGCTGCAACCTGGTCCCCGGGGTCGGCGAGCTGTTCGTCATGCCGACGTTCACCACCTCCGGCCGCGCGGACATCCTCTTCTGGGAGGGCATACCCGGCGGCCCGCTGGACGTCTTCAACGGCGTCAAGGACCCGGCGAAGCACCTCTCCCTGACCCTGGAACTCATGGAGAAGTTCGTCCCCTGGGAGTACGCGCGGGCCACGAAGGTCGAACTGACCGATGCCGGTGGTGTGCTGGCCGGCCGCTACGCCCCCACCGTCCGCAACCCGGTCGGCCGGCTCCCCGGCGGCGGCCTGGTCCTCGGCGTCGCCGACGTGGTCGTCGCCAACGACCCGATCACCGGACAGGGCTCCAACTCGGCGTCCAAGTGCGCCGCCGCGTACCTCGCGGCCATCCTCGAACACGGGGAGAAGGAGTTCGACGAGACCTGGATGCGGAGTGCTTTCGACCGGTACTGGGACACCGCCCAGCATGTGACCAAGTGGACCAACGCGATGCTGGCTCCGCCGCCGGAGCACATCCTGAACCTGATCGGCGCGGCGGGCCAGCTGCCGCCGGTCGCCGATCGGTTCGCCAACGGGTTCAACGACCCGGCGGACTTCGAGAACTTCTTCTACGAGCCGGAGAAGACCGGGGCGTATCTGGCCTCGGTGACCGGTTCCTAGGACTTGTCCGAGGGCTTCGGGGACTTCTCCGAGGAACTCTGCGAGGGCTTCTCCGAGGGCTTCTCCGAGTCGCTCCTGGGCCGTGACGGGCCGTCCGGGCGTACGGCGCCCAGGATCGGGTTCGAGGCGATGGGCGAGACTTTGATTTTCGTGCCCGGGCGGGGGGCCTGGACCACCTGGCCCTTGCCCACGTACATCGCCACATGGGTGGCCTCGGGGAAGTAGATCACCAGGTCGCCGGGGCGCAGCCGGGTCAGCGGGATCCTCGGCAGCCGGGCCCACTGCTCCTGGCTGGTACGGGGGATGGGGGTCCCGGCGCTGCGCCACGCCTCGGACGTCAGGCCCGAGCAGTCGTACGACTTCGGACCCTCCGCGCCCCACTCGTACGGCTTCCCGACCTGTCGTACGGCATACCGCACCGCCCGGTCGCCCTTGCCCGACGGCGGCTTGTGGTCGTCGTCCCTGAGGGCGCCGGAGGTCATGAGCTTCTCCTGGGCCTTGTCGACACCGTTCTTCTCGAACTCGGCTAGCGCGGTGAGCTGTTTCGGGGTGAGGGAGGCCAGAAGTCCCTCGACCCTCCTGAGGCGTGTGGTGACGTCGTCGCGGTCCTTGCGCTGCCGGGCGGCGAGGGTGAGTTGGGTGTCCAGGGCCTTGCGGGCCTCGCGGGCCAGGTCGTCGGCCTTCTTCTCGTTGCCGACCAGGCGGCCCACCGTCTCGGCCCGCTCCCGGGCCAACTGGCCGATCACATGGCCCTGTTCGAGCGCGTGCTCGGGGTCGCGGGCGAGGAGGAGGCGGACGTACGGGGAGAGGTCGGTGGTGTTCTGGTACTGCTGCCGGGCCAGCCGGCCCGCCGCGCCCCGGCTGTCGTGCAGGGAGAGCCGGGCCCGGGCGAGCGCGTTCTCCAGCCGTTCGGTCTCGGCGCGCTGCCTCGTCAGCTGTTCCTCGGTGGTGTTGTACGTCTCGGTGGCCTTCTCCGCCTCCCGGTACAGGCGCTGAAGGTCCGTCAGGAGTTCGGACAGGGAGCGGTTGCCGGGTTCGGGCGGGTCGGGTACGGCCGCCGCGGGCAGCGGGGCGAGGACGGTTCCGGCCGCCATCGCCGTCGTCGCTGCCGTACCGACGAGACGCAGAAGTCTTCCTGACACGTCATCACCTCCGGTGCGGGGTACGCGGCCCTTCCGCGGATCTCCGCATCGTGAGCATTGACATGTGCCGGAGGTTCGCCTGCCGGATGTGCGCGGTTCGGCGCAACGCGGTCACCCGTCGGTGTCGTCCCGCTTGCCGCCCGGCGTGGCGTCTGGTGTGGCGTCCGGTGTGGACCAGGGCCACTTGAGCCTGGTGTCCTGCTTCCCCTCGGGGTCGTACGTGTACTTCCAGCCCTGGTGGAGGCCCAGGCGTTTGCTGTGGCCGCGCGGGACCCTGCGGTAGACGAGCACGGTGGGCGGGCCGCCGGCGGCGTCCGGGACGGGAATGCGGTACGTCTTGGGCGGGTGCCCGGTGGGGCCCAGCAGGACGGGCAGGACCCGGCCGTCCATGGGGCCGCCCTCGAAGGGGGTGTCTTCGCTCTTCACGGCACCAGTGTCGGCCATCCGCCCCGCGTGGGTGCCGGCCGTCCGCCCCGCGTGGGTGTCAGCCGTCCGCCAGGAGTGCCTCGACCAGTGCCGAGGTCTGCGGATCCCGGCGCGCGGTCACCGAGAGCACCGCCACGAACTGTTCCACCAGCCAGTCCCGCAGTTCACCGGCGGGCGGCTGCTTGTCCTCGTCCAGCCAGATGAGCGAGGCCGCCTCCACCGCCGTGATCCACATCCGGACGGTCATCCGCAGCCGGGAGCCGGGCTCCGTGACCCGCAGATGGCTGAGGATGTGCACGGCCGCGGCCCGTCGTACGCCGTCCACGATGGCGGTCGTACGGGAGGTCTCGACGACGCTGCCGCCCTGGAGCAGGGCGCTGAAGCCGGCGTCGTGCTGGTCGACGAAGGTGAGGTAGCGGTCCAGGGCGCGGGCGAGGCGGTCGAGGAGGGGGCCCTCGCGAGGCTCGTCGAAGCACTGCCGGAGTTCCTCGGCGGCGGACCTGAGGGCGGCTTCGTAGAGTTGCTGTTTGCCGCCCGGGAAGTACCGGTACACCAGGGGCCGCGAGACCCCGGCCGCCTCCGCCACGTCGTCGAGCGAGACCTCCTCGGGTGCCCGGTGGGCGAAGAGGGACAGCGCGGCGTCGAGGAGTTGACTGCGGCGCTCCTCGACGCTCAGACGGCGGTAGGCGGGGGTGGGGGCGGAGGGGGTCATGACGGGCAGCGTAACCGGTACCGGCACGTCGGTACTCGGACGAACAGGCCAATACCTCACCAAAAAGGTGGCACCCCTAGGCCAGCAGCCCGGACGACCGCCACAGCCGCCGCCCCACGCCCCGCAACACCCCGATGTCGTCCAGGAAGTCGGTGAGCCGTTTGGCTCCCGTCTGCATGATCTCCCGCCGGTGGCCGCTCGCCCGCACCTGCGCCAGGGCCTCCCGCCGGTCCAGTCCCACATTCGTGTAGACCTCGGGATTCACGAACGCCACGGAGAAAACCCGTGCGAACTCGCCGGAGGTGACACGGGTGAACTCCTGCGACCACCTCGGCGCGGTCACCATCTGGCGGCGCAACTCCTCGCGGGCGTACCGCACATGGCGGGCCTCCTCCACCACGTGGATGCGGGTCACACCCCGGATCAGGGGCTGGACCCGCTCGTCGGCGAAGGTCAGCCGCTGCATCCAGTCGAGGACCTCCTCGCCGAGCAGGGTGGCGGTGAAGGAACCCGGTGTGGTGGAGATGGTCTTGAACAGCCGTCCCAGGTGCTGGTGTGCCTTGCTCACCGGGTACCAGGGCGTGCCGCCCCGCGAGATCAGCCGGGCGAACATCCTGGAGTGCCGGCACTCGTCCTCGATCTCGGTGAGCGCGTACCGCACGTGGGCACTCGTCGCCGCCTTGTCGTAGATGTGCCGTACCAGCAGTTGCATCAGGATGATCTCGAACCAGATGCCGAGCGAGGCGAGCGCCGCGGCCTCGTGCCGGGAGAGCAGGATCCGCTGCTCCTCGCTCATCCGCCGCCACAGCGGTGTGTCGTAGAGCGACACCAGCTCCGGCGGCCAGAACCACCTGCCCTCCTCGAAGGGCGCGTCCCAGTCGAGCTCCTGGTCCGGGTCGAAGGAGTGCTTGGCGGAAGAGGCGAGCAGTCGCTCGGCCACCTGCTCGCGGTCCTTGAGCAGACCGAGCGCGTCACGCAGGCCGTCGAGCGCGTCGGCTTCCGTCAGGGGCGTCATGGCTGATTCACCTCGTCACCGGTGGTCACATCGTCCGCGTCTTATGAGACTGCCTGTCAGTAAGCTCGTCAATCCCCTGCGCGCGACTTGTCGACCCCGCGGCTACTCGCTGCGCGGTCCGGTGAGCACCGCCTCCATCACCGCCCGCGCGATCGGCGCCGCCATCCCGCCGCCCGTGATGTCCCCCCGGGTCACCGACCCGTCCTCCACCACCACCGCCACCGCGACCTTCGGCTGGATGTCGGTGTCGCCCTGCGCCCAGGACACGAACCAGGCATACGGCGTACCGGAGTTGAGGATGCCGTGCTGGGCGGTGCCGGTCTTGCCGCCGACGGTGGCGCCGGGGATGGCGGCGTTGGTGCCGGTGCCCTCCGTCACCACCTGGGTCATCAGCTCCTTCAGACGGGCCGCCGTCGACGGGCGCATCGCCTGCCGTACGGGACGGGACCCGGCCGTGCTCACCGTCGCCCCGCCGGCCCGGACCGTCCGCTCCACCAGATACGGCTCCCGCACCTGCCCCCCGTCGGCCACGGCCCCGGCGACCATCGCCATCTGCAACGGCGTGGCCCGCGTGTTGTACTGGCCGATCGACGACAGGGCCAACTGCGCCCGGTCCAGCGTCGTGTCGAAGGTGCTCTGCGCCACCGAGAACGGGATCCGCAGCCCCTTGTCGTTGAAGCCGAAGGCCTGCGCGGTGGCCGTCATGTCCCGCACGCCCACGTCCACACCGAGCTTCGCGAACACCGTGTTGCACGACCACTTGAAGGCCTCCCGCAGCGAGAGGTCGGCGCAGCCGTCGGACTCGTTCGTCAGCCGGGTCGTCGTCCCGGGCAGGGTGTAGGGGTCCGGTGAGCGGGTCGGCTCGTCGAGGTCCCTGATCACACCCGCGTCCAGTGCGGCGGCCGCGGTGACCACCTTGAAGGTCGAACCCGGCGGATACGTCTGCCGCGCCGCCCGGTTGAGCATCGGCTTGTCCGCGTCACGGTTGAGCCGGGCCCAGGACCGGGCCACCCCCGCGTCGTTCCCGGACAGCGCCGCGGGGTCGTACGACGGGCTCGACACCAGCGCCAGAACCCGCCCGCTCGCCGGCTCGATCGCCGCCACCGCGCCCTTGCGTCCGGCCAGTCCCCGGTACGCCGCCCGCTGTGCGGCCCGGTCGAGGGTCGTCACGACGTCGCCGCCCGGGTTCTGGGCACGCGTGAAGTCGTTCCACAGCGGGAACGTCGACAGCATCGGGTCCGCGCCGGACAGGACACCGTCCTCCGTGTGCTCCAGGAGGCTGGTCCCGTACTCCTGCGAGGCGAAGCCGGTCACGGGCGCGAACATCGGGCCGTCGGCGTACGTCCGTTCGTAACGGAGCTGCTCTCCGGTGTCCCGGGACCCGGTGACCGGCCTGCCGCCGACCAGGATGTCGCCGCGCGGCTGGCCGTAACGGGCGATGTCCGGGCGGCGGTTGGCCGCGTTGTCGTCGTAGGGGCGGGCCTGGAAGACCTGCACGCGGGCGGCGTTGATCAGGAGCGCCACCAGCAGCAGGGCGCAGAAGACGGCGGCGTGCCGGATGTGCCGGATCACGGGATCACCTGCCCGGGACGCTCGTTCTTGTTCTCCTTCTCGGACCGGCCGCGGGCCGAGTCGCTCACCCGGATCAGCAGGGCCACGATCGCCCAGTTGGTGACCACCGAGGAGCCGCCCTGGGCCAGGAACGGCATCGCCATGCCGGTCAGCGGGATCAGACCGGTCACCCCGCCCGCGATCACGAACACCTGGAGCGCGACGATCGACGCCAGCCCGACGGCGAGCAGCCGGCCGAACGGGTCGCGCAGGCACAGGCCCGCCCGGTAACCGCGCTCCACCAGCAGGCCGTACAGCAGGAAGATCGCGGACAGGCCCGCCAGGCCCAGCTCCTCGCCCGCCGTGGCCAGGATGAAGTCCGACTTCACGGCGAAGCCGATGAGGACGGAGTGGCCGAGTCCGAGGCCGGTGCCGAGGACATCGCCCGCCTCGAACGCGAACAGGGACTGCGCGAGCTGGTTCGGCCCCTGGCCCGCCTCGATCGAGGCGAACGGGTGCAGCCAGTCCTCGACCCTGCTGTGCACATGCGGTTCCAGCCAGCCGACGGCGACCGCGCCGAGCGAGGCCAGCAGCAGGCCGACGGCGATCCAGCCGGTGCGGCCGGTGGCGACGTACAACAGGACGACGAACAGGCCGAAGAACAACAGCGAGGTCCCGAGGTCGCGTTCCAGGACGAGCACGCCGACACTCACCAGCCAGACGGCGACGATCGGGCCGAGGACGCGGCCGGTCGGCAGCTGGATCCTTCTGCACCGCCAGACCTGGCGGCCGGCGTACGCCAGCGCGTTGCGGTTGGCCGCCAGATACGCGGCGAAGAACACCGCGAGCAGTACCTTCGCGAACTCGCCCGGCTGGATGGAGAATCCGGCGATCCGGATCCAGATGCGGGCGCCGTTCACGGCTGGGAAGAGGATCGGCAGGGTGAGCAGGGCGAGGGCGGCGGCCACGCAGACATACGCGTAGCGCTGGAGGACGCGGTGGTCGCGCAGCAGGAGTACGACCACGATGAACAGGGCCACACCGAGGGTGGACCACACCAGTTGGGTGGGCGCCGCCCGGTCGCCGGGTGTCTCCAGGTCGAGCCGGTAGATCAGGACCAGGCCGAGGCCGTTGAGCAGCACGCCGATCGGCAGCAGCAGCGGGTCGGCACAGGGAGCGCGCAGCCGTACCGCGCAGTGCGCGAGCAGCGCCAGTACGCCGAGCCCGGCGCCGTAGCCTGCGGCGCCGGGCGGGACGGCGCCGTTCCTGGCGACGCCGACCGCGCAGTAGCCGTACACCGACAGCGTTACGGCGAGGACGATGAGGGCCAGTTCGATGCCACGGCGCCGGGGGAGGCGTACGGCGGGCAGGGGAGGGTCCACTGTCCGCACGGTGGTTCCGGCCTTGATCATGTCCGGAACTTACCCAAATGGCGTGGGTTGACTTCCTTTGTCGTCAGCACCAGCGTGGCGCGGACCCGATGGTGTCGATGTACCGGGCCGCGCCCCAGGCCCAGGTGCCGTCGGTGAGGAGGTACCAGAGGCGGTTGCCGTCGACCTTCTCGCCGCCGGTCTTGCAGAAGATCGAGACGATCTCGCCCCGGTGGGCGTACCGGATGATCTGGCCGCCGCGGTCGGGCCGGGCGCGCAGGGCCAGCGTGCTCGCGGTGACCCGGCCCCGGGACAGGCGTTGGTTGCTGTTGCTGTTGCTGTTGCTGTTGCTGTTGGTGTTGGTGGTGCTCGTGTCGCCGTACCCGTTGCCGTTCTGGCTCCAGTTGCCGTCGTTACCGCTGGTTTGGCCTCCTTCGCCGCTCCAGTCGTCGTCCGCGATGGCGGGGGTGGCCATGGTCGCGACGGTCAGGGTGCCGACGGCGGCCGCTATGGCGAGGCGGTGGGTGAGGGAGGAGCGCAGGGACATGGGAGTACCTCCAGGGGGAGCGAAGCGGCCGTAAGCCGACTAATCGCCAGATTAGGAGTGGTGTTCGCGCGGCGCCCCTCACGCTGCGCCATCGGGGAGAGCGGCCCCGCAGGCGGTCGCTGAGGCTGTGTCAGTGAGGCGCACGGCTGTGCTCCAGCCGCCGCCGGTCCGTCTCCACCGCCACTGAGCGTGTGCGGCGCCGCCGGCTTGCCCTGCAACGAGGCCGCCATCGAGTCCGGCGTGGCGGCGACGGCGGCCACCTCGTCCTGCGGCCGGGTCGGTTCCTTCGTACGGGGATCGCCGACCCGTGCGTCCAGGTCGCCCGCGCCGGGTCACCCGGGTCACCGCGACGGCGCCGACCAGCGGCGTCGCGCCGGGGTCGGCCTTGCTCCTGCGGGGCGAGGCGGGGGCTTCGTCGGAGTCGGGTGCGCAGAAACGATTACTCGGCGAGCTCCTCCAGCAGCCGGGCCGTCGGCAGTCCCGCCTTCAGGTACTCGACGAACAGCTCGTTGTGCAGAGCCCACGGCGAGCGTCGGGACCGTATCAGCCGTATCGCCTCGTCCGCCGAGCGGCCCTGGCGGATCAGGGCGTGCGCGACGACCAGCCCCGAGCGGTTGTAGCCGTGATAACAGCGGACGAGTACTTTGCGGCCCTCGTCCAGCGCCTCGCACGCGGCCTGCGCGAGGCGGATCACGCCCGCGAGCTGGGTGCCGTCCAGCGGCCCGTCGGGAATCGGCCACACATGGTGCTCGACGCCCGGGTCCGGCCCATGGCCCGGCAGCCTCAGCAGGGTCTGCACGAGGTCGAACTCGCCCTGCACGACGGCGAACTCGACCTGCCCAGGCCGGCTCCTGAACTCGTGCCCGCCCATCCACAGACCAGGCAAGATCTCGCTCCAGGGACTGTCCGGAGCGGGTACGTCGGCTTGCTTCCTGCGCGTCCGCAACAGCGCCTCCCCAAGCCCCCGCCAACTCACACCCATGGGTCGACAGAACCTACCCGGGGCAACTCCTCCTCAAAGCTAACCGGCTTCTTGCGACGGGAGCACCTCGCCTGTTCCCATGGTCGAGGGGTGATGGCACATGAGCGGACTGCGTGTCGTACCGACCTGGAACCACGGTCAGGAGCGGCTCTACGTCTGCCTCACGGACGGCAGGAACATCGCCTGGTACGACCGTGAGGCGGCCCGGATCAACCTGCTCAGCGAGGACCGCAGACAGGATGTGCTCGACGTTCTCGGGCCCTTCCTGACCGGGTCGGTGGCCGTGGGCCCGCCTCCGGTCCCGACCCCCGCGGAGCTGGCCCGACTGTCCCTCCATCCCGACGACGACCTGGCACCCAACCGCCCCGGCGAGGCGCTCCACATCGCCCTGGACCGGGATCCGGGGCCCGCGCACCGACTGCGTCCCGACCCGCGCCGCCGGGCCCTGGCGGCCGAGCAGGCGGTGGGGGAGGCCCTGGACCGGCTGGACCGCGCGGGCTGGCACACCCTGCACTCGATCCCGCTGCCCGGCGGCGACCGGATCCACCATCTGGTGATCGGACCCGGCGGTCTGTTCGCCGTCCACACGCTGTACGCCCGCAAACAGCGGGTGACGGTCGCCGACCCCATGGTCGCGCTGGGCCGCCGCGAACCGCGCCCGCTGCTGCGCCGCGTCCGCGCCGACGCCGACCGCGCTTCCTACGCCCTGACGGCCGAGGTCCACCCGGTCCTGGCGCTCGTCGGACCCACGGACGTGTCGGTCACCGCCCCGCCGCGCGAGCTCCGGGTGCTGGCGGACACGGAGCTCGGCGGCCTGGCGCGCACCGGCGCCGTCCTCAAACCGGCGGACGTGGAGGCGCTGCACGCGGTGGCTCGGGACCGCAACGTGTGGGCCTCCGGGGGGTGAGCCGTTTTGGGGTGCGGGTTCCTTTGGGGTGCGGGTCGGCTGGGGTGGTCGTTGTTGGGGTGGTCGTTGCTGGGGGCTGCCGCCCCCAGACCCCCGCTTCGGCCCTGAAGGGGCCCTCGTCCTCAAACGCCGGACGGGCTGGTTGGTGCCGGGTGGGCTGGATGGGGCCGGTGGGCGAGTGGATGGGGGCGCCAGGCGAGTGGATGGGGCTGCCGTGCGAGCGGATGGGGCCGCCGGACGGGCTGAATGGGGCCGCCGGGCGGGCTGAATGGTGGCCCGGTGGGCTTGATGGTGGGGCCGACCCTCCGTCGGTGCTCGGCACCTCCGCGGGCCCCCGGAGGCCGGGGCCGCCGGGCGGGCTGGAGGGCGCCGGGGCAGCTGGGAGGTGGGGCAGCCCTCCCTGCCGTTGCCGCCAGCCGCCTGCCGCCCCCGCCGGTAAGGGCCGCCGGATGGACCGGAGGGCGATCGGGCGGGCTGTGATGGGGACCGGCCGGGATGGGTGGTGGCCCGGCGGGCTGGGAGGCAGAGCAGCTTCCGCCGTTGCCGTCGGCGCCCCCGCCGACCTTGTGGGCAAGGGCCACGGACTGGCTGCGATGAGGACCGGACCGGCTGGAAGGGGCCCAGGCGGCTCGGACTGCACCCGGACCTCAGGGCAGTGATCCGGCGCGGTCGCCGTCGAGGAGGGGGGCCAGTAGGTCGCCGTAGTCCTGTACACGGGGGGCGATGTCCGGTGCCTGGAAGGCCAGCTGTGCGGGTGTGCCGCACCCCTCGACCTCCGTCCAGGTCACCGGTGCCGACACCAGTGGCTCGGCCCGGGCCCGCAGGGTGTACGGCGTGGCCGTGGTCTTGCGAGCGGCGTTCTGGCTCCAGTCGACGAACACCTTCCCCGGTCTGAGACTCCGCGTCATCCGGTGGACGACCAGCCGGGGCAGCGCCCGCTCGGCCTCCACGGCCAGCTCCTTGGCGTAGTCCGACACCTGGTGGGACGCGGCCTGCCGTACCGCCGCCAGCAGATGCAGGCCCTTCGACCCGGCGGTCTTCGGGAACGCCTCGATCCCGTCCGCCGCGAGCCGCTCCCGCAGCCAGAGCGCGACCTCGCAGCACTCGACGATCGTCGCCGGTGCGCCGGGGTCGAGGTCGAACACGATCCGGTCGGCCTCGTCGGGCGCTTCGATCAGCCACTGGGGGGTGTGGAACTCGGTGACCAGGTTCGCCGCCCACATCAGGCTCGCCAGGTCCTGCACCAGCACCATCCGGGCGGGCCCCTCGGAGCGGGGCACCTCGGCGGTGGTGACCCAGTCGGGCGTACCCGGCGGGATGTTCTTGGTGAAGAACATCTGGCCCTCGGGGCCGTCCGGATAGCGCAGGAACGACACCGGCCGGTCACGCAGATGGGGCAGCAGGACGTCGGCGGTGGTCGCGTAGTAGTGGAGCACCTCGCCCTTGGTGAAGCCGGTCGCGGGATACAGCACCTTCTCCAGATTGCTGAGCGCGAGCCTTCGCCCCTCCACCTCTGTGATCGGCGTCATACGAATCAGAATCCCAGACATTGATCGGAAAGTGGAAGCAAGTCACCTCAAAACGATCGAAAGGGTGCTGCACGTGCGATCCGTATGGAACGGCGCCATCTCCTTCGGCCCTTGTCAGCATCCCGGTCAAGCTGGTGAACGCGACCGCGAGCCACTCGATCTCCTTCGGCAAGAGGGGCTGACGCTTGTCGCGGAATGCCCCGGAGCGGGCGACTGGTCGTTCCCGAGCAACCACGCCACTCCGGCCGCTGGGTTGGCGGTCGGTCTGGCGGTGCTGCGGCCTCGCCTCGCCGCGATCACGCCGCCGCTGGCCGGGGCCGCTGCGCTGCTGCGCGTGCTGGTGGGTGTCCATCCCCCCCCACGACGTGCTCGCCGGCGCGATTCTCGGAGGCAGGGTGGTGGCGGCCGTGCTGCTCGCCTTCGTGCCACTGGCTCAGTGGGCGGCATCACGGCTGTGGAGGCTGCGGAGGAACCATCCCGGCCTCGTGGGCCATGACCGCGGCAGCAGCCCGGTTGTCGACGCCCAGCCTCGCCCGTCGTGTGCGGGCGAGGTCCCGCCCGCCCGTTCTGGTCTTGCTTCTCGGCGGCTCGCCGACCTCAGGAAACTCGGTTTCCGCGTCGACCGCTCTTGCCGGTCAGGGCTTTGATCAGTTCCTCGCGGGTCATCGAGGAACGACCGGGGATGTCGGCGTCGGAAGCGCGCTGGTAGAGCTCAGCCTTGGTCAGGCCCTCCAGCTCTGAGCCATGAGGCTTGGCCGCCTCTTTCACCGTACGGACCTGGCGTTTCTCAGCCGCCTGCTTCAACTTCGCCGGAGAGCGGCCCCCTGTGGCCTCTTCCGTTGTCTCCGCGCCGTTCTTCCGGGCGCTTCTGGCCCGCTCGACGCTGGCTTCCAGTGCGCCCATGAGGTCGATGACGTTGGTGGAGCGTGGTGGCGGCTCGCCCTTCTCCACTGTCTGCCCCGTGCGCTTGGCCTCCACGAGCTGGAGCACCTTCTCCTGGTAGGTGTCGTGGTATTCGCCTGGCTCCCAGTCGATGCTCAGCGCCTCGACCAACTGCACCGCCGTCTGCAGCTCCTTGTCGGCGACCTGGGTCTCCTCCGGGAGACTCCCGATCTCCCGGTGAGGGTCGCGGACCTCGTCCGCCCAGTGCATGGTGTGCAATGCCAGGACGTCGCCTTCTGCCTTGACGGCGACCAGGTACTCGCGATTGCGCATCACGACGGTGGCGATACCGATCTTGTTCGCCTGAGCCAGGGCGCTGTGGAGCAGGGCGTAGACCTTGGCGTACTCCTTGCCCTTGGGCGCCAGGTAGTAGGTCTTGTCGAAGAAGACCTGCTCGACCTGGTCCAGGTCGACGAACCCGGTGATCTCCATCGACTTGGACTGTCCAGGGGCGATCTCGTCCAGTTCGCCGGGCTCGACGACCACGTATTCGTCCCCCATGTCGAAGCCCTTGATGATCTCCTCCATGGGGACTTCCTCACCGGTGCGCTCGTTGACTCGCTTGTTGCGCACTCGGTCGGACGTTCCGCGTTGGAGCTGGTTGAAGCGGATCGTGTGGCTTTCCGTCGCCGTGAACAGCTGCACCGGCAGGGCGACGAGCCCGAATGAGAGTGCACCGCTCCAGACCGCTCGGGCCATGGCCTCCCACCTCCTGTTTTTCCATGGCACCTCCCCGGGCCGCTGATCGCATCCCGGAGTGCGCCACCTGGACGGTTCGGAGGAAGAGTGGTGCTCTGCCGCTGGAGATCGCGCCGGTGGTTCCTGGTGACCGGCTCAGCGCCCATCTCGACACGAGTGGGGACCAGGAGCAACTGGTCGGTCGATGTGCTGGGAAAGCCGGCGCGGGCGGCCCCCAAGCGGGCGGCCCCAAGCGGGCGGCCCCCAAGTAGGCGGGCGGCAAGAAGTCGACGTCGAAGACGAAGAAGACCGCGTCGAAGACGACGGCCGCGAAGAAGACGACGGCCGCGAAGAAGACCCCGGCCCGCAAACGCACCGTGTGACCGCGCACCGGGTGCCCCGCCGGCCGCGTGACCTGCGTACCGCGTCAGCGGCTTGCCCGCAGCCGCAGGTCGTGGCGGCAGCCCGGCGGGCGCTGCCGTCCCGTCAGCCGAGAACCTTGGCGGACTCGATGATCACGGGCTGGGTGGGCACGTCCTGGTGGCCGCGGCTGCTGCCGGTGCGCACGTTCTTGATCTGGTCCACGACATCCTTGCCCTCGCTGACCCGGGCGAAGACGGTGTAACCCCATCCGCTCGGCGTCTTCGCCGTGTAGTTGAGGAACTCGTTGTCGGAGGCGTTGACGAAGAACTGGGCGGTTGCCGAGTGCGGGTCGCTGGTGCGCGCCATCGCCACGGTGTACGCGGTGTTCTTCAGCCCGTTGTCGGCCTCGTTCGGAACCGGCGCCAGGGTGGGCTTCTGCACCATGTCCGCGGTGAATCCACCGCCCTGCACCATGAAGCCGTCGATCACGCGGTGGAAGATCGTGCCGTCGTAGTGGCCGTTTTGGACGTACGTCAGGAAGTTCTCGACGGTCTTGGGGGCCTCGGCGTCATGAAGTTCGAGAACGATACGGCCGAAGTTGGTGGTCAGCTCGACGCTGGACATGTAATTCGTCCCTTTCTGGCGGGTCTTGGCCGCAGTATCTTGTCACACAGCCCACCGCGCGCCCGGCGGCCGTGCCGAGGCCGACGTCAGACCTGACGTCGGACCGGCTGTCAGACCCGACGTCAGACCGGATGTCAGGCGGCTCCCTCCAAGGTGCTCCTGGCGGCGGGCCCGTCCGGCCGGAGCGGGGACGGACGCGGGCCGGGCAGCAGCACCAGCGTCAGACCGGCGGCGATTCCCACCGCGGGCAGCACCGGGAACCGTCCGTCGTGCGCGAACAGGCGGGCTGTAGCAGTAGTCGGCCCCGGCGCCGCCCCACGGGGGGAGGGTGGCCCGGGGCCGACGGTTCGATCACCCTTGCAGGGTCCGCGGTTTGGTGAGCAGTGGTTCCCGGGAGAACGCCGCAATCCGCGCTTGATGAGCACCGTTCGCACCGCCCCGGCACCGCCACCAGCCCGCCTACCATCCTCGTCAGCCAAGGAGTCCAAGCACACCCGCTCGAACTCCTCGGCATCGACGAAACCAGACCCGCTGGCTGGAGACCTAAAACCCCATGTGCGAAGTCACCTATGAACCGCCTTCCGGGGCGATCAGCCCTGTCTCGTACGCGAGGACCACGGCCTGTACGCGGTCACGGAGGTCCAGCTTCGACAGGATGCGGCCGATATGCGTCTTGACCGTGGTCGGGCTGAGGAAGAGGCGCTCGGCGAGTTCGGCATTGCTGAGGCCGGTCGCGAGCAGGCGGAGCACCTCGAGCTCGCGAGGGGTCAGGCCCGACAGTTCGCGGTGCACGGGGGTGGTCCCCGGCTCCTCACGGCGGGCGAAGCGCTCGATCAGGCGGCGGGTGATCGAGGGCGCGAGGAGGGCATCGCCGGACTGCACCAGTCGTACGGCGGCCACCAGGTGCTCGGGGCTGACGTCCTTGAGCAGGAAGCCGCTGGCGCCGGCGGTGAGGGCGGCGTAGACGTAGTGGTCGAGGTCGTAGGTGGTCAGGATGATGACGCGGGTTCTGTCCTGGCCGCCGGCGAGGATCCGCCTGGTTGCTTCGATGCCGTCCATCTGGGGCATCCGGATATCCATGAGAACGACATCGGGCCGCGTGCGGTGGACCGCGGCGACCGCCTCGGCTCCGTCGGCCGCTTCGGCCGTCACCTCGATGCCGTCCGCGGCCAGGATCATCCCGAAGCCCGTTCGCACCAGGGCCTGGTCGTCGGCGACGACGGCGCGCAGGCTTGGCCGGCTCATGCGATCCACCAGGGGACACGGGCCTTGATCCGGTAGCCGCCGGCGAGGGTCGGCCCGGCCGTCAGTTCGCCGCCGTAGACCGCCAGCCGCTCGCGCAGTCCGATGAGGCCGCGGCCGTTGCCTTCAGCCGGCACGGCGTCCCGCTTGCCGCCGGTGTCAGCGATCTCGATCTCCAGCGAGTCCTCGGCGTAGCCGATCATGACGGATGCCTCGGCGCCGGGCGCGTGCTTGATCGTGTTGGTCAGCGCCTCCTGGACGACGCGATACGCCGCGAGGTCCACCCCGGGCGGCAGCGGTTCTGGCGGCAGCGTTGCGGCGATATGCACCGGTGTCCCGGCGGCGCGTACCCGCTCCACCAGGGTGTCGAGCTGCCCCAGCCCGGGCTGGGGTTCGAAGCCGTCGGGTCGCTCGTTGTCCGGCGCTGCGAGCAGGCCCATCACATGGCGAAGTTCGGACATGGCGGCCCGTCCTCCGGCCTCGACCGCGAGCAGCGCTGTTTTCGAGCGCTCGGGCGCCGCGTCCATCACCTTGCGTGCCGCGCCCGCCTGAATCACCATCACGCTCACATTGTGGGTCACGACATCGTGCAACTCGGCGGCGATCCGGGACCGTTCCTCCTCGACGGCCCGGCGCGTGGCCTCTTCCTGGGCCTGTTGCAGCTGCGAGTAGCGGTCCTGGCTCGCACTCAGCTGCCGCTGCCAGAACCGGACGAGGCTGGCCACCACCCCGGCGATCAGGAGCACGACTGCCGGGCTCGACCAGCCCGGCAGTATGGGCTCCGTCTCCCGGAACGCGAGGCCGGCCAGCACAGCGGCGATGACCAGTCCGGCCATCGCCCGCATCCGGTAGCGGCTGTGGACGACGGCGCTGTACGCGCCGATGACGCAGGTCACCACGTTCATCCAGGAGGCGTCGTCGACCATGACCAGGGTCGCGCACATCACTACGGCGAAGGCCGCCAGCGGATACCGGCGCCGGGCCGCCAGCGGCAGCGTCGAGAGCACGACGAAGGGCCAGATCACTGACGAGTGCTCCGCCTCCCGCACCACGATGCGGTGCTCAGGCCTCGGAGGCGAGAAAGCATCCTGGTCGATCCGGACGAGCTGCCCGCCGTCGGGATGGCGCGCGACCCAGAGCAGCGCAACGAAGGTCAGCACGACGGCCAGTACCACATCGAAGCGCACTGCCCCGGGTGACAGCGGAGCAGGTCTGGGCTCCGGGCGTAGCGCATCGCGCAGCTGCCCGACCCACCGACGCCGGTCGTCCGTCTCCATCAGCACATTGTGCGGCTCTTCCGCCCTGAGCCGCGTCCGTCTTCCTGACCAAGGCACCGTCCCGCGGGCGTACATCGCAGGGATGACCTCGCGGCCGGATCCTCCGCGCGGAGGGCCGGATGTCGGTGCCGCGGACGACGCGCCCCAAGTGCGCTCGCCCCTACGTTCGCTGGGCCGGCTAGGACATGCGCACTCTCTCGACCGTAAGGACGGACAACTCCCATGACTCACGTGATCGAACTGGAGGGTGTGGCCAAGCGCTACGACAGCGCCGGCGCTCCTGCGCTCGGACCGATCGACCTCAGCGTCGCCAAGGGCGAGGCACTCGCCGTGACGGGCCCCTCCGGCAGCGGCAAGTCCACCCTGCTCAACCTCATCGCCGGCCTGGACAAGCCGACCGAAGGCGCCGTGATTGTGGCCGGCCGGCGGATCGACCAGCTGAGCGAACACGCCCTGGCCCGCTTCCGCCGCGAGCAGATCGGCATGGTCTTCCAGTTCTTCAATCTCCTCGACGACCTCACCGTCGCCGACAACATCCAGCTTCCCGCCCAGCTGACTGGAACGGCCAGGAAGAAGGCGGCGGTCCGCGCCGGTGAGCTCATGGAGGTGCTGGGCATCTCCAAACATGCCCGCGCCTATCCGGGCCGGCTGTCCGGGGGCGAGCGCCAGCGGGTCGCGGTGGCCAGGGCGCTGGTCAACCGGCCCGCGCTGCTGCTCGCCGATGAGCCCACCGGTGCGCTCGACACCGCCTCGGGCCAGGACGTACGGGAGCTACTGGTGGATCTGCACCGCGGCGGGCAGACCATTGTGCTGGTCACGCATGACCTGGCACTGGCGGAGTCCTGCGCCAGCCGCACCATCCACCTGGTCGACGGGCACCTGGCGCTCGACACGCACGCACAGGCCGTTCGATGAGCGGCGCTCTCGCCCGGGTCGTGCGCTCCGGGGTGGGCCGACGCCGGGTGCAGACCATAGTGATCGCCATCGCCACGATGATGGCCGTGGCCTCGGCGGTGGTCGCTGGGTCGCTCATGGTCGCCGCGAACGCCCCCTTCGACCACGCCTTCGCCAAGCAGCGCGGGGCGCATATCACCGCGCAGTTCGACCCGGCCAAGGTGAGTGCGGCGCAGCTCAAGGAGACCGGACAGCTGTCCGGGGTCAGCGCGAGCGCGGGCCCGTATCCGACCACGACGATCCGCCCGGTGGACGAGCGAGGCGGCCGCATGATGCCGCTGACGCTGGTCGGACGGACCGGTCCGCAGAGCAAGGTGGACGATCTGAATCTGAAGTCCGGCCGCTGGGCCGAGAAGCCCGGCGAGATCGTGCTCACCGCGTCCTTCGCCGGACCTGCCTTCGAGCTCGGCATGGTCCTGGAGGCCTCGGACGCCGCGAAAAGCCCGAGCCTGACCGTCGTCGGCCTCGCCATCTCGGCCAGCAAGACCGCCGACGCCTGGGCGACCCCCGCCCAGGTCAGCGCGCTGGCCTCGAAGGACAGCCCGGTGACCAGCCAGATGCTCTACCGCTTTGACTCCGCGGGGACGAAGGGGCAGATCGCCGACGGCCGCAAGCAGCTCGTCGCCGCCGTACCGTCAGGGGCGCTGGTGGGCACCCAGTCCTGGCTGGACACCAAGCAGGCCGCCGACCAGGGCGCGGCGCCGACCATTCCGTTCCTGATCGCCTTCGGTGTGCTGGGCATCATCATGTCGGTGATCATCGTCGGCAGCGTGATCAGCGGCTCGGTGGGCACCAGTCTGCGCCGGATCGGCATCCTCAAGGCCATCGGCTTCACCCCGCGCGAGGTCGTCCGGGCCTATGTGGCCCAGGCGCTGATCCCGGCCGGAGCCGGCATCGCGCTGGGCGTCGTCCTGGGCAACCTCCTCGCCATGCCGCTGCTGGCGGACACCGAGTCGGTGTACGGCACCGCGTCGCTCTCCGTGGCCTGGTGGGTGGACGTCCTGGTGGTGGCCGTCACCATGCTCATCGTCGGCGTCGCGGCGCTGGCCCCCGCGCTGCGGGCCGGCCGGCTGCGTACCGTCGAGGCCATCGCGGTCGGCCGGGCGCCACGCACCGGGCGCGGCCAGTGGGCGCACCGGGCGGCGGGACGGCTGCCGCTGCCGCGGGCGGTGACGTACGGCCTCGCGAGTCCCTTCGCCCACCCGGTCCGTGCACTCGCGCTGCTCCTCGCGGTGGCCTTCGGCACGGTCGCGGCGACCTTCGCGCTGGGGCTGACCTCGTCCCTCAACGCGGTCGGCGCCGCGTCGGATCCCGAGGAGCGGGCCGAGGTCACCGTAGTCGCCAGCAGGCCGGAGGGCGGCCAACCCCAGCCCGGCGGCCGGCCGGCTCCGAACGCCGACCCGGCCAAGGTGCGCGCCGCCATCGAGGCGCAGGCCGGCACCGCTTCGTACTACGGCTTGACGCAGGACGACGTCACCGTGCCCGGGATCTCCGGCATGGTCCGGGCCAGCTTCTACCAGGGCGAGACGGGTTCCGGCCGCTACGAGATGATCTCCGGGCGCTGGTTCGCGGCTCCGGGGGAGGCAGTGGTGCCCACCGGCTTCCTGGAGCGCACCGGCACCAGGATCGGTGACACGGTCCAGGTGACCTACGAGAAGCAGACGAAGACCCTGAAGATCGTCGGCGAAGCCTTCGACACCTCGGACGACGGCCTGCATCTCACCATGGACCTCGCCACCTTCACCGGGGCCAAGTCCCAGGACTTCCTCATCGAGGTGAAGCCGGGCGTCTCGCCCGCCGAGTACGCGCAGAAGCTGGGCGCTGTGGTGCAGCCGCTGGGCGGCGATGCCATGGCCAACTCCCCCTCTGAAGGGGAGAGCATGATCCTCATCCTGAACGCGATGGCGGTGCTGCTTACCCTCATGCTGGTCTCGGTCGCGGGACTCGGGGTGCTCAACTCCGTAGTCCTCGACACCCGGGAACGCGTCCATGACATCGGCGTCTGCAAGGCGCTCGGCATGTCCCCGCGGCAGACCGTGAGCCTCGTGCTCGCCTCGGTTACCGGGATCGGCGTGCTGGGCGGCCTGGTCGGTGTTCCGGCCGGGTACGCGCTGCACGGCTATGTGCTGCCGGTGATGGGGCACGCGGGGGGCACCAATCTGCCGCCGTCGATCCTCGAGGTGTACGAGCCTTGGCAGCTGGTCCTGCTGGGGCTGGCCGGCATCGCCATCGCGATGCTGGGCGCGATGCTCCCGGCGGGCTGGGCGGCCAAGGCCCGTACGGCCACGGCGCTGCGCACGGAGTAGCGGCTGTCAGCGCGCGAACCGCGGGGTCAGGTCCGCCAGAAGGACCGGCCCCGCCCCGCTTTCCTGGACGCGCCCGCTCAGGTCGCGGTCAGCCCACCCGAGCAGGCGGCCCCCGGCTCCGGGGTCTGCGCGCCCTGCACGTACTTGCTGAGGAACTGCTGGACCCTGGGGTCGGACGCGCTGTCGACCGTGAGCTGACGGCCCCACGCCGACAGCATGATCGCCCCAGCCTGGTCCTTCTCCGGGCTCATCAGCGTGTACGGCGTCCTGCCCACCTTGTCGGCGAGCTTCTTGACGTCGGCGTCGGACGCCTTGTCGTTGTACGTGATCCACACCGCCCCGTGTTCGAGCGAGTGGACGGCGTTCTCGTGCGCGACGGCCTTGGTGTAGACGGTGCCGTCGCAGGTCATCCACGCCTGGTGGTGATCACCGCCGACGGGCGGCGTCATCGGGTACGAGACGGCTTTGGTCACATGGTCGCGGCCGAGCTTCTTGGCCTCCCACGTCTTCTCGCCGCGCACCGGCTCCTTCGCCGCGGCGGCCTGCCGCTCCTCCTTCTCGTTGGCGTTGTCGATCGCGTACGCGCCCCAGCCGACGAGCCCGGCGACGATGACCGTACTGAGACCGATGGTGAGGACCCGGTTGCGCCGCTCGCGGGCTTTATCGGCCCGGCGCATCTCCTCTATCCGCTCCTTGCGGGCCGAAGAGGCCGCCTTCTTACTGGTCTTGCTCATGGGTACGTCCTTGTCCCCGCCGCGCGGTGTGATGACGCGGCGGTACGTGGGTGCAGGGGTGACGGGGGGCCCGCGTGGATGAGCGGGAGTCCGTCTACGTCCGCTGCACCTGAAGGACGTGCAGATCGGGAGCGCCCCGGCTGGACGGAGGGCTGGTCCAGACCCGCCCGTCTGGGGCGCCACGGCGCGGCAGCCGGGGGAGAAGGGCCGACAGCGCCTGGACGGTGCCGGGGAGCGTCGTCCGTACGGGATGCAGGGCCGCGTGCTGGGACCGGGTGCAACACGGAGTGCCCACGGGACAGTCGTGCGGATGCTCCGCGGCTACGACGCGGTGGGCGACCTGCGCGCGGTGCTGATCCCCAGCACGCTGGTCGCCCCGGCTGTGGCCCGCCGAGACCCGCGTGCCGAGCACGACCGCCGATGCCGAGCCGCCGTATGCCTGTTCCTGCCCTTGTGCCTGTGCCAGTGCCTGTGCCTGTTCCCGGTGCCCGGCGTCCACGCCCACCACCAGCGAGCCGAGCAGCACACCCAGGACAACCCAGACCAACGCGAGGGACACTCCTCGCACCCTGCGCTGCTCCGTCCGGCCGTTCATCACGGAGATGTTATGCGGTACCTGTGCACGGCCGGCACAGCGGTTGACTCTGCGCAGGCGCAGGCGCAGGCGCAGGCGCAGGCGCAGCCGCAGGCGCGGGGCAGAGCGGCGCGGTCGAGCAGTTCGTGGAGGCCTTCGGCGGACAGGCCCGGGTTGGCCGCCGCTCCTTCCGCGGTTTCGGGGTTGTCCAGAAGTGTCGCGATCAGATCAAGAGGCACGCGGTTCCTCGCCAACGGCGAGCCGGGATACGTGCAAGGACCCCTAAGTGCGGTCCCCGGCGCTCCATTGTGTTTAGCCGTTGATAGCTGCGATCCGCGACCGACGCCCTGCCGGACAGGTCGGCGCCCTCGACCAGCAGGCGGGACCCCTTCGCCACCCACTGCGGCACCAGCCGGTCCTCCACCGGCATCTCCCCTTACCCCGGCCCGGGCACGCAAGGATCGTGGCCGGGCCGGGCCGGGCCGGGCCGGGGCGGCGCGGGCGGTGGCCGCTGTGGCGGCGACTGCCATGTGCGGTCGTGGCGTGTGTCTTCTGCTCTTGTCTGCCTGGGCCGGGCGGAAGCTCTGGTTGCGGCTTGTCCTCGGCAGCCGTGACCCTTCGGCCCACGGCCTTGGCAGTGGCGACTCTGGCCCGAGGCTGTCCGGGCGGGTGTGGTGAATTCCTTACGAGAGGCTGACGCGGCGGTCAAACTCGATCGGCACGTCAGCCCCACCGGCAACTCTTGTCCTGGCCGTCACCGATCTTGGCAGGCGGCGGAGACCTTCTGAGGAGTCGGACATGAGCAGGAACCATCAGCGCGGCACGCACAAGGCGAAGTCCAGGACCCCCTTGACACTGATCGGCGCCGGATTCCTCGCCACGGCGGCCGCCGCGACGACGGTGAACCTGGCCTCCGCCGGTGAGTCCGCTCATCCTGTCGGCAAAGCCGACCACGCGGTCTTCGTCCAGGGCAATGAACTGGACGGCAATTCCATACATGTGTTCAAACGGGGGGATGACGGGAAACTGACCGCAGCGGGGGAGTACGCGAGCGGCGGTAAGGGCGGCGACCAAATCGACGCACCGACCGATTCGCTGGCCTCCCAGGGCTCCCTCGTCTACGACGACCGGTCCGGGACGCTCCTGGCGGTCAACGCCGGCAGCGGTACCGTGACCTCCTTCCGGGCCCAGGGACAG
This sequence comes from Streptomyces sp. NPDC050997, assembly GCF_040660135.1. NCBI lineage: Bacteria > Bacillati > Actinomycetota > Actinomycetes > Kitasatosporales > Streptomycetaceae > Streptomyces > Streptomyces sp. NPDC050997. Next base: position 77,854 of record NZ_JBFAGK010000017.1, read on the forward strand.
AAGCTGACGGACCGGCAAGTCGTGGACTCGGGGGGCGAGTTCCCGTCCAGCATCGCCGTGTCGGGCGACATCGCGTACGTCATGAACGCCGGTGGGGAAGGCAGCGTCCAGGGCTTCAGGATCACGAAGCAGGGACTGACGCCCCTGCGAGGCTCGTACCGTTCCCTGGGTCTGGACAACGAGGACGTGCCTCTCTTCTCCAGCTCACCCGGTGAGGTCGAGTTCACCCCGGACGGTCGCAACCTGGTCGTCACCACCAAGTCGAACAATACTGTCGAGGTCTTCCCGATGAAGCACAACGGCCTTCCGGCCGTCGCCGAGCCGGTCGTCAACAAGTCGGCGGGCGGTGTTCCGTTCGCGGTCACCTTCGACAAGGCCGGGCGAGTGTTGGTCGCTGAGGCCGAGAAGTCCACGGTCAGCACGTACAAGGTGAGGCGTGACGGCACCCTGAAGGTCATCCAGGAGCCGCTCGCCAACGGCCAGGAGACGCTGTGCTGGCTGGAGCGCGCGGGCGACTTCTTCTTCGGCGGCAACACCGGCAACGCGACGGTCACCGGATACCGCATGGACAAGCGGGGCAGGCTCGCCCTCACCAACGACGTCGGCGTCGCCACCCCGCCGTCGGCCGACTCGCAGGGAGTGATCGACCTCGCGGTGACTGCGGACGACAGCTTCGTCTATGTCCAGAACGCGGTCTCCGGCACCGTCGACGGCTTCCGCGTCGGCGAGAACGGCGCCCTCACCAAGGTCACCACCGCTACGGGACTGCCCGCCTTCGCCGAGTCCGGTATGGAGGGCATCGCCGCAGTGTGAAGTGAGGCGCAGCACCGCCGGCCCGACCGGACCGTTCGCTGACCGGGTGAGCCGTCCTGCCTGCGACAGGACGGTGTCATCGGGCGGCGACGGTGTTGCGCGAGGAGGGGTGCTGTGAGTGGGTCAGGGGCGCCATGGTCAGGCCCGGCCCGCGCGCCGTGGAGGGCCGGGAGGCGGACAGCGCCCGTCGCGCGAATCTTACGAGAGCCTGACGAGGCGCCCCGAGTCCTCTCGTCGCGCTTGCCCCATCCGTAACTCTGGTGACGAAGTCGCAGTGGGGCGGCGGCGCTTGAGGGTTCCGAGGACCTCGGTGACCACGCGCAGGCGCATGGTCGGCGTCCACGAGCCCTGCTGAGGGCGCTCTGCCCTGTCGGGCCGGCCGGAGGACCACTCGTCCGCCGCAGCCGGGAGCCTGCTTGTGACTTCGTCCACAGCCCACGGTAGTGCCTGGCTGTCGTTCAGAGAGGTACGGCGGGGGCCCAGGACCAGGAACGACATCGGCATCGAACACGCGGCAGCCGTGAGCGGAAGCGGCACTGAAGTTCCGCGCTCGACCCAGAGATCTCAGAGGAGTCCCATGCGACGTAACACGCGCAAGCGATCGAAGACGACCCGACGGGCCATCGCCGCCCTGGCGGCGACTGTCCTGGGGGCAGGAGGACTGGTGGTGGCGAACGTGTACGCCTCGGCCGGTGAGAGCGGGAGCGCCAACACCACCAAGAGCTCGCCCCAGGACCGAACGAACCAGGCCGTGGCGGCGGGGGCCGCCACGATCGACTGCCCTGATGTCGGTGCCGAGTTGCGGCAGGTACCTGACCAGGCCAGGGCTGAGGTCGACAGGGAACTCGCGCTGCTGGACCAGCAAGTCGCGGATGCCTACCAGCGGTTGCGGAACTCGGCCCAGGCCATACGGCAGGACAGCAACTTCGCCAACAACGCGATCATGGGACCGCTCAAGGACAAGCGGACCGCGACCATCGACCGCATCGCGATCGCCATCGGCCGTACGGCCGACCGGCCACAGGGCCTGGAGTCACTCGCAGCTTGCACAGTCCGCGCCACCGGAAACCAGGCCGGCAACGGCGAGGACGGCGAGGACGGCGAGGACGGCGAAGACCAGAACGGCCAGGACCAGGACCCGGGGAACGGGCAAGGGGAACCCGCAGGCGGTGGACAGGCAGGTAACGGTCCGGTCGCCGCCGACTTCGTGGACATCACCACCGTCCAGCCCAACGCCAACAGCCCCCAGCAGCAACAGAGCGCCTCGCTCGGCAAGTTCACCACTGACTGCGGGGTGAACGCGAACAAGCTGTACAACAGCGACAACATCATCGTCGCGCCCGGTGTGGACAACGGGGCGCACCACACGCACGACTATGTCGGCAATCAGGCCAACGATGCCTTCGCCGACAACGAGGACTTCGCGGCGGGCGAGACCACCTGCCAGAACCAGGGTGACAAATCGTCGTACTACTGGCCGGTTCTCCGCCTCCAGGACGGCACGAAGGAGTTCGACGCCGACCAGCCGGGCGGTGGTGCCGAGGGCAACGCGGGCAAGATTCTCACGGCCTCGCAGGTGACACTGGAGTACGCGGGCAATGCGACCAGCAAGGTCGTGGCGATGCCCAAGTTCCTGCGGATCATCACCGGTGACGCCAAGGCGTTCACCAACGGAACGGCCAATGCCAACGCCGCATGGAGCTGTACGGGCTTCGAGGACCGGCAGCTGACGGACAAGTACCCGATCTGTCCCGAGGACAGCAGTCTGGTCCGGACGTCCAAGTTCCAGAGCTGCTGGGACGGCCAGAACATCGACAGCGCCAACCACCGTGATCACGTTGCGTTCGCCGACCCGAAGACCGGTGCCTGCCCGAACGGATTCCAGGCGATTCCGCAGCTGGTGCAGCGCCTGGTGTACGACGTGGACGCGCCCAGCCTGAACGACAACGGCCGGTCGAGCGCCTTCTACGCGGTGGACGGCTTCCCCGAGCAGATGCACAAGCCGATCACCGACCATGGAGACTTCGTCAACGCCTTCGACGAGCAGCTGATGAACACCATGGTCGAGTGCATCAACACCGGCCAGGAATGCCAGTGACGGTGACGCGCTGAGCCACCGCCCGGGCCTGTCTGCGGCCATCACCTACCGCAGGCAGGCCCGCGCTTGCGTCAGTTGCTCCGCGTGACGGCTCCCGGGCTCGGACGGGCGCCACCGTCTCGGTGACCACCGGGCCAACGACCGGGAGCCTTACGAACCCCTTACGTAGCCCGGAACGTGCCCGGACCGGGTATCTGCGCGTACCTACGATCGCCGCATGGCGACCTTCCGAAACACCTGTCTAGTAACGGCCGCGCCCCTGCTGCTGGCCGTGGCCGGCCTCGCCCACCCGCACGGCCTCAGCCGGGAGACGGCCGCCGACTGGGAACGGTTGCACATCCTGCTCCTGCCGGTCTTCCCGCTGCTCACGATCGGGCTCCTGGTGCCTCTGTGGCAACGGCCCCGCCGCGACACAGCCGGCTGCGCCACGGTGGTGGCCTGGGTGGCCGCCTTCGCCTACGCCGCCTTCTACACCGGGCTCGACGCCGTCGCCGGCATCGCCGCCGGCACCGCGGTCGAACACGCCCACGAGGAAGCCGGTCTGGGGCCACTGAAACGCCCGCTCTACGACACGGGGGAAGCGCTCGGGCACACCGGTGCCTACGCCCTCATCGCCGCCGTCCTGGCCACGGCCGTCGCACTGTTCCCCCGGCACGGCATCCGGGTCATCCCCGGCACGGCCGTCCTCCTCGCCTCCGGCTGGTCCTTCGTCGACAGCCACATCTTCTGGCCGCGCGGCGTGTACACCATGCTGGGTTTCACCTTGGGCTTCGCCCTCCTTGCCTGGGGCACCGACAGGAGCGGGGACCGGCCTTCGACAACCTCGAAGTGACGCGGTTCGCGGACTGTGCCGCGCACTTCGCGGAGGGAGCCCAGCCCCGCCTGCTCAGGTTGCCGTTGATGCGTCCGGAGCCGCGCGGCTGCGGGGCAGGGCCGGCCGGAGCCGGCGAGGCGGTCGGCGCTGCCGAAGGTGCTCAGATCGCCGCCGGTGGTTGCGATGAACTCAGCGGCGAGGTCGGGCCGATGCCGGGCAGGCTGTCGCGGCCGGTGTCCACGTCTGTCCCCGGGCCCGTTTTCCCGATCGTCTGCCGGGCTTTGCTGTCAGGGATACGTCCGTGTTCTGCAAGGGGCTCAGGCGTTCCGAAGGGGCCTGGCGGCGAGTGGGATGAGGTGCATGGTGTCGGCGACGGCTGAAATTGAACAGCGCTTCTTTCCGCCGGTCTTCCGGGGCAGGCTGCACGATGCCCGGACGGCGACCTCGATCGGGCGGTGGCTCGGCTCCGCTTTCATGGTGTGCTTCGTCACCGGTCTGATCAGTCACGTGATGCAGCATCCGCCGGGATGGCTGGCCGACGACCTGCTCAGCCGCCCGGCGTGGGGGTATCGGGTCACGCAGGGGCTGCATGTCGCGTCCGGCATCGCGGCGGTTCCGCTGCTGCCGGCCAAGTTGTGGACGGTGTATCCGCGGTTGTTCGCCTGGCCGCCGGTGCGTTCGGTGCGGCACGCGCTGGAGCGGTTGTCGGTGGCTGTCCTGGTGGCGGCGGCCGTCTTCGAGGTGGCCACCGGCCCGGGGGCGCGCACGCCGGAATTTCAGGAGCCTGCCTGTCCCCGATCAAAGGACAAGTTGCGGGGGTGCCTCGGCACGGCAGGGCCTGTACGGGCAGGTGCGTCGGGGGTGTGTCGCGTGTATCGCAGACAGTGCGCGAACAGTGGGAGGCAACGAGAGAGAGCGGGAGCCAGTGAGACTGACTCCCACTCTCTCATGTCGGCATTCGCGCTGGTCAGAGCATGATTCTTGCTGGCTGACTGGCGAGTGCCCCCGGCAGGATTCGAACCTGCGCACACGGCTCCGGAGGCCGGATAATTCCCGGTTGTTTCTGCAGGTCACGGACTTTGCTGACGGGATGTTAGGTCTGTCGTCCCGCGCATGTCCCGCGACATTGAAATGCCCTGTTTGGCGCCTCTGGCCTACTTTTCGGTCGCCCTCTGTGGCGGAGGTCACGATTCCCTCAGGCAAGCGTAGGGAGTAAAGCGCGCCGCCAGGGAGATGTTCCGGAGTGCGTGGGTAAGTGAAATGCGCCGGGTTGCCTCTGGCTCCCGCGACGGCGCATCCGACGCGATGGCTTGGGCTGATGCTCCAGCTGTAGAACGCGATCTTCGTAGTGCGCGGTCTGTCAGGCGATGGCAGCGGCTGGCTTGGGCTTGGTTGCAGGACGTGCCGAGAGCCTTGGCTTCCACGGGATCGACGTCATTGCCACTTCTCGTGCTGGAGCAGGAGCTGGCCAACAGGCCGGTGGCACACGGCTGGCCGGACCAGACTTGGACCTCGATAGATGGTTCCTTTACCGTTTCACTCGCCCCCGGATGGCGAGCGCCGCGAGACCGAGCAGGACCGGCTCGGAGAAGCGGGATGCCATTTCGACGTAGCCGCCGGTTGTCGTCAGGTCCTGGCCGCTGGAGCCAAACACTACGGAGTTGAGCGTGACGTTGAGCGCCTTGTCGAAGCGCTTGGTCGTGAACCGGTCGTGGGTCGGGTTCTTCGGATCGTCCTTGTCGATCTCGAAGATGACCTTCCCGCCGCCGGGCGGCACCGTACCGCTGGCTTCCTGTCTGGGTGAGTCCTGCGGGAGGCCGAAGCCCATCGTCAGCAGAATGGTCGTCAGCATCGCCAGGGCCAGCCAGCCGAGTGCCCGGGAGGCACGCAGGCTGTAGCCGGACAGCAGCCAGTAGAGCTGGAGCAACCATCGTTCCGCCGTGCCCCATCCCTTGCTGTGGCGGCGCATTTCCATCTCGCCGTAGTAGAAGTCGGCGGCGCCGGGCTCGTCTTTTGCGTCCTCGCGGGATTTGCGGAGTTGCCGGTAGATGATGGCAAGGGCGGCAAGGCTGGGGACTTCGTGCAATTGCTCCGGTGGGGCACCCCACCCGCGCCGGAGAGCGGGACTTCTTTCGGGTAGCGCGCGCCACTGGCGTTCTTCTTCGATAACTTGGCGTTGCGTCCACTTGTAGAAAAGTCGCCAGAATTCCATGCGGACTTGGGGTGGGATGTTGAATCCGTAGTGAGCTTCGAGGCGAATTTGGTCCAGGTGAATAGCGCCAGAGAAATGACACCGTGCCAGTTCGACGTCGGCTAGAGTGAGCATACTGCAATCGGTGCCAGATAAATCGGTTATGATGCATGTTCCGAAGGGATTCGAGAACCTTTCTTCTTCGAGGATGGTTCCCTCCCACTCGAATTGAGCGAGGGCGGATCTGACAGATACTGGCGCTTCGAGAGCGCAGTCTGCGAGGCTGACAGCGGCGTGACGTAGTTCAATTTGCCCAAATGACGACCAGCGGCTTCCGCGGAGACTTACTTCTCGTGCTGTCGTTAGCAGGGCCATAGGCGAGTTGAAGATTACCTCCTCCATCTCTAGTGACTTTTCGGCAATGAACGGTCCGAGTTGGACATTACCTTGGAACCGTGCCTTATGGAAGTCGACATTCTCTTTGAAAGTCGCCCTGTCGAGCATGACGTCTTCCAGGAAAGTAGTCCAGGTGAAGTAAACGTCGTCATGAAATGTTGCTCTACTGAACCAGGGTGTCTCGGTGAAAGTGACCTCAAAAAAGGAAATTGTACTTAATGCTACGATATCCTGAAATGATGACTGGTTGGCGAATGTCGCGTTATCGAAGTGGGCTGCTTCAGTGAATTTTGCGCGATCGAATGAAGTGTAGTCGGAGAATGCAACCCTAGAGAAGTCGGCTTCGTCGGTGAAGTGGGCGTCATTGAAAGAGCAGCGCCCTATCAGGGGTGCTTCTTCCTCGGATTGCTTCAGTCGGGATAGTACCTTTTGTAGTCTTAGGCTGGGAATATTGGTGTGGCGAAAATCGATCCTTGCACTCGGCCCGATGGATGATAGGAATGAATGCAGTTCGCTATCGCTTGCGTGCTCAAGGCAAAATCTTTGACCTGGCAGCTTTGCGCCGTGACAGCCAGGAAAAGTGCGCCCGGAGTCAGTTCCGTAGTTGCAGCTGGCCAGGCGAGGGAAAGGCGTAGTCGGCAACGAATCGCTCATGTATCTACCAGTACCGCATTCACCTTCGAAGATCAGGTGGTTGGAGGATTCGGTTGAACCTCATGGTCTACGCGATCACCACACCCCACCAGGGCGTCACCGTATTCCCCTGCAACCCGGCCGGAACGCGGTGCCCGCAGTCCGGGGCGGTCGTCGACAAGCAGCAGTACCTACTGACTTTGAAAACGTGATGTCGTCGTGGTGGGGCGCGGTTGAGTCCGGTTCCGGTGAGGCAGCCGTCGACTTCGACGACCCACTTGAGGCGGCAGAGATCATCCAGTTTGCCGACCTGCTGCTGCGCCAGGTCGAGCGGGCCAAGTGCCGTCAGGCGACGCCTGCGTCGCAGGGCGAGTCCAGGATTCAAACGCCTGAGGGCAATACCGACGACGGCCGTGGGCCGTGCGGGTGCGGGCTGGCGCACCGCCGACCGCGTCACAACCGTCCGCGTACTGCCTGCCCGCCCAGACTGAGGCCACCCCCTATGCCTACTACACGTGCAGGTGCCGACGAGCGACTGCGGGTGCGAGCGGAAGCGTCAGCAGCGACAGGCAGCGCGTGGACGCATCAGATCTTGATGACGGTGGCGCTTCCGCCGCACAGCACCGCGAGGTCCTCCGGGTCGGAGGTGAGGATTGTGACGGGGCGGGGTGCGGCGAGGGCGGTGGCGCTGAGCATGGCGTCGATGGCGTACTTGTGGCCGTGCAGGCCGGCGTCGGCGAGGAGAGCGGCGGCGTGGCGGGCGATGGGCTCGGTGACCGGTTCGATGACGAGGCGGGACAGGGTCCATTCCAGGGCTGGGCGATTGATCCGTGGGTGGATCACTTCCACGAGGGTGGCTGCGGAAGTGATCACCCGTAGGTCGTCGGCGCGAGCGAGGGTGAGCCAGCCGGTGACCGTGCGGTCGCGCAGGACGGCCTTGGCCAGCCCTTCGCTGTCGAGGACCAGGGTGCCGCCGGGGGCGGCGGGGGAGGGGGTCACGCGGCGTTCGCCCCGCCTTGGGTCTGCTGCTCTCGGGCTTGGTGGAGTTGGTCGCGCAGAGCCTGAACCTCTTCGTCGCTGATGGGGCCGTGCTCGGCCTCCGCCACCGTGATGAGCTCGTTGAGGTTGTCCCGCTCGATCTGGCGGGCGACGGCTGCGGCGACGTAGGCGGACAGTCCGGATGGGCCGCCGCGGGCCTTGGCGGCTTCGGCGATATCGCGAGGCATAGTGATCGAGTACTTGCCGGTAGGCTCACTCATGCTACCTATCCTACTGTGCATCCTCCCTTGGTCGGATAGGGCTGGCAGAGACAGTCGCCGCGGGTCTGGTCCGACGCGAGCTCGAATCCGAGTTTGGGCGATGACGGGGCTCCAGGGGGCGTTGGCGCTGCCGGGCCTGATAGGGGCGTCCGGGACGTTCACATGGCAGAGAGGTGGTGGACGTCATGAGGAACTCGAAATCTCAGGCGCACGGCGTCCCCGGCCGGAGACGTAGAGGAAGGGCCGTGGCTGGCCGGCGCACGTCGGGTGCGACGGATATCGGGCCGCTGGCCGATGACCTGGGCGCCGTGCTCCTCCGTGCCGTTCGACAAGGCATTGCGGATGAGTCCCCTGTGGGGATCAGTCGTGGCTTGCCACAGGGCCGCGCGGCAGGGGTCAGCTGGTATGCCTTTGCTCTGGAGTACATGGAGATGAGGTGGCCGCTGATCGCGGCGAAAACCCGGGACGAGACCAACGACGCGCTGTGCGCGATCACCCGGGCGATGCTCCGGGACGTGCGGGGCCGTCCGAGCGATGAATTGCTGCGGCGGGCGATGCGGGGCTGGGCGTTCGTCGTCCCCCGCCCGGGGCCGCGTCACATGCCGACTGACGTCCGGTTGGCCCTGCGCTGGGTTGAGGGAGCCTCACGTCCGCTGGCCGATCTGACGGATCCGGCCGTGATGCGGTCCCTGCTGACAGCGCTGCGGCTCAATCGGGACGGCGCGGTGGCGGCGGCCGAGACGCAGCGGCACAAGCACAAGGTCCTGGTCAACGCTGTGCGGTACGCCGTCGAGCAGCGCAAGTTGCCCGCCGATCCGCTCGCTCCCATCAAGTGGAGCGTGGCTGAGACCGTCGACCAGGTCGACCCGCGGTGGTCGCCAACCCCGGCCAGGCGCGTTCCCTGCTGTGCGCGGTCTCCTACGTCGGCGGTTACCGGCGGGCTCGTGGGCGGCGGCTGGTCGGGCTGTTCGCCGGGATGTACTACGCCGGGCTGCGCCCCGCCGAAGCGGTCGGGGTGTCTTTGCCCAACTGCGTGCTGCCTGCTGAGGGCTGGGGCCAGGTGACCGTGCACCGCACACTGCCGCAGGCGGGCAAGCGGTGGACCGACACCCGAAGAGCCCACGACGAACGCGGACTCAAGGGCCGTCCAGCCGACGACACCCGACCTGTACCGCTACCGCCCGAACTGGTAGCCCTCTGGCGGGAGAGCATCGACACCTTCGGCGTCGCGGACGACGGGCGGCTGTTCTTCAATGAGCGCGGCGGCATCGTCGGGTCCAGTACCTACGATCGTGCCTGGCACGAGGCCCGTGAACTCGGTCTTCCTCCGGATCTGGTGTGCTCGCTGCTCGCGGCCCGCCCATACGATCTGCGCCACTCGGCACTCTCCACCTGGCTCAACGCCGGCGTCGACCCGACCGAGGTGGCGGAGCGCGCCGGTAACAGCGTCGAGGTGCTCATGACCACGTACGCCAAATGTCTGTACGGGCGGCAGGAGATCGCCAACCGGCGCATCGACAGGCTCCTGCGCGAATATGAGTAGTGCTCGCAGGCGCCTGATTCCGGCGAGGCGGTTGACGGTGCACACGACGCACACGCGTCCGGGCGCGCACCCCGACTCGTCCGTCGGAATCTGGTGTCGAAGAACTGAACGGGTGTGTGGTGCGGGTCGGTCGATGCCTTCCCGATGACGCATCACGTGGAGTGCGTGGCGGCGCTGGAACCTGCTGCAAAGGGCGTCTGAGCTGCAATTTTCCTAGGCTGCTCAGGTGTGGCATGGTGGCATCGATCTGTTTCCCGGAGTGCATGACGTGGAGCCTGTCACGGGACGGACACGCGTCTCTTACCTGCGGTTCTGTGAAGGGTTCGCTGACCCGATCATCGCCGGGCGGTGAGAAGTCATTTCGACGCTGCTTCTGACGATGCGTCGTGCCTATCGGCCTACTGCTCAATGCTCTGTGGAGTCCTTGTTCTCGACTCATTGCGCGTCCCCGGGACTGAGGATACGACCGCCTTGCCTTCCATCTTCGGTGAGTAGACGGAGGTCTTCCTCCGCGTACGGAACCCGAACCGTGTGTCACACCCGGCGCTGAGATCTCACCTCAGGTCAACCATGCGACTTTGCCATGGCACACGATCACCCGGGCCTGGCGACTCAGCAGGCGCTATCGAGTGACGGACCGGGCGGTGTGGGGAGAAGCAAGGCCGTGCAGCCCCTTGGCATCAGCCACGGGGCCGCACAGTGGTGGGCACACGAGGCCCCTCTTCTTCCTTATCGGAAGTCGGCGCTCGGGCCGTCCGTGTCCAGTTGCAGGTCCACGCTGTACAGCGGACGGTCCTCGATCCCCAGGGCGCGCATCAGCTCGTTGGTCGGAATCCTGTACCTGCGTCCGACGCGGCGGATGGAGCAGGGGAACTCGCCCTCGCGGATCAGCCGGTACGCGGTCGTCGAACCGATCCCGAACGCTCGGCATGCCGTCCGCAGGTCCACTGTCACGGGCAGGTCGAACATCTCGGAGAAACTGAGTCGGCCCTCTGCCGGGTCCTTCATGCTCGCCTCCCTGCAGGGCGGACCGGCCGGGTGCCCGCGCGGTGTTCGGACCGTCGGTTCTTCCGGGGGGCGTGGTGCGTCGAACGGTCCCTCGTCCCGTCGTCGGTGTCGGCGAGGGCACCCTTGCGCAGATGCTCCGGGCGCACCCGGAAGCGCAGCGGGGCGCGCAGCCCGTCCGGGCCGTCCGGACGGTCGACCCGCACGTCCAGGCACTCCTCGGCCGGATCGTCCGCCTCCCCGTCGGACGCGCTGAGCGCGCGATCCTGGGCGATGCGCTCGACATGGGTGGAGGGGAGCTCCCGCAGGCCGTCGCGGGCGAAGCACCACGCCCTGGTGCGCGCGGCGTGGATCAGAGACGAGTCGGAGAGGCGGCTCGCGGCGTCCGGAGCCGCCAGTTCCTCCAAGAGGGCCAGGATCATCTCGGCTTCCACGTCCGACCGATCGGCGTGCAGGCGCGTGCAGACGCGGTGGACAGTCCCGGTCAACCGGGGCAGGGCCAGCCAGATGGCCAGGAGCTTCCCGGTGCCGTGTGGAGCGAGGTCACTCAGCGCGGTGCTGAGTACCTCCTTCCAGATCGCGGCGGCGAACTGCGGGTCGGAGCCCGGCCCGTACAAGGCTTCGTACGTCTCGACAGCGGTCAGCCGGACCGGCTCCGCCCCCTCGATGTCTGAGGGAACGGTCACGAGGATCGGGTCGCCGACCCGGGGGTCGTCGAAGTGCCGCCTCACCGAGGCGAACATAGTGCTGGATGGTGGATACATCAGTAAATGTCCTTTCTCTGGGCTGAAGGTGCCGAAGATGCTGAAGGCGCTGGAGATGTCGATGTGCTGGACGGGCTGACGAGCCGCCGGTGTCGGTCTTGTCGACCGGGATTCGCCGCCTTCGACCACGAGCGTGTGACAGTGCGGAAAGGCCGTGAGCTCGCCGGTCGGAGTAGTTCAGAGGGGTGGGGCCGCAGTGGGGGGGGGGGCGCCCCGGGGCGGGCCCCCCCCCACAGAGTTGGTAATCAAGCGGTCTAGGTTGGAGTGTGGTGCCGGGCGTAGGGGCGCGGGGGGGGGGGGGGTGGGGGCGCCGGGCGCGG
>NZ_JBFAGK010000017.1:89699-208501 GCF_040660135.1 Streptomyces sp. NPDC050997
CGCCCCCGCGGGGTTCCCCTGTGGGCACCGCCGGTCCGCCCGCCGGGGGGTGTTTTGCGGGGGGGGGGGGCCGCGGGGGGGGGGTGCCCGCCCGGGACGGGCACCCACCCACGAGCTGTGGAACTCAGGCGGTCTCGGAGGGAGAGTCGTCCGGCGCTTCGGCGCGCGGGGTCGCTGGCGTGGTGCCCTCGGTCCGGTCGGCCGCCCGCCGGCGCCGGGTCGGCGGCCAGTCGGGGGACTGGCGCAGACGGCTCGCCCGGCGGTTTCGCTGACGGTTGTTCATAGGGCCTGTGGTTCCTTCCTGATGGGTCGATGGATGACTACGCTGCCGTCTCGCTTTTCTGTGAGCGGCTGGTGCCATCGTGCCCGGGGACGGGAGGAGGCCGCGGAGCGGAAACTGAGGGAAAACTGAGGCATGGGGGCGTGAAGGAGTACGTGCGTGTGAAGCGGCACATCGCAACGTACAGATGAAGGGGGTGCCGTCGCGGGGCCCGGACCACTGCTTCCGGTGCGGAGAGGGGAAGGGCGATGGAGGGGTATGTGCTGGGCCCGGTAAGAGCCGAAGGGGACGGCGGCGGAAGGGTCTGCGCAGGTTCGAAGGCAGCCGGGCTGTTTGCGCTTCTGGCGACATCAACGGGCTGCCGATGCACCAGGAAGGAGATCGCCGAAGTCCTCTGGGAGGGCAAGGAGAACACCCGCGGCCTGGTGGACCGTGCTGTCTCCGACCTGCGGAAGCGACTGGGCCCGGAGGCTGTGCCCCATGGTGGCAAGTCGGGTTACTGCACGCTCCGCGCGCCGGAGGGCGGCGTCGACCTGCTCCGCTTCCGCGACCGGGTGGCGAGGGCCGAAGGGCTGAACCATCCGGAGGGGTTCGAGTTGCTCGGCGCGGCCCTGGAGGAGTGGGACGGCGGTGATCCGCTGCGCGGGCTGACCGAGAGCGGCTTCCAACTGCGCCGGGAGGCGCTGCGGGCCGAGTTGATGGCCGCGGTGCACGCCCGGATGGACGCCGCCTACAAATCGAGGGAGGAGAAGTGGCTCCGTGAGGAGACGGAGAAGTGGTTCGAGCGCGCACCGGAACTGCCCCAGGTCTTCCGGTTCTACCTGCTCGCCCACGACGACCTGGCGGAGCGCCGACGTGAACGGCTCATCGAGGAGTGGACGAGGCGCAACGGAAAGCCGGACACCGACTTGCGGAGCGCCTTCGACCAGGTCCGGGGAGTTGCCCACCGGTCCGGCGGGACGCTCCTGCCGCCCGTCCCAGACCAGTTGTCCGGCAGCAGTCGTAGGCCGGTCGGGCAGGACGAACTGATCCGCGGCCTCGTGGCGGCCGTGTGCGACGAACAGGACGCCGGCAACCTGGCCTTGGTCCTCATCAGCGGCATGGCGGGTGTCGGGAAGAGCACGGTGGCCAACCACCTCGCCCGTCAGCTTCGGGAGCGGTTCCCCGACGGAGTGCTCCGCGCCGAACTGAACGGGTTCGCCGACGGGGACGCGCGGCCCGCCGAACCAGACGAGGTTTTGGACGGGTTCCTGGCCGCGCTGCCGCCGTACACCACGGTGACCGGACCGGAGAGCAAGAGCAACGCGCTGCGGTCGGCACTGGCCCACCGCTCGGTACTCGTCGTCCTGGACGACGCGCTCAACGCTCAGCAGGTGCTGCCACTGCTCCCCGGAGACGGCACCTGCGCCGTGATCATCACCAGCCGCAACGACCTGTTGCGCCTGCAGTCCGAGAGAAAGGTGCTGTTTCGCAAGATGGAGCCGCTGCAAGAGGCGGATGCCCTGGAGGTGCTCCAGGAGAAGGTGTCGGTCGAGGACCGGGCGAAGCACGCCCAGGCTTTCAGTGAGCTGGTCAGCCTCTGCGGACGGCTGCCGTTGGCGCTCACCGTGGTGGCTCGACTCCTGGACGGCGGTGCGCGTCCGCTGCGTACCCTCCCCGCCCTGGTGCGGGACATGAAGGAGGAGCGGGAGCGGGCGAGGCTGGACACCCTGCACCTGCCGGAGCACGAACTGTCGGTCCACGCAGCACTGAACTGCTCCGTACGCGTGCTCGGTGCGGAGACCCGGCTGCTGCTGTGGCAGCTCGCCGTCCACCCCGGGCCGACCGCCTCCTGGGAGGCGGTGATGGACCTGGGAAGGGCGGCGGGCGAAGGGGCGCGCACCGACCGGGCCTTGATGGAGCTCGTGGCGGCGAACCTGGTGGAGCGCCAGGGCGACCGGTACGGGCTGCACGACCTCGTGCGGGCCTTCGCCCGCCGGCACGCGCGGCCGGCGGGCGACGGAGAGACGACGGACATCGAGCGGGCGACCGTACGGCAGGTGCTGGAACACCAGCTGCACAACGTCCGCGCCTGCGACCGGGTGCTCGACCGCGAGCGCGCCCTGCCCATCGGCGAGCCCGACGGGGTCACGGTCAAGGATCCCGCGGAACCGGGGCAGGCGATGGCGTACCTGGACGAGGAGTACGCCGCTGTTCAGCGAGGCGTCCGATTAGCCATCGGCCAGGGCATCGAACGGTACACATGGCTGCTTTCGATGGCCCTGGTCACCTATCAGTGGCGCCGGCACCTCCTCGGCGACGCGCGGAGGAACCTCCTGCACGCCGTCGACGCCGCCGAATCCGCCGCCGCCCCGGTCGATTGCGCCATGGTCCACCGGATGCTGGCAGGGACACAGTGGCGGTTCGGCGAGTACGACACGGCCGTGGGCCACCTGCACCGTGCCGTCCGGCTCAGCAAGGAGGACCACAGTGAGGCGGGCCGGCTCAGTCTTGCCCGTTCGCTGCACCGGCTCGGGATCACCCTGCGCAAGCAGGGCGACCGGACGGGGGCGGAGGAAGCGCTGTGCCAGGCACTGGAATTGTGCCGGGAGGTGTCCGACCCGGTCGGGGAGGCCGCCGCTCTCAACGCCCTCGGCGCGCTTCACCACGACCGGGGCGAGCACGTGCAGGCGCTCCGTCGGTGCGCCGACGCCCTGGGCGTGGTCGAGCGCACGGAGGAGCGCAGCGGCCTGGCCGACGTGTTGTTCACTCTGGCCAAGGTGCACCTGGCCCGCGCCGAGCGGGACGAGGCTATCTTCCTGTACCGGCGGGCCTGCGACATCTACCGCGAACAGGGGAACTGGCCCAACGAGGACAAGACGCGGATGCTCTTCGCGGACGTCCTGGTGTCCGCCGGTGAAACCGACACAGCGGTACGGGAGTTGGAGAGGGTCATCGTGCTGCGCGAACTGATGGGCGGCGAAGGCGTACGCGAGGTCCGGGAGTTGCTGGAAGGGTTGAGGTGAGCCGCCGGGCTGGCGACCTCCGGATCACCGTCACAGCCGAGGCGGATGCGTGCGGTAGTGCTCGGTCGGGTCGGGACGCAGCCGCCTCGACGGACGCCGCGAGCCCAGCCGGGGCAGGTATGGGCGGAGTCGGTCGAACACCTCACGGACATCCGCCGGGCGCTCCTCAGCCTCCCATCGGACCATCCACAGCGCGAGGGAGGCGAACTCCGGGGGGAGCTCGACGAGTTTGTCGGGCGGCAACACCGGACCGCCCGGTTCCGCCCGCTCCTCCAGTCCGCCGTAGGGCAGCCGCATGACGACCATCTCCAGCAGGATGCAGCCGAGCCCGAAGATGTCCGCCCGCCGCGTCAGACCTCCTGCGGGGCACGCGTCGGACTGCTCGGGGGAGGCCCAGCCGCGCGTGCCGCGCTCGAAGGATGTCTCCTCGCCCGCCGTGATCGCGTGGCCCATGTCGATGAGACGGAGTCGGCCGTCCGGTTGCACGATGACGTTCTCGGGTTTGAGGTCGCAGTGCACCAGATTCCGGTCGTGCACTTCCCGCAGAATTTCGCACAGCTGGCCGATGACGGACGCGACGATCTCGGGATGCCTGACGGGCCGCTTCTCCAAGAGAACGTTCTGCAGTTGGCGTCCTTCGACGAATTCCATGACCAGGCATCGGCGCCCTCGGTGCGTCCCGGAGGCGATGATTTCGGGAATCGCCTGAATTCCCGTCAGCATCATCATGCGGGAGCCCTCTTCGAGAAGCCTCCTGCCTGCCCAGGAGAAGTCGCTCTCGGGGCCGAGGTCCCGGGCTTTCTGGAGCTTCAGCGCCACTCTCTCCCCGCTCCTGCGGTCACGGCCGAGGAAGAGGTCGCCCTGGCCGCCGTCACCGACCATGTCCAGCACTTCGTAGCGCTTCTCCACATCGCCGATCTCCTCGATCTCCCTCATGGCCACCCTTCTTTCCTCTCTTTCCTCCGTGTAGAAATGGAGCAGAAAATGTCACAGCCGTGGCTACCCCCCGACGGGGTGACCCGCACCTCCGAAGTCATCACGGTATCCGCCGGAATGTTTAAAGGAGGCGAATTCCGGTGCCCTGCCGCTGACGCTCTCAAGACCCGCGGCTACCACACCGCCGACCCCGTACCGCGCCGCCGCGAGCGGTTGGAGAACTTCACTCTCGGCCCCTTCATGGCCGCCTGCGACGCCCGCTTCCGGCCCCCCGGCAGCCTGTCCCGGACGCGTACCGCGCCCTTGCACGACGGCCTGAGGACATGGTCGGACCATGGTGTGAAGGCGTACGAGGCGGCCTTCCCCGCCGACCCGGAACGCCCCCTGAACGAGGTCCCCGAGCCGTGGACGTACCGCTACCGGCCGTCCGGCCCCGACTCGCGGAACGCCCAGGAGTACCGCTTCACCGTGTGGGGCCGCTGCCTGGCCTCCACCGACGGTGCCTACCGTGAACTCCGTCTGCCCGTGCACCGCCTGAACCGGGAGCTGCCGCCCGACGGGTTCGTCGCCGCTGTCGCCCTGGTGCTGGCCGAGGGCACCCCCGGGTCGCGGCCGGAGCATGTACGGATCGTGGAGTTCGCGCTGGTCGACGGCCGTACCCGGGAGCTTTTCGCCGGCAGCCGGGAGCAGGCGCTCGCCCGGTACCGCGAGCACGGCCCCGACGCCCTGGCCGGCGTACTGGACGGACGGGAATACCGCCCTGGCTCCGCGTGCGGCGGATGTCCCTACCTGTCGGTCTGCCCGGCGCTGCGCGCGGCGCCCGGACTGCTGGGCATCGAGTCGCCGAACCGGCCCCGACGTACTTGGTCGGTGACCAACGGGCGCAACTACCGGGCCTGCCCGGCCCGCGACCACATGCGTCGGCTGCACCTGCCCACGGCGGACTCCGTCGAGCGCGAGGTGACGGCCGAGCGCGGTCGGGCGCTGCACGCCTACCTCGCCGACCGGCACGGCCACGGATCGCCTCGACCGTGCACGGTCGAGGTTCCCGAGGAGTGGGTGCCGGACGGATTCGACCTGCCCGATCGCGAACGCACCCTCGGCGCAATCCTGTTGCGGCGGCACGCCGCGGTCTGCCCGCTGCGGTGCGTCGGGGATGGGACGGACGTGCGGACCGAACCCAGGGTGGTGCGGCACGACACCGTCGCCGACGTGGTGGTGATCGCCGCACCCGATCTGCTCTACCGGGACGCCGGCTCATGGGTGTGGCGCGAGACCAAGACCTCCGCCACCGACCGGCGATCCAACCGTCCCCTGCTGGAGCTCTACCCTCAACTGGCCCTGGCGGTCGTGCTGATCGGCCGCGGTGACCTGGGCGGTGCTCCGTCCCGTGCCCGGGTCGAGCTTGAGGTGCTCCGCCCCGGCGGCGCCGACCTGGAGATCATCGACCCCTTCGCCTCCGCCAACCGGACCGAGGCTGAGGGAGTCTTGCGGACGATGGTGGCCGACTGGCACGGGGACGACCGCTACACGGCCGTGCCCGGACGCTCCTGCCAGCGGTGCGAAGTGGCCCGCTGGTGCTCGGTGTCGGCCGCCACCGAGGCCACGGCATGAGGGCGGGGGCGGCCCTCCGGGCCGACCGGCCGGACACTGGGGAGGAATCTGAGGGCGCGGGCAGCGAACTCTTCCGCGAGCTTGCCCGCATGGTGGCTGACCTCGCCGAGGTTCAGGGCCTGCGCTCGTTCGCCCTGCCCTATCCCGGCCTCGCCCAGCATGCGCTGGACCGCACGGTGATGCACTGCCTCGACGTCGGGGAGACACCGCCGAGGAGCCTTCCGGAGCTGTGGGAGTGGTGCCGGACCAAGCCGGCGGGCGATCCGCTCTTCGCGGTTCCCGCCTCCCTCGTCACCCCGGGCGCGACGCTGGTACACCCGGTCGGCCGGATGCCGACGCGGTCGTGCCTCGAAATCGCCTCGCACGGGCCGGACGGGGGCGTGGCGGCGCATGCTCGCGCGCTCCTGGGCGACCTGGAAGCGCGGTGCGGAACGGGCGAGCGCTACCGGCAGTGCCGGAGCTTCCTGGCCCGCCACTCGGTGGTTCACCGGCAGGACCGCTTCAGGCCCGGCTGGAGCATGGCCGTCTGGAGCCGCGTCAAGAACCTCTACGGGCCGCTGCCCGAATCCCTGCTTGTCGACGGCGACTTCCTGCGCTGTCCCTCGTGCGGGCTCCCCGCGCTGCCCAGGGACCGGGCCGTACCCGTACCCGTGTCGTCCGCCCCCGACGCGGACATCTGGTGCGAGGGGGAGGAATGCCCGCGTGACGACTCTCCGGAACTGATCCGTGAGCCGGACCAGACGTGGATCCTGCGGCGTTCACTGCGGACGTTCCTCGCGCTGCCGCACCGGGCCGAAGAGGCCGCCCTGGACGCGCTGGATCGCGCCGGGATCGACCATGAGCCCCTGTCGGGGCCGCTGTCCGCCTACCGGTTGAGGGACTCCGGTCCCGGAATCGTCGACATCCACGTGTACGACCGACTGCAGCCGGCCCTCCTCGCCGCACATCTCACCGACAGCGCGCCCCTCGCGGACCGCACCCTCGTCGTGATCCCGGACGCCCTCGCCGGACGGGACGGCTACCGGGGGGCCTTCACTGACGCCCTTCCCGCGCTTCTGCGGGACCGGCTGGTGCTCACCACACCCGTGGACCTCGTGCCCGACCTGGGTCGGGCTCGGAGAGAGGAGAAGAACGATGCGTAGCATCACCCCGCCGCTGACCGACGTACTCCGCGCCCTCCAAGTGTTCCTTGGGCCGGCCGTCCGCAAGCCCGCACTAGAAGACCTCTGCCAGGTGGAACTCGGCCTGCACCTCCAGCAGAAGCTGATGCCGGGCAGCCCCGCGGGCAGTGCCTGGGTACTCTTCAGCGGATACGGGTTCGCCGAGGCGCACGGAGCGCAGTTGCCGCCGGACACCGCGCGGACGCTACGTGTCGCCCGGTACTCGCTGTGGACCCTGCGCAGGGGCCGTACCTGGCGCGAGGCGCTGGAGACCTACCAGCTGTTCGACCCCAGAGTGCGCGGCTACGACGTACCGGACACCGAGTCGCCCGCCACCCGCCGCGAACTCTCCGTCGCTGGGGACCGCTTCCCCGTCTACGAGCAACTGCTGCGTGCCGCACCGCCGCTGGCGGGCAAACGCATGCCGGTCGCGGGCCAGGGCCCACACGCCTTCCCCGTCAGCCGCACCCTGGCCGTCGTCGACCTGCCGTCCGTCCCCCACACCCCCCTCGTAGCCCACGATATGAACCTGGAACCGGCTGGTGCGGGAGAGCCCCTGGTCTTCACCAGGAAGAGCCTGGAGCGCACTGCGGCGGAGATGGACGCTACGCACGCCCGTGTCGGCGAGGGAAGGCCGCCGCGCTGGCTGAAGCGGCTGCGGGACTTTGACCTGTCTACCAAGGAGAACGGCACATTCCACAAGGTCGGCAATGACGAGGACTTCACGTTCACGGTCGACGGGATCCAGCACCTGCTCGGCATCGTCGGCGCGGGCAAGAGCACGCTGCGCGACATCATCGCCGTCCATCTCGCCAAGCTCGGCAGGCGCACCACCATCGTGGTCACCGACGTCGCGGAGGTGCTGAAGCTCGTCCGGCTCTACGGTCTCTACACCGACGGCGCCGCCGCACCCGTGCTCGGGTCCTCCGGCCGGGAGCGGCACGCCCAGCGGCTGCACCGTCGGCTGGCGGGCCGGGGCGAGCACCGTTTGCTCGCCCACGACGACCCTGCCTTCGCCTACCTCGGGACCTCCTGCGTGCTCAACGTCAGGCGGCAGGGTGCCACTTCGTCCACCGAGCCGCTCGCCTTCGGTGAGGCACCCTGCTCCCGGCTCCGGCCACCGTCGGACCCCAGGCGCGACAAAGGTGGCGGCCGGGCCTCCGAATGGCAGAAGAACGCGACGAGTTGCCCGTACTGGTCCGTCTGCCCCCGGCACCACGGAGCCCGCACCTTGGTCGGCGCCCTGATCTGGGTGGCCACGCCGGCCGGACTGATCGACGCCGAGCCGCCCAGCCCCCAGAACGGCGAGCGCATCCGCTACCTCGAACTCGCCTGCCGCCGCAGCGACCTCGTCATCATCGACGAGGCCGACCGTGTGCAGATGCAGCTCGACCAGACCTTCGCACCCGCCGTCGTCCTCGCCAGCGACGAGGACAAGGGGCTCATCGACCAACTGAGCCGGCACAAGATCCGAGAGCTCGCGGCCAGCGGGCGCACCCAGCTCTCCGAACGGGACGTGGAGACCTTCGCCGCC
Organism: Streptomyces sp. NPDC050997; assembly: GCF_040660135.1. Lineage (NCBI taxonomy): Bacteria > Bacillati > Actinomycetota > Actinomycetes > Kitasatosporales > Streptomycetaceae > Streptomyces > Streptomyces sp. NPDC050997. The sequence continues at coordinate 98,229 of NZ_JBFAGK010000017.1, forward strand.
GCCCTCAACACCGCCGGATCGGCCACCGACCGGCTGTACGCGATGCTCGTCGCCAGGTACGACCTGCGCAGGTGGGTGCGGACGGGCTACTTCAGCGCCTGGACGCTGCAGCTCGGACTGCTCGACGAGCGCTACGAACTCCCCGACGGCAGCGGGCCGGAACACCGGAACCAGGTCCCCAGACAGGCTCTCGGCAAGCTTCTCGACGCCTTTCGCGACAACCCCTTCGGCGACCGCCGCCGCAGGACGGAGGAGGACTTCAGCGAGCTGACCGCCCTCCTCAACGAACTGCTCCACACCGGCAACCCGGAGAACACCCGGCGCCACCTGGCCGAGGTCATGGACGAGGTCTTCCACATCGACCCGCGGTACATGGCCGCCCGGCAGCAGAAGTACAAGGAGAAGTACGACGAGTGGCAGCGCGAGGAGGAGGAACGGCAGAAGGGGCGAGGCCGCCGCCGGAAGCCCAAGCCACCGCCCCAGACCCCCGAGCAGTGGCACCAGGAGCTCGCCGAACGCTTCGAGTTCACGCTGCTGCTCAGCGCCCTGGAGCCCCGGCTCGCCATGATCAACGCCATGTGGCCCCGCGTCGAGGCCGCCCTCAGCCTGGGCTACAACACGATGTACCGTCGGCCGCTCGACTACGGCCCGATGGTGCCCGAGGCCCCGATGGGCAACGTACTCGGCTTCCAGTTCCGGGTCCCGGGCGAGGACAAGGGAGGAGTGCGCAGCGGCGAGCTGACCTTCTTCCGCTGCAGCGGCGTCGGACGTGAGCTGCTGCGTGCCATGCCCCACCTGGCCTCCGTCGACGGCAGGCCCGGCGCCCAGCTGCTGCTCATGTCCGGCAGCAGCTGGGCGGGCGCGTCCAGCCGCTACCACGTCTGCGTCCCGGTCGGTGTGATCATCGAGCCGCCGACCGAGGTGACCGAACGCATCGCGAACGAGAGCCTGATGCGCTTCGAGTTTATCGACGACGGTGACGAGAAGCTGCGCCTGTCCGGAACGCACCCGGACGACCGCCCCGAGAAGCTGCGCCGCATCGCCACCCACCTTGGCGCGTCGGGGGAGTACGACGCCCCCGAAGGAGGTCCGCTGGAGCGCGAGTTGCTCTCCCTTCGTCCAGGCAAGCGCGACCAGATCCTCCTGCTGGTCGGCAGCTATGCCGAGGCTCGCATCGTGGCCGACACCCTGCACAACCTCAACTCCCGCTGGCACGACAGCGTGCTGTGCCTGGTCTCGGACGACGAGGAGATCGCCCCGGAGGACGAGGCGCCGTCCGCCTACCGCGCCCGGTCACTGCGCCGGGGCGACGTCGAGCACCTGAAGGACCTCGATGCGAACATCCTCGTGGCGCCCCTGCTGGCCGTGGAGCGAGGCCACAACATTCTCAACGACGACGACGAGGCGGCCATCGGCACGGTCTACTTCCTGGCACGGCCCAATCCGCACCCCGAGGACCTGTCCCTGGCCGTCCACGCCGTCAACGACTGGATCGTCCGCGCCGTCACCGGCGGTGACTTCGACACCTGGGTACAGGGACAGGCCACCGTCGAGGAAGGTGCCGACGAGGTCCGCCGCCTCGCTCGTTCGCGCTGGTACAAGGTGCTCGCCCGCTCGATGGCGTGGAGCCACCTCGGCGAAGAGACGCGGGAGCAGGTCACTTGGGACATGTTGGTCCTGATGTGGCAGGTGATCGGGCGGCTGGTGCGCGGCGGCGTACCGGCCAGGGTGGTCTTCGTCGACGCCGCCTTCGCCCCGAACCGCGGGGCCGTACCGCCGCAGGCCGACACCCCCAAGTCCAGCCTGCTGCACAGCGTCCTCGACGTGCTGGACCCGTACTTCGAGGGCGACACGAAGAGCGCGGAGGAGCAGTTCATCGCCCACGCCCTGTACGAACCTCTCCGGCGCATGCTCACCCACCTGCTCGCCCCTGCTCCCGCCCCGGCCCACCCGTAAGCGCCGAACCCCGGCTTCCAGGAGGAAATTTCGTGTATCACACCATTCGCAACGCGGCCTACGAACCCGACCCGCTCCATGGACCGTGGCGGGAGGAGATGAGTGTGCTGCGGCTCGGCGAGGAGTTGCACGCCGAGCTCACCAGAATGCACGCCGAGGCCGGCAAGGGCTCCGTCCGCCCCGATCGGCTCCCCGTACGCAGGCTCAACTCGCTGCTCCAAGCGATGGCCCCCGGCGTCATCGCGACCGGCCGCAACGCCGGAACGGACGGCAGCCTGCCGTGGCTCTACGCGCGGGAGGCCGTCCCGCCGGAGGTGCTGGCCCCGGTGATCGGCACCTGGGCGGCGGGCATGTACCCGGAAGAGGACGACACTGAAGACGCCGACCTGGAGGAGCGGCTCCGCTCCGACGACCCGGCCGAGGCCGTCCAACTGTCAGGTTGGGAGGCCGAATCGGTCGATCTCACCGAGACCGTGACCTCGGCGGGCGGAACCGCCGAACCCGCCGCACGGCTTTACGGCCTGCTGCCCGAGTGGGTCGCCTTCCGGCTGGCGGCCCGGACATTCCGCACCGGGGGCACCACACTCCACTTCCGCGTCGAGAGCTTGGGCAACGGCGCGCGACTCGTCTCCTGGCCGCCACAGCGATACGAGCGCCGCGGGCAGACCTGGTATTACTCGGCCTGCCTCAACATCACCGTCCACACCGTGCCGTTCGCCCCACGGTTCCGTGTCCACGTGTCCACGCAGGTACGCCGCTGGGCCACCCAGCTGGACGTGCGCCCCCACCAGCTCGGCGGCGCGACCGTTCTGCTCGACGCTCCGTTGCCATGGCCGGGAGGGCCGGACCGGGGCCACCGGCTGATGGTGAACACCCTCGGCTACGACCGGCGGCTGAAGGAACTGGCCTGGCGCCACCACAGCCCCGCACCGCTCCTGCCCGAGCTGGACATCGTACGCAACTACCCGCAGCCGGAAGCGCTTTTCTCCCACCCGGAACGCTGGATCAACGGGTCCGGGGACGTGGCCGCCGGCATCGTCTACCACCCGTCGACCGGTCCGCATGAGGTGGGACCGGGGCTGATGGCACGGGAGCGGGCGGATCTGGACGCCTGGGTCGAGGAAGGGCTGCGCCCCATGCTGACGCGGGTCCCCGACCTCACACGGGTCACCCGGAGCAACACCCCCTCATTGCTGCCTAGTTCGGGAGCCGGACGTGGTCCGGGCGTCCGGGACACGCAACTGGCCCTGCAGCGGCGGGCGGCGCTGGCACGCGCACTCAACGGCCGTCCCCTGGAGATCGACGTCTTCTGGCAATCCCCGGAAACCCGCGCCGCTCTGCTCGCGGAACTGCCCAAGCTCATCGGCTTCCCTCCCGGGGAGAGCGAGGGGTCGGCCGACGACGACACCTGGCGGTGGCGGGGCGAGGGGGTCGACATTCGCGTACACGCCCAGCCCGCGGGGGCCCTGGCCGACGCCCTGCCGGTCTCCCGGGAGCGCGGGCGCCCCAGGGCCGTCCGGCTGGCCGAAGCCGTCGAAGGGCGCTGCCGACTTGTGGCGGACCGAGTGGTTCCGCGTCCCGACGCGGCCGGAGTCGTGATCATGGAGATCGCCGGCAAGGAGCGCTTCGCCGCCGTCCCCGACTCCGATCCCAAGCATGCGCTGCGCATCGCCTGGGCGCGGCAGGACCGGCTGAGCCAGTTCGTCAACCTGCCCGACGACACCGACAGCGGCCTGGAGCACCGGGCCAAGTGGACCTGGCTGGACGCCTTTCGGCAGCTCGGCGCGATCAGTCCGCCCGCCCATCGAGTGGGGGCCGGAGTTCCCGGCGACCTCCAGTACGTGGCGCTCTGGCTCGTACGCCACACCAGGAAGGGGTCCACGCGGCGCCCCGTCCATCGGCTTGTCGCGGTGCGGGTCCGCCCCGGGGACGAAGGACCGGGCGTCATCGAGGGGTGGGACGCCGAGCGCGCCGAATGGGTGCCGTACCCGAAGCTGTTGCTGCTGCTCTCCCAGGCAACGGAGCCGGTGGCGGAGGCCGGGAAGGAGAGGCAGGCTGATACGGGTGGCGATGGCGTGGCCGCCCGGGGAGGGGTCCGGCCCGGTGCCCGCCCGGGTGTGGAGCAGCACAGGCAGTGGGAGACCGAACGGCAGATCCGCGCACTGCTTTTCCAGCTCCGCGGTCGCCCGACCCTCGTGCTGGCGGATGCAGGCAATTTGCGCCAGTGCTGGCCTCGCCTGCGCAACGGCGAGCTGCACCGCGACATGCTCGGCTTCGGCACCGAACCCGCCCAGCGCCACACGCTCTACGGCGACGACCTGCGGGTGGTGCTCGTACGGGACGCCAACGCGCGGGAGGAAGTGGCGGAGTGGTATGCCCACGACGCCAAGGGCAGCGTCGGCTTCACCGAGGGCGTGTGGGGGACGACGGAGACGGAGAGCCGTGTCTTCGCGAGTACGGCCGCGAAGCCGCACACAGCGGCGAAACTACCGAAGGGCCTCATGAAACTGGCGCCCACGGCACAGGGCCGGACAGCACCCGGGAAGACTGCCTGGAACCCCGGGCAGCTGGAGATCACCGTGCTCGGTTGCCTGTCGGAGAAGGCGCTGGCGGACTCGGGGCGTGAAGGGGACCTGCCTGACCGGCCGGCGGAGTGGGCGACGCTCACGCACCAGCTGCGCTACCAAGACGACTACCCGCCGCTCGCCCGGCCCCTCCCGTTGCACTTGGCGCGTCTCGCTGGTGAGTACGTGCTTCCGGTGGCCGGAACGAAGGAGGAGGGGAGCATGTCATCCGCTCCATGAGCGAGGCGCCGCCTGCATGGGGCGTCCCAACGATCGACGCTGATAGGAATCATTGTTCCCTCGTGTGAGTCGGACATGGGGGCATACCGGTGTCGGGCGGGCGCGAACGCCTTCGCGAGACTGTGTCGAATCTGGTCCGGGAAAGTGCAACGGCCTGTTTCTCCGTGTCCCTTTTGGCTGTCCCGCTTGGTAAACATGCAGGTCAAAGTTGCCTCCCGAGGGTGACGGATCCACCATGCGGCTTTCTGGCCCACGCATGTCCCGCAGGAATTAATTTCGCGGGATCGGACAATCGGGATTTCGTCCGCTCGGCCGTGGAAAACCCCTGATCAGGGCAATGAGGGGTCGAGTGGTCACGGCCAAGTAGGCCGTGTGCGTTTTGGCATGCATAAGAAAGGCGCTGAACTGCGTTTCCGCTGTTCAGCGCCTTGATCCGGAGTGCCCCCGGCAGGATTCGAACCTGCGCACACGGCTCCGGAGGCCGTTGCTCTATCCCCTGAGCTACGGGGGCGTGTCGGTTGCTGAGCGCTTGCTCGTGGCGACGGGTAGAACACTACCAGCTCCGTCTGGGTGTTCATGAACGGGTTTTGTGGCGTTGGGCGAGGCTGTGTCGTCGCTTGTGAGGCGGTTGCCGGGGCTCGACGTGGAGGAGGGGGAACCGTGCGGGGTGGAAGTGGGGTTGACGTGGAGGAGGGTTGCCCGCACGGGTGGAAGTGGGGAAAACCCGGACGCGGTGGCCGGTCCCGACCTACTCTCGAGTTGTGCCAGGCGTGTCCGGCCGGGTGCTTGTTGTGGACGACAACAAGGTCATCCGGCAGCTGATCAGGGTCAATCTCGAACTGGAGGGTTTCGAGGTGGTGACCGCGGCCGATGGTGCCGAGTGTCTGGATGTCGTTCATCAGGTGCGGCCCGATGTGATCACCCTCGATGTCGTCATGCCTCGCCTCGACGGACTACGGACCGCCGCCAGGCTTCGTTCCGATCCGCGCACCCGTCATCTGCCCCTCGCCATCGTCAGCGCGTGCACGCAGTACGAGGTCGAGACCGGGCTCGACACCGGTGTCGACGCCTTCCTCGCCAAGCCCTTCGAGCCGGCCGAACTCGTGCGTCTCGTAGGGCAGTTGATCGAGAGGAAGAGGGAGGGGAGCGGGGGCGCCGGGGAAGGGTGTACGGAGGGGAGTGCGGAGGAGCCCGCGTTCGGCGGCATCCTTGGGACCGCCGGAGAGGCCGAGCGGGCCGGGCACGCCGGAGGCTGACCCCGCTTCCGGAGGCTGATCGCTTCCGTCCCCATCGCCGTCGGCAGCTGATGCCCGGCGACTGATCGCCCGTCCAGTCCAGCAGCGTCCTCGTCCCCACCCGTCCACATCCCGGACCCCCGCCCAAACCGGCTCGCCTACCCACCCCCTTCCTCCCCTACGCTGGTCCCGTGACCCCCGTCGAGCTCTCCCGTACCGTGCTGCGCGCGGTGCGGTGCGCTGTGGACGTGGGGGAGCTGAGCGTGACCGTTCCGGAGCGGGCCGTAGTGACGGTTCCGGGGCCCGGGGGCTGCGGGGACTACGCCACCAACATCGCCCTTCAGCTCGCACGGTCGGCCGAGCGGACGCCCCGGGACGTCGCCGAGATCCTCCGAAACCATCTCCTCGGTGACGAACATGCCGACGCCGCCGACACGTCGGACGATGCCGCCGCTACCGACACCGCCGACGCCGACGTCACAAGCCGCAACCACAACCCCCGCCCCATCGACGACGTCGTCATCACCGGCCCCGGCTTCCTGAACATCCGCCTCCGCGGCACCGCCTCCGCCGCCCTCGTCGGCGAGATCCTGCGGAGGGGACAGAAGTACGGGCACGGCGACGCGCCCACCGGGCAGCTCCATCGACTGCACGCCGCCCACGAGGTGCGGGCCCTCGTCGTCGCCGACGCCACCGCACGCCTCCTCCGCGCGCAGGGCGCCCTCGTCCGCATCACCACTCCGGTTCGACCCGAGCCCGAGTGGGAGAGCGTCCTCGGCGTCCATGTCGACGCGTACGGCACCCCCCAGCTCCCAGGCACCCCCCAGCTCCCAGGCACCTCCCAGCTCCCGATCGACGTGCGCCCCGTCCCCGCCCCCGCCGATCCGACCCCCCTCGGCCGTGACGCCGCCCGCTGGGCCCTCCTCCACCCCGCGGCCCACGACCGGCCCCGGATCAGCGACGAGCACCTGGCCCAGCGCGAGAGCAACCCGCTCTTCCGTGTCCGCTACGCCCACGCCCGCACCCGGGCCGTCAGCCGCAACGCCGCCGACCTCGGGTTCCACGCCGAACCCGGCGACGTACCGGACGACTGGACCGGCACCCTCGCCGACCATCCCCGGATCCTCGCCGCGGCCGCCGCCCAGCGCGCCCCCGACCGCCTCGCCCGGCACCTCGTCACCGTCGCCGATGCCGTCCTTCCCTTTCTCCCCACCGTCCTTCCTCGTGGCGGGGAGAAACCCTCGGCCGCCCACCATGCCCGGCTCGCTCTTGCCGAAGCCGCCGGGACGGTGCTGGCCGGTGGCCTGACCCTGCTCGGCATCGACGCACCTGATCACCTGTGAGACAGCGCACACAGACGCACAGAGAGCCCAAGAAGAGCCATGAGTCGTTCCGCACACCCCGCCGGGCCCCGTCACGCCGATGTGTATCCCGAGGGGCACTACTCCGCCCCGCCCGCCGACCTCAACATCCTCGACCCGAAGGTGTGGGCCCAGACCGTCGGCCGTGACCAGAGGGGCGTCGTCACCGTCGGCGGCGTCGATGTGAAGACCCTCGCCGAACAGCACGGCACCCCGGCCTACATCGTCGACGAGGCCGACTTCCGCGCCCGGGCACGGGCGTGGCGCAGCGCCTTCGGGGCCGACGCGGACGTCTTCTACGCCGGCAAGGCGTTTCTGTCCCGGGCCGTGGTCCGCTGGCTGCACGAGGAAGGGCTCAACCTCGACGTCTGTTCCGGCGGCGAACTCGCCACCGCCCTCTCGGCCGGCATGCCCGCCGACCGCATCGCCTTCCACGGCAACAACAAGTCGACCCAGGAGATCCAGCGGGCCGTCGAGACCGGTGTCGGGCGGATCGTTCTCGACTCCTTCCAGGAGATCGTCCGCGTCGCCCACATCGCCCAGTCGCTCGGCAGGCGGCAGCGCGTGCAGATCCGTATCACCGTCGGGGTGGAAGCGCATACGCACGAGTTCATCGCCACCGCCCACGAGGACCAGAAGTTCGGCATTCCGCTCGCGGGCGGGCAGGCCGCCGAGGCCGTACGGCGTGCGCTGCGGCTGGACGGGATCGAGCTGATCGGGATCCACAGCCACATCGGGTCCCAGATCTTCGACATGTCCGGCTTCGAGGTCGCCGCCCACCGGGTCGTCGGGCTGCTGAAGGACATCCGTGACGAGCACGGGGTCGAACTGCCGGAGATCGACCTCGGTGGCGGTCTCGGTATCGCGTACACGAGCGGCGACGACCCCAGCGAGCCCCACGAGATCGCCAAGGCGCTCACCGAGATCGTCACCCGTGAGTGCGAGGCCGCCAGGCTGCGCACGCCCCGTATCTCCGTCGAGCCCGGGCGGGCCATCGTCGGTCCCACCGCCTTCACGCTGTACGAGGTCGGCACCATCAAGCCCCTCGACGGGCTGCGGACGTACGTCTCCGTCGACGGGGGCATGTCCGACAACATCCGTACAGCGCTGTACGACGCCGAGTACAGCGTCGCCCTGGTCTCCCGTACCTCCGACGCGGAGCCGATGCTCGCCCGTGTCGTCGGCAAGCACTGCGAGAGCGGCGACATCCTGGTGAAGGACGCGTTCCTGCCGGCCGACCTGGCACCGGGTGACCTGATCGCCGTACCGGCGACGGGTGCGTACTGCCGGTCGATGGCCAGCAACTACAACCATGTGCTGCGGCCGCCCGTCGTGGCGGTCAACGACGGCGGGTCCCGCGTCATCGTCCGCCGGGAGACGGAGGAGGACCTGCTGCGCCTCGACGTCGGGTGAATCAGAACGAAAGTCGGGTGAATCAGAACGGAATCAGAACGGAAAACGCCCGGAGGACAGGGGCGGAAGATCTCCTGTCTTGCGCCCCCGTGCAAATGAAATAGATGTCTCACGATCCGGACATGGGATAGAAAGTCCCGTCCGGTGAGTGAGACTGGACCAACCGTAGACGGTATGAGGAAACGAGGTCGGATGATGCGTACGCGTCCGCTGAAGGTGGCGCTGCTGGGCTGTGGAGTGGTCGGCTCAGAGGTGGCGCGCATCATGACGACGCACGCCGCCGACCTCGCCGCCCGGATCGGCGCCCCCGTGGAACTCGCCGGCGTGGCCGTACGGCGGCCCGACAAGGTGCGTGCGGGCATCGACCCGAGCCTCGTCACCACCGATGCGACCGCCCTCGTCAAACGCGGCGACATCGACGTCGTGGTGGAGGTCATCGGGGGGATCGAGCCCGCCCGTACGCTCATCACCACCGCCTTCGAGTACGGCGCCTCCGTCGTCTCCGCCAACAAGGCGCTGCTCGCCCAGGACGGCGCCGCCCTGCACGCCGCCGCCGAGGACCATGACGCGGACCTCTACTACGAGGCCGCCGTCGCCGGTGCCATCCCGCTGATCCGGCCGCTGCGCGAGTCCCTCGCCGGCGACAAGGTCAACCGGGTGCTCGGCATCGTCAACGGCACCACCAACTTCATCCTCGACAAGATGGACACCACGGGGGCGGGATATCAGGAGGCTCTCGACGAGGCCACCGCGCTCGGGTACGCGGAGGCCGATCCCACCGCCGACGTCGAGGGCTTCGACGCCGCCGCCAAGGCCGCCATCCTCGCCGGGATCGCCTTCCACACGCGCGTACGCCTCGACGACGTCTACCGCGAGGGCATGTCCGAGGTCACCTCCGCCGACTTCGCCTCGGCGAGGGAGATGGGCTGCACCATCAAGCTGCTCGCCATCTGCGAGCGGGCCGCTGACGGCGCGTCCGTGACCGCGCGCGTGCACCCCGCGATGATCCCGCTGACCCACCCGCTGTCCTCCGTGCGCGGCGCGTACAACGCCGTGTTCGTCGAGTCCGACGCCTCCGGTCAGCTGATGTTCTACGGCCCCGGCGCCGGCGGCGCCCCCACCGCCTCGGCCGTGCTGGGCGACCTCGTCGCCGTCTGCCGCAACCGGCTCGACGGCGCCACCGGGCCCGGCGAGTCCGCGTACGCCGCACTGCCCGTGTCGGGCATGGGTGAGGTCGTCACGCGTTACCACATCAGCCTCGACGTCGCGGACAAACCGGGAGTTCTCGCTCAGGTGGCCACCGTGTTCGCCGAGCACGGCGTGTCGATCGATACGGTTCGCCAGCAGGGGAAGGACGGCGAGGCCTCCCTCGTCGTCGTCACGCACCGCGCGTCCGACGCCGCCCTGAGCGGGACCGTCGAGACGTTGCGCAAGCTCGACACCGTGCGTGGTGTCGCCAGCATCATGCGGGTTGAAGGAGAGTAACCAGCAATGACCCACCAGTGGCGCGGAATCATCGAGGAGTACCGGGAGCGGCTGCCGGTGTCCGACACCACGCCGGTCGTGTCGCTCCGCGAGGGCGGCACGCCCCTCGTACCCGCGCAGGTGCTCTCCGAGCGCACCGGCTGCGAGGTCCACCTCAAGGTGGAGGGTGCCAACCCCACCGGTTCCTTCAAGGACCGCGGTATGACCATGGCGATCACGCGGGCCAAGGAGGAGGGCGCGAAGGCGGTCATCTGCGCCTCCACCGGCAACACGTCCGCCTCCGCCGCCGCGTACGCGGTGCGCGCGGGCATGGTCTGCGCCGTACTCGTCCCGCAGGGCAAGATCGCGCTCGGCAAGATGGGCCAGGCCCTCGTGCACGGCGCGAAGATCCTCCAGGTCGACGGCAACTTCGACGACTGCCTCACCCTGGCCCGCGCGCTGAGCGACAACTACCCCGTGGCGCTGGTCAATTCGGTCAACCCGGTGCGTATCGAGGGCCAGAAGACGGCCGCCTTCGAGATCGTGGACATGCTCGGCGACGCGCCGGACATCCACGTCCTGCCGGTGGGCAACGCGGGCAACATCACCGCGTACTGGAAGGGGTACAAGGAGTACGCCGCCGACGGCATCGCCGCGAAGACCCCCCGTATGTGGGGTTTCCAGGCTGCCGGCAGTGCCCCGATCGTGCGCGGCGAGGTCGTCAAGGACCCGTCGACGATCGCGACCGCCATCCGGATCGGCAACCCCGCGTCCTGGCAGTACGCCCTGGCGGCGCGGGACGAGTCCGGCGGCTTCATCGACGAGGTGACGGACCGTGAAATCCTGCGCGCCTACCGGCTGTTGGCCGCTCAGGAGGGTGTCTTCGTCGAGCCGGCGTCCGCCGCGTCCGTGGCCGGTCTGCTGAAGGCCGCCGAGCAGGGCAGGGTCGACCCGGGGCAGAGGATCGTGTGCACCGTCACCGGCAACGGCCTCAAGGACCCCGACTGGGCCGTCGCGGGCGCCCCGCAGCCGGTCACCGTCCCGGTCGACGCGGCGACGGCCGCCCAGCGCCTGGGCCTTGTCTGATCTGGGGATGACCTGCGCGATGACCTCTGAGAACGGGTGACCTCCCAAGGGGGTGCACAGGGGGCTTACGACACGCATCGTGCGCCTCCTGTGCGCCCTATGTCGCCACAGAACCTTCCTTCGATAGGCTGTACCTAACCCGCCCGCCGCATATGCCTCGCATACGGCCGGGTGCCGCGCCGTCTCCGCGGCCCGGAAGCGGTCCCACGGTTTCCCAGAGGTCCCCAGGACCTCATGTACGTATCGAACGTCTTCGACAGTTCCGCAGCTCAAGGAGAGTCATCGAGCGATGGCCGGTCCAGCCTTCCGCGCCGCCGCCGTCCGGGTGCGCGTCCCTGCCACCAGCGCCAACCTCGGTCCGGGCTTCGACGCCCTCGGCCTGTCGCTGGGCCTCTACGACGATGTGGTCGTCCGGGTGGCCGACTCCGGGCTGCACGTCGACATCGCGGGTGAGGGCAGCGAGACGCTCCCCCGTGACGAAAACCACCTTCTCGTACGGTCCATGCGCACCGCCTTCGATCTGCTGGGCGGACAGCCCCGCGGCCTGGAGATCGTCTGCGCGAACCGTATTCCGCACGGCCGTGGCCTGGGCTCCTCCTCGGCCGCCATCTGCGCCGGCATCGTCGCCGCGCGCGCCGTGACCATAGGCGCCGACTCCCGGCTCGACGACGCGGCGCTCCTGGAGCTCGCCACCGAGATCGAGGGCCACCCCGACAATGTGGCGGCCTGTCTGCTCGGCGGTTTCACGCTCTCCTGGATGGAGGCCGGAGCCGCCCGGGCGATCAGGATGGAGCCCGCCGATTCCATCGTTCCGGTGGTTTTCGTGCCCGGTAGGGCGGTCCTGACGGAGACCGCGCGCGGACTGCTCCCGCGCACCGTGCCGCACGTCGACGCCGCCACCAACGCGGGCCGGGCGGCCCTGCTGGTCGAGGCCCTCACCCGGCGCCCCGAGCTGCTGCTGCCCGCCACCGAGGACCGGCTCCACCAGGAGTACCGCGCACCGGCCATGCCGGAGAGCACGACGCTGGTGGAGCGGCTGCGGGCCGACGGAATCCCGGCAGTGATCTCCGGTGCGGGACCGACGGTGCTGGCCCTCGTCGACGAGGACAGCGCCGACAAGGTCGCCCATCTGGCGGGCGAGGGGTGGGCCGCGAACCGGCTGGAGTTCGACGCGCGGGGCGCGAGCGTATTGCCGCTCGCGACCGCCAGTGACATGTGATGTTGACATTGAAATCCGGCGGCGCTCGCCGGATTTCGAGAGGGGGAATGTTTGTTGGATCCGGTAGTGTTAACCTCAGGTCTGCACCCGACCCCACCATGGCGAGGTGCTTCGTGTCCCCGTCCGGGACAGACACCCTTCCGGGAGCCTCCCAAGCCGCACTGTGTTCAGTACGCCGTACGCGGGCCGTACGTGGTACGTGAGCACTGAGCGACCTGCCGGGCACGCTCCGGAACCGGTGCGACCAAGCAATGTGACACAGACACTCAGTGCCACGGCTTTGGGAAGCGCCGTCACCACATTCCTCCGCCGTTCAGGCGGACCACCGCCCCGGCACGGTCCACACAGCAAGGACCACTGTCGGACAGCACAACCGGTCGCCGAGCCAGACAGGCCGACGTCCGCTCCAGGGAAGGACCCTTCGTGAGCGACACCACCGATCTGATGGGCGCACGTGTCGAGGAGACCGCTGCCGCGCCCGCCACGGACGCCTCCGCGCCTGCCACCGGTGCCGGCTCCCGGCGGCGCCGCGGTACCGGCCTCGACGGCATGGTGCTGGCCGAACTGCAGCAGGTCGCATCCGGCCTCGGCATCAGGGGCACCGCGCGTATGCGCAAGAGCCAGCTGATCGAGGTCATCAAGGAGGCACAGGCAGGTGGGGGCGCCCCGGCCGCGAAGGCCGACGCCACCGAGACCAAGCCGAAGCGCCGGGCCACATCCAAGGCCCGTACCGGCGACGACACGGCTCCCGCCGCCGAGAAGAAGGCAACCGCCAAGGCCGAGGCGTCCGCCGAGAAGGCCGTGTCCCAGCAGCAGATCGAGATTCCCGGCCAGCCGGCCGGGGGTCCCTCCCGCGCGAGCGCAGCCGAGCGTGGGGGAGAAGCCGAGCGTGGGGGAGACGACGCTCCCACGGAGCGCCGCCGTCGCCGTGCCACCGCCGAGGCCGGCAGCCCCGAGACGATCGTCGCCGAGGCCAAGAGCGAGCCGAAGGCCGAGACGTCCGCACAGACGCAGCCGCAGGGCGACACCAAGGGCGGCGACGCCGATGGTGCCGAGGGCCGCCGTCGCGACCGCCGTGAGCGCGGCCGGGACCGCGACCGCGACCGCCGTGGCGGCAAGGGCGACGAGCAGCAGGGTGGCCAGGGCGGCGGTCAGGGTGGCGGCCAGCAGCGCCCGGACCGTCAGGACCGCCAGGACCGCCAGGACCGTCAGCAGGGCGGCGGCCGTCAGGACCGCCAGGAGCGCCAGGACCGTCAGCGCGACAACGGCCCGCAGGACGACGACGACTTCGAGGGCGGGCGCCGCGGTCGCCGCGGCCGTTACCGGGACCGTCGTGGCCGTCGTGGCCGCGACGACGTGGCCCCCGAGCCGCAGCTCGCCGACGACGACGTCCTGATCCCCGTCGCGGGCATCCTGGACATCCTCGACAACTACGCCTTCATCCGTACGTCGGGCTACCTTCCGGGCCCCAACGACGTGTACGTCTCCCTCGCCCAGGTCCGCAAGAACGGCCTGCGCAAGGGTGACCACGTCACCGGTGCCGTGCGTCAGCCCAAGGAGGGCGAGCGCCGCGAGAAGTTCAACGCGTTGGTCCGCCTGGACTCGCAGAACGGCATGGCGCCCGAATCCGGGCGCGGGCGGCCGGAGTTCAACAAGCTGACGCCGCTGTACCCGCAGGACCGCCTCCGTCTGGAGACGGACCCGGGCGTGCTGACCACGCGCATCATCGACCTCGTCGCGCCGATCGGTAAGGGCCAGCGTGGTCTGATCGTGGCCCCGCCGAAGACCGGCAAGACCATGATCATGCAGGCGATCGCCAACGCGATCACGCACAACAACCCCGAGTGCCACCTGATGGTCGTCCTGGTCGACGAGCGTCCGGAAGAGGTCACCGACATGCAGCGGTCGGTCAAGGGCGAGGTCATCTCCTCGACCTTCGATCGCCCGGCCGAGGACCACACCACGGTCGCCGAGCTCGCCATCGAGCGCGCCAAGCGTCTGGTGGAGCTGGGCCACGACGTCGTCGTGCTGCTCGACTCGATCACGCGTCTGGGCCGTGCGTACAACCTCGCCGCGCCCGCCTCCGGCCGCATCCTGTCCGGTGGTGTCGACTCGACCGCCCTGTACCCGCCGAAGCGCTTCTTCGGTGCGGCCCGCAACATCGAGGACGGCGGCTCGCTGACCATCCTCGCCACCGCGCTGGTGGACACCGGGTCCCGCATGGACGAGGTCATCTTCGAGGAGTTCAAGGGCACCGGCAACGCCGAGCTCAAGCTCGACCGGAAGCTCGCCGACAAGCGCGTCTTCCCGGCGGTGGACGTCGACGCGTCCGGTACCCGCAAGGAAGAGCTGCTGCTCGGCAGCGACGAGCTCGCCATCACCTGGAAGCTGCGTCGCGTGCTGCACGCGCTCGACCAGCAGCAGGCGATCGAGCTGCTGCTCGACAAGATGAGGCAGACGAAGTCGAACGCCGAGTTCCTGCTGCAGATCCAGAAGACGACGCCGACGCCGGGTAACGGTGACTAGTCGCCCTCGGGTGTGACGAAGGGCCGTTCCCTGACATGGGGGCGGCCCTTCGTGCTGCCTGGGATCACACTCGCCGGAACGGCCCGGAGCAGCCCCGAACAGGGTCGCCAACTGTCCGGAACGCGGTCGTAGCCGAGATATCTGCCACAAGGATCTTGGATGGTGGTGATGTCCCGCCGTACCGCATCTTTGGCTGAAACCGCAGGTGAGCCGTGTTTTGCCGGAAGAATCCGTTACGTGCTGTGGCTGCCGGTGCACAGGGCGGTCACAGTGCGTTGTGCAACCCTTTCCCGAGTTTCGCCGTCTGACCAGGCGGAGCGACGATGGTGCGGTACTGGTCCTCCGTGACCGCGCCTGACCCTGAAAGCAGGGGGTAACCGACCGGACCGAGATTCGAGGAGCACATGTCCGCCGAGAGCACGCCGGAGCCCGGCATACCGGGAGAGTCCGGCACCGCAGGCCGCCACCGAGCCAAGGGCAGCCGCCGCAAACCCCGCAGAAAGCGCAAGGGTGTCCTGATCATGGCCTGGACCGCGGCGAGCATCGTCGTGCTGGGCGGCACCGGAGCCGGCTATCTGTACTTCACGCTCAACGGCAACATCAAGAGCGTCGACATCGACTCCGTCCTCGGCACCGACCGGCCCACCAAGGTCGACAACGGCTCCGAGAACATCCTCGTCCTCGGCTCGGACACCCGTTCCGGCAGCAACAAGAAGCTCGGCGGCGGCACCGACGACGGCAGCGCCCGCTCCGACACCGCGATGGTCGTGCACGTCTACGAGGGCCACAAGAAGGCCAGCGTGGTCTCCATACCGCGCGACACCGTCATCAAGCGCCCCGAGTGCACCGACACCAAGGGCGTCGAGCACGACGCCGCGTCCGGCGTGATGTTCAACTCCGCGTACTCCACCGGCGGTGCGGCCTGCGCGGTGAAGACCGTCGAGTCCCTCAGCGGCATCCGCATGGACCACTACCTGGAGGTCGACTTCAGCGGCTTCCAGAAGCTCGTCGACGAGCTCGGCGGGGTCGAGGTCACCACCAGCAAGGCCATCAACGACCCCGACAGCCACCTCGACCTGAAGGCCGGCACGCACCAGCTCGACGGCGAGCAGGCCCTCGGTCTGGTCCGCACCCGGCACGGTGTCGGTGACGGCTCCGACCTCGGCCGTATCCAGCTTCAGCAGGCCTTCATCAAGGCACTGATCAACCAGGTCAAGCACGTCGACCTGTTCGGCAACCCCAAGAACCTGTACAACCTCGCCGACACCGCGACGAACACCGTGACGACCGACTCCGACCTCGGCTCCGTCAAGTCGCTCATGTCGTTCGCCAGCGGCCTCAAGGGCATCAGCTCCTCGAACATGAACATGGTCACGATGCCGGTCCAGTACGACCCGGCGAACCCGAACCGCGTGATCGTCCAGAAGAGCAAGGCCAAG
Source organism: Streptomyces sp. NPDC050997 (assembly GCF_040660135.1). Lineage (NCBI taxonomy): Bacteria > Bacillati > Actinomycetota > Actinomycetes > Kitasatosporales > Streptomycetaceae > Streptomyces > Streptomyces sp. NPDC050997. The sequence goes on from NZ_JBFAGK010000017.1 coordinate 114,732, forward strand.
CAGGTGTGGACGGCTCTGGAGAACGACCGGACGATCCCCAAGTCGGCCACGGAGGGCAGCGCCAAGGGCGACGCCGCCGGCGTCGTGACCTCGTCCTAGCCGGAATCAGCCGGCACCAGTTGAAGTAACCAGTATCAACCGGCAGTAGCCAACCGTAGCCGGTTGGTAGCCGCCCGTAGTCAGTCGTACGCCCCCGCAGGGCCCCGGGAATAGAACGCCACGTCCCCCGGTTTTGGGGGATGCGCCCAGTCCTGGCAGACTGGTACGTCGGCCCCGGTTCACGCTTCCGCATCGTGCGGTTGCGACCCGGCGCCCTCCCGAAACTAGGAGACACCTTGAAGCGCGACATCCACCCCGAGTACGTCGAGACGCAGGTCAGCTGCACCTGTGGCGCGTCGTTCACCACCCGTAGCACGATCTCCAGCGGCAACATCCGCGCCGACGTCTGCTCCGAGTGCCACCCGTTCTACACGGGCAAGCAGAAGATCCTCGACACCGGTGGCCGTGTGGCCCGCTTCGAGGCCCGCTTCGGCAAGGCCGCCGGCTCCAAGAAGTAGCGAGCCCCCATTCGCCGGTCCACGGTCGCGCCCCTTTCCCGGGCGCACCGGGACCGGCGTTTTTGGTCGCCCGCCTTCCCCCTCATCGCAGTATCAGGAGCCCAAGATGTTCGAGGCCGTCGAGGAACTCGTCACCGAGCACGCCGACCTGGAGACGAAGCTCGCCGACCCGTCGGTCCACTCCGACCAGGCCAACGCGCGCAAGCTGAACAAGCGTTACGCCGAGCTCACCCCGATCGTCGCCACGTACCGCTCCTGGAAGCAGACCGGCGACGACACCGAGACCGCGCGCGAGTTCGCCGTCGACGACCCGGACTTCGCGGCCGAGGTCAAGGAGCTGGAGAAGCAGCGCGAGGAGCTGACCGAGAAGCTGCGTCTGCTGCTCGTGCCGCGTGACCCCAACGACGACAAGGACGTCATCCTCGAGGTCAAGGCGGGCGCGGGCGGCGACGAGTCCGCCCTGTTCGCCGGCGACCTGCTGCGGATGTACCTGCGCTACGCCGAGCGGGTCGGCTGGAAGACCGAGATCATCGACGCCACCGAGTCCGAGCTGGGCGGCTACAAGGACGTCCAGGTCGCCGTGAAGACCAAGGGCGGTCAGGGTGCCACCGAGCCCGGCCAGGGCGTCTGGGCCCGTCTGAAGTACGAGGGCGGGGTGCACCGCGTGCAGCGCGTGCCCGCGACCGAGTCGCAGGGCCGTATCCACACCTCCGCGGCCGGTGTCCTCGTCACGCCCGAGGCGGAGGAGGTCGACGTCGAGATCAACGCGAACGACCTCCGTATCGACGTCTACCGCTCCTCCGGACCCGGCGGCCAGTCGGTCAACACGACCGACTCCGCGGTGCGCATCACGCACATTCCCACCGGAGTCGTCGCCTCCTGCCAGAACGAGAAGAGCCAACTGCAGAACAAGGAGCAGGCGATGCGTATCCTGCGCTCCAGGCTGCTTGCCGCGGCGCAGGAGGAGGCGGAGAGGGAGGCCTCCGACGCCCGCCGCAGCCAGGTCCGCACCGTCGACCGCTCCGAGAAGATCCGCACGTACAACTTCCCGGAGAACCGCATCTCGGACCACCGCGTCGGCTTCAAGTCGTACAACCTGGACCAGGTCCTGGACGGCGAGCTCGACGCGGTGATCCAGGCCTGCGTCGACGCGGACTCGGCGGCGAAGCTGGCAGCCGCGTAAGCGCGTAAGGACGTATAAACGCGTAAGGACGTACCCACGCACGAGTACGACACGGAGGACCTGCGTGCAGCAATCATTTGGGGGGCGACCCCCAAACCCCCGAGGCGTGCTGCTCGCTGAGGTAGCTCAGGCCACCCAGCGGCTCGCCGACGCCGGCGTGCCCTCGCCGCGCAACGACGCGGAGGAGCTCGCCGCGTTCGTGCACGGCGTGAAGCGGGGCGGGCTGCACTCCGTGAAGGACTCGGACTTCGACGCCCGCTACTGGGAGGTCATCGCCCGGCGTGAACAGCGCGAGCCGCTGCAGCACATCACCGGGCGGGCCTTCTTCCGGTACCTGGAACTCCAGGTCGGGCCAGGTGTGTTCGTCCCGCGTCCCGAGACCGAGTCGGTCGTCGGGTGGGCCATAGACGCCGTCCGCGCGATGGACGTGGTCGAGCCGCTGATCGTCGACCTGTGCACCGGCTCCGGCGCCATCGCGCTGGCCCTCGCCCAGGAGGTGCCGCGCTCCCGGGTGCACGCCGTGGAGCTGTCCGAGGACGCCCTGCGGTGGACGCGCAAGAACATGGAGGGGTCCAGGGTCGACCTGCGTCAGGGCAACGCCCTGGACGCCTTCCCGGACCTCGACGGCCAGGTCGACCTGGTCATCTCCAACCCGCCGTACATCCCGCTCACCGAATGGGAGTACGTCGCTCCCGAGGCGCGGGACTACGACCCCGAACTCGCCCTGTTCTCGGGGGAGGACGGCCTCGAACTGATCCGCGGCATCGAGCGCACCGCACACCGCCTGCTGCGTCCCGGCGGGGTCGTCGTCATCGAGCACGCCGACACCCAGGGCGGCCAGGTGCCGTGGATCTTCACCGAGGAACGGGGCTGGGCCGACGCGGCCGACCATCCCGACCTCAACAACCGCCCGCGCTTCGCGACCGCCCGCCGGGCGACGCCGTGAGACCCCCGCAGACTCTCGACCCGCAGCTGAACGTGTACTTCGTGTACGAGGAGGCCCGCTAGACATGGCTCGGCGATACGACACCAACGACGCGACCGACCGCACGACCGGTCTGCGCGAAGCCGCGTCCGCCGTCCGCCGTGGCGAGCTCGTGGTGCTGCCGACCGACACGGTGTACGGCATCGGCGCCGACGCGTTCTCCTCGGAAGCGGTGCACGACCTGCTGGAGGCCAAGGGGCGCGGCCGCAGCATGCCCACCCCTGTCCTCATCGGCTCCCCGAACACGCTGCACGGCCTGGTCACGGACTTCTCCGAGCTGGCCTGGGAACTGGTCGACGCGTTCTGGCCGGGCGCGCTCACGCTGGTCGCCAAGCACCAGCCGTCCCTGCAGTGGGACCTCGGGGACACCCGTGGCACGGTCGCCGTACGCATGCCGCTGCACCCGGTCGCCATCGAGCTGCTGACCGAGTTCGGCCCCATGGCGGTCTCCTCCGCGAACCTGACGGGCCACCCCGCGCCGGAGGACTGCGACGCGGCCCAGGAGATGCTCGGCGACTCGGTCTCCGTGTACCTGGACGGCGGCCCGACCCCGGGCAACGTGCCGTCCTCGATCGTCGACGTCACCCGCGAGGTGCCCCTGCTGCTGCGTGCGGGCGCGATCTCCGCGGACGAGCTCAGGAAGGTCGTACCCGACCTCGAGGTGGCGAATTGACGGCCCCTGACGCGGGGCGTGGCATATGGAACGGGGAAGAGACGGGAACCTTCGGGCTTCCGGCTGACAGCTTCCGCATCCTCCACGTCAGCACCGGCAACGTGTGCCGCTCGCCGATCACCGAGCGGCTGACCCGTCATGCCCTGGCGGACCGGCTCGGCGACCCCCTGTGGGGCGGGCTGATCGTGGAGAGCGCGGGCACCTGGGGGCACGAGGGCGCGCCCATGGAGGCCAACGCGGAGGCGGTCCTCGCCGACTTCGGCGCCGACGCCTCCGGCTTCACGGGCCGGGAACTGCTCGACGAACACGTCATCATGGCCGACCTGGTCCTGACCGCCACCCGCGACCACCGCGCCCAGGTCATCTCCATGGGCCACTCTGCGGGCCTGCGCACCTTCACCCTGAAGGAGTTCACCCGCCTGGTGAAGGCCATAGACCCGGCGACCCTGCCGCCCCTGGAGGACGGCATGGTGGCCCGCGCCCGCGCCCTGGTCCGCGCGGCGGCGGCGCTACGCGGGTGGCTACTTGCCCCGACGGCGGAGGCGGACGAGGTCTACGACCCGTACGGAGCCCCGCTGCCGTTCTTCCGCTCGATCGGCGACGAGATAAACCAGGCGCTGGATCCGGTGGTCACGGCGCTGACAGGTGTGCCCGCGCGCGCGTGACGTGGCGGGAGGTCGGCCGCCGGACGGAGTCCGGCGCAGCGGCCCGCTGCCGGGGCGCGTTGGGGGTGGGGCTGAACCAGGCGCTGTGGTCACCGTGCTCACCGGTGTGCCCGCGAAGGCGTAACCACCGAGCACCCCACTCGTCCCGGGCCTACATTGGTCGTACGTCATCGTCGACGCCCGGAGTCCACCATGTCGGTCACCCATGCCCCAGAGACCGTCGATGTGCTGCGGCGGCAGGATCCCGAGTTGGCCGAGATCCTGCTCGGGGAGGCGGACCGGCAGGCGACGACGTTGCAGCTCGTCGCCGCCGAGAACTTCACCTCGCCGGCCGTGCTGGCCGCCCTCGGCTCACCCCTGGCGAACAAGTACGCGGAGGGATATCCGGGGGCCCGGCACCACGGCGGCTGCGAGATCGTGGACGTCGCCGAGCGGATCGCCGTGGAGCGGGCCAAGGCGCTGTTCGGGGCCGAGCACGCCAACGTGCAGGCGCACTCGGGGTCGTCGGCCGTGCTGGCCGCGTACGCCGCGCTGCTGCGGCCCGGGGACACCGTCCTCGCCCTCGGGCTGCCCTACGGCGGCCATCTCACCCACGGTTCGCCCGCCAACTTCTCCGGCCGCTGGTTCGACTTCGTCGGGTACGGGGTGGACGCGGAGACCGGGCTCATCGACCAGGAGCAGGTACGCACGCTCGCCCGTACCCATCGGCCCAAGGCGATCGTGTACGGGTCCATCGCCTATCCCCGGCACCTCGACCACGCCTTCTTCCGCGAGGTCGCCGACGAGGTGGGCGCCTATCTGATCGCAGACGCCGCCCATCCCATCGGGCTCGTCGCCGGGGGAGCGGCGCCCAATCCGGTGCCGTACGCCGATGTGGTGTGCGCCACCACACACAAGGTGCTGCGCGGTCCGCGCGGCGGCATGATCCTGTGCGGCGCCGACCTGGCCGAGCGGGTCGACCGGGCCGTGTTCCCTTTCACACAGGGTGGCGCCCAGATGCACACCATCGCCGCCAAGGCCGTGGCGTTCGGCGAGGCGGCGACACCGGCCTTCACGGCGTACGTCCATCAGGTGGTCGCCAACGCGCGGGTGCTGGCGGCCGGGCTGGCCGCCGAGGGGCTCGTGGTCACCACCGGCGGGACCGACACCCACCTGGTGACGGCCGACCCGGAGCCGCTGGGCGTCGACGGACGTGCCGCCCGCGGCCGTCTCGCCGCCGCCGGCATCGTGCTCGACTGCTGTGCGCTGCCGCACGCCGACGCCCGTGGACTGCGCCTGGGCACGGCCGCGGTGACCACACAGGGCATGGGGGAGGTGGAGATGGCACGGATCGCGGTGCTGGTCGCGGAGGTGCTCAGAGGCGAGACCGAGAGCCTGCGCGCTCGTGAAGAAGTGCGGGAGTTGGTCGGCGGATTTCCGCCCTATCCCGGCTGAGCGGGGGTAGGCGCACATCGGTACACAGCCACACGTGCAACCATCGTCGCTACCCGAAAGTCCCCAACGGTATGCGCGCATCGATAGTGTGTGGGGCTGAGATGGCCAGCGAGATCTGTGGGGAAGCCCGTGCGTGAATACCTGCTGACGCTCTGCATCACGGCCGCGGTGACGTATCTGCTGACAGGGCCGGTACGGAAGTTCGCGATCGTGGCCGGAGCGATGCCGGAGATCCGGGCACGTGACGTGCACCGGGAGCCCACTCCGCGGCTCGGCGGGATCGCCATGTTCTTCGGCCTGTGCGCGGGGTTGCTTGCCGCCGACCACCTCGCCAACCTCAACGAGGTCTTCTCCAAGTCCAACGAGCCACGGGCCCTGCTCTCCGGGGCGGCCCTGATCTGGCTGATCGGTGTCCTCGACGACAAGTTCGAGATCGACGCCCTGATCAAGCTGGGCGGCCAGATGATCGCCGCCGGCGTGATGGTCATGCAGGGCCTCACCATCCTGTGGCTGCCCGTCCCGGGCGTCGGTTCGGTGGCGCTGACCCAGTGGCAGGGCACCCTGCTGACGGTCGCGCTCGTCGTCATCACCATCAACGCGGTGAACTTCGTGGACGGCCTCGACGGCCTCGCCGCCGGCATGGTGTGCATCGCGTCGGCGGCGTTCTTCCTGTACGCCTACCGCGTCTGGGTGTCGTACGGCATCGAGGCCGCCGCCCCGGCCACGCTGTTCTCGGCGATCCTGATGGGCATGTGCCTGGGCTTCCTGCCGCACAACATGCACCCCGCGCGGATCTTCATGGGCGACTCCGGTTCGATGCTCATCGGCCTGGTGCTGGCCGCCGGTGCCATCTCCATCACCGGGCAGGTCGACCCGGACGCGCTGAAGCTGTTCGCGGGTTCCGAGCAGGCGGCGGTGCACCAGACGGTTCCCGTGTACATCCCGCTGCTGCTGCCGCTCACGATCATCGCGATCCCCGCCGCCGACCTGGTGCTGGCCATCGTGCGCCGCACCTGGCGCGGGCAGTCGCCGTTCGCGGCGGACCGGGGGCATCTGCACCACCGCCTGCTGGAGGTCGGCCACTCACACAGCCGCGCGGTGCTGATCATGTACTTCTGGTCCGCGCTGATCGCCTTCGGCGCGCTCGCCTACTCGGTCAACTCGGCGTCCATGTGGATCGTGCTCGGTGTCGTCTTCCTCAGCGCGATCGGGCTCCTTCTTCTGCTGCTGCCCCGCTTCACGCCGCGCGCCCCGCGGTGGGCCGAGCACCTCGTACCGCCGCGCTACCGCCGTCGGCGGCGGGCCGTCGAGGACGTGGTGCCGGCCGCCCTGCTGGAGGAAGAGGAGAGCCGTACCCCGGTGGCCGCGGGAGTGGCGGGCGTCAACGGGGCGACCGCTCTCGGTGCTCGTTCGCCGTCCTGGACGGGCGAAGGGCCGGGTCGTCGGGCTGACGTCACAAGGTAAGAATCTGACTAGAGCATTGCCAATCCGTGGGGAAGCAAAGCACCCCAATACCAGACAAGCCACCCCGGTTCCTGCACAGACGCGCACTGTCACTCTCATGTGTGACAGCGAGCACACCCACTTGGTAAAGACCGCATCAAATAGTTTGTGATACGGTTCACGAGAACCCGGATAGACCAAAGGACCGCAGTGCGACGGTCCATTGGTGCGAGGTCTCGACACTCGGCCCGGGGACTACGCTCGTCCATGACGACACCCCTGCCCCCCTGCGAAAGCGGAGCTGCCGCCATGCCGTCCAACGACGTCCGGATCCTCCTCCAGGCCGCTGTACCCACAGCTGCCGTCGGCGCGCTTGCCGCCGTCGTCAGCGGCGTGGTCGCCGGTGGCAAGGGAGCGATCGGAGCTGTCGTGGCGACGCTGGTCGTGATCCTCTTCATGGGGCTGGGGCTTTACATTCTGCAGCGCACAGCCAAATCGCTTCCGCATCTTTTTCAGGCGATGGGTCTGTTGCTGTACGCGACACAGATCCTGCTGCTGTTCGTCTTCGTGGCCGCGTTCAAAAACACCACGCTCTTCCACCCCAAGGCCTTCGCGCTCACGCTGGTCGCCGGCACCCTCGCCTGGATCGCCGCGCAGACCCGTGCGCACATGAAGTCCAAGATCCTCTACGTCGAACCCGAAAAATCGGGGCACTCGTCGTGAGGGGTAGGGCCGGGATAAAGGCGTCAGAGATCTCCTGCTATCGTCCGGTGCCAACTGCGGCATCGCGGGCGCGGGCATCCGAGCTGACGCCTGTTCAATCGCGAGGCGAGATGCCCAAGAGCCGCCCCCACATCCGAAACTCCAGTCCCGTGCCGAACCGCGGCTGCATGCCGCGCCGACACAACGAGGTTGCCGTACCCATGCGTTTCGCTGAAGGAGCCCGCGGTGAGTGCTGACCCGACGCAGGTGCTCGCCTTCGAGACTGATTGCCACATCTTCGACGGTTGTGGCTTCCCCTCTCCCGGCCTGCACTCGTTCCTGTTCGAGCCCTTGGTGGGCGACGCGGACAGTAGCGTGTACTTCAACAAGACGATGCTGCTGGCGCTCCTCGGGTCGATCATCATCGTCGGCTTCTTCTGGGCCGCCTTCCGCAAGCCGCAGGTCGTCCCCGGCAAGCTCCAGATGGTGGCCGAGGCGGGCTACGACTTCATCCGCCGCGGTGTCGTCTACGAGACCATCGGCAAGAAGGAAGGCGAGAAGTACGTACCGCTCATCGTCTCGCTCTTCTTCTTCGTCTGGATGATGAACCTCTGGGCGGTCATCCCGCTCGCCCAGTTCCCGGTCACGTCGATCATCGCCTACCCGGCGGCGCTCGCGGCCATCGTGTATGTCCTGTGGGTCTCGCTGACTTTCAAGCGGCACGGATTCGTCGGTTTCTTCAAGAACGTCACCGGCTACGACAAGTCGCTCGGCCCGGTGCTTCCGCTGGCGATGGGCATCGAGTTCTTCTCGAACATCCTGATCCGGCCGTTCACCCACGCCGTGCGACTTTTCGCGAACATGTTCGCCGGTCACACCCTGCTGCTGCTCTTCACGATCGCCAGCTGGTACCTGCTGAACGGCATCGGTATCGCCTACGCGGGTGTCTCGTTCATCATGACCGTCGTGATGACCGCCTTCGAGCTGTTCATCCAGGCCCTGCAGGCGTACGTGTTCGTGCTGCTGACCTGCACCTACATCCAGGGTGCGCTGGCCGAGCACCACTGAGCCGCCACCCCTGAAGACCCCTACAAGTCGTCCGGTGGCCAACCCCACCGGGTCCGTAAAGAAAAGGAAGAACTGGCATGTCTAACCTTGCCGCTGTCACCGGCTCGCTCGGCTCGATCGGTTACGGCCTTGCTGCCATCGGCCCCGGCGTCGGCGTCGGCATCATCTTCGGTAACGGCACCCAGGCCCTGGCCCGTCAGCCCGAGGCCGCCGGCCTGATCCGTGCCAACCAGATCCTCGGCTTCGCCTTCTGTGAGGCGCTGGCCCTGATCGGTCTGGTCATGCCCTTCGTCTACGGCTACAACTAAACCGCCCCCGGACCAGCCGACTAGACGAAAGGCATACACATGAGCCAGCTGCTCATCGTGGCGGCCGAGGAGATGGAGAATCCCCTCGTTCCGCCGATCCCCGAGCTCGTCATCGGCCTCATCGCCTTCGTCATCGTCTTCGGCTTCCTCGCCAAGAAGCTCCTCCCGAACATCAACAAGGTTCTGGAAGAGCGTCGCGAGGCCATCGAGGGCGGTATCGAGAAGGCCGAGGCCGCGCAGACCGAGGCCCAGAGCGTCCTTGAGCAGTACAAGGCCCAGCTCGCCGAGGCCCGTCACGAGGCCGCGCGTCTGCGCCAGGAGGCGCAGGAGCAGGGCGCCACGCTCATCGCCGAGATGCGCGCGGAAGGCCAGCGGCAGCGCGAGGAGATCGTCGCCGCCGGTCACTCCCAGATCGAGGCCGACCGCAAGGCCGCCTCTTCGGCGCTGCGCCAGGACGTGGGCAAGCTCGCCACCGATCTGGCCGGCAAGCTGGTCGGCGAGTCCCTCGACGACCACGCCCGGCAGAGCCGCGTCATCGACCGCTTCCTCGGCGAGCTCGAGGAGAAGGCCGAGGCGGCCCGATGAACGGAGCGAGCCGCGATGCCCTGGCAGCCGCACGCGAGCGTCTCGACGCGCTGACGGACTCCACGTCCGTGGACGCCGGCTCGCTCGCCGACGAGCTGGCCGCCGTCACCGCGCTGCTCCACCGCGAGGTGTCGCTGCGTCGGGTCCTGACCGACCCGTCGCAGTCCGGTGAGGCCAAGGCAGAACTGGCCCAGCGCCTGCTCGGCTCCCAGGTCGGCGGCCCGACCGTCGACCTGGTGTCCGGCCTGGTGCGTTCCCGTTGGTCGCAGTCGCGCGACCTGGTGGACGCCCTGGAGGAGCTGGCGAACCTCGCCGACCTCACCGCGGCCCAGAGGGCGGGCAAGCTCGACAGCGTCGAGGACGAGCTGTTCCGGTTCGGCCGGATCGTCTCCTCGAACACCGAGCTGCGTGCCGCGCTGACCAACCGCAAGGCCACCGTCTCGGCCAAGGGCGAGCTGCTGCGCAGCCTCCTCGGCGGCCGGGCCGCCCCGGCCACCGAACGTCTGGTGACGCGCCTTGTCGCCGCGCCGCGGGGTCGTAGCCTGGAGGCGGGACTGGAGTCCCTGTCCAAGCTGGCCGCTGACCGCCGGGACCGCATGGTGGCCGTCGTCACCTCGGCGGTTCCGCTGAGCGACCCGCAGAAGCAGCGCCTGGGCGCCGCCCTCGCGAAGCTCTACGGCCGCACGATGCACCTCAACCTGGACGTGGACCCCGAGGTCCTCGGCGGAATCAGGGTGCAGGTCGGCGACGAGGTCATCAACGGCTCCATCGCGGACCGCATCGAGGACGCCGGCCGCCGACTGGCGAGCTGACCGCAACTTAATACCAGTACGCACTTGATTACGGCCCATGTTGGGCCGTGCAGAAGAATCCTGGGGGTCGCCCCCAGACCCCAAAGTGAAACTTCGGGCCCAACAAGGAGAGCAGGGAACCCAGATGGCGGAGCTCACGATCCGGCCGGAGGAGATCCGGGACGCGCTGGAGACCTTCGTCCAGTCGTACAAGCCGGACGCGGCCTCGCGCGAGGAGGTCGGTACGGTCACCCTTGCCGGCGACGGCATCGCGAAGGTCGAGGGTCTGCCCTCGGCCATGGCCAACGAACTGCTGAAGTTCGAGGACGGCACCCTCGGCCTCGCGCTCAACCTGGAAGAGCGCGAGATCGGCGCCGTCGTCCTCGGTGAGTTCAGCGGCGTCGAGGAGGGCCAGCCGGTCACCCGTACCGGCGAGGTGCTGTCGGTCGCGGTGGGCGAGGGCTACCTCGGCCGCGTCGTCGACCCGCTCGGCACCCCGATCGACGGCCTCGGCGAGATCGAGACCAGCGGCCGGCGCGCCCTTGAGCTGCAGGCCCCGGGCGTCATGGCCCGTAAGTCGGTGCACGAGCCGATGGAGACCGGCTACAAGGCCGTCGACGCGATGACCCCGATCGGCCGTGGCCAGCGTCAGCTGATCATCGGTGACCGCCAGACCGGCAAGACCGCCCTGGCCGTCGACACGATCATCAACCAGCGCGACAACTGGCGCTCGGGTGACCCGAAGAAGCAGGTCCGCTGCGTCTACGTCGCCATCGGTCAGAAGGGCTCGACCATCGCCTCCGTGCGTGGCGCCCTCGAAGAGGCCGGCGCGCTGGAGTACACGACCATCGTCGCCGCCCCGGCGTCCGACCCGGCCGGCTTCAAGTACCTGGCGCCGTACACCGGTTCGGCCATCGGCCAGCAGTGGATGTACGAGGGCAAGCACGTCCTGATCATCTTCGACGACCTGTCGAAGCAGGCCGACGCCTACCGCGCCGTGTCGCTGCTGCTGCGCCGCCCGCCGGGCCGTGAGGCCTACCCGGGTGACGTCTTCTACCTGCACTCCCGTCTGCTGGAGCGCTGCGCGAAGCTCTCCGACGAGATGGGCGCCGGCTCGATGACCGGTCTGCCGATCGTGGAGACCAAGGCCAACGACGTCTCGGCGTTCATCCCGACCAACGTCATCTCCATCACCGACGGCCAGTGCTTCCTGGAGTCCGACCTGTTCAACGCCGGTCAGCGCCCGGCCCTGAACGTCGGTATCTCGGTCTCCCGCGTCGGTGGCTCCGCCCAGCACAAGGCCATGCGCCAGGTCTCGGGCCGGCTCCGCCTCGACCTCGCCCAGTACCGTGAGCTGGAGGCGTTCGCCGCCTTCGGTTCCGACCTGGACGCCGCGTCGAAGTCGCAGCTGGAGCGCGGTCAGCGCCTGGTCGAGCTGCTCAAGCAGCCTCAGTACCAGCCGATGCCGACCGAGGACCAGGTCGTCTCCGTGTGGGCCGGTACCACCGGCAAGATGGACGAGGTACCGGTCTCCGACGTCCGCCGCTTCGAGAAGGAGCTCCTCGAGTACCTGCACCGCAAGGAGCAGGGCCTCATGACCTCCATCAAGGAGGGCGCGAAGATGTCGGACGACACCCTCACCGCCATCGCGGACGCCATCGCCGAGTTCAAGAAGCAGTTCGAGACCTCGGACGGCAAGCTCCTCGGCGAGGACGCCCCGGCCGCGGCCAAGTGACGTAGGGAAGGGACCTGACTCATGGGAGCCCAGCTCCGGGTCTACAAGCGTCGCATCCGATCCGTCACCGCGACCAAGAAGATCACCAAGGCGATGGAGATGATCGCCGCCTCGCGCGTCGTCAAGGCGCAGCGCAAGGTGACGGCCTCCACGCCGTACGCGACCGAGCTCACCCGCGCGGTCACGGCGGTCGGTACCGGTTCGAACACCAAGCATCCGCTGACCACGGAGGCGGAGACGGCGACCCGTGCCGCGGTGCTGCTCCTCACGAGCGACCGCGGCCTGGCCGGCGCCTTCAACTCCAACGCGATCAAGGCGGCCGAGCAGCTGACGGCGCGCCTTGAGGCGGAGGGCAAGGAGGTCGACACGTACATCGTCGGCCGCCGTGGTCTGGCTCACTACAACTTCCGCGAGCGCAAGGTCGCGGAGTCGTGGTCGGGCTTCACCGATGAACCCACCTACGCGGACGCGAAGAAGGTCGCGGGTCCGCTGATCGAGGCCATCGAGACCGAGACGGCCGAGGGTGGCGTGGACGAACTCCACATCGTCTTCACCGAGTTCGTCTCGATGATGACGCAGACGGCGCTCGACGACCGCCTGCTGCCGCTCAGCCTCGAAGAGGTGGCCAAGGAGTCGGAGACGAAGGGCGAGATCCTTCCGCTGTACGACTTCGAGCCGTCGGCGGAGGACGTCCTCGACGCCCTGCTGCCGCGGTATGTGGAGAGCCGCGTCTACAACGCTCTCCTCCAGTCGGCCGCCTCGAAGCACGCCGCCACGCGGCGCGCGATGAAGTCGGCCACCGACAACGCGGGAGACCTCATCGAGACGCTCTCCCGCCTTGCCAACGCGGCCCGCCAGGCCGAAATCACCCAGGAAATCAGCGAGATCGTCGGTGGCTCCGCAGCCCTGGCCGACGCGACCGCGGGGAGTGACAGGTAATGACGACGACAGTTGAGACGGCCGTTGCCACGGGCCGCGTCGCCCGGGTAATCGGCCCGGTCGTCGACGTGGAATTCCCCGTCGACGCCATGCCGGAGATCTACAACGCCCTTCACGTCGAGGTCGCCGACCCGGCGAAGGACGGCGAGAAGAAGACGCTGACCCTGGAGGTCGCCCAGCACCTGGGTGACGGCCTGGTCCGCACGATCTCGATGCAGCCCACCGACGGTCTGGTCCGCCAGGCCGCGGTCACCGACACCGGCACGGGCATCACCGTTCCGGTCGGCGACTTCACCAAGGGCAAGGTGTTCAACACCCTCGGTGAGGTGCTGAACGCCGACGAGACCTACGACGGTGAGCGCTGGACCATCCACCGCAAGGCGCCGAACTTCGACGAGCTCGAGTCGAAGACCGAGATGTTCGAGACCGGCGTCAAGGTCATCGACCTTCTCACCCCGTACGTCAAGGGTGGAAAGATCGGCCTGTTCGGCGGTGCCGGCGTCGGCAAGACGGTGCTCATCCAGGAGATGATCTACCGCGTCGCCAACAACCACGACGGTGTCTCCGTGTTCGCCGGTGTCGGCGAGCGCACCCGTGAGGGCAACGACCTCATCGAGGAAATGACCGAGTCGGGCGTGATCGACAAGACCGCCCTGGTCTTCGGCCAGATGGACGAGCCCCCGGGCACCCGTCTGCGCGTGGCCCTGGCCGGTCTGACCATGGCGGAGTACTTCCGCGATGTGCAGAAGCAGGACGTGCTGTTCTTCATCGACAACATCTTCCGCTTCACGCAGGCCGGCTCCGAGGTCTCGACCCTGCTCGGCCGTATGCCCTCCGCGGTGGGTTACCAGCCGAACCTGGCCGACGAGATGGGTCTCCTCCAGGAGCGCATCACCTCGACCCGTGGTCACTCGATCACCTCGATGCAGGCGATCTACGTCCCCGCGGACGACCTGACCGACCCGGCCCCGGCCACCACCTTCGCCCACCTCGACGCGACGACGGTTCTCTCCCGTCCGATCTCCGAGAAGGGCATCTACCCGGCCGTGGACCCGCTGGACTCCACGTCCCGGATCCTGGACCCGCGCTACATCGCGGCGGATCACTACAACACCGCGATGCGCGTCAAGACGGTCCTGCAGAAGTACAAGGACCTCCAGGACATCATCGCGATCCTCGGTATCGACGAGCTCGGCGAGGAGGACAAGCTCACCGTCCACCGCGCCCGTCGCGTGGAGCGCTTCCTGTCGCAGAACACCCACGTCGCCAAGCAGTTCACCGGCGTCGACGGGTCGGACGTCCCGCTGGAGGAGTCGATCACCGCGTTCAACGCGATCATCGACGGTGAGTACGACCACTTCCCGGAGCAGGCGTTCTTCCTGTGCGGTGGCATCGAGGACCTGAAGGCCAACGCCAAGGAGCTGGGCGTCTCCTGAACTCCCTGAGTTCGAAGTGAGCCCTTCGGCTCACGTCTGAGGGGGCGGGCGCGTCCCGCCCCCTCATGCACGCCCACTAGACTTGTAACCAACACCCGGCAGACCCGCCGGGTGGTGACCCGAGGAGCCACCTTGGCTGCTGAGCTGCACGTCGCGCTGGTCGCGGCCGACCGAGAGGTCTGGTCCGGCGAGGCCACCCTGGTCGTCGCGCGCACCACGTCCGGCGACATCGGCGTCATGCCCGGTCACCAGCCGCTGCTCGGTGTGCTGGAGTCGGGCCCGGTGACCATCCGTACGAGTGATGGTGGAACGGTCGTCGCCGCGGTGCACGGCGGTTTCATCTCGTTCGCCGACGACAAGCTTTCGCTGCTGGCCGAGATCGCCGAGCTGTCGGACGAGATCGACGTCCAGCGCGCGGAGCGTGAGCTGGAGCGTGCGAAGGCGGAGGGCGACGCCTCCGCCGAGCGTCGCGCCGACGTACGACTGCGCGCGGCGGCAGGACGCTGACCCGCCACGTCACGCGATGACGTCACTCAGCCGCGGCTGGAACCGGAGCGATCCGGTACCGGTCGCGGCTGAGGTGAATGTGGGTGTTTTTTCCATTCCGTTACCGAGAAATCCGTAACCGAGGAGACGAGGAGGGTCGGTGTCGATGGTCCTCGCTCTGACTGTGTGCGGATTGGTCGTGGCCCTGGTGGTCCTGGGGCTGTTCGTCTTCGGCCTGCGCCGCAGGCTCATCCAGCGATCCGGCGGCACCTTCGACTGCAGTCTGCGCTGGGACGTGCCGGAGAAATCCGACACCAGCGGCAAGGGCTGGAGCTACGGCGTCGCCCGCTACAACGGCGACCGCGTCGAGTGGTACCGCGTCTTCTCCTACGCCTACCGTCCGCGCCGTGTCCTGGAGCGCGCCGCCATCGAGGTCGCCGGCCGCCGTCTCCCCGAGGGCGAGGAGGAGCTGGCGCTGCTCTCCGAGGCCATCATCCTCACCTGTCTGCACCGGGGCACGCGTCTCGAACTCGCGATGAGCGAAGACGCGCTGACCGGTTTCCTCGCGTGGCTGGAGGCGGCCCCGCCCGGACAGCGAGTGAACGTGGCGTAGCCACATCCGCCGCCGTCCGGGGGAGTGCCGACTCAAGAGCCTTACGACAGCCCGTTGTTGATGGCGCTCACCAGCTCACCGTTGCCGGTGTCCCCGCTGAACTCCCAGAAGAACGCGCCGCCCAAGCCCTGGTTCTTGGCCCAGGTCATCTTCCCGGCGATGGTCGCGGGAGTGTCGTAGGACCACCAGTTGTTTCCGCAGTACGCGTACGCCGTGCCCGCGATGGTGCCGGTGGCCGGGCAGGACGTCTTGAGCACCTTGTAGTCCTCGATGCCCGCCTCGTACGTGCCGGGTGCCGCGCCGGTCGCTGTGCCGCCCGGGGCGGACTGGGTGACGCCGGTCCAGCCGCGGCCGTAGAACCCGATGCCGAGCAGCAGCTTGGCGGACGGGACGCCCTTCGACTTCAGCTTGGCGATCGCGTCGGCGGAGTTGAAGCCGGCGGTCGGGATGCCGGAGTACGAGGTCAGCGGCGAGTGCGGGGCGGTCGGGCCGTCCGCGTCGAAGGCGCCGAAGTAGTCGTACGTCATCACGTTGTACCAGTCGAGGTAGTTCGAGGCGCCGCCGTAGTCGGCCGCGTCGAGCTTGCCGCCCGAGGAACCGTCGGCCGTGATCGCCGCGGTGACCAGGTAGCTGGAGCCGAACTCCGAACGCAGCGCCTGCGTCAGGTTCTTGAAGGCCGCGGCCCCGCTGGTGTCGCAGGTCAGACCGCAGGCGTTCGGGTACTCCCAGTCGATGTCGATGCCGTCGAAGACGTCGGCCCAACGCGGGTCCTCCACGACGGACTTGCAGGAGGCGGCGAAGGCGGCCGGGTTGGCCGCGGCCTGGGTGAAGCCGCCGGAGTAGGTCCAGCCGCCGAAGGAGTACAGCACCTTGATGTGCGGGTACTTGGCCTTCAGCTGGCGCAGCTGGTTGAAGTTGCCGCGCAGCGGCTGGTCCCAGGTGTCGGCGGTGCCGCTGACGGACTGGTCGGCGGTGTACGCCTTGTCGTAGGCGGCGTAGGTGTCGTCGACGACGCACTTGCCGTCCTTGACGTTGCCGAAGGCGTAGTTGATGTGCGTGATCTTGGATGCCGAGCCCGAGGTCACCAGGTTCTTGACGTGGTAGTTGCGGCCGTAGACGCCCCACTCGGTGAAGTAGCCGAGCTTGACCTTGTCGCCGGTCGGCGGCGGGTCCGTGGTGCCGCCGGTGGTGCGCACGGCGACCGCTTCGCCGGCCGGGCCGGTCTGGTCGGCGGTGTCGCGGGCCTGGACCGCGTAGGAGTAGTCGGTGCCGGCGGTCAGACCGGTGTCGGTGTACGAGGTGGTCGTCACGGTGGCGATCTTCGCACCGTCGCGCAGCACGTCGTAGTTCTTGACGCCCTTGTCGTCGGTGGCCGCGCTCCAGGCCAGCTTCACCGAGGTGTTGGTGATGTCGGACGTGGTGGGCTTGCCGGGGGCGGAGGGGGCCGCGTCGCCGGGGACCGAGCCGCCGTCGCAACTGCCGCCGTTGAGCTTGCAGTTGGCCGGGGAGCCGGAGCCGGCGCCGTTGAAGCCGAAGGAGACGGACGCGCCGGGGGCGAGGGAGCCGTTCCAGGACTTGTTCTTGGCGGTCCAGTGGGTGCCGGCGGAGGTGACGTCGGCGTCCCAGGCGGAGGTGACGGAGGTGCCGGAGGGGAAGTCCCACTCGACGGTCCAGGAGCTGAGGGCGGTGGTACCGGTGTTCTTCACCGTCCACTTGCCCTCGAAGCCGGAGCCCCAGTCCTGGGTCTTGGCGTAGGTGGCCGTCGAGCTGGTCGCGGCCTGGGCGGGGCTCGCGAGCCCGACCAGACCGGCGAGGGGGAGCAGTAGGGTCGCGAAACCTGCCGCGGCTCTGTGTCTGAAGCGCATGCGGCGCCTCCTCGGGGATTGGGGGCGTGACTGAGCCTTCACACCCACGGTGCCGCGAGGATAGAAAGGTCTGGACCACGGGTCAATAGGTCTGGACCACTCCGCGTTGAAACGTGTTAGATCCCCAACTCCTGTGCCAGTACCGCCGCTTGGACCCGGCTGCGCAGCTCCAGCTTCCCCAGGAGACGGCTGACGTGCGTCTTCACGGTCGCCTCGGCCATCCCGAGACGGGTGGCGATGTCCGCGTTGGACAGCCCCTCGCCCAGGCGGGACAGCACCTCGCGTTCGCGACGGGTGAGGCTGTCCAGGACGGCGGGGTCGGCGCCCGGCTGCCGTACGGGCTTCGCCGCGAACTCGGCGATCAGACGCCGGGTGACTGCCGGAGCGATCAGACCCTCCCCGCGGCCCACCGCGCGGACCGCCTCCAGCAGGTCCTTCGCCTCCGTGTTCTTGAGCAGGAACCCCGCCGCACCGGCCCGCAGCGCTCCGAAGACGTACTCGTCGAGATCGAAGGTGGTCAGGACGAGCACGTCGGCCAGTTGTTCGGCGACGACCTGCCGGGTCGCCGACACCCCGTCCAGGCGCGGCATCTGAATGTCCATCAGCACCAGATCGGGCCGCAGCTCCCGGGCCAGCGCCACCGCCTGCTCGCCGTCTCCCGCCTCGCCGACCACCTCGATGTCGGGGGCGCTGCGCAGGATGAGGACGAGTCCGGCGCGGACGGCGGACTGGTCCTCGGCGACGAGGACACGGATCATGCGGGTTCACCTTTCACGCGGGGTCTCCTTCGGTGACGGTTTTACGCGGGGTCTTTTTCCGTGACGGGCAGGGTGACGTGTACGGCCCAGATCTTGCCGTCCGCCGAGTCCTCCGGGCCGGCCTCGAAGGTGCCGTGCAGCAGGGCCGTCCGCTCCCGCATGCCGACGAGTCCGGCGCCCGAGCCGGGAGCGCTCGGCCCGTCCCGGTCACCGTACGGGCTGGTCACCTCGACCGTGATCGAGCCGTCCCGCTGGGCCAGGCTCACCGTGACGCGGCCGGGGGAGGCGTGCTTGAGGGCGTTGGTGAGGGACTCCTGCACGATGCGGTACGCGGCGAGCTCGACCGGGGCGGGGACCTGGCCGTGCGTGCTGTCGGGGAGGGTGTCGAGGGTGACGTCGAGGCCGTTGCCGCGGGCGCCGGCGACGAGTGCGGCCAGTCCGTCGAGCGTCGGGGTCGCGGCCGGTTCGCTGTCGCCGTCGCGCAGGATCCCGATCAGCCGACGCATCTCGGCGAGGCCCTCGACGCTGTTCTCCCGGATGACCGAGAGTGCCTCCCGGGAGGTCTTCGCATCGTCCAGGGAGAGCGCGGCGGTGGAGTGGATGGCGATCGCGGAGAGGTGGTTGGCGACCATGTCGTGCAACTCCCGGGCCATCCGGGCCCGTTCGGCGACCACCGCCTGGGTGCGGTCCACCTCGGCGAGCAGGGCCGTCTGCTCGGCACGCAGTTGGGCGGCCTCGGCGGCGTCGCGGTGGTTGCGGACGATCAGCCCGGTGGACGCGGGCGCGAACGACACGATGCCGACCGCCACCCCGATCAGCAGGGCCTCGGGCTCCCGCCACACCGCGAACGGCACCAGCGCCCCGGCCACCGTGAGCAGCCCGGTGACCCAGGGGATGCGGCGGGCCGACGCGGGCGTGCCGTACAGGACGGCCGCGTACATCAGGTCGGTGTACATCAGGACCGTGAACAGGTTCCCCTGGGTGACGAGGTCCAGGCCCACCGCGGCCGTGCCGACGAGCAGGGCCGTACGGGGGGTGACCCGGCGCAGCACCTCGCAGCCGGCTGTGACGGCGAGCGGCAGCAGGATCACCCAGCTCCCGTGGAGGAGCACGATCGCGTCGTCGGCCGGCCGGGTGGCCAGGCCGATGCCCCACAGGAGCAGCCCGCCGAGCAGCCCGGACACCGCGACGTACACGTCGAAGCGGTGCGGGCGGGGTGGACGGTGTGGTCGCAGGGCCATGCCTCCATCCAACACGGCCCGCGCGGCGGACGCCTGATTCCCCGGAACGGTCCCGCACTGCATCCTTCGATGTACCGGAGGTTCGTCACCGGCGACGACGATCCGGGCCGCCCGCGGCGGGAGCCTGAACAGGAGACCGAGAGGAGCGAACCGTGATCGTCGCCTTGATCGTCGCCTGTGAGATCGGCTTCTGGGTGCTGCTGGCCGCCGGCCTGGCCTTCCGGTACCTGCTGCGGATGCCGCGCATCGGCATGGCTCTACTGCTGTGCGAACCCCTGCTGGAGGTCGTGCTGCTGGTCGTCACCGCGGTCGACCTGAAGAACGGGGCGGATCCGAGCTGGAAGCACGGTCTGGCCGCCCTGTACATCGGCTACACGGTCGGTCACGGCCACCGCACGGTGAAGTGGCTCGACGGTCACGCAGCCCACCGGCTGGCCGGAGCGCCGAAGCCGGTCGGACCGCCGCGCTACGGGATGGCCCGGGCCCGGCACGAGGGCAAGGTGTGGCTGGGCACGGTGATCGCCGCCGCCGTCGCCACGGGCCTGCTCCAGATCGCCGTCTGGTACGTCGACGACTCCTCCCGCACCGGCTCCCTGGAGAGCTGGCGCTACACCGCCTGGCGGGCCGCCGGCATCCACGGCCTGATCGCGCTGACCTACCTGATCTGGCCGAAGAAGGCCCCGGACGCACCCGAACCGGAACACCGGACGACGCTCACGAAGGAGACCACACGACGATGACCAGGGCGACCCGAAACCTGCTGGAAGGCGCCGGCACCTTTGTGGTCGGCCTGGTGCTGTGGCTGTTCACCGGGGACGTGGAGATCCCCGTGGTGACCTTGACGAAGGTCGGTGTGGTGATGATGTGCGTCGGCGGATCACTCGTCCTGACGGGCGGCTACCAGGCGCTGCGCCCGTCGGCGCCGGGCCGCTAGCGTCAGCGTTCGCCGCCCGGCCCCACAGCACGTCCCCGACCTCCTTGTTCGCCGTCCTGGCCAGGATGCTGCGTCCTCCGGGGGCAACCCCCGGACCCCCGGCCGGGTCGGGTTGGCTCAGCGTTCGCCGCCGGGGACCCACAGGACATCGCCCGCGGCCTTGTTCGCTGTCCTGGCCAGGATGAACAGGAGGTCGGACAGCCGGTTGAGGTAGGTCGCGGTGAGCGGGTTCATCGTCTCGCCGTGAGCTTCCAGCGCGGCCCAGGTGGAGCGCTCGGCCCGGCGTACGACCGTGCAGGCCTGGTGCAGCAGGGCCGCGCCGGGGGTGCCGCCGGGGAGGATGAAGGAGCGGAGCTTCTCCAGCTGCTCCAGGAAGCGGTCGCAGTCCGCCTCCAGCTTGTCCACGTAGAACTGCTCGACCCGCAGAGGCGGGAACTTCGGGTCCTCCACGACCGGCGTCGACAGGTCCGCGCCCACGTCGAACAGGTCGTTCTGGACCCGGGTGAGGACCTTGACGATCTCCTCGTCCAGGTCGCCCAGCGCGATCGCCGTGCCGAGGACCGCGTTCGCCTCGTTGGCGTCCGCGTACGCGGAGATCCGCAGATCGGTCTTGGCGACCCGGCTCATGTCCCCGAGGGCGGTGCTGCCCTGGTCGCCGGTCCTGGTGTAGATGCGCGTCAGATTGACCATGGGTTCAGCGTAGTTATGCCCCGGACGTCCGGCAGGTCCGTGTGCCCACCGTCACGGACGGCGCGGCGAAGCCGACGGCCCCCGGGGACGCCGTACGGCATGGATGGCGGCGGAGGCCGCGCAACGTCCGAAGACCCCCTGAAGAGGCTGATCTCCGGTCAGATCGCGTGGGTTCACCGGACCGTGGTCGTCACCCTCCGGTCATGAGACCGGCGCCGGGCGCAATCCGGATGAAGGGGCACGAGTGGCACCCGTGCTTCTCGGTGACATCGAGGAGCTGTTGGGCCGGAAGGTGCCCAACTGTGCCGTCCGTGGCGTCGAATGACCCGTGCCGGTGTGATGTCCGTCAGATGAGACGTGACGCGCATTACTTACCGGTCACACCGCCCCTCACGAGCGCTAGGGTCCGCCGAAGAGGCAAACATGAACAGCGTGTGAGCGCTCGTGTGCAGTCATTCGAAGGGGAGTCGCACAGTGGCACGGAAGCTTGCCGTCATCGGCGCCGGCCTGATGGGTTCCGGAATCGCCCAGGTCTCCGCGCAGGCGGGCTGGGACGTCGTACTGCGCGACGTCACCGACGAGGCGCTGAAGCGGGGCACCGACGGCATCAAGGCCTCGTACGACAAGTTCGTCGGCAAGGGCAGGCTGGAGGCGCACGACGCCGACGCGGCCCTCGCCCGGATCACCGCGACCACCGACCTGGACGCCGTCGCCGACGCGGACATCGTCGTCGAGGCCGTCTTCGAGAAGCTCGAAGTCAAGCACGAGATCTTCCGCGCGCTCGACAAGATCGTCCGCGACGACACCGTCCTCGCCTCCAACACCTCCGCGATCCCGATCACCAAGATCGCGGCTGTGACGGAGCGCCCGGAGCGTGTCGTCGGCGCGCACTTCTTCTCGCCGGTCCCGATGATGCAGTTGTGCGAGCTGGTGCGCGGCTACAAGACGAGCGACGAAACCCTCGCCACCACACGGGAGTTCGCCGAATCCGTCGGTAAGACCTGCATCGTCGTCAACCGGGACGTGGCCGGCTTCGTGACGACCCGTCTCATCTCGGCGCTCGTCGTCGAGGCGGCCAAGCTCTACGAATCGGGTGTGGCCACCGCCGAGGACATCGACCTCGCCTGCAAGCTGGGCTTCGGCCACGCGATGGGCCCGCTGGCCACGGCGGACCTCACCGGCGTCGACATCCTGCTGCACGCCACCAGCAACATCTACACCGAGTCCCAGGACGAGAAATTCGCCCCGCCGGAGCTGATGCGCCGGATGGTGGATGCCGGTGACATCGGACGCAAGAGCGGGCAGGGCTTCTACAAGCACTGAGGGCCCTGATAACCGCACAGGCCCCTGGCGCATCACACGCCCGGGTGAATTCGGTATCGGTTCGCTTACAGACGGCAACCTCTGGCCGCTCACCGCCGTCAGAAGTTGCATCACCTGGCACACGGCAAGGCAACTCATTCGCGGAGCACGGAACGTACGTACAGGGGAGCGAATATGTACATCAGGGGCGACCACGCCGAGCTGGTCGTCGGGGGCCGCCTCGACGTCCGGAGCGCGGCGGACGCCCGTACGGTCCTGCACTCGGCCGTCGACGACGGAGTCGGCGATCTGGTGCTGGACCTGTCCGAGCTGGACTCCTGGGACGCCACCGGGCTCGGGGTGATCATGGGGGCACACCGGCGGGCCGGCCGCTGCGGCCGACGGCTGGTCCTGCGCGACGTACCGCCGCAGATGCAGCGCCTGCTCGTCGCCACCAGGCTGCACCGCATCCTGGCGATCGAGGGCGGCATCGGGGTGGAGTCCCTGCCCCGGGTGTGACCCCCGGCGCGAGTGTGGCCCGGTGGGAGGGGAACCCTGACCGGCACGTCACGAAACGTACGACACACGCAATCCTCACGAGACTGTGACGTCTCGGACGGCGCGGGACCCCGGTCTGTCGGAGATACTGTGCGAAGGTTTAGGGTTCGGTCGCCCGCAGCGTGACAACCCTCGAGCGGGCCCGGACCAGAAGCGACAGCGCGGTGTGCAACAGGTCGGGAGGGACCGGAGCTGGGCACACGACGCTTTTGGGGGGCTTGAACCTGATGGACCCGAACAACCGGGAACTTGAGGAGTACGGCCAGGACGATGGGCGCGCCTCCCGGTCGAGCGCATTCGAGGCCGGGGGAGGCGATACGCCGCGCCCACGCCCGCCCAGGGACTCCCTCACCTCCGACTTCACACCGCAGGCGCCCGCAATCGCCCGCACGGTGCGGCTCGTCGCGGGCGACTACCTGCTCACCGTCAATCCCGTCGACGGCAGCGAGATCGAGGTCTGCCCGCCGGGCGAACGCCCGGGACCGCCGGAGAAGCTCACCGCGGCCCAGCGCGCCGAGTTCGCCCGCGCGGCCAGGCCGCCGGCCCCGCCCGGCCCGCCCCGGCCCGAGCTGCCGCTGCCGGCCCGCCAGGACGAGCGCGAACGCCTGGTGCGACTGCTCGCCCGCGGCCGCTCCGTCCGCCTGACCGGCTCCGCCGGCTCCGGCCGCACCAGCCTCCTCGACATCGTCGCCGAGGACTGCGCGGACCTCGCCCCCGACGGTGTCATCCGCCTCAGCGGCTTCCACCGCACCGCGAGCGAGCTGCTGTACGACCTCTTCCACGCCGTCCACAACGCGCCCCTGCACCGCCCGGACCAGGACGAGCTGCTCGGCCACGTCCGGGAGATCGGCGCGGTCGTCGTCCTCGACGACATCGAGTTCGGCGGCGCCGCCCTCGACGAGCTGCTGGACGCCACACCCGAGTGCGCCTTCCTGATCTCGGCCACGCCCGACGTGCCCGCCCCGTCCGCCGACTCCGCGCTCGAAGAGGTCTTCCTCAGCGGACTGGAGCGCGCCGACGGACTGGACCTCCTGGAGCGTTCCGTCGGCCGTGTCCTCACCGAGGAGGAGTCCAACTGGGCCGGCGACCTCTGGTTCGAGTCCGAGGGCCTGCCGTTGCGCTTCGTCCAGGCCGGGGCCCTGCTGCGGCAGCGCGACCGGCAGCGGGCCGGGGTCGTCGACGAGTTCGGCGTCCTCACGGACCTGACGCCAGTCGACGCACCGTTCGACGCATCCTTCGACGCGCCGTTCGACCGGCCCTTCGACCCGGACGACGTCGAGAACGTCCCCCTGCCCTCGCTCGGCGAGGCCGCCGCGCCCGCCCCGCTGCTCGCCGCCCGGCTCAGCGACTCGGCGCGCGCCACCCTGCGGTTCGCCGTCGCACTCGGCGGCGAGGTGCCCCACCAGGCGCACCTGCCCGCCCTGGTCGGCGACACCCACGCGGACGCCGCGCTGGGCGAGCTGGCCGCCTGCGGACTGGTCTCCCCGGCCGGCCCCCGCTACCGCCTCGCCGCCGGCGTCCAGACCCAGCTGGAGGCCGCCGGATACGGCGACGACACGGAGTCCCGAGCGCTCACCGCCGCCCAGCACTACGCCTGGTGGGCCGGACACCCCTCGGTCGCCCCGGAGCGGGTGTGCGCCGAGGCGGACGCCCTGCTCGCCGCCCTCAGCGTCCTCGTACCGGCCACCACCGCGCCCGCCGAGGGCGAGGAGAGTGCCACCGTGGAGCTGGCCCGCACCGCGGCGCCCGCCTTCGCGGCCGGGCTGCACTGGGGCGCCTGGGAGCGGGTGCTGCGCTCCGGCGTGGAGGCCTCCCGGCTCGCCGGAGAGGTCGGCGAACAGGCCTACTTCCACCACGAACTCGGCGTCCTCGCGCTTTGCGGCGGACAGCTCGACCGGGCCCGGGCCGAGCTGGAGGCCTCCATCGGCCTGCGCGGTGCCCTCGCCGACAAGCGCGGCACCGTCGCGGGCCGCCGCGCCCTCGCCCTGGTCGCCGACCGCTCCGGTACGGTGCCCGGCCTCCCCGCCATGATGGGGGAGGAGGTGCCCGACGCGCGGTACGAGGAGTCGCAGTCGCCCCCCGGCGGTGTTCCGGCGGCCTTTCCGTCGCTCCAGCCGCCCACCGACAGCGGCACGCTGGTCACCTACAGCTCGTCGTCCGCGGCGTCCAGGGTCTCCGGCCTGTCCCCGTCGACGCACAAGGCGCGGGGCGGCCTGCGGGGCATGGCCCGGCGCAACCTCGTGGCGGCGGGCGCGGGCGCCCTGCTGGTGGCCGTGCTGGGCACGGTGGTGACGCTCGGCGCCACCTCCAACAACGACGCCAACCCACCGGCCGACCAGGTCGGCGTCAACCCGTCCGTCAGCCAGGGCACGGACGACGGCAGCCTGGGCGCGGACGTCCCGAAGAACGACGACGGCGACGGCGACACCGGCACGGCGACCGGCCGGCCGGCCGACCCCGGCCCCGACGGCACCTTCGGCACCGCCGACGACCCGACGCCGACGGACCCGGCGACGCCCTCCGACGACCCGAGCGGGACGAAGGGGCCGAGCAACGGTCCGTCGACCTCGTCGAAGCCCTCGTCGTCGCCCAGGCCGACCACCTCGACCTCGAGGCCGCCGACGGACACCCCGACGGACACTCCGACGGATACGCCCACGGACACGCCCACGGACACTCCGACGGATACGCCTACGGACACGCCCACGGACACTCCGACGACACCCCCGGAGACCTCCGACTCGGCCAGCGGCCCCGCGACCTCCAGCGCGCCTGTGGAGACCAGCAGTTCCGCCAGGGCCCCGGAGCCCGGCGAGGCGGGTTCACCGAGCAGTTCGGACCCGGTGATCTGACACCGCGTACGACGTGAAGGGCCCGGTCCACCAGCGGACCGGGCCCTTCACGTCGTACCGGAGTGAGTGGTGTTGTCAGAACAGCCGCAGCTTGTCGTCCTCGATGCCGCGCAGGGCGTTGTAGTCGAGGACCGCGCAGCCGATGCCGCGGTCCGTGGCCAGCACGCGGGCCTGCGGCTTGATCTCCTGCGCGGCGAACACACCGCGGACCGGGGCGAGATGGGGATCGCGGTTCAACAGCTCCAGATAGCGCGTGAGTTGCTCGACACCGTCGATCTCACCGCGCCGCTTGATCTCCACCGCGACGGTCTGGCCGTCCCCGTCCCGGCACAGGATGTCGACGGGCCCGATCGCCGTCATGTACTCGCGGCGGATGAGCGTGTAGCCCTCGCCGAGGGTCTCGATGCGGTCGGCGAGGAGCTCCTGAAGGTGTGCTTCCACGCCGTCCTTGATCAGGCCGGGGTCCACGCCCAGTTCGTGCGAGGAGTCGTGGAGAACTTCCTCCATCGTGATGATGAGCTTCTCGCCCGCCTTGTTGATGACGGTCCAGACGCCGTCGTCGTCGCCGGAACCCTCCTTCAGCGTGCAGGGCGGCGACATCCAGTTCAGAGGCTTGTAGGCCCGGTCGTCCGCGTGGATCGAGACGCTGCCGTCCGCTTTCACCAGGATCAGCCGGGGGGCCGAGGGGAGGTGGGCGGTGAGCCGGCCCGCGTAGTCGACTGAGCATCGGGCAATGACGAGACGCATGGTCGGCAACGCTACTCGACGGGCACAGGTGCACGCGATTCGGCCCGGTAAACCCCTGTTCGGTTGTGGCCGATTGTGGGCCCAATGAGGCCTCTGCATGTACGCATTCTGCTGGTGCCGTCACCGTCCGTTGCTTACCGTAGTAAACGGGAGGTCGCGAGTTGTGTACGCAGCGTGTTCGATATCGCGAACTCCCTTTATCTGTCCGGCAACCCCTGGTGAACGGGGGTGCGAGAGGAGAACCCATGTCGCTCGACGTCTCACCGGCCCTACTCGAACAGGCCGAGCGAGGCGAGGTCGACGAAGCTGCCTTCGTCGACTGCGTCCGGACCTCCCTGCCCTACGCATGGGAGATGGTCAGCTCCCTGGTGGCCCAGCTGAAGGTCGACGGCGGTCAGTTCGCCGACAACCAGACGCCCCCGCCGGACGAGCAGGCACGCGGTCAGCTGCTGCGTGCGCTCGCGAGCGACGCGATACGCGGCGCGCTGCAACGGCACTTCGGGGTGCGGCTGGCCTTCCAGAACTGCCACCGACTGGCGGTCTTCCCGTTGGACTCCTCTGTCGACGAGACACTGGCCCGCTTCACCTCCGTGCGTAACCAACTGTTGAACCAGTCCCCGGAGTTGAGGGACTGCTGACGCAGTGAGCTGTCGGCTTGCCGCTCCGTACGCGGGAGGTGCTTCAGTACCGGAGCGGCAAGCTCCCTGCCGGACAGGACAGTTGACTGGGGTCGTCAGCCGAGGTGCGGGATGACCTCGGCGCCCAGCCGCCGTACGTTCTCCTCGGTGGCCGCGAGGTCTCCCGAGCCCTCGACGAGCAGGGCGAAGCGGGAGATGCCGGTCCGCTCGCTGGTCGCCGCGAGACGGTCGGCGCACAGCCGGGCGGTGCCCACCGGGTGCAGTCCGCAGAGCAGTTCGGTGTACGCCAGCGGGTCGCGCATCCGGCGTTCGCGATCGTCCACCGTGATGTGGGCGCCGAGCCCGTACTTCAGCCAGCCCGGCATCGCCTTCAGCAGCGTCTCCACCGCGTCCTGGCGCCGGTCCGCGATCTGGCAGACGCCGGCCGAGACATGGGCCGCCGAGAGGACCTCCGCCGGCGGATGCGCGCACGCGCGGGCGTGCCTGCGCCACAGGGCGACCATCTCGGCCTTTTCCTCGTCCCCCACGTGCATACCGAGCAGCATCGGCAACCCGCGCTCGGCGGCCAGCCGCACACTCGCCGGTGAGGTGCAGGCGACGACCACCTCGGGGCCCGCGGTGTCGGTCAGCGCCTCCGAGGGCCGGGGCACGACCGGCACCTCGCGGAACGTGAACCGCTCGCCCGTGGCGGCGACCGCCGGTTCGCGCAGCCAGCGCACCAGCAGATCGAGTGATTCCGGGAACCCCGACTCGTACGCCTCCAGGCCCGCGCCGAACACCTCCAGGTCGACCCACGGGCCGCCGCGCCCCACGCCCAGCGAGAAGCGGCCGCCGCTCGTCAGGTGCAGCAGCGCGGCCTGTTCGCCGAGGGCCACGGGGTGGACGGTGGGCAGCACGCTGACGGCCGTTCCGACCTGGATCCGGCGGGTGCGGCCGAGCAGCAACGCGGCCAGGGTGATCGCCGACGGGCAGGTGCCGTACGGCACGAAGTGGTGCTCGGCCAGCCAGACCGCGTCCAGCCCCGCTTCCTCGGCCACCTCGGCGGAGCGGACCGCGCGGTGCAGCGCCTCCCCCTGGCCCTGCCCCGGGAACTGGGCCGCCAACACGAAACTACCTACGTGCATCGCTCTTCCTGCTTCCTTGGCTCCGACTCGGAGCTCCCCCACCCGGCATAACCGTCTGACACGTGCCGAGGACACGGCCTGGCGAAGGGATTTGCGGATTGTCTGCAGAATAAGTCGCCACGGAGCAGCACTTGTGGGGGTCGGTTCCCTACCTCTACCCCGGCCCGTGCCGCGTAGGCTGGATACGAGTCCCGCATCCTGTATAGCCCCGTGAGGTGTCCTGTGTCCCCGCGTCGCAACCGACCCAAGGGATCCGACTCGTCGAGCCACAGCGCCGAGGACGACCGGCCCGGTCGTTACGGTGGCTGGCAGAGCGCGGAGGACTGGCAGGGCGAGCAGTGGAGCGTGCGGCATGTGGCCGGGGCGAGCGCGCAGGGCAAGACGTACCGCTGCCCGGGCTGCGAGCAGTTGATCCCGGACGGTGTTCCGCACGTGGTGGCCTGGCCGGAGCACTCGGGCGTCGACGAGCGTCGTCACTGGCACAAGGCGTGCTGGAACGCGAAGGACCGCCGCACCACGCGGGTGCAGCGGTCCCGTAACGCGCCGAGATTCTGAGGTCCCGGCCTTCCCGACGTGGGTTACACGTCCCGCTTCTCCAGCAGGGCGTAGGCACCGGCGAACGCGGCGACCGTCACACCGAGGGCGATCCACAGCGGGTCCCAGCCGGACGGGCCGGACTCGGTGAGGGAGTTGGAGTAGAAGACGCTGAGCTGGTTCGGGATGGAGTACTCGAACAGCGCCGTGCGCAGACTCTCCAGCGACTCCGAGAACATGAACAGCGCGATGACCAGCGGGGCCAGCACCAGGCCGATCATGATGGTGATCGCGCCCGCCGAGTGCCGGATGATCGAGCCGATGACCAGCGAGATCAGCCCGAGCAGCGCGATGTACAGCGAGATGCCGACCGTGCCCTTCAGCCACTCCTGGCCGCTCGGCTCCTTGGCGTCGTCCAGCATGGCGACGTCCGCGAGCGCGACGACGAGGGCCGACGCCAGGGTGACCACGAACGCGACCACGAAGAACACGATCGACTTCGCCGCGAGGACCCGGCCGCGGGACGGGCACGCCACCATCGTGGTGCGGATCATGCCGGTGCCGTACTCGGAGGCCGTGGTCAGCACGCCGAGCGTGATGACGCACATGCTGCCGAGCAGCAGCCCGAAGAACCCGAACGACAGCGGGTTCTCGTTCTGCAGGCCCCCCGGCTCGGTGTTGGCGGCGACCAGCGCACCCGTCCCCAGGCCGATGCCGATGACGAGCAGCACGAACACACCGAGCGTCCACATCGTGGAGCGCACCGACCTGATCTTCGTCCACTCGGAGGCGAGCGCGTGTCCGAGGTGCGTGCGCACGACCGGGATCGGCGAGGTGTAGCCGGGGTACGACGGTCCGGGCGCCGCCTGCCAGGCGGGGGCGGCCTGCGGCATCGGGGGCTGCGGGGTGCTCATCGGGCGTCCTCGGGCTTGGTCAGGTCGGAGGCGGGGTCGGAGGCGGGGGCGGAGGCGGGGGCGGACGGCGGTGCGGCCGGTGCCTGCGGCGCCGGCTGCGGCTGTGAGTACGGGTTGGGCGAGCCGCCCGCGGCGGGAGCGGCACCGGACGCGCCGGGAGCCCCGTACGGGCCCACGGCCGGCTGCGCCGGAGCCACCGGCTGCCCCGGCGCCTCCGCGGACGGCCGGCCGCCCTGCTGCGGCGCCGGCGGGGCGTACCAGCCCGGCTGGCCCTGTCCCGGCACCGGCATCGGCGGCTGCGCACCCGGCGGCAACGGCTGCTGGAGCCCGGCCTTCTGGTCGATGGTCGAGCGGTAGTCGACAGCGCCCTGGGTCATCCGCATGTACGCCTCCTCCAGCGAGGCCTGATGCGGTGACAGCTCCCACAGGCGTACGTCCGTGCCGTGCGCGATGTCACTGATGCGCGGCAGCGGCAGCCCCGTCACGCGCAGCCCGCCGTCCTGCTCCGGCATCACGTGCCCGCCCGCCTCGGTGAGCGCGGACGACAGCTTCTCGCGCAGCTGCGGCTCGGTGTCGGGTGTACGCACCCGTGCGAAGTCGGCCGAGTTCGCCGAGATGAATTCCTTGATGTTCATGTCGGCGAGCAGCTGCCCGCGTCCGATGACGATCAGATGGTCGGCGGTCAGCGCCATCTCGCTCATGAGGTGCGAGGAGACGAAGACCGTACGGCCCTCCGCCGCGAGCGCCTTCATCAGGTTGCGCACCCAGAGGATGCCCTCGGGGTCGAGGCCGTTGACCGGCTCGTCGAACAGCAGCACCTGCGGGTCGCCGAGCAGGGCGGCGGCGATGCCGAGCCGCTGTCCCATGCCGAGGGAGAAGCCCTTCGAACGCTTCTTCGCCACGTCCTGGAGGCCGACCACGCCCAGCACCTCGTCGACCCGGCGGGCCGGGATGCCGGACAGCTGGGCCAGGCACAGCAGATGGTTGCGGGCGGCCCGGCCGCCGTGCACGGCCTTGGCGTCCAGCAGCGCACCGACCTGGCGAGGGGCGTTCGGCAGCCTGCGGTAGGGGTAGCCGCCGATCGTCACCTGTCCCGACGTGGGGTTGTCCAGGCCGAGGACCATCCGCATCGTCGTCGACTTGCCCGAGCCGTTGGGCCCGAGGAAGCCGGTGACGGTACCGGGCCGTACCTGGAAGGAAAGGTTGTACACAGCGGTCTTGTCGCCGTAGCGCTTGGTCAGGCCGACTGCCTCGATCATGCTCCGCACCCATCGCAAGGTTCAGGACAGCGGGGCACACGCCCCCCGTAAGGGTTAGGAGCTTATCGGGGCGCTGACGGTTCCGCTCAAATGAAAGTAAAGCCCTGAGCTTCCCGCGTCCCGCCGGGGTCTCAGGCGTCCCTCTTCTTGAGCAGTACATATCCGCCGACGAGCGCGGCGAGCACCCACAGCGCCATGATGCCGAGCCCGCCCCAGGGGCCGTACGGAGTGTCGTCGCCGATCGGGGTGACCACCTGCATGATCTTGCTGCCGGCCTGGTCGGGCAGGAACCGGCCGATCTTCTTCGTGGCGGAGACGTTCCCCAGGATGTTGGAGATCAGGAAGAAGAACGGCATCAGGATGCCCAGCGACAGCATCGGTGAGCGCAGCATCGCGGCGACGCCCATCGAGAACATCGCGATCAGGGTCATGTAGAGCCCGCCGCCGATGACCGCGCGCAGCACCCCGGTGTCGCCGAGCGACGCCTTGTGCTCGCCGAGCATCGCCTGCCCGAGGAAGAAGGTGACGAAGCTGGTGACGAGGCCCACCCCGAGCACCAGCCCGGTGGCCACCGCGATCTTGCTGACCAGGAACGTGGCGCGCTGCGGTACGGCGGCCAGCGAGGTGCGGATCATGCCGGTGCTGTACTCGTTCGACACCACGAGCACCCCGAACACGATCATCGCGAGCTGACCGAGGCTCATGCCCGCGAAGCTGATGTAGGTCGGGTCGAAGGACAGCTTGTCCTGCGTGTTCATCTTGTCGAACTCGTTCTTCGACAACGCCGAGATCAGCATGCCGAGTGCGATGGTGACGACCACGGCCAGGGAGAGCGTCCACACCGTGGAGGCCACCGACCGGATCTTGGTCCATTCGGACCGGACAACCTGGATCGCCGCCATGCTCAGTTCCCCTTCCAGCCGTCGCCCCACGGCTGCTGATCGGCAGGCGCGTCGGAGTGTGCGTGGTACTCGACCGACCCCGCGGTCAGTTGCATGAACGCCTCCTCCAGGGATGCCTGTTGGGGGCTCAGCTCGTGCAGCGCGATCTGGTGCTGGGCGGCCAGCTCGCCGATGTACTCGGACTTGCTGCCGTCGATCTCCAGCGAGCCGTTGCCGGTCTCCACGACGGTGACCCCGGCGCCGTGCAGCACATCGAGCAGCCGTTCGCGCTGCGGGCTGCGGACACGGACGTACGATCGCGAGTTCTGCGCGATGAAGTCGGCCATGGAGGTGTCGGCGAGCAGCCGGCCCTGTCCGATGACGACGAGGTGGTCGGCGGTCAGCGCCATCTCGCTCATGAGGTGCGAGGAGACGAAGACCGTACGGCCCTGCGCGGCCAGCGTCTTCATCAGGTTGCGGATCCAGTGGATGCCCTCGGGGTCCAGCCCGTTGACCGGCTCGTCGAACATCAGGATCCGCGGGTCGCCGAGCAGCGCGCCCGCGATGCCGAGGCGCTGGCCCATGCCGAGCGAGAACCCCTTGGCCTTCTTCTTCGCGACCGCGGTGAGACCCACCGTGTCCAGCACCTCGTGCACCCGCTTCTTCGCGATGCCGTTGCTCTGTGCGAGGCACAGCAGGTGGTTGTGGGCGCTGCGGCCGCCGTGCATGGCCTTGGCGTCCAGCAGGGCGCCGATGTACGTCAGCGGGTCCTTGAGCTGGTCGTAGTGCTTGCCGTCGATACGGACGTCCCCGGCGGTGGGGCGGTCGAGGCCGAGCATCATGCGCATGGTCGTCGACTTCCCGGCGCCGTTCGGTCCGAGGAAGCCCGTCACGATGCCCGGTCTGACGGTGAAGGTCAGGTTGTTGACCGCCGTCTTCTCGCTGTACCGCTTGGTGAGGCCCTCCAGCTCGATCATGCGGACCACGCTAGGACCCGTGTTCCGCGAATGCCAACCGGCTGGGCAAACGGAGTCCGACGAGTGTGGCAAGAAACGTGAAAGACGGCCGGGAGGCACCGGCACGACGAAGGCCCGCATCCCCTGTACAGAGGATGTGGGCCTTCGCCGTACTACTTCACCCGCTCGCGCCTACCGGGACTGCTGAGCCGGGACACCCCGGGAGATCGGCTCGTCGTCGGCCGGCGAGCCGGCGGCGGCCACCGCGGCGCCCGTGAGCGTTGCGAGCATCTCGCGCACGTTCGTCAGCTGGGCGTTGATGGAGTCGCGGCGGTTGGTGAGAGCCGCCAGCTCCCGCTCGGATTCCGAACGGATGCGGTCCGCCTTGGCGTTGGCGTCGGCCACGATGTCCTCGGCCTGACGCTGCGCCGTCTCGACGGTCTGACGGGCACGACGCTCGGCGTCCGTGCGCAGCTTCTCCGCCTCCAGGCGCAGCTGCTCCGCGCGGTGCTCGATCTCCGCGAGACGCTTCTCCGCCTTCTGCTGACGGGACGCCAGGTCGCGCTCCGACTGCTCGCGGCGCTTGGCGAGGTTCGTCTCGAAGTCGGCGGCTGCCTGCGCGGCCTTGGCGCGGGTCTCCTCGAAGAGGGCGTCGGCCTCCTCGCGCTTCGACTGCGCGTCCTTCTGAGCCTCGGAACGCAGCTGCGAAGACTCGTTCTTGGCCTTCTCGACGATCCGGACGCCCTCGTCCTCGGCCTTGGACTTGCGCTCCGCAGCGAACGATTCTGCGTCGTTGCGAACCTGCTGGGCCGCCGACTCGGCCAGCTCGCGGTGCTGCTCGGCCGCGCGACGTGCCTCGTCGCGCAGGTCCTTGGCCTCCTCCTCGGCGAGGCGGAGGATCTTCTCGACACGCGCGCCGAGACCGGCGTACGACGGCTCGGCGTCGGTTACCTGGGCCTGGGCGTTCTGCGTCTCGAGGTGGAGCTCCTCGATGCGCTTTTCCAGAGCGGTGATGCGGGCGAGAGCGCTGTCACGATCGGAGACGAGCTTCGAGATCCGTTCGTCCACCTGAGCGCGGTCGTACCCACGCCGCACAAGCTCGAAGCCGTAGGGGGAAGTGTCGCTCATGGGGTTCCTGTCGAATGAGACCGGTGAGGTGATAGGGGGAATCCTAGGGGCCGAAGCGGTGTGTCATCGAGCGGATACGTGTTTGATCTGGAGAATGACACCCCTTTTGGGTGGCTGAACCCTAGGACGACTTACCAAAGACTTGGTCAAAGGCCCCAGAAGACACCAGAATCCGCTCTCCGGTCTAGCCCTCTGACGTCTTGCCACCCGAACGAGGGGCACCGACCACGGCACCCGCCTTGACGCCACCATCCTTGCCCGCCCCGGGCGTCTCGAAGGATTCCAACGCCTCCAGGACGTCCTGGACACGGGAGATCTCGGCGTTGATGTCCTCGCGGCGGCGCACCAGGATCTCCAGCTCGCGCTTGCCCTCCTCGACGGTGCGCTTCGCCTCGCGGATCGCCTCCGCCCTGAGTTCCTCGGCCTCCCTGATCAGCGTCGCCTTCTTCTGCTCGGCCTCCTTCAGGAGCCCCTCCGCCTTCTTCACGGCGGCGATCCGGACCTTGCCCGCCTCGGAGTTGGCCTCCGAGACCAGTTCCCTGGCCTTCGACTCGGCCTTGGCGAGCTGCTCCTCGGACGCCTTGATGAGCGCGTCGCAGCGGTCGCCGGTCGACTTCATCGTCTCGGCGGCCTCGCGACGGGCCCGCTCGTGCAGGTTCTCGATCTCGCCCGTGATGCGGTCGCGCAACTCCTCGGCGCGCTCCCTTATCGCGGTGGCGTCCCGGCGGGCACCGACGAGCAGTTCGTCCGCGTCCGTACGGGCCCTCTCCACCAGCGCGTTGCCCTCGACCGTCGAATCGGACACCAGCCGGTCCGCCTCGGTGCGGGCCGCGCCGACCATGCTGTCGGCCTGGGACTCCGCGTCCGCGGTGGCCTTCTGTGCCTGCTGCTGCGCCTCGGTGAGCAGCTTGTCGGCCTCGGCGGTGGTCTCCGTGATGAGCTTGTCGACCTGTTCGGCCGCCTCGGAGCGCCGCTTGTTGGCGTTCTTGCGGGCCTCGTCGAGGGTGTTCTCGGCCTCCTGGCGCGCGGAGTTGACCAGCCGCTCGGCCGCCGCCTCCGCCTCCGCCCTGATCCGTTCCGCCCCGGCGCGGACCCGCTCGGAGTGCTGCTGGGCCGCCCCGACCGTGTCGGCGGCCTCGGCGCGCAGCCGCTCCGCGTCGCCCCTCGCCTCGCCGACCAACCGATCGGCCTGGCTGAGCGCCTCGGACCGTACGCGCTCGGCCTCCGCGACCGTCTCCGACCGCAGCCGCTCGGCCTCGGCGACCGTCTCGTGGCGCAGCCGGTCGGTGTCCGTGATCGTCTCGGTGGTGAGCCGCTCGGCCTCGTTGCGTGCCTCGGTGATGAGGGTGTCGGCCTGCGTCGCCGCGTCCGACCGGATGCGGTTGGCGTCGTCGCGGGCCTCCGCCCGGGTGCGCCCCGCCGCCTGGTCGGCCTCGGCGATGGTCTCCGACGCCTGCGTACGGATCCGCTGGGCGTGCTCGGACGCGTCCGACCTGAGCCGCTCGGCCTCCGCGATCGCCTCCGACACCGTGCGCTCCGCGAGCGCCTTCGCGGCCTCGGACTCCTCGCTCGCCTGGCGCCGGACCCGGTTGGCGTCGTCGGTGGCGCGCTCCCGCTCGGAGTAGGCGTCGGAGCGGACCCGGTCCGCCTCCTCCTGGGCCTCCCGGCGAGTACGGTCCGACGCGTGCTCGGCGGCACTGCGCAGCCCGGTGATCTCGTCCTGTGCCTGCTCGTGCAGCCCGGCGACCGAGTCCCGGACCTGCTGGGCGTGCTGCTCGGCGGCGGACACCATCTCGCCCGCCCGCCGGTCGGCCTCCTCGACCAGTCGTACGGCCTCGGTCTGCGCCTCCTCCACGCGCTTGCGCGCCGAGGCCAGCAGCTCCTCGCTCTGCTCGCGGGCCCGCTCACGCTCCTGGTCGGCCTCCTGCCGGGCGGAACCGAGGTACTCCTCGGCCTCGCGCCGGCGCCGGTTGGCCTCCTCCTGCGCGGCGGCCAGCGTCTCCGACGCCTCCGTCGACAGCCGCTCGGCGGCGGCCTGCGCCTCCGCCCGTACCCGGTCGGCGGTGTCCTGAGCCTCCGACTTCAGCCGCTCGGCCTCGGCCGCGGCCTCCGACCGCAGGCGTACGGCGACGGCCTCGCCCTCCGCGCGGGACGCGGACGCGTCCGACGCGGCCTCGGTGCGCAGCCGCTCCGCCTCCGCCTCGGCCTGCTGCTGGAGCGAACGGATCCGCTCGGCGGCCTCGCCGCGCAGCCGGTCGCTCTCCTCGGCGGCCTCGCGGCGGATCCGGGAGGCCTCCTCACGGGCCTCGGTCAGCGCCTGCTCGGCCGCGGCGAGCCGCTCCTCGGCCTCGGTGTGCAGCCGGGTCAGTTCGTCGGCGGCGTCCGCGCGGCGGGCCTCTATGGCCCGCTCGGTCTCCTCGTGCAGCTCGACGGCGGCCCGCTCGGCGTCGGCCTTGATGCCCTCGGACTGCTCGATGACCTCGGCGCGGTGCCGCTCCGCCTCCTGGCGGGTGCGCTCCAGGGTCTCCTCGGCCTGCCGGCGCAGGGTCGTCGCCCGCTCGATGGCCTCCGTACGGACCTTCTCGCTGTCCGAGGAGGCCTTCTGGCGCAGCTCGTCCGCGTCCTGCCGGGCCTTGCTCAGCAGCTCCTCGGCGGTGGTGGCCGCCTCCTCGATCTGCTGGACGGCCTCCTTGCGGGCCTCGGAGCGGATCTTCTCGCCCTCGGCGACCGCGTCGGCGCGCAGCTGCTCGGCCTCGCCGCGCAGCCGACGGGCCTCCTCCTGCAGCTCGACCGTCTTGGCGCGGTACTCCTTGGTGTCGTCCTTCGCCGTGCCCTTGAGCTGCTCGGCGATGTCGTGTGCCTCGGCCCGCAGCCGGTCCGCCTCGGTCTCCGCCTCGGTGCGGATCCGCTCGGCCTCCTCGGTGGCGGCCTTGGTGGTCCTCTGCGCGTCCTCCTGCGCCCTGTTCAGGACGTCCTCGGCCGTCCTGGCCGCCTTGGACAGCTGGGTCGCGCTCTCCTCGGCGGTGAGGGTGCGGGCCTTCTCGGCCGCTTCGTCGAGCACCTTCTCGGCCTCGGCGCGGGCGTCCGCGACGATCTGCTCGGCGGACTCCCTGGTGGCTTCGGCCTCCTTGGTGGCCTCGGTGACCAGTCGGGCGACCTGCTCCTTCGCCGTGCGGGTGCGCTGCTCGTTGGTCGACTCCGCGCTCGACAGCGCCTTCTCGGCGGCCGCCTTGGCCTCGGCGACCAGCTTCTCCGACTCGGCGCGCGCCTCACGCAGAGCCGTGTCGGCCTCCGCGATGCGCTGCTCGGCGGTCCGGCTCAGTTCCTGCGCCTCACGGCGGGCGGTGTCCGACTCGGTCGCGGTGGACGTCCGCAGCTGCTCGGCGTGGTCGCTGGCCTCCTGGGCCTGGCTGGAGGCGGCGTTCAGCAGGCGTTCGGCGTCCGCGCGGGCGCGTCGCAGCAGCTGCTCGGCCTCGGCGCGGGCCGATTCGGCCTCGCTCTGCAGCCGCTGACGGGCCTCCGAGGTCACCCGCTCGGCCTCCGCGCGGGCCGTGGCCATGGCCTGCTCGGTCTCCGCGCGGCTCTCGTCGAGAAGCCGGCGGGCCTGCTGCTCTGTCCGGGCGCGCAACTGCTCCGCCCAGGCCACGTTCTCGTTGACGTGCGACTCGACGGTCTGCCGACGCTCGGACAGCTCCTGGTCCAGCTGCTGGCGGCGGGTGACCGCCTCCTGGTGCAGCTCCGCCTGGAGCCGCGCGGCCTGCTCGGCGTGCTCCTGGAGGATGCGCTGGGTCTGCGCCCGGGCCTGGCTCAGCTCGCGCTCGGCCTCCTGGCGCAGCTGGTCGGCCTGGACCTGCGCGTTGCGCAACAACTGCTCGGCCTGGTAGCCGAGGTCGCCGCCGTCGAAGGCGGGCCGGGACATGATGGTGCGCCGCGCCTCGTGCAACTTGGCGCGCAGCACCTCGACCTGGTAGCCGAGGTCCTCGGCGTGCTGAATCGCCTTTTCCCGCTCGGTCTTCAGCCGCTTCATCTCGGCTTCGAAACGAGTGAGGTGATCGACGTCAGCCGCCGGTTCCCGCTCCTGGCTCTCGTAGCCCCGCACTGCGCGGTCCCATCCGTCCCCTGGTCGCAAGTCTCTCCGTACGAGCTCCGTCCGTACGCCGAACGGGGCTCCCGGGGAATGGTGTCAGATCAACGGCGGAGCATGGGCTGCTGCCCCGACGCTCGTCCCCCGAAACCCGGACCCCGGACAGGTCCCGCCGTCACGACAGAACCTCGGTCGCCCTGGTTGCGAGCGACGACCGCCCCCAACCCTACCGGCCCATATGTACGAGGGTCAGTGCTCAGATGACTCAACAGGCGCCGAAGTGACCAGTTCTGTCAGTACGCCATGGCAATCCTTCGGGTGCAGGAAGGTGATCCGTGACCCCATGGAGCCACGTCGCGGCTCTTCGTACAGGACGCGTACGCCCTTGCCCTTGATGTCGGCGGCCTCCCCGTCGACATCCGCCGTACCGAACGCGATGTGATGGACGCCCTCCCCGTTCTTGTCCAGCCACTTCGCGACGGTGGAGTCCGCCCGCGTCGGCTCCAGAAGTTGCAGGTACGAGGCCCCGCCGTCGGACGTATCGTTGATCTTGAGCATGGCCTCACGTACGCCCTGCTCCTCGTTGACCTCGGAGTGGAACACCTCGAAGCCGTAGGTGGCCCGGTAGAACTCGACGGTCTTGTCGAGGTCGAAACAGGCGATCCCGATGTGGTCGATTCGCGTCAGCATGAATTCAGTGCAGCGCGCCACAGGTGGTTACGCAACGTGCGCGCGATCACACCGACAGCCGGATGACGGAATGTGCTACCGCTCAGTACATTCGAAGTAAACCCTCGTTCACTCCTCGGCCTGTGCGGGCCGGTAAGGGGATCGCAGCTCATGACTGGATCGAACAGCACGACCTCGGTGATCGTCGCGGGCGCCAGGACGCCCATGGGACGGCTGCTGGGCTCGCTGAAGTCCTTCTCCGGAGCCGACCTCGGCGGCTTCGCGATCAAGGCCGCCCTCGACCGTGCGGGGATCGGCGGCGACCAGGTGCAGTACGTCATCATGGGCCAGGTGCTCCAGGCCGGGGCAGGGCAGATCCCGGCACGTCAGGCCGCCGTCAAGGCCGGCATCCCGATGAACGTCCCGGCGCTCACCATCAACAAGGTGTGTCTGTCCGGCCTCGACGCCATCGCGCTGGCCGACCAGCTGATCCGCGCCGGCGAGTTCGACGTGATCGTCGCGGGCGGCCAGGAGTCCATGACCAACGCCCCCCACCTGCTGCCGAAGTCCCGCGAGGGCTTCAAGTACGGCGCGATCGAGATGCTCGACGCCATGGCGTACGACGGTCTCACCGACGCCTTCGAGAACATCGCCATGGGCGAGTCCACGGAGAAGCACAACACCCGCCTCGGCATCCTGCGCCCCGAGCAGGACGAGATCGCCGCCCTGTCCCACCAGCGCGCCGCCGCCGCCCAGAAGAACGGCCTGTTCGAGGCGGAGATCACCCCGGTGGAGATCCCGCAGCGCAAGGGCGAGCCGGTCGTCTTCAGCAAGGACGAGGGCATCCGCGGGGAGACCACCGCGGAGTCGCTGGGCAAGTTGCGCCCCGCGTTCACCAGCGACGGCACCATCACCGCGGGTTCGGCCTCGCAGATCTCCGACGGCGCCGCCGCGGTCGTGGTGATGAGCAAGGCCAAGGCGCAGGAGCTCGGCCTGGAGTGGATCGCCGAGATCGGCGCCCACGGCAATGTGGCCGGACCGGACAACTCCCTGCAGTCCCAGCCGTCCAACGCCATCCTGCACGCCCTCAAGAAGGACGGCCTGGAGGTCTCCGACCTCGACCTGATCGAGATCAACGAGGCCTTCGCGGCGGTCGCGGTGCAGTCAATGAAGGACCTCGGGGTGTCCACAGAACGGGTGAATGTCAACGGCGGTGCCATCGCCCTCGGTCACCCGATCGGTATGTCCGGCGCCCGTCTCGTGCTGCACCTGGCCCTGGAGCTGAAGCGGCGCGGCGGTGGCGTGGGCGCGGCCGCGCTGTGCGGCGGCGGCGGTCAGGGTGACGCGCTGGTCGTGCGGGTACCGAAGCCCTGAGCGCGCTGTACGTCACTACCAGAACGGAGCTGTGATGCAGGACGTCTCCTCGCTGGTCGCCCAGGCCAGGGAAGGCCGGCCGCGGGCCGTGGCCCGGCTGATCTCCCTGGTGGAGGGGGCGTCCCCGCAGCTCAGGGAGGTCATGGCGGCGCTGGCCCCGCTGACGGGCGGGGCGTACGTGGTGGGGCTGACGGGCTCGCCGGGCGTGGGCAAGTCCACGTCGACCTCCGCGCTGGTGACGGCGTACCGCAAGCAGGGCAGGCGGGTCGGTGTCCTGGCCGTCGACCCGTCCTCACCGTTCTCCGGCGGGGCGCTGCTCGGCGACCGCGTCCGGATGTCCGACCACGCCTCCGACCCCGGCGTCTACATCCGCTCGATGGCGACCCGGGGCCACCTCGGCGGCCTCGCCTGGGCGGCCCCGCAGGCGATCCGGGTCCTGGACGCGGCGGGCTGCGACGTGATCCTGGTCGAGACGGTCGGCGTAGGCCAGTCGGAGGTCGAGATCGCGTCCCAGGCGGACACCTCGGTGGTACTGCTGGCCCCGGGAATGGGCGACGGCATCCAGGCGGCCAAGGCCGGAATCCTGGAGATCGGCGATGTGTACGTCGTCAACAAGGCCGACCGTGACGGCGCCGACGCGACCGCGCGCGAACTGAACCACATGCTCGGCCTGGGCGAGTCCCGAGGCCCCGGTGACTGGCGCCCGCCCATCGTCAAGACGGTCGCCGCCCGCGGCGAGGGCATCGAGGAGGTCGTCGAGGCGCTGGAGAAGCACCGGGCCTGGATGGAGGAACGGGGCGTCCTGGCGGACCGCCGGCGCGCCCGCGCGGCTCGCGAGGTGGAGGCCATCGCGGTCACCGCGTTGCGCGAGCGCATCCAGGACCTGCACGGGGACCGGCGACTCGGCGCGCTGGCCGAGAAGATCGTCGCCGGAGACCTGGATCCGTACCGGGCGGCGGACGAGCTGGTGGCGGGGCTGACGGAGGGCTGAGCGTCGAAATGCCGGACGGGCCGTTTCCGCGGCCCGTCCGGCGCGTTCGCCGTTCGCCAACGCTCACGTCAGTCGTCGTCACCGGCGTCCGTGTCGCTGTCGGCCTTGTCGTCGGCGCTGTCGTCCGCGTGGTCCGCGGTGACCTTGCCGCTCCTCAGGTCGACGTTCCACTCCTGCTCGGCCTTGCCGGAGTTCCGCGTCTCCACGTCCCAGCCCTTGGCCGTGCCGTCCTCGTCCAGGTCCACCGACGTCACCGTGCCCTTGCCGGCCGCGGCCTTCGCGGCCTCCGCCGCCGTCACGGACGACGCCTTCAGCGCGGCCCGTACCTGACCGGTGTCGTCCTCGCGCTCGCTGTGGGAGCCGAGGACCTTGCCGTCGGCGGGGTCGATCCGCACGCTGTGCCAGGCGTTGTCGGCGGCGAGCACGTCGACCTCCCACGCGGCCGGCCCCTTGTCGTCACCGTCCTGGTCGTCCAGCTCGGCGGAGACGGCGGTGCCCGGCGACTGCCGCAGCGCGGAGGCGATGGCGTCGGCGGCCGTCACCTTCGCGGAGACGGCCCGCGCAAAGTCGTCGTCCGTCCCGTCCGCGTCGTCGTCCCGCGCGTCGTCACCCGACGTCCTCACGTCCGCCGCCTGCCGCGCCGTCCCCTCGCCGTCGCCGTCGCCGCTCACCGCGAGGGCCGAGGCGGTCCCGCCTCCGATCAGGGCGGCGGCCGTGACGGCGGCGATCACGATGTTGCGCTTCATGAGGTTTCCTCCAGAGTCCTACGGCTTCACGCCGCTTCCGTTCGCTTTCGACGTCGACCAACGTCGCCTACGGACGCTGAGAGGAACCTGAAACCCCCTGAAGAGATCTTCAGCTTCACTTTGCGAACCTTGACCAATGCGCCTGTTGATCGTGGAGGACGAGAAGCGGTTGGCCCTCTCCCTCGCCAAGGGACTGACCGCCGAGGGGTACGCCGTGGACGTCGTCCACGACGGCCGGGAGGGCCTGCACCGGGCCGCCGAGGGGACGTACGACCTCCTGATCCTCGACATCATGCTGCCGGGCCTCAACGGCTACCGCGTCTGCGCCGCCCTGCGCGCCGCCGGCCACGAGGTGCCGATCCTGATGCTCACCGCCAAGGACGGCGAGTACGACGAGGCGGAGGGCCTCGACACGGGCGCCGACGACTACCTGACCAAGCCGTTCTCGTACGTCGTCCTCGTCGCCCGCGTCAAGGCGCTGCTCCGGCGGCGCGGCCAGGGCGCCGGAGCCTCGCCCGTGCACGTCCACGGCGATCTCACCGTGGACACCGCCGCCCGCCGTGTCTTCCTCGGCGAGGACGAGGTCGCCCTGACGGCGAAGGAGTTCTCCGTCCTGGAACAGCTGGTGCTGCGGGCCGGCGAGGTGGTGTCCAAGTCCCAGATGCTGGAGCACGTCTGGGACTTCGCCTACGACGGCGATCCGAACATCGTCGAGGTGTACATCAGCGCCCTGCGGCGCAAGCTGCGCGCCGGCCTCATCCGGACCGTCCGCGGCGCGGGCTACCGGCTGGAGGCGGAGCGGCGATGAGACACCTGTTCGGCTCCGTCCGGTCCCGGGCGACCCTCGCCGCCACGCTCGTCGTGGCCGTGGCGCTGGTCGCCGCCGGGGCCGCCGTCCTGCTGTCCCTGCGCTCCAACCTCATCGGCCAGGCCGGCACCCAGGCGGAGCACACAGCACGGTCGATCGCCACCGAACTGTCCCTGGGGAAGACGACCGGGCAACTGGACCTGGACGAGGACGAGGAGCCGGTCCAGGTCGTCGACGAGAACGGGAAGCTCCTGGCGGTCACCAAGGACCTGGAGCGGATCAGCGGCACGGTCACCGACGCGGTGAAGCGGCAGCCGACGACGCCCGCCGCCACCGGCGACCAGAGCGACGAGGACCCGGACGACGACTCCGACGCCGCCGAGCCCCTCGAACCGGGCGACATCGACGACAGGACCACCTTCACCAACGGTTCGGCGACCATGGACCACGAAAGCGCCGACTACCGCTTCGCCGCCGTCCAGGTGGAGACCGAGAAGGCGGGCACCCTCACCGTCTACGCCGGCGCCCCTCTCTCCGCCGAGCAGGGCGCCGTGCGCACCGCGCTGACTGTCATGCTGATCGGCTTCCCGCTGCTGCTCGCCGTCGTCGCGGCGGTGACCTGGCTGGTCACCCGGCGCGCCCTGCGCCCGGTCGAGGGAATCCGCGGCGAGATGGCCGCGATCACCGCCTCCGAGGACCTCGCGCGCCGGGTCCCGGTGCCGGACACGCACGACGAGGTGGCCCGCCTCGCCCGCACCACCAACGAGACGCTGGCCGCCCTGGAGAGCTCCGTGGAACGCCAGCGCCGGTTCGTCGCCGACGCCTCGCACGAGCTGCGCAGCCCGATCGCCTCTCTGCGCACCCAGCTCGAAGTGGGCGCCGCCCACCCCGAGCTGCTGGACGTTTCGGGAGCGGTCGAGGACACCGTACGACTGCAACGCCTCGCCACCGACCTGCTGCTGCTCGCCCGGCTGGACGCGGGGGAGCGGCCCGCCGCCGACGCGCGGTTCGAC
Organism: Streptomyces sp. NPDC050997; assembly: GCF_040660135.1. Classification (NCBI taxonomy): domain Bacteria; kingdom Bacillati; phylum Actinomycetota; class Actinomycetes; order Kitasatosporales; family Streptomycetaceae; genus Streptomyces; species Streptomyces sp. NPDC050997. The sequence goes on from NZ_JBFAGK010000017.1 coordinate 158,401, forward strand.
CTGGCCGCGCTGGCGCGGGAAAAGGCCGAGGGGCGCGCGGGTGTGACGGTTCAGGCGTCGGAGGGCGGCGTGCCGGTGGCGGGGTCGCGGGGGCAGGTGGGGCGGCTGCTCACCAACCTGCTGGACAACGCGGATCGGCACGCCCGCTCGGCCGTCCGGGTGAACGTGCGGCGCGCGGGGGAGTGGGCCCTGGTCGAGGTCGCCGACGACGGCGACGGGGTGCCGGAGGACGACCGGGAGCGGATCTTCGAGCGGTTCGTACGGCTCGACGCCGCCCGCAGCCGCGACGACGGCGGCGCCGGGCTCGGGCTCGCCATCGGCAGGGACGTGGCCGTCCGGCACGGCGGCACCCTCACGGTCCGTGACGCGACGGCGGGCGGAGCCCAGTTCGAACTCCGCCTGCCGACGATCGCCCAGGACAGGGCCTAGGGCAGGGCTTAGGGCGTCAGGGTCGTCCCCGCTGCCCGCGGAGGTGTTCCGCGATGGGCTTCAGGCCCTTGTCGAGTTCCGTGAGGGACTCGGGGGACAGCAGATCGATGAAGTGCCTCCGCACAGACCCCACATGATGGGGCGCGACCTTCTTCATCGTCTCCATGCCGTGCTCGGTGAGAACCGCGAAGAGTCCTCGGCGGTCCGACTCGCAGTTCTCGCGCCGCACGAGATCCGCGTTCTCCATACGAGTGATCTGGTGGGACAGTCGGCTCTTGGACTGGAGGGTGGCCGACGCGAGGTCACTCATCCGCATCCGTACGCCCTCCGACTCGGAGAGATTGACCAGGATCTCGTAGTCGTTCATTGTCAGGCCGAACGGTTGCAGGTCCTTCTCGAGCTGGTACGTCAACAGTCTGTTGACCTCCAGGTGGGTGCGCCAGGCGCACTGCTCCGCGTCCGTCAGCCAGCGCGTGGCCGTCTCGGTCTCCATGAATGAAGTCTACCTAAAAGGTTGAAAGGCGAACTAGCGAGGGTGACGATGACGCCGACGCGCACATGTTCGACGTCACCCTCCGCAGACTACCGCTCACAGCCCGAAGCGACGCTGGAGGTCCCCCAGCTGTCCGGGAAGGCGCGGTGCGCCCGCCTGCTGTCCGGGGCCCGCGGGCCCCGCGCCGCCGCCGGGCACTCCTGCCTGCTGCGGAACCGCCCCCGTGGCCTGCTCGGCCATGAGTGCCTCCGTCGACTGGAGGAGGACCGTGCCTGCCCCGACGAACTCGAACTGGTGCTCCTCCCCGGAGGCCCCGCCGACGCCCGTCATCGCACGTAGACCGCCCATCAGGCCGGTCATGTAGCCGTGGTCGTAGTGATGGCACGGCGAGGGGCAGTCGGCCCAGCCGACGAGCGCCTGAGGGTCCACCCGGATCGGGGGTTCCATGAACACCACCGGCCCGTTCGATGCGGCCACGAACTTTCCGGTTCCGATGAGTGTCAGAAAACCCGGCACGATCGACTGTTTGAGGGAAAGAGTTGGCTGAAAAGCGAGCAAGTTGCCTGAGCGAATGGTCAGGTTGCCCTCTTCCAGGTCGTACGAGTTCACATCGAAGGCCCGGTCGGCGAGGAGCATCTTGCCCGAGCCCTCCGCCACGACCCAGTCGCTCGCGTGCAGAGGCGAATGGAACGACGTACGGACAAGACGGTCCAGTCGGCCGTGCCCGATGCCGTTGAAGTCCATCTGGCCGTAGTACGCGATCATCTTCCCCTTCTGCAGGAACCACTGGCTCCCCTTGAGCTCCACGCAGAAGGTGTAGTTGTTGACGTTGTCGTCGGACGGCAGCGTCATCGGGTCGTAGACCGTCGGGCCGCCGCCCGGAGCCCCGTACATGTTCAAAGCTTCTCCTCCGAGGCCTGGACGTACACCGCGCCGTTGCCGCTCAGCTCCAGCTGGAACGCCTCGCCGGAGCCGCGGCCCACCATGTCCCGCCAGCCCAGGGCGGTGGACAGCTTGTTGCGTACGTCGCCGTGGTGGGCGACGTATGCCTGCGGGTCGACATGGACCGGGCGCTGCGGGGTGATGGGGACCTCGATGACCCCACCGTGCGCCATCACCGCCACCGAGCCGTGCCCGCGCAGCGTGGTCGTGAACAGCCCCTGGCCGGTGACCTGGCCGCGGACCATGCCCATGACGCCGCCCTGGGAGCCCATGAACATCGTGCCCTGCTCCAGCGTGCCCTCGAAGGCGAGCAGACGGTCCGCCTCCACATAGAGGGTGTCGCCGGTCATGTTGATCACCTGGACGTGGTGGCCGCCGTGCCCGAACAGCACGGTGCCGCTGCCCTCGACGGACATCAGCGGCGCCGCCTCATTGGCCACCCGGCGGCCGATCATCGACATGACCCCGCCCTGGCCGCCCTGCATGTTGGGCGTGAAGGACACCTCACCCCGGTAGGCGAGCATCGCCCCGCGCTGACTGAACAGCCGCTGCCCCGGCAGGACGGTCGCCTCGACCATCTTGGAGTTGATCTCACGGAAGGCCATGTCACACCTCCCCCGCGATCGTGTTCCGCTCGCTCGGCTGGACGTACACCAGGCCGTCCCCCTCGAAGCGGATCTGGAAGGCCTCGCCGCCACCCTCGCCCATGAACGTGCGGAACGTCACGCCGGACTGGAACGACTGCCGCAGGTCGCCCTGGTGCGCGATGTACGCCCCCGGGTCGACGGTCAGCGGATACTGCCCGCTCACCCGGAGCACGACCGCGGGCCCGTCCGACATGATCGCGGCCTGGCCGTGGCCCTCGACCGTCGTCGTGAACAGTCCGTTGCCCTGGGTGGCCCCGCGCATGCCCGTGAACGACGTGCCGGTCCTCAGGCCCGAGTCGGTCGCGAGCAGATTGCTCGACTCCACGTACAGCTTGTCGCCCTGGAGCGCGACGAGGTTGATCTCCGAGGCCCGGTCCGCGAACCAGCACGTCCCATGCCCCTTCACCTCCATGAGTGTCATCTGCTCGCCGGTGATCCGCCGGGTCACCATCCCCCGCAGGCCCTCACCGCCGCCGCTGAGTTTCTTGAAGTCCATCTGCCCGTCGTACGCGACCATCGAGCCGTTCTTCGCCTTCACGGCGTCCCCGGTCATGTCGACGGCGAGCACTTTGCTGCCTTGAAGTCGGAACATCGCCACGCAGCGAAGGTAGCGGCCGGAAGGCTCCTCCGACAGGTCCTTCGGGTGGAGTGGACCCTGATCGCAACCCTGGACATCCTCCCTCGGGCCGCCGGAACGGGCCTTCCACCCCCGGCACGGTGACCGCTCGGACGTTTGCCACAATGGGCGGGCATTTGTGCCCGCATTCACAAGCCGTCCGACGTCTCTCCCACCGAAGGTGACCCGTGGACATCAAGACCGCCAGCGCCCTCCGCCGACTCCGCCTGGTCTCGGCCCCCGAGGCGATCTCCTTCCTGCTCCTCCTTGTCTGCTCGGTGCTGAAGCGGACCACCGACTTCAACGCGGTCCCCGTGATGGGGATGGTCCACGGCGTCCTCTTCATCCTGTACGTGATCTTCTGGGCGGACGCCTGGAACCGCGCCAAGTGGCCCCTGAAGACCGGCGCCCTCTACTTCGTCCTCTCCGTGCTGCCCACCGGCGGCTTCTTCGCCGAGCGCAAGCTGCGCCGCGAGGCCGAGGACGCGGTCATCGCCTCCCGCGCCCGCCAGGCGAAGGACGGGGCCGTGAACGCATGATCGTCGCCTTCTCCGTGACACCGCTGGGCGTCGGCGAGGACGTCGGGGAGTACGTCGCCGACGCGGTCCGCATCGTCCGCGAATCCGGCCTGCCCAACCGGACCGACGCGATGTTCACGTCGATCGAGGGCGAGTGGGACGAGGTCATGGACGTCGTCAAGCGTGCCGTCGCCGCCGTGGAGGCACGGGCGCCGCGCGTGTCGCTGGTCCTCAAGGCCGACATCCGCCCCGGCGTGACGGACGGCCTCACCTCGAAGGTGGACACGGTCGAGCGTCACCTGTCCGCGTAGCGCGCAGTACGAGGGGCGACGCCGTCGGAGCCACGGCGGCGGGCTCCAGTACCGTCAGGGCCCCCAGCGGTGTCCGCTCGTACAGCACCTGATGGCCGTACCGCCTGGACACCAGCAGGCCGGCGTCCCGCAGGGCTGTCAGATGCGCGGACACGACGCCCGCCTCCCGGTCCCGGATCGTGCTGCCGCTCGCGGTCGGCGGGCTGCTGCCGCTGCTGGTCTACCCGTTGGCCCCGGGCCTCGGCTGGATCCTGTCGGCGCTGGTGGTCACCGGGCTGAGCGGGGCGTACACCCTGGGCCTGGACCGCTGGTTCGTGGACGCCGTGCCCGAGGAACTGCGCGGTCGGGCGATGACCGTGCACACCGCGGGGCTGATGACGATCCAGGGGGTCGGTATGGCGCTCGCCGGTGTCGCGGCCGAGTTCTGGACGGTCCGGACCGTGGTCGGCGGAGTCGGGGTGCTCGGTACGGTCTGCTGCGCGTTGTTGGCCCTGGAAGTACGGCGGACCGAAGGGCGAGACGGGGCTGACCACCATGTGACCGGCCGGTAGGGTCGGGGTCGTGCCGAAGCCGCTCAGCCTTCCCTTCGATCCCATCGCCCGTGCCGACGAACTCTGGAAACGGCGCTGGGGAAACGTGCCGTCCATGGCGGCGATCACCTCGATCATGCGGGCACAGCAGATTCTGCTCGCCGAGGTCGACGCGGTCGTCAAGCCGTACGGACTGACGTTCGCGCGGTACGAGGCGCTGGTGCTGCTCACCTTCTCCAAGGCCGGTGAGCTGCCGATGTCGAAGATCGGTGAGCGGCTCATGGTGCACCCCACGTCGGTGACGAACACCGTCGACCGCCTGGTGCGGTCGGGTCTGGTGGCCAGGCGCCCCAACCCCAACGACGGGCGCGGCACGCTCGCCACCATCACCGACAAGGGCCGCGAGGTCGTGGACGCGGCCACCCGCGACCTGATGGCGATGGACTTCGGGCTCGGGGTGTACGACGCGGAGGAGTGCGCCGAGATCTTCGCGATGCTCCGGCCGCTGCGGGTGTCCGCGCACGACTTCGACGAGGACTGACCCGGGGCAAGATCTCCCGGAGTGCGTGGTTACGCTCGTACGCATGAAAAAGAGCGTGCTGACCCGCTATCGCGTCATGGCCTACGTCACCGGTGTGCTGCTGGTCCTGCTGACCCTCGGCGTGATCGCCAAGTACCTGCTCGACCTGGACGGCGCCGACGGCTTCACCCGTGTCGTGGGCATCGCGCACGGCTGGCTGTACGTCGTCTACCTGGTCTTCGCGTTCGATCTGGGCTCGAAGGCGAAGTGGCCGGTCGCCAAGCAGCTGTGGGTGCTGCTGGCCGGGACCATCCCCACGGCCGCCTTCTTCGTGGAGCGCAAGGTCACCCGCGAGCTGGAGACGAAGATCGCCGACGACGCTCCGGTGACCGCCAAGGCGTAGACCGCACCGCCGTACGACACGCGTACGGCGGTCAGCCGTCGACATTTACTAGGACGCCCTAGTAAATTTGCGGGTATGGACGCTGCCGCCATCGAAGAAGGCCGCCGACGCTGGCAGGCCCGGTACGACGCCGCACGCGGGCGTGAGGCCGCCGGGGGTCCGGGGGCGAAGCCCCCGAAGGACTGGACACGCACCACGCTGTCCGGGGATCCCGTGGAGCCCGTGTACGGGCCACGGCCGGGGGACGCGTACGACGGCTTCGACCGGATCGGCTGGCCGGGGGAGTACCCCTTCACCCGCGGTCTGTACCCGAGCGGCTACCGGGGGCGCACCTGGACCATCCGGCAGTTCGCCGGGTTCGGCAACGCCGAGCAGACCAACGAGCGCTACAAGATGATCCTGGCCAACGGCGGTGGCGGGCTGTCGGTCGCCTTCGACATGCCGACCCTCATGGGGCGGGACTCCGACGATCCGCGCGCGAGGGGCGAGGTCGGACACTGCGGTGTCGCCATCGACTCGGCCGCCGACATGGAGGTCCTGTTCAAGGACATCCCGCTGGGTGACGTCACGACCTCGATGACGATCAGCGGCCCGGCCGTCCCGGTCTTCTGCATGTACCTCGTCGCCGCCGAACGGCAGGGCGTCGACCCTGGCGTCCTCAACGGCACGCTGCAGACGGACATCTTCAAGGAGTACATCGCCCAGAAGGAGTGGCTCTTCCAGCCCGAGCCGCACCTGCGCCTGATCGGCGACCTGATGGAGTACTGCGCGGCGGGCATCCCCGCCTACAAGCCGCTGTCCGTCTCCGGCTACCACATCCGCGAGGCCGGATCGACGGCCGCGCAGGAGCTGGCGTACACGCTGGCGGACGGCTTCGGATACGTGGAACTGGGGCTGAGCCGCGGGCTCGACGTCGATGTCTTCGCACCCGGGCTGTCCTTCTTCTTCGACGCGCACCTCGACTTCTTCGAGGAGATCGCCAAGTTCCGTGCGGCGCGCCGCATCTGGGCGCGGTGGATGCGGGACGTGTACGGGGCGCGGACCGACAAGGCGCAGTGGCTGCGCTTCCACACCCAGACCGCCGGTGTCTCGCTGACCGCGCAGCAGCCGTACAACAACGTGGTGCGTACGGCCGTGGAGGCGCTGGCCGCCGTGCTGGGCGGCACCAACTCGCTGCACACCAACGCCCTCGACGAGACCCTCGCGCTGCCGTCCCAGCAGGCGGCGGAGATCGCGCTGCGCACCCAGCAGGTGCTGATGGAGGAGACCGGGGTCGCCAACGTGGCCGACCCGCTGGGCGGTTCGTGGTTCGTCGAGCAGCTGACCGACCGGATCGAGGCGGACGCGGAGAGCGTCTTCGAGCAGATCAAGGAGCGGGGGCTGCGGGCCCACCCGGACGGACAGCACCCGATCGGGCCGGTCACCTCCGGGATCCTGCGCGGGATCGAGGACGGCTGGTTCACGGGCGAGATCGCCGAGTCCGCGTTCCAGTACCAACGGGCCCTGGAGAAGGGCGACAAGCGGGTCGTGGGGGTCAACGTCCACTATGGCTCCGTCACCGGCGACCTGGAGATCCTGCGGGTCAGTCACGAGGTGGAGCGGGAGCAGGTGCGCGCGCTGGGCGCCCGTAGGTCCGCGCGGGACGAGGCCGCTGTGCGGGCCGCGCTCGGCGCGATGCTCGCCGCCGCGCGGGACGGATCCAACATGATCGAGCCGATGCTGGACGCTGTACGGGCGGAGGCGACCCTCGGCGAGGTCTGCGGGGTGCTGCGGGACGAGTGGGGGGTCTACACGGAGCCGGCCGGGTTCTGAGACCCCTGAGACCCGTACGGGCCCCTGTACGGGCCCCTGTGCGGGCCCCCTGCCCCGTCCTGGCCGTCCGCCCCGGTCAGTCCCAGCAGCAGCACCCGGGTGAAGTCGCGGGCCCACTCCTCGTCCGCCGGTTCCGCGCTGACCAGGGTGCGGTGGACGACCGCGCCGGCGACCATGTCGAAGATCAGGTCGATCTTGCGGGTGGCCTCCTCCGGGGCGGGCTCGGGGGGGAGTTCGCCGCGTCGCTGGGCGCGGCAGCGGCCCGCCAGGACCAGGCGCTTCTGGCGGTCCACGATCGAGGCGCGGATGCGTTCACGCAGGGCGTCGTCGCGGGTCGACTCCGCGACCACCGCCATCAGGCCGTTCCTCGCCTCCGGTCGGTCCAGGATCGCCGCGAACTGCAGGACCACGCCCTCGATGTCGGCGGCGAGGCTGCCCCGGTCGGGGAGTTCCAGCTCGTCGAAGAGCTCCGCCACCGCGTCGACGACCAGCTCGTTCTTGCCGGACCAGCGGCGGTAGAGCGTCGTCTTCGCGACGCCGGCCCGGGTCGCCACATCACCCAGGGTGAGTTTGGACCAGCCGAGCTCCACCAGGGCCTCCCGGGTGGAGCTGAGGATCGCGGTGTCCGCGGCGGCGCTGCGGGGGCGTCCGGTGGCCCGCGGGGCGGGAGTGCGGCTCTGCATTCCTCGACCATAACCGTCGGTTCGTGTGAGGCCGTGAGGGAGATCACCGGGGTGGGGTGGCCCGAAGGCACCCCGTGCCATTACGCTACGACCCGTAGCGAAACCACTGGCGCGGGGTGGGGACCCCCCGCCGAACAGCACATGGCACGACCGGCTTTCGGAACGCTTTTCGCGCGGGCGGGGGAACGGGGGAGGATAGACGCATGCAGCCACGGAACATGTCCATGAGCGGAGTCGTCGACCTCGCCGCGGTGAAGGCGGCCCAGGAGGCCAAAGCGAAGGCGGAGCAGGCGCGCGCCGAAGCGGCCCGACAGGGCGGCGGGGTGGGCGGGCTCTCCCCGGCCGATCTCGTCATCGACGTCGATGAAGCAGGATTCGAGCAGGATGTCCTGCAACGGTCCGCCGAGGTGCCCGTCGTCATCGACTTCTGGGCCGAGTGGTGTCAGCCCTGCAAGCAGCTGAGCCCGGTCCTGGAGCGGCTCGCCGTCGAGTACAACGGGCGTTTCCTGCTCGCCAAGATCGATGTCGACGCCAATCAGATGCTGATGCAGCAGTTCGGGATCCAGGGGATCCCGGCGGTCTTCGCCGTCGTCGCCGGGCAGGCTCTGCCGCTCTTCCAGGGAGCCGCCGAGGAGGCGCAGATCCGGCAGACCCTGGACCAGTTGGTGGAGGTCGCCGAGCAGCGCTTCGGCCTGACCGGTCTGGTCGTCGACCCGGACGGTGAGCCGGCCGGCGCCGCCGAGTCGGCTCCCGAGGTGCCGGCCGGCCCGTACGACTCGCTCCTCGAAGCCGCCGTACGGGCCCTGGACGCCGGGGACTTCGGCGGCGCGGTCCAGGCGTACCGGAACGTACTGAGTGACGATCCGGCCAACTCCGAGGCCAAACTGGGCCTCGCGCAGGCCGAGTTGCTCCAGCGGGTGCAGGGCCTCGACCCGCAACAGGTGCGCAAGGAGGCGGCCGACGGGCCGGACGACGCGCAGGCGCAGATCGCCGCCGCCGACCTGGATCTGGTGGGCGGTCACGTGGAGGACGCCTTCGGGCGGCTCATCGACACCGTGCGCCGCACGGCGGGCGATGACCGGGACGCCGTACGGCGCCGACTGCTGGAGCTGTTCGAGGTGGTCGGTGCCGACGATCCGAGGGTGGCGGGGGCGCGCAGGGCGCTCGCGCGGGCGCTGTTCTGATCGGGGTTGGCGCCCCGGTTCTGACCAGTCTCTAAACGTCACAGCTTGTGATGCCCGAGTGAAAGATTGGCCGAGGGGTGGCAGTTGCGGCCGCACTTTACCAAATCTTGGTAAACGCGGCCGCTGTTACTTGCAGTAAGCCAATGGCGCGGATCTGTCGGTTTCTGTCCAGCGATCAATGGCTTTGTCCTGGCCCCTGTTGACACCCAGCGTCGCCGACCGAGACCAGTGGGTCGTTGTTCGGTTATACGGCCGTTACTAGCCAGTAATGAACCCCCTTGTGTCAGCGGCGAGAATGCACCACGATCGGCGACGCTCGGTCCATTCCCGTACCCCGACAGCCGGTTGGGTCGACGGGATTCCCTGGGTCCCCACCGAGCAGAGCCGACGGCAGTGACGTCGGCTCTAGGACAGGGGGGTCTTCGCCCATCCGGCGAAGCCTGTCCAGCAGGGTTGTGCGTGATGCGTGTTCAGGCGCGACCAGTGGTTGTCGCTCGGGGGTGATCGCCGGTGATTCGGGCGCGGTAAGTGTCTCCGAGTACAGGCGCTCCCCTTCCCGAGGACGTAGCACTTCTCCCATCCCTGCCCGGCTGAGCCGTCGAGTCGAAGGGGCAGCCAGGGCCAGGAGATGTACGTCCGAGAAGGAGGAAATATGGAGTCCCAGGTGCGTGGCGGGACGAGATGGAAGCGGTTCGCTGTGGTGATGGTGCCCAGCGTTGCCGCCACGGCGTGTATAGGTCTCGCCCTCGCGAACAACGCCCTCGCGGCGTCGTTCAGCGTGTCGGGGCAGTCGTTCAAGGTTACGGCCGACAAGCTCGTCGGCACGGGCTTCTCGCAGTACGGGGCCATTGACTCGGGGTACACCCTCGACGGCAAGAAGACGGCTCACCCCGTCGCGGTCTCGGCCTTCAAGCAGGCCTCGATCACGAACATGTGCCAGTCCGTGGTCACGCCCGACATCCCGCTGCTCGGATCGGTCAGCCTGATCCTGAAGGCGGGCGGCGGTGACACGCCGGTACAGGCCGACAACCTGTACATCGACGTCGAGGACCTGTCGGCTGATGCCACGTTCAAGAACATCGACATCGGTGTGGCGGGCAAGGACCTCAGCAAGGGTCCCGGCATCAAGAGCGGTGACACGGCCAACCCGTTCGGCTTCGCGCAGCAGGCCGAGTCGGCCACGCTGCTCGACGTGAAGCAGACGGCGTGGGCGACCACCGCCGGTACGTTCAAGCTCAGCGGCCTGAAGATGTCGCTGTCGAAGGGCGTCAAGGAGTGCTACTAGGCACTCGCTGATGGGCGGGGGAGCCAACGGCGCCCCCGCCCGTCCACTCTCCGCCCGCTGTAACCATTCACCACAGAAACGCCGTTCCAGGGAGCTGTTTTCCATGAGCGCCGAAACTCCTGCCGCGCCCGGCCACGATGAGCACTACCTCCGGGTCTTTCGGCGGAACTTCCGCGCCTGGCGGGGTAGTCGGCCGTTCTGGGCCGGCCTGTTCGTCACGCTTGCAGGCTTCCCCATCCTTTACTTCCCGTACGCGAACCTTCAGTTGGGTCACGTAACGCTGGCCATGGCCACCACCGCGGGTGCCGGCTCCCTGATCATCGGCGTGCTGCTCTTCGTCCTGGGTCTCAGCCTCTGGTTCCAGAAGCACGTACGCACGTTCGCGGGCGTCGCGGCGATCCTGCTGGGCCTGGTGTCCCTCCCGGTGTCCAACTTCGGCGGCTTCGTCATCGGCTTCCTCCTCGCCCTGGTCGGCGGAGCGATGGCCGTGTCGTGGGTACCGGGCGAGCCGCCCGAGTCGCAGCCGCCGGGGGCCCCCGCGAGCACGGGCGGTGCCCCCGAGGGCGCGGTCCCGGGTGTCGCGTTCACCAAGGACTCCGCGGTGACGGACCCCGACGCCGCGATCCTCAGGCCGGTGGACGGGCCGGGCGGGCCTAACGATCTGTCAGTAACGATCCCGGTCAACGGGGCTAACGGGAGGCACAGTGCCGGCTGACGAGGTGACCCACGGGGCTGACGTGGAGGCGTCCCGTGTGAGATCCGGGCCGCGCCACGCGGCACCCAAGAAGCCGCTGTTCACCAGGTTCCACGTGCCGGCAGGCAAGGCGATAGCCCTGGCGGCGATGCCGACGGCGGTCCTCATGGGAATGGGATTCACGCCGACCCTCGCGCTCGCCGACGACCAGCCGGCGTCCAAGAGCCTGACGGCCGACGAGTACAAGGACTGCCTCACGGCACTGGAGGACGGCTCCTCGCCGTCGGCCAGCCCGTCGCCGTCCACCTCGACGGGCGAGGACGACAAGGACACGTCCGCGGACGACTCGGACTCCTCGGACAAGGGCGACTCGGCGGAGCCGAACCCGTCCGCGTCCTCGGGCGGCACGGACTCCTCGGACGGCTCTTCGTCGGATTCAGGTTCCGACGACAAGGCCGACCCCACACCGTCCCCCTCGGCCTCCTCGAGCGAGGAGAGCGACTCGGCGTCCGACGCCGCGAGCCCCTCGCCCTCCGAGAGCGGTGGCCTGCTGGAGGACATCGGCGACGCGATCGGCGGGATCCTCACCGGCGGCACCAAGGCGACGGACAGCGCGAGCCCGACGCCGTCGGCCACCCCGTCCGCCTCGGCGAGCCCGGACGGCTCGGACGACGCCCCGGAGACCTCGGCGAGCACCGGCACGGGCACGTCCGACGCCCTCGAGGACGCCACCAAGAAGGTCACCGACACGGTGGGCGACACCGTGAAGGACACGACCGACGGCGCCTCCAAGACGGTCGAGGACACCACCGAGGCCGTCGAGAAGGCCGCCGAGGACGCCGCCGAGGGGGCCACCTCCTCGCCCAGCCCGTCCGCGAGTCCCGGCACGGACGCGGAGGACTGCCCGGTCGCCACGGACGATGTGGGCGACGTCGACAACGCCGTCCCGCTGCCCGACAACCCCTGGCAGCTGGAAGCCAGTTCGCTGCTCCTGAAGGGCGCGGACTACCAGGGCGTCGTCGAGGTCAGGACCGCCAATGGCAAGACCAAGAAGGTCCTGAAGTACGTGATCTCCGAAGGCACCGACATCGGTGACCTGCACCAGATTGTCAAGGAGAACGGCAGGACGTACCACGTGCAGGCGGGCAAGGGTACGACCTCCACGATCCGTGACGGCAAGACGATCATGTACACCGAGAGCATCTCCGGGAACCTGTTCGGTCTGATCCCGATCACCTTCGACCCGGAGAACCCGCCGCCGCTGAACATCCCGCTGATCTACTTCACCAACGCGAAGGTGACGCAGGCCGCCCAGTTCGGCGGGACCCTGCACGTACCGGGGATGCACCAGTTCAGCGAGTAAGCCCCCTGTATGCCCGCACAAGCCCGTTCGGGAGCCGCACACGCCTGAGGGCGCCCCCTTGTCACAGGGGGCGCCCTCAGCGCCGTACAAGAGCCTTTACCGTGCGCTCACTTGGTGCCACCGAGGTGGTGGACGCGCAGCATGTTGGTGGTGCCGGCGACGCCGGGGGGCGAGCCCGCGGTGATGATGCAGATGTCGCCCGGGTTGAAGCGGTTGAGCTTGGCGATCTCCTGGTCCACCAGGTCGACCATCTCGTCGGTGCTGTTCACGAACGGCACGACGTGCGACTCCACGCCCCAGCTGAGCGTCAGCTGGTTGCGGGTGGACTCGTCCGTGGTGAACGCGATGATCGGCTGGACCGCGCGGTAGCGCGAGAGGCGGCGGGCGGTGTCGCCGGACTGGGTGAAGGCCACCAGGCCCCGGCCACCGAGGAAGTCGGCGATCTCGCAGGCGGCGCGGGCCACCGAACCGCCCTGCGTGCGCGGCTTCTTGCCCGGGACCAGCGGCTGCAGGCCCTTGGACATCAGCTCCTGCTCGGCCGCGGCGACGATCTTCGACATCGTCTTCACGGTCTCGATCGGGTACGCGCCCACGCTCGACTCGGCGGACAGCATGACCGCGTCGGCGCCGTCCAGGATCGCGTTGGCCACGTCGGAGGCCTCGGCGCGGGTCGGACGGGAGTTGGTGATCATCGACTCCATCATCTGGGTCGCCACGATCACCGGCTTGGCGTTGCGCCGGCACAGCTCGATCAGGCGCTTCTGCACCATGGGGACCTTTTCGAGCGGGTACTCGACGGCCAGGTCGCCACGGGCGACCATCACGCCGTCGAAGGCCATCACGACGGCCTCCATGTTCTCCACCGCCTGCGGCTTCTCCACCTTGGCGATGACGGGGACCCGGCGGCCCTCCTCGTCCATGATCTTGTGCACGTCCGCGACGTCCGTGGCGTCCCGGACGAAGGACAGGGCGACCAGGTCACAGCCCATGCGCAGTGCGAAGCGCAGGTCATCGATGTCCTTCTCGGACAGCGCCGGGACGTTCACGGCCGCGCCGGGCAGGTTGATGCCCTTGTGGTCGGAGACGACGCCGCCCTCGATCACGATCGTCCTGACCTTGGGACCCACGACCTCGGTGACCTTGAGCTCGACGTTGCCGTCGTTGATCAGGATCTGGTCGCCCTTGCTCACGTCACCGGGCAGGCCCTTGTAGGTCGTCCCGCAGATCTGCTTGTCACCGGAGACGTCCTCGGTCGTGATGACGAACTCGTCACCGCGCTCCAGCTCGACCGGACCCTCGGCGAAGGTCTCCAGACGGATCTTCGGGCCCTGCAGGTCGGCGAGGACACCGATGGCCCGGCCGGACTCCTTGGCGGCGGCACGGACGCGGTCGTACCGCCCCTGGTGCTCGGTGTGTGAGCCGTGGCTGAAGTTGAAGCGGGCCACATTCATGCCGGCTTCGATCAGCGACACGAGTTGTTCATGGGAGTCGACCGCGGGGCCGAGAGTACAGACGATTTTCGAACGGCGCATGGGGCGATCCTATCGGTTTGTTTCGCTACGGAATATTCCGTCTGGTGGAAGATACAAATGTGCGGCTCTGTGCTCAGGCGTGTTACTGCCGTGTATTGCTCAGCCGGCCACGCGGCGGAGCCGCATATCGTTACCGCCCGACCAGTGCGTAGGTCTGTGTGGCGATCTCCAGTTCTTCGTCGGTCGGCACCACCGCGACGGCCACCCGCGCGTCCCCGGGCGAGATCAGCCGCGGCTCGTCACCGCGTACGGCGTTGAGCGCGCCGTCCACGGCCAGGCCCAGTCCCTCCAGGCCCGCCACCGCAGCTTCCCGCACCGCGCTCGCGTTCTCCCCGACTCCCGCTGTGAAGGCGACCGCATCCACGCGTCCGAGTACGGCGTAATAGGCGCCTATGTACTTCTTCAGCCGGTGAATGTAGATGTCGAAGGCCAGTCGGGCCTGTTCGTCACCCTCGTCGATCCGGCGGCGGATCTCCCGCATGTCGTTGTCCCCGCACAGACCGATCAATCCGCTCTTCTTGTTGAGAAGAGTGTCGATCTCGTCCGTGGACATTTTGCCAACGCGCATCAAATGGAAGATGACGGCCGGATCCATGTCTCCGGAGCGCGTACCCATCACCAGCCCCTCCAAAGGCGTCAGTCCCATGGAGGTGTCCACGCACTTCCCGCCCCGGACCGCCGAGGCGGACGCCCCGTTGCCGAGGTGCAGCACGATCACGTTGACGTCCTCTGGCGCCCTGCCCAGCAGCTTGGCCGTCGCCCGGGACACATACGCGTGGCTGGTCCCGTGGAAGCCGTAGCGCCGGATCCGGTGCTCGTCGGCGGTCTTCACGTCGATCGCGTAGCGGGCGGCCGACTCCGGCATCGTGGTGTGGAAGGCGGTGTCGAAGACGGCGACCTGGGGGAGGTCGGGCCGCAGGGCCCGGGCGGTGCGGATGCCGGTGAGGTTGGCCGGGTTGTGCAGGGGGGCCACCGGGATCAGCCGCTCGATCTCGGCGAGTACGGCCTCGTCGACGACCGTCGGCTCGGTGAAGGTCTTCCCGCCGTGCACCACCCGGTGCCCGATCGCGGCCAGCTCGGGGGAGTCGAGCCCCAGACCGTCCTTCGCCAGCTCTTCCGCGACCGCCTTCAGGGCCGCGTCGTGGTCGGCGATCGGCCCGGTCCACTCCCGGGACTCGCCGCCGCGGGCGAGGGGCGTGTGCTTGAGCCGGGAGGACTGCTCGCCGATCCGCTCGACGAGCCCCAGGGCCAGCCGGCTGCTGTCACTCATGTCGAGCAGCTGGTACTTCACCGACGAGGAGCCGGAGTTGAGGACGAGGACGCGGGACGGGCTCACTGGGCGGTTGCCTTCTCGTCGGGGTGCTGGGCCTGTATCGCCGTGATGGCGACGGTGTTCACGATGTCCGAGACGAGCGCGCCCCGGGACAGGTCGTTGACCGGCTTGAGCAGACCCTGCAGCACCGGCCCGACGGCGATCGCGCCGGCCGACCGCTGCACGGCCTTGTAGGTGTTGTTGCCGGTGTTGAGGTCCGGGAAGATCAACACGCTTGCCTGACCGGCGACTTCGGAGCCCGGCATCTTGGTCGCCGCGACCGACGGCTCCACGGCCGCGTCGTACTGGATCGGCCCCTCGATCCTCAGGTCGGGCCGCCGCGAGCGCACCAGCTCGGTCGCCTCGCGCACCTTGTCGACGTCGGCGCCCGAGCCGGAGGTACCCGTCGAGTACGACAGCATCGCGATCCGCGGCGCCACACCGAACTGCGCGGCGGTGGACGCCGACTGGACGGCGATGTCCGCCAGCTGCTCGGCGTTCGGGTCCGGGTTCACCGCGCAGTCGCCGTAGACCAGGACCTTGTCGGTCAGGCACATGAAGAAGACGGACGAGGCGATGTCCGCGTCCGGCTTTGTCTTGATGATCTCGAAGGCCGGCCGGATGGTGGCCGCCGTGGAGTGCACCGAGCCCGACACCATGCCGTCGGCGAGGCCCTCCTGGACCATCAGGGTGCCGAAGTAGTTCACGTCCGAGACGACGTCGTACGCCAGCTCCACCGTGACGCCCTTGTGGGCGCGCAGGGCCGCGTACTGCCCGGCGAAGGAGTCCCGCAGTTCGCTGGTGGCCGGGTCGATCAGCTGGGCGTCGCCCAGGTCGATACCGAGGTCGGCGGCCTTCTTGCGGATCTGGTCGACCGGGCCGAGGAGGGTGAGGTCGCACACCCCGCGGCGCAGCAGCACCTCGGCCGCGTGCAGGACGCGCGGCTCGGTGCCCTCGGGCAGCACGACGCGGCGCCGGTCCGAGCGGGCCTGCTCCAGGAGCTTGTGCTCGAACATCATCGGGGTGACACGGTCGCTGCTCGGCGCGGAGACGCGCCGGTTGAGGTCGGCGGTGTCGACGTACCGCTCGAAGAGGCCGAGCGCGGTCTCCGCCTTGCGCGGGGTGGCCGCGTTCAGCTTCCCCTCCAGGGAGAAGAGCTCGGCGGCGGTGGGGAAGCTGTTGCCGGCCACCGAGAGGACCGGCGTGCCGGGGGCCAGGCGGGCGGCGAGGGTGAGGATGTCGTCGCCCGGCACCTCGCCCAGGGTGAGCAGTACGCCGGCTATCGGCGGGGTGCCGGCACTGTGCGCGGCCAGCGAACCGACGACCAGGTCGGCGCGGTCGCCCGGGGTGACGACCAGGCAGCCCGGCGTCAGGGCGCCGAGGAAGTTCGGCAGCATCGCCCCGCCGAAGACGAAGTCCAGAGCGTCCCGGGAGAGCCCGGAGTCGTCGCCGAGGACGACCCTGGCGCCGAGGGCGTGCGCGATCTGGGCGACGGTCGGCGCGGAGAGGGCGGGTTCGTCGGGGAGGACGTGGCAGGGCACGGGGAGCCGGGAGTCGAGCTGCTCGGCGATCTTGTCCCGGTCGTCCCGGGCGACCCGGTTGGTGACCATGGCGAGGACGTCGCAGCCGAGGCCGTCGTAGGCGCGGTAGGCGTTGCGGGTCTCGGCGAGCACGGACTCGGCGGTCTGGCCCCGGCCGCCGACCACCGGGATCACCGAGGCGCCGAACTCGTTCGCCAGCCGGGCGTTGAGGGACAGCTCGTCCGGGAACTGGGTGTCGGCGTAGTCGGTGCCGAGGACCAGGACGACGTCGTAGTCGCGGGCGACCCGGTGGAAGCGGTCGACCAGGGTCGACACCAGCTCGTCGGCGCCGCGCTCGGCCTGGAGGGCGGACGCCTCGTGGTAGTCCATGCCGTAGACGGTGGCCGGGTCCTGGGACAGCCGGTACCGGGCGCGCAACAGCTCGAAAAGACGGTCGGGGCCGTCGTGGAGGAGGGGACGGAACACGCCCACCCGGTCGACCTGCCGGGTCAGGAGCTCCATGACCCCCAGCTCGACGACCTGGCGGCCGTCGCCGCGGTCGATGCCGGTCACGTACACGCTGCGGGTCACGCGTGCTCTCCGTTTCGTCGTCGTCTTCGTCTTCGCCGTAGTCTTCGCTGTCGTCTTCGTCTTGCTCAGGGGTACTCGTGGGCTCATAAAAATCGCCCACCGAGGTGAGCAGAACCCTCTTGACAATACCTCTCGCGATATATAAGGCGCCCGTCAGTGGCAACGACGACGTCGTCCTGTGGGCATGAAACAATCGGATCTGGCTCACCGGTATCAACAGCGAGCAGGAGACACAGCACGATGCGCATCGGAGTGCTCACAGCAGGTGGCGACTGCCCCGGCCTGAACGCCGTGATCCGGTCGGTCGTGCACCGAGCGGTCGACCACTACGGCGACGAGGTCATCGGCTTCGAGGACGGGTACGCCGGCCTGCTCGACGGCCACTACCGCACGCTCGACCTCGACGCCGTCAGCGGCATCCTGGCCCGCGGCGGCACCATCCTCGGCTCGTCCCGCCTGCAGCGCGACCGGCTGCGCGAGGCGTGCGAGAACGCGTACGACATCGCGCGCGACTTCGGCATCGACGCGCTGATCCCGATCGGCGGCGAGGGCACGCTGACGGCCGCGCGGATGCTGGCCGACGCGGGTCTGCCGGTTGTCGGCGTCCCGAAGACCATCGACAACGACATCTCCTCCACCGACCGCACCTTCGGCTTCGACACCGCGGTCGGTGTCGCCACCGAGGCGATGGACCGCCTCAAGACCACCGCCGAGTCCCACCAGCGCGTGATGGTCGTCGAGGTCATGGGCCGGCACGCGGGCTGGATCGCCCTGGAGTCCGGTATGGCGGCCGGCGCCCACGGCATCTGCCTGCCCGAGCGGCCCTTCGACCCGGCGGACCTGGTCAAGATGGTCGAGGAGCGTTTCTCCCGCGGCAAGAAGTTCGCCGTCGTCGCCGTCGCCGAGGGCGCCCACCCCGCCGACGGCACCATGGACTACGGCAAGGGCGCGATCGACCAGTTCGGCCACGAGCGCTTCCAGGGCATCGGTACGGCCCTGGCGTACGAGCTGGAGCGCCGCCTCGGCAAGGAGGCCAAGCCGGTCATCCTCGGTCACGTCCAGCGCGGCGGCTCACCGACCGCGTACGACCGTGTCCTCGCCACCCGCTTCGGCTGGCACGCGGTGGAGGCCGCGCACCGGGGCGAGTTCGGCAGGATGACCGCCCTGCGCGGCACCGACATCCTGATGGTGCCGCTCGCGGAGGCGGTGACCGAACTGAAGACGGTCCCGAAGGACCGGATGGACGAGGCGGAGTCGGTCTTCTAGGCGGCCCTCCGGGGCCGCTAGCCGGTGTTGTCCTGGACCGTGGTCCAGAAGTGGTCGACCACCCGGTCCAGGAAGTCCTGCCCGGTGTCACCGGTACCGCCGCCGCCCCAGCCGAGCGTGGAGACCGTCTGCCCCTGGTACTGCCGGTGCAGCTTCTGGAGGCTGTCCTCCAGGAGCCGCCGGCCCAGCGGCACGATCTTCGCGACCGGACGGACGTACGCCTGCCACCGCGTCGTCACGGCATTGCGCAGCAACGCGGCGAGTTTCGGCTCGCGGCCCGTGACGATCACGAAGTCGGGCAGCGTGAGGTCCAGCAGGTCGGCCAGCGCGGACGACTGCCGGTCGGTGCCGCGCCACTGGTCGTGCTCCTCCATGCTGAGATACGCGAGGAGTTCGAGCCCGACGGCATTCGCCACGTCCTCGGGCGCGAACCCGCGGGAGAGCCGGTGCTCGCGCAGGGTGCGCGGTCTGCCGATGAGGTCACCGGGGGAGCACCACAACACGCCCGCGAGCCCGACGAGTTCGGGGTTGGTGGGAGAGGTGATCCCGCGCTCCCAGGCGATCACGAGGTCGGGGGTCACATAGGGGAGCCCGTACGAGACACGCATGCCGTAGGCGACATGTTCGGGCCCCATTCCGAGAGCGGTCCGGAGCCTGCGGGCGGCGGGAGCGTCGAACGGGGGAGGCGGCGGTGGGCTGGGCGGACTGGGCTGTGGGGGTCGGCGCACGGGCCACAAGTTAGGGGCGCGGGCGTGCGGTGACTACGTTCAGTTCGGCCAGGATCACAGATTGTAGGAACATACGGTTTCGGCCGTGGGTTCGAGGTGGCCGAAGATCGTCTGTCGGCGGTTCGGTGGCTGGTAGGGAGGGTGGCGGAGGGCGCCCGGACGGGTGCCCGAAAGGAGCGTGACGGTCGTGCACGAGGCAAATGGCAAGGTAGAGGGGCATATTCGCGAACGTCTGGTGGCGCCGAACTTCTGGCACCTCGCGACGGTCGGCGCCGACGGGACCCCGCAGATCTCGCCCATGTGGGCGGACATCGAAGGTGAGTACGTCATGGTCAACACGGCGATCGGCCGTGTGAAGGAGGAGAACCTGCGGCGCAATCCGAACATTTCCCTCTCCCACCACGACCCTGACAACCCCTACGACCGCGTCGAGATCCGGGGCCGGGTCATCCGTTTCGTCGAGGGCGAGGAGGCGGATGCCTCCATGGACCGGCTCACCCGGAAGTACATCGGGCAGGACCGGTACCCCTGGTTGCTCCCCGGCGAGCGACGGGTGATGCTGCTGATCGAGCCGGTGCGGGTGCGCCACGTGGTGGGGGTGGAGCCGTTCCGGCCCGGGGTGCTGCCGGAGGCGTGACGTGCTGCCGGAGGCGTGACACGTGCGCCGGGCTCACCCCTTGACCGCGCCACCCAGCGCGAAGCCTCCTCCCAGCCGGCGGGCGATCAGGACGTAGAGCAGGATCACCGGGGTCGAGTAGACGACGGAGAACGCGGCGAGTTGGCCGTACGCCACCATGCCGCGGTTTCCGAAGAACTCGTTGATGCTCACGGAGGCCGGCATCTGGTCCGGGGTGAGCAGCAGCATGAACGGGACGAAGAAGTTCCCCCACATCATCACGAAGGAGAACACCGTCACGACGGAGACTCCCGGGCCCATGAGGGGGAGCACGATCCGGACCAGTGACTGGAGCGACGACGCGCCGTCCGTCCAGGCCGCCTCCTCCAGTTCCCTCGGGACGCCGTCCATGAAGTTCTTCATCAGCCAGATGGCGAACGGGAGTTGGGAGGCGGCGAAGAAGAAGATCGTGCCCTGCATGGTGTCGATCAGGTCCACCCGCACGAACAGCGCGTACACCGGAACCATGATCGCCGTGATCGGCAGGCTGGTCGCGAAGAGGATCGTGAGCAGGAACGGGCGGTTCAGGCGGGACCTGAAGCGGGACAGGGGGTACGCCGCGAGGGCCGCGCACACCACCGTCAGTCCGGTCGCGCCGCCGCACAGGATCAGGCTGTTCAGCAGCGGGGTGAAGGTGATGTCGGAGGTCAGGATCGCGTCGAAGTTGCCCAGGGTGAGGCCGTCGGGCGCCTTCACCCTGAGGTCGGCTCGCGGGTCCAGGGCCGACAGGACCACCCAGGCCAGCGGCAGCACGAACGCGGCGGCGAACACGAACAACCCGGCGTCGGCCGCCAGCCGACGGCTACGGCGGCGGGAGGAGAGCGTGAGGGCCATGTGTCGTCAGACCTCCGTCCGCAGCAGGCGCAGATACACGAGCGAGAACAGGGAGCCGACCAGCAGCAGAAGGAGGGCCACGGCCGTGCCGTAGCCGATCATGCTGTTCTGGAAGGCCTGTTCGTACATGAAGAGGGGAAGGGTCTGGCTCTTGTCACCCGGGCCGCCCCTGGTCATCACCCAGATGAGCCCGAAGACGGACAGGGTCTGGAGGGTGTTGAGCATCAGGTTCGTGGCGATGGAACGCCGGATCATCGGGAGCGTGATGTGCCACATACGGCGCCAGCCGCCCGCGCCGTCGACCTCGGCCGCCTCCGTGATCTCCTTCGGGATCTCGTTGAGGGCGGCGGAGTACACGAGCATCGAGAAGGCCGTCCCCCGCCATACGTTCGCGAACGACACCGCGAGGATCGGAAGCGTGAACAGCCAGTTCTGGGACGGGAGATGGAGCCAGTCCAGGATGGCGTTCAGGGTGCCCTCGCGGCGGAAGAAGGCGTAGAGCAGGAAACCGGCGACCACCTCCGGCAGCACCCACGCTGTGATCACGATCCCGCCGGTGAGCGTACGGACCGGCTTCGACGCGCGCCGCATGAGGGAGGCCAGCGCCAGGCCGAGGGTGTTCTGCCCGATCAGCGACGAGATGACCGTGAACACCAGCGTCAGCCATACGGCGTTGAGGAACTCCTCGTCCTGGAAGGCCGTACGGAAGTTCTCCAGACCGACGAACGACGACTCGGCCTGGCCGGTGAGCTGGAGGTCGGTGAAGGCGATCCAGACGCAGTAGACGATCGGGCCCGCGAGGAAGAGGAGCAGCAGGACCAGGGCGGGGGAGACGGGCAGGGCACGGACGAGGGAGCGGCGGAGGGGGGCACCCGGGGGGGGGCGGGCGGTGAAGGGGCCGGGCCCGAGGGGGACTTGGCCGCCCCCGGGCCCGTCGCCCGCGGTGCGGCGGTGGTCACTTCTCGACCACCTGGTTGTCCGTGGCCTCCTTGAGCGCGTCGTCGTAGCCCCGCGCCGCCTGTTGTACGGGCTGGTCACCCGTCGTCACACCCTCCATCGCCTCCTGGATGGTGGTGGAGACCTTCGGGTACGCCGGGTAGGCGGGCCGGTAGTGGGTGCTGGCGACCAGGTCGGTGAAGAACGTGATGCCGGGCTGGGCCTTGGTGTACGCGGGATCGGCGGCGACGTCCTTGCGGACGGCGATGCCCGAGTTGGCGATGTACCACTTCTGGGCGTTGGCCTTCGTCTGCATGGTCTTGACGAAGTCGAAGGCGAGGCCGGGGTTGGCGGACTTGTCCGGGATGGACCAGGTCCAGCCGCCGGACATGCTCACCCTGCCCGGGGCCTGGCCGTGCTGGGTGGGCATGGCGGCGAGACCGAGTTCCTTCGACCACTCGGGCCATTCGTGTCCACTGCCCTTCAGCCAGTCCTGCGGGAGCCAGGAGCCGTCGAGGGCGATGCCGAGCTTGCCCTTGGGGAGCCACTCGCCGCGGACCCTCGTCATCACGTTGGGGTCGAGGGCGTCTTCGATGTCCGGGCCGAGCTTCTCCTTGTAGACCGTCTCGACGAAGGCGAGGGAGTCCTTGAAGCCGTCGCTTCCGGCGACCCACTTCTTCGACGTCCGGTCGTAGAGGGGGTCTTGGCCGCCGGCGTCGTCGGTGCCGTAGAGCAGCATCTCGAACGTCTGCATGGTGGCGGCCTCGCCGACGGGCTTGCCCGTGTAGACGTTCAGGGGGATGACGCCCGGGACCTTCCGCTTGATCGTGCGGGCGGCGGCGAGGACGTCGTCCCAGGTCTTCGGCTGCCAGCCGTCGGGCAGGCCGGCTTTCCGGAAGACGTCCTTGCTGAACCAGAGGCCGCGGGTGTCCGTGCCGTCCGGGATGCCGTACGTCTTCCCGTCCTCGGCCTTGGCGGCGGCCTTCGCGGTGTCCATGAACTGCTTCCAGTCCGGCCACTTGGCGAGGTAGGCGTCGAGCGGCTTCAAGTACCCGCTGGTGATGTCCGAGTTGATGAGGAACGTGTCCTCGTAGACCAGGTCCGGGGCGGTCTTGGGGGAGCGGAGCATCTGCTGGAGCTTGGTGTAGTACTCCGAGTCCGGGGCCTTGATGGGGACGAGCTCGACCTTCTTGCCGGGGTTCTCCTTCTCGAACTGCTTCTTGATACCGGCGAGGTAGTCGTCCATGACGTGGATCGAGTTGTCCGTGGACTGCTTGAAAGAGACCTTCACGGTGTCCGGGTCACTACCGGAGCCGCTGCCGCAGGCGGTGGCGGTGGCTGCGGTGGCAACAAGGGCGATCAGCAGGGCAGTTGGGCGGACGGCGGTGGGGCGCACGGGCATGACCTCCTGCGGGCTCACTTCGTTGTGGCCGGGATGGCTGCCGTGCGAACGTAAGAGGAGTGGTCTAGTCAGGTCAATGAGCGTGCGCCGATTGGATGTTGGACGGCCGTACCGGCGAGTGCGGAGCGTCAGGCCTGGGGGAACGGTCGGGGGCAACCCGCCTGGGCTGCCCCCGACCGTTCCCCCACGGCTACCAGGGCACTTCCCCGTTCTCGTCCTGGAAGGTTCCTGTCGGACCGTCCGCGTCGAGAGTGGCGAGACGAACCACGACCCTGGCACTCTCCTCCGGCGCCCTTCCGATGCCGAACGCCGCGGTCAGGTCTGTCGCGGTGGTGCCGGGCTCGACCGCGTTGAACTTGATGCCCGGCTGGGACTTGGCGTACTGGACCGTGAGCATGGTGGCTGCGGACTTCGAGGCGGAGTAGAGCGCCAACGGCAGGTTGAACTCCGGCCGGTCCGGATTGGTAACTGCCCAGAAGGACCCGGCACTGCTCGAAACGGTGACCACGGTCGGGTTCGAGGACTTGCGCAGCAGGGGAAGCGCCGCCTCCGTGACGCGCACGATTCCCACCGCATTGGTGTCGAAGGCCCGAAGTGCCGTGGGACCGTCGGTGACTCCGTCCCCCAGGATGCCCGCGTTGTTCACCAGGACGTCGAGCCGGCCCTCGGCCGAGTCGATCGTCGCCAGCGCGCTGCTCACCGACGCGTCGTCGGTCACGTCGAGCCGCACGAATCGTGCGCCGAGCTCTGCCGCCGCCTTCTCGCCTCGCTCGACATCACGCGCGCCGATGTAGACGACGTGGCCCAACGCCAGAAGCTGTCTGGCTGTCTCGAAGCCGATGCCCTTGTTGGCCCCGGTGATCAGTGTGATGGTCATTGCGTAACCTCGCGAATTATGAGGCCCGGGTGGGCCGTTGGCGATGTCCGGAGTGTTCTTCGAGTTGCCGGACGTCATGCTTCTGAACCGCGATGAGGTCGTCCCGGGTGGCCGGCTCACCGTTCAGGGTGGTCCGCCCCGGACGTTGATGCCGAAGAGGATGTCGAAGTGTTCCTCGGTGATCTGCTCCAGTGGCCCGAGCGAGGCGATGGAGGCATTCGCGAACAGGACGTCCAGGCCCCGTTCCCGGCTGCGGATCGTCTCGTAGAGCCGGTCCAGGTCGACCAGGTTCGAGATGTCGCCGGTCACCGCGGTAGCCGCTGAACCGATCACTTCGACGGCCGCGTCGAGTTCGGTCTTGCGTCGGCCGGCGATGAACACGTGTGCGCCCTCGGCCGCCAGCCGGACGGCACTGGCCAGGCCGTTCCGGTGCTGCCCCCGGTGACGAGTGCGGTCTTGCCCTCAAGTAACCCCACGGAACAACCTCCTTGGACTTCTGCAGCGATCGCCGCAGAAGTCGAAGGTAGCACTTCCGCATCGATCGATGCGGAAGAGGTAGAGTGTGGGAGTGGAGACGAAACGGAGCGGTCCCATCGGCCGACCGCGAGGATTCGACGCCGACGAGGCTCTCGAGCGCGCCATGCTGGTCTTCTGGGAGCACGGGTACGAGGGGGCCAGCCTGGCCAACCTGACGGACGCGATGGGGATTTCCTCCACCAGCATGTACGCGGCCTTCGGCAACAAGGAGGAGCTGTTCCGCAAGGCTCTGGAGCGCTACACCGAAGGCCCGAGCGGATACCTGCCCCGGGCCCTGGAGGAGCCGACCGCCCTCGGCGTCGCCACCGCGATCCTGGCCGGCACCGTTCGAACCACCACCCGCCCGGCCAATCCCCCCGGATGCCTGGGTGTCCAGGGCGCCTTGACCGCCAGCGACTCCGGGCAGGAAGTCCGTGACCTCCTCGTCGCCTGGCGCAACAACGGCTACGCCTGCATCCGAGAGCGGTTCCAGCGAGCCGTCGACGACGGCGACCTGCCTCCGCGGACCGATCCAGGACTACTGGCCCGCTACCTCACCACCTTCGGCTACGGCATCGCCGTACAAGCCGCGAGCGGTGTCAGCCGCGACGAACTAAAGGAGATGGCCGACGCCGCCCTACGCAATTGGCCACCCTCCTGAGGACCGCCCGGCACGAGGCGCGCTTCCGGGACCATCACACCTTTGCCCGGTGGACGGGCGGCCAGGTTGCCCGCCATGACTGAGCTTGGACCCGTCGCCTGGCTACCTGCCCCGATACGAACCGAACGGCTCGTGCTCCGGGAGCCCGAGGCCCGCGACCGCGCGGCGTTCATCGAGCTGTTCGCCTCACCGGAGGTGGGCGCCTACGTCGGCGGCCCTCGACCGCGTGACGAGTTGGAGCGCGCGTTGCCTGAGACGCCCGAGAGTCGCCCCGGGCTTTTCGTGGTCGAGCTCGACGGAGCGATGATCGGCACCATCGAGCTCAACCGGCGCGACGCGCAGCGTCGGAGTCAGGTCCGTCCGGATGCCGGGGAAGCCGAGCTCGGCTACCTGTTCCTGCCAGCGGCATGGGGACGGGGATACGCCGCCGAGGCGTGCACGGCGGCGCTCGGCTGGTTCGCCGACGTGCTTCCCGGCGAGCCGGTGGTGCTCTGCACCCAGACCGCCAACGACCGCTCGATGCGCCTCGCGTCGACGCTGGGGTTCACCGAGGTGCGACGGTACGAGGCGTGGGGCGCCGCACAGTGGATGGGCGTGTGGTCCCCTGTCACGCCGTCCCGTTGAGCCCGTTCTCGACACCGGTGCGAGGGCTCTGGCCAATGCTGAACACTGAGCCATTTTCATCGTGCCGGCACAGGTCACGGCAGGGGCCCATGGCCCCGGTGTCGGCATTGGTCACTGTGGGAAATTTTGAGCGCGCCGAGCGTTCGACTACTGGGTGAGGAGACGCTGGAGGCGATCAGCGAATTTGAGTGTGCGCTACACAACCTTGGGCTTGCCGACCAAGGTGTTGGCGTTGTTGTAGAACGGCCGAAGCTCGATGACCTTGCCGTCCTTGAGAGTGAATTGTTCGATGAAGTGGGTCAGCTATCCCGCCGTGACGTCCGGGATGCCAATCGCCCTCGATCGTGGACCGGGGACATGCGACGGGTGGTTCGCTCAGCTGACCGACTGGGCGGCCTTCTTGATCAGGTCGGCGACGGCGGCCGGTTGCGAGACGTACACAGCGTGGCTGCCGGAGGACTCGACCGTGGTCGCGGCGGCCCGTTCGGCCATTGCCCGCTGGGCGGGCGGGGGGATCATGCGGTCGTCGGCGGCGACCAGGTACCAGCTCGGCTTGGTTCGCCAGGCAGGCGCAGAGACGGCGCCGGCGAGCGCGTCGACGCCCCACGGGAGCTGGGAGTCTGCCATGAACGCCGCCTGGCTTGCGGGCAGGTCACCGGCGAACGACTCGGCGAAGCGCTCACGGTCCAACAGCAGGAAGCCGTCGACGGGCGGCAGGATCGGCGGCACCGGTGCGTCGGGCGGTGGGTCGGCGATGAGCGTGCTTACCGACTCGCCCTGGTCCGGGGCGAACGCGGCGATGTACACCACCGCCGCCACGGCGTCGTGGGTGCCGGCCTCGGTGACGACGACTCCTCCGTAGGAGTGCCCAACAAGCACGGCGGGGCCGTTTTGTGCGTCGAGGACCCGGCGGGTTGCCTCGACGTCGCCGGCGAGCGAGAACGTGGCGTGCTGCACGATGCTGACCCGGAAGCCGTCGGCGGTCAGCAGGTCGTAGACGCCCTGCCAGCCGGAACCGCCGGCAAACCCGCCGTGCACGAGTATGACGTTGGTTATGGGCAGACTCATAGGAACCTCCTGGAGTTCGGATGTCGCGAGTTCCATTACTGGGTGAGGAACGTTGGAGGGCGATCAGTGAGTTCGAGTGCGCGCTACACGACCTCGGGCCTGTCGATCATGCTGCCGACGTTGTGGTAGAACACCCGATTCTCGACGATCTTGCCGTCCTTGAGGGTGAATTGTTCGATGAAGTGGGTCAGCTCTCCGGTCGCGACGTCCGTGATGCCGACGCACGCCGCGACGCGGTCGCCGTCGGCGATGGTGTAGTGCACCGTGATCTTGGAAACGTCGAGGTAGTTCGGCAAGACCTGGGCGAGGCCGAGGAATTCGTCCTTGCCGTGGTAGGCCTTCCCGAAGGGCAGGAACACCGGCTCGATGACCGCGACGTCCTCGGACAGGTAGGAGAAGACTCCCTCGACGTCACCGCGGTTCGCCGCCGCGAACATGGCTTCGACGATCGCGCGGTTCTGCTCGGTCAGTGATGTAGCTGCGGACATGGTGTTTCTCCTCTGAGGCGAAGGCTCTCGTGCGTCGAGAACTACGTTGGGGTCCGGCGTTCGCGCTGGTTGCGGCACACGCGCTGATGCTGGGTTCAGCGGTCGATCGTGGACTCGTTGAAGTCGTCGTGTCGGGCACCGGTGGCCGGCGTGAGGGTGTCGAGCCGCTGCAACTGGTCGGCGGTCAGGACGAAGCCGTCGGCGGCGGTGTTCTCTTTGACGCGAGCGACTCGCCGGCTGCCGGGGATCGGGGCGATGTCCTCGCCCTGGGCCACCAGCCAGGCCAGCGCGATCTGTGCCGGGGTGGCACTCACCTCGGCCGCGATGTTCCGTACTTCCTCGACGAGCTGCAGGTTCTGGTAGAAGGCCTCGCCTATGAAGCGCGGATTGGTCTTGCGCCAGTCGCCGTCGGGGATCTCATCCGGCGTGCGGATCTGGCCGGTCAGGAACCCGTGCCCGAGTGGCGCGTAGGGGACGAGGCCGATGCCCAGGTCGCGTAGCAGGGGCAGCAGCTCGGTCTCGACGTCGCGGGTCCACAGGGAGTATTCGGTCTGCAACGCGGCGATCGGGTGCACGGCGTGGGCGCGGCGAATCGTGTCCGGAGAGGCCTCGGACAGGCCGATGCTCAGGACCTTGCCTTCGGCGACCAGCTCGGCCACGGTGCCGATGGTCTCCTCGATGGGCGTGTTCTGGTCGACCCGGTGCTGGTAGTAGAGGTCGATCCGGTCGGTGCGCAGGCGCTTCAGGGAGCCCTCGACGGCAGTGCGGATGTTGACCGGACTGCTGTCGAACAGGCCGGTTCCATCCCCGGCATGGGACAGGATGCCGAACTTCGTGGCGAGGACGACCTGGTCGCGCCGGCCCTCCAGCGCCTGACCGACGATCTCCTCGCTGTGGTACGGGCCGTAGCTTTCAGCGGTGTCGATGTGGGTGACGCCGAGGTCGAGCGCGCGATGGACGGCGCGGATGGATTCAGCGTCGTCCAGGCCGCCGCCGGAGAGGAGGGTGCCGGCCATGGACATGGCACCCAGGCCGATCCGGGAAACCTGCAGGCTCCCCAGCATGGCGTGCTGCATCAGAGAACTCGTTTCTCGTCGAGAGTGTCGAAGGAAGGTGCATCAAGGGAAAGCGGCGAGGGCCGGCGTCCGCAGCATCCGGGCGCCGATCTCGATCTCGTCGACATGCAGCCAACATCGGTTCACCACATCCCGACAGGCACTGCGAAAAGGGGTACTCACAGGGACCCCTTCCGGGACGCGGGCCGGGCCTACCCTTGATCTCATGGACGAGAAGGAGGCCGCACGGGTGGCGGTCCGCGAGTTCCTCACCACCCGCCGCGCCCGGGTCACCCCAACCGAGGCCGGCCTTCCTCCTCAGGGCACCCGCCGTCGGGTGAAAGGCCTGCGCAGGGAGGAGGTCGCGTTGCTCGCCGGGGTCAGCCCGGAGTACTACGTGCGGCTCGAACGCGGCCAGGCAACCGGGCCCTCCGCCGGAGTCGTCGACGCCGTCGCCGGAGTCCTGCGTCTGGACGACGACGAACGCGCTCACCTCGACCGGCTGCTCGCCGCTCTGACCCCCGCATCCCGCAAGCGGAGCCGCGGCGCAGCTAAAGACCTGGTCACCCCCGGAATCCGAGTGCTGCTGGACTCTATGGACCACCTTCCCGCAGTGGTCTTCAACGGCCGGTTCGACATCCTCGCGGTCAACGCACTGGGACGCGCACTCCTCGCACCCATGTACGACCTGCCCGGACGGACGAACAGCGCCCGCTTCCTGTTCCTCGACGAGCCCAGGGCCCGGGACCTGTTCCCCGAGTGGGACGGGATCGCAGCCGACACCGTGGCGATACTGCGCATCGAGGCCGGCCGCCACCCCCACGACCCCGACCTGACCGAACTGATCGGAGAACTCGCGACCCGCAGTACAGCATTCCGGACGCGCTGGGCGGCTAACGACGTACGAACCGCCCGAGCCGGCGCGAAGACCTTCCGGCACCCACTCATCGGTGAGGTCACACTGCCCTACGAGACTCTCCGTATCGACGCCGTCTCCGGCCAGGTCTTGAGTGTCTACACCCCTCAACCCGGCACCCCTGAAGCCGACGCGATCCGTCTCCTGGCCAGCTGGAACGCCGACGACCAACGGAACAACAACCCGACAGCGGGAACGCGCGACCGGAACCCCGATGATTAACTTGATCTCTAACCTGCGGCCGATCGGTATCGACCCCGGCGGATCACGGGGACAGCCCTTGAAGGATCATTCCTCTTGCCCAGGGAAGAAGATCAAGAACCAAGGGCTATCTGATGATCGGTGAGCGTTCTTCATCCTCGGTGGATCGCGTTCTCGACGTGGTGTAGGACGAGGGTGGCCTGCATGATCGCGGTCGCTCGGCGGGGGCAGCAGCGCAGCTTGGTCAGGACTTTCCAGGTCTTGAGGGTGGCATTGGCGCGTTCGCCGCGGGCGCGGATGCGGGCCTGTGCCTGGTTGACGGCCTTCTGCAGGACCGACGGGTCTGGCCGGTGGCGGTGGCCCTTGAACGTGTCCGGACGCCGCCGCGGGCTCCCTGGTACGCCTTGTCAACGAAGGTCATCACGTACGCGCTGGTCAACGCGTCGATGATGCCGTGGTGCGGGCTGCGGTCAGGGCATGGGTGGATCCGGGCAGTGCCGCGGACGCCCAGACGAGTCGGCCGGCCGCGTCGGCGATGACCTCAGTGAGCGGTTTCGGCTACAGGAGGTGGTCGACCTTGCCGGACTTGATGTCGCGGATGAGGGTGCGGAGCGCTTCGCGGGAGTCGGTGAGGGGGTTGTCCTCTTGTCCGGCGACGGCGATGTAGGCGTTGCCGTTTGGGTCGGTGCCTATGCGGAAGCAGTTGTTGCCTTCGGCGCAAAAGGGGTCTTCCCATGTGATGTCGGCCATGGCGTTCCTCTCCGAGTCAGAGCTGGCGGGCGATGGAGTGGATCAGTTCCCGCGAGTCCTTGGGGCTCAGCGTATGTGTGTGCCACCAGTCCATGTGGGCGCGGTACTTGGCCAGTTGAGCCTCGGAGTGGGTGAACTCACCGCCGTGCGCGGAGTCGAGCTGCACGGTGTCGAGCTGGGGTACGGCGCCGTGCGCGTAGAGCACCGCGTGTCCGGCGCCTGGGAAGGCGCCGGCCTCGACGGGAAGCACGCGGACCTCAATATGGGGGCGCTCGGAGGCCTCGCAGATGTGCTGGAGCTGCTCGCGCATCGCGCGGCGTCCGCCGAACTGCATGCGCAAAGCCCACTCGTGCACGTACGCGACGTAGCGGACGGGCTCTGGCTGCTCGCGGTCGAGCATCTGTTGCCGACGCAGGCGCTGTACGACGCGGAGTTCCACCTCTGACGCGGGGAGCGGGGGGAGCGCGGTGGCGAAGATGGCGCGCGCGTACTCCCCGAGTTGCAGAAGCCCGGGGACGTGGACGGTCTGGTAGCTGCGCAGCGTTGTGGCGAACCACTCCAACTCGGCGACGTCCAGCAGCCCTTGGGGCAGGGTTCCTCTGAACTGTTGCCACCAGCCCCGCTTGCGGGTGTCGGCCATGGCCGCCAGCGCCTCGACGTATACCTCGTCCGCGCACTCGTAGTTGCTGGCAAGTATCCGGACCCGTTCCGGTGAGGCGGCACGGACTCCCGACTCCATGTTGGACACCTTCGTACGATCCAGCCCCAGCAGCCCGGCGGCGTACTCCGTGGTCCGACCAGCAGCGAGCCGCATCCTGCGTAGTTCGGCGCCCAGGCGTTTCTGACGTTCCGTCGGCGCGGGCCTTGTCGGCATCGGTGCCCTTTCTCCCTGTCGGGTGGGGGTCAGTCTGCACTGGGTGGGTGGCGCGGGTCCAATCAAAAGGAGGCAATGAGTAGGAGTAGGTGGCACGAGTGCCACATTTTTCTCTACAGTCAGTGATGAGCCGCTTACGAGATGACGTCATCGGAAGCGCATCGCGCGAGCCTGCCCGCGTTCTCCTTCCCCGGGAGGGATGGGCCCGTGCCAGGGAGACAGGCCACCGGGCGTCGGTCGAGTCGTCGGCTCACCTGGAAGCACCACCATCTGAACTCGCGAAGGAGTCGTCCGTGCCCGCATCGGTCACCGTCTCGGCCTGCCCTGTCTCCACCGACGAACGGCAGGCACCACCACCGTCCCCCGACACGCTCGCCTACAGCTTCACGCTGCCCGCCGGACCGACCAGTCCGCGTATCGCTCGCGCGGCCACCCGGGTTGTCCTCCAGACGCATGGCCTGGCCGACATGACGGACACGGTGGTGCAGGTGGTCGGTGAACTGGCCGCCTGTGCTTGTCGGTTCACGCCTGACAGTGAGGTCTATGTGTCCTTGCGGTACCGGGACGGGGAGGTGCGCGTGATCCTCTACGACGGGCACGCTCGGCACTCCCATCCCCGGCTCGCGGCGGCCTGCGACGCGCGAAGGCGGGCGGCGTTGCGGGTGTTGGGGTGCGTTGTGCGGGCGTGCGAGGGGGAGTGGGGGTTCGGGGAGGCGCGGGAGCCCGGGGGCGGGACGCGGATGTGGGCGGTGGTGCCTTGGCGGGGGGCTCGGGGGGATGCGGGGGTGGGATGAGGTGCGGGACTGTTCCGGTTGTTCGGCGGCGCGGGCGCTGACGGGCGCGGCGTCTTGAAGACGGCGGTGGGGGCCGGGGCAGGACTACGTCCCGGCCCGGCCCCCGCCGTTTCTAGAGGTCGAGTTGGTACTCGAATGCTGTGTGCGTCGGCGTATAGCCGAGCGTGTCGTTGATGTGCCTCATGTGGGGGTTGTTGTCGGCGGTGTCGGTGAGCAGGCCGCCGAGGTCCGGATGTCGTTCGAGGGCCTGCCGGATCGAGGCGGCCTTCATCCAGCGGCCCAGGCCGTGCCCGCGGTGCTCAGGGAGGACACCGGTGCCGTAGTGCTGGCCATTGCCCTTGCCGTCGCCGGGTACCACCAGTTCGGTGAACCCGGCGATCGAGCCGTCCGACTCGTCGATGGCAGCGACGGTGTGCAGCAGGTCACCCCGCTTTTCGATGGCCGCGGCCGCGGCCCGGACCCGTTCCAGGTCCCAGGTCACCGTGCCGAAGTCGGTGGCGCCCATCGGCATGTCGTCCATGGCGTGACGCGACGCGACAAACGTCTCGGCGAGGCCGTCAGGAACCGTGCCCTCCCATGACGTCAACCGATAGCCGGGATGCGGCTGTTCGGTGATTCCGGTGAGAGCCGTGATGTCCGCCTCGGCCAAGGGAAGGCGGGTGAAGGTCAGGGTCAGGACCTTGTGGAAGCCCCGGGCCGGCAGGAATCGGGCGCCGGGAGAGCCGGACTCGGCTTGGGCGATGACACAGCGTCGGCCGTCCTGACGTGCGGCGGCCACGGCCGCCTCCAGGAGCCGGGAGCCGGTGTGGTTTCGCCGCTCGGCCGGATGGACACGCAGGTCCAATTCGGCGAGGTGGTCCTGCCCGACCTCGGTGAAAAGACGCAGGAACGCCGACCCGACGGGAATTCCGTCGGTGTCGGATGCCAGCCATGCCAGACGGCGGGATGACGGGCCGCCGTCGGGGTCGATCAGCGCAGTGATGCGAACGGACAAGATGTCTCCGTCGTGGGAAGGGGGAAGGTGTCAGGACCTGGGATTGATTGCTGACGGTTCGTGCGCATTTGCTGCACACCTCCTTGGCGACGGCGTCGCGGTAGCGACGGCCTGGGGCGACCGGCGGCCCGGAGAAGGTAGCCGCTCCAACTCGCAAGGAGCAAAGGGTTTTACAGGGCGGCCGCTGAACTCGACGGCGCCTCCCCTAACGCCCCCGCCCCACCACTCCCCGCACCCACCGATACACCAACTCCGGACGCCCCACCTGCCCATACACCGGCGCCCGTTCCGCCCGCCCCGCATCCACCAGGTGCTCCAGATATCGCCGTGCCGTGATCCGGGAGATGCCGACCGCCTCGGCGATGCCCGCCGCGGTCAGGCCCTCTTCCGCCTCCCGCAGCGCGCCGGTCACCCGTTCCAGCGTCGGTCCGCTCAACCCCTTCGGCAACGCGGCAGGCCCTGGCGCCCGCAGCGTCGCCAGGGCTCTGTCGACCTCGTCCTGGCCGCTCGCCTCGCCCGCCGACGCGTGGAACTCGGCGTATCGCACGAGGCGGTCCCGCAGGGTCGCGAAGGTGAAGGGCTTCAGTACGTACTGGACGACGCCGAGGGAGACCCCCTCCCGTACGACGGTCAGGTCCCGCGCCGACGTCACCGCTATCACGTCCGCCTGGTGGCCGGCCGCCCGTAGGGAGCGGGCCAGTTGGAGGCCGTGCACGTCCGGCAGGTGGAGGTCCAGGAGGAGCAGGTCGACCGGTGTGCGGTCCAGCGCGCGCCGGGCTTCCGCGCCGGTGTGGACCTTGCCGACGGCGGTGAAACCGGGGACACGGTTGACGTACATGACGTGGGCGTCGGCGGCGACCGGGTCGTCCTCCACCACCAGGACCCGGATCGGCTGCTGCTCGGTCGTCGTCATGCTTCGCCTCCAGAAACCGGGTTGCCGCCTGACACCGTGCTGTCCCCGGAGACCGCACTCCCCCCAGTGATCGCGCCGCCATCAGTAGCCGTGCTGCCCCGAGAACCCCCAGAAAACCCAGACATCCCAGAACCCCCAGACATCCCAGACATCCCAGAACCCCCAGACATCCCAGAACCCCCGCCCCCGGAGCCGCCCCCGCTCGCCGACACCACGGCCCCCTCCGGCACCCGCCCGGATCCGTCCCCGCCCTCCAGCGACAGCCGTACCTCGAACTCTGCCCCGCCCCCGTCGGCCTCCGCCACCGTCAGGGATCCCTCGTGCCGGTTCACCGCCTGCCGTACGAGAGCCAGGCCCAGACCCCGGCCGCCCGGTCCGGCCGGCTTCGTCGAGAAGCCCCGCTGGAAGACCGCCTCCGTGTGGGCGGGGTCGACGCCTGCTCCGGTGTCCGAGACGCGTAGCACCAGCTCACGGTCTTCGGTGTACGCCGTCACCGTCACCCGGGCCGGCACCCCGCCCTGCGCCGCGTCGACCGCGTTGTCGATCAGGTTGCCGAGGATGGTGACCAGGTCACGGGAGGGCAGCGAGGCCGGCAGCAGGCCGTCGTCCAGGCGGCTGTCGTCCGACACCACCAGCTCCACGCCCCGCTCGTTGGCCTGGGCGGTCTTGCCCAGCAGCAGGGCCGCCAGCACCGGCTCGCCCACCGCCGCCACCACCTGGTCGGTGAGGGCCTGGGCCAGCTCCAGTTCGGCGGTCGCGAAGTCCACCGCCTCCTCCGCGCGGCCCAGCTCGATCAGGGAGACGACCGTGTGGAGGCGGTTCGCCGCCTCGTGGGCCTGCGAGCGCAGGGCCTGGGTGAAGCCGCGTTCGGAGTCCAACTCGCCCATCAGCGACTGGAGTTCGGTCACATCACGCAGAGTGACCACGGTCCCCCGGCGCTCACCGCCCGACACCGGGGACGTGTTGATCACCAGCACCCGGTCCGCCGTCAGGTGCACCTCGTCCACCCGCGGCTCCGACGCCAGCAGCGCCCCGGTGAGGGGGGCGGGCAGGCCGATCTCCGCGACCGAACGGCCCACCACGTCCGCCTCGGACGCCACCCCGAGCAGTTCCCGCCCGCCGTCGTTGATGAGCGCCACCCTGTACTGCCCGTCCAGCATCAGCAGACCCTCGCGTACGGCGTGCAGGGCGGCCTGGTGGTAGTCGTGCATGGCGCTCAGCTCGGCCGCGTTCATGTTGTGGGTGTGGCGGCGCAGCCGGGCGTTGACGACGTACGTGCCGATCGCGCCGAGGGCGAGCGCGCCGGCCGCGACCCCGAGCATGGCCGTCAACTGGCCCCGCACCCTCTTGCTGATCTCCTCGACCTTGATGCCGGCGCTGACCAGGCCGATGACCCGGTGGTCGCCGTCCTCGACGGGGGCGACCGCGCGGACCGACGCGCCGAGCGTGCCCGTGTAGGTCTCGGTGAAGGGCTTTCCCTTCAGGGCGGGGGCGATGTTGCCGCGGAAGTGCTGGCCGATCTCGGCCTCCACGGGGTGCGTCCAGCGGATGCCCCGCGGATTCATGATCGTGACGAAGTCGACGTCGGCGTCCGTCATCACCCGCAGCGCGTACGGCTGGAGCTCGGCCGTCGGATCGGAGGTGCCGATCGCCTCCCGTACGGAAGGGGAGTCGGCGACCGACCGCGCCACCGCCAGGGCCTGCCGACGGGCGGAGTCCTCCGCCTGGCCGCGGTCACTGACATAGGTGAACAGCGCGTAACCGGCGACGACGACCGCTATCAGCACGGCCTGCATGGCGAAGAGCTGGCCGGCCAGGCTGCGGGGTCTCGGGACGCGGACGTACATGTCGTCAGTCTGCCTCTTGGCTGATTGTGAACTATATGAACGGAAGGGTGACCGCCCTCACACGGCGGGAGATAGTCACCGCATCCCCCCATGCAGAACCGCGATACACAACCCCATCCAAATCCCCCGGACGTGAGCCGCACGCCGGTGATGCCGACGACGTCGTCAAGGAGGGCTCCGTGACCAGCGCAGCCGATACGGCACCTGCCGCACCCAAAGCCAAGCGGGACCGCACCCATTATCTGTACATCGCCGTCATTGGCGCGGTGGCGCTCGGCATCGCGGTCGGTCTGATCTGGCCCGATCTCGGGGTCGAGCTCAAGCCCCTGGGCACGGGCTTCGTGAACCTGATCAAGATGATGATCTCGCCCATCATCTTCTGCACCATCGTTCTGGGCATCGGCTCGGTACGGAAGGCCGCGAAGGTCGGTGCCGTCGGCGGCATCGCGCTCGGCTACTTCATGGTGATGTCCCTGGTTGCGCTGGCCATCGGCCTGGTCGTGGGCAACATCCTGCACCCGGGCGACGGGCTGCACCTGACCGAGGCCCTCAAGGCGTCCGGCCACGAGCAGGTGTCGGCCGACGCGCTTCCGCCCGTCGAATTCGCGCTGTCGATCATCCCGGTGACGTTCGTCTCCGCCTTCACCGAGGGCCAGGTTCTCCAGACCCTTCTTGTCGCGCTGCTCGCCGGCTTCGCCCTGCAGGCGATGGGTTCGGTCGGTCAGCCGATTCTGCGCGGTGTCGAGCACATCCAGCGACTGGTGTTCCGCATCCTCGCCATGGTGATGTGGGCCGCCCCGATAGGTGCCTTCGGTGCCATCGCCGCCGTGGTCGGATCGGCGGGTTTGGACGCGCTCAAGAGTCTCGCCGTGCTGATGGTCGGCTTCTACATCACCTGTCTGCTCTTCGTCCTCGTCGTGCTCGGGACGCTGCTGCGCGTGGTCGCGGGGCTGAACATCTTCATGCTGTTCAAGTACCTCGCCCGGGAGTTCCTGCTGATCCTGTCCACCTCCTCCTCCGAGTCGGCGCTGCCGCGGCTCATCGCGAAGATGGAGCACCTGGGTGTGAGCAAGCCGGTGGTCGGCATCACCGTTCCGACCGGCTACTCCTTCAACCTTGACGGCACGATGATCTACATGACCATGGCGTCGCTCTACATTTCCGACGCCTTGGGGACGCCGATGTCGATCGGCGAGCAGATCCCGCTGCTGCTCTTCCTGCTGGTCGCCTCCAAGGGCGCGGCGGGCGTCAGTGGCGCGGGTCTGGCCACCCTGGCCGGCGGTCTGCAGTCGCACAAGCCCGCTCTGGTGGACGGCATCGGCCTGATCGTCGGTATCGACCGCTTCATGAGTGAGGCGCGGGCCGTGACGAACTTCGCGGGCAACGCCGTGGCCACCCTCCTGATCGGCACCTGGACGAAGGAGATCGACCGCGAGCGTGTCGACCAGGTGCTCGCCGGACACCTGCCCTTCGACGAGAAGACGCTCCTGGACGACGGTTCCGACGGCGACCAGGACGTCCACGCGGAGCTTCCCGAGCAGGGCGGCGAGAAGGAACTGGCCAAGGCCTGACGATGACGCCCGGCGTCGGGGCCTCCGCCTGATCGGAGGCCCCGACGCCGATCGGCCTTGCGGTCACCGGCCCCGACGCCGATCGGCCTTGCGGCCACCGGCCTTGCGGCCACCGGCCTCCC
Organism: Streptomyces sp. NPDC050997; assembly: GCF_040660135.1. Classification (NCBI taxonomy): domain Bacteria; kingdom Bacillati; phylum Actinomycetota; class Actinomycetes; order Kitasatosporales; family Streptomycetaceae; genus Streptomyces; species Streptomyces sp. NPDC050997. The sequence goes on from NZ_JBFAGK010000017.1 coordinate 195,899, forward strand.
AGGCCCTCGGTCACTCCGCCCCACAGCAGGGCCGGGCCCGGCCCTGAACCCGGGCCCGTCCTTCGGTCTCCGGGCGGCTGAGTACTCCCCAGTAGCTCAGCCGCCCGGTTCGCCTTTCCAGACCTCACGGCCTGCCGGGCCCCCGCCTCCCCGGGGCCTCCGGGGACCTTCGGGCCCGGCCGCCTCCGGGGACCTTCGGGCCCGGCCGCCTCCGGCCTTCCCGGCCTCCCCGGCCTCGGCGGCTTCGGCCCCGGCCACCTCCGGCCTCGGCGGCTTCGGCCCCGGCCATCTCCGGCCTCGGCGGCTTCGGCCCCGGCCATCTCCGGCCCCGGCGCTTTCGGCCCCGGCGCTTTCGGCCCCGGCCATCTCCGGCCCCGGCGGCTTTGGCCCCGGCCACCTCGGCCCCCAGCAGGGCCAAGCCCAAGCCTCCTTAGTTCCTCTCGCCCTCCTCGCCGCTCTCGGCCCGCTCCGCGTCCTCGCCATCGCCCCCGCTCTCCTCGCTCAGTTTCGCGACCAGCGACGTGGCGCGGGAGGCCGGTACGCCTGCCGCGGTCAGTACGGTGACCGCGGCCGAGGGGCCCGCCTCCCGTGCCGCGAGCAGTCCGTCGTTCACGGCCTCCATCAGCGCGATCAGCGTCTGCTCGTGGACGTACGCCAGTGCCGGCGGCGGCAGCGGTGAGTCGAAGACGCCCTCCTCCAGGCCGCGGCGCAGCAGCTCGACACTGGCCCGGCGCACCGGGGTGAGACGGTCGCGGATGCCCTGCATGGTCACGCTGCGCTGGGCGAGCGCGACCAGGATGCGGTAACGGTCGGCGACCTCCCAGACCGCCAGCACCGAGCGCGCCACGGCCTCCGCCGGGTCGTCCACGCCGTCCCGGCCCGTCGCGTGCGCCGCCGCCACCGACTCCACGGCACCGTCGACGAGCGTGCCGACCAGCGCCTCGCGGCTGGGGAAGTGGCCGTACACCGTCCGTCGTACGACTCCCGCGGCGCGGGCGATCTGGTCCATGGACGCGTCGGGGTCGCGCAGCAGCTCCGCGAGGGCGACGTCGAGGATGCGGCGCCGGTTGGCGTCGGCGCGACTGGTGGGGCCGGTGGTCATGGCAGCCATTCTGCACGCCCCTCCGCGGGCACCCGCGTCCCGCCACCAGGGCTTCACCTCCTCCATTTGCACAGTGCTGTGCAGGTGCCGTACATTGCACATGGTTGAGTAATTGCACATCACTGTGCAAGCGATACGACGATCTTGCGGCACTCTGCGAGGAAGGCGACCCCTGACATGCGACTCGTCATGACCGAACCGGTCGAGAGGATGGACCGCCCCTACGCCCGGCGCTGGGGGGCGCTCCTGGTCCTGTGCCTGAGCCTGCTGATCATCGTGATGGCGAACACCGCCCTCACCGTCGCCGCGCCCGACATGACCCAGGACCTGGGTCTGTCCAGCGCCGACCTGCAGTGGGTCATCGACGGCTACACCGTCCCGTACGCGGCGCTGATGCTGCTGCTCGGCGCGCTCGGCGACAAGTACAGCCGTCGCGGGGCGCTCGTGCTGGGGCTGTTCGTCTTCGGGGGAGGGGCCGTCGCGGGATCGCTCGTCGACAGCTCCACCGGCGTCATCGCCGCCCGCGCGGTGATGGGTGTCGGCGCGGCCATGATCATGCCCGCGACGCTCTCGCTGCTCGCCGCCACCTTCCCGCGCGCCGAACGCGCCAAGGCGATCACGCTGTGGACCGCCACGGCGGGTCTCGCGATCGCGGCCGGCCCGTTGCTCGCGGGGGCGCTGCTGGAGCAGCACAGCTGGAAGTCCACGTTCCTGATCAACGTCCCGATCGCCGCGCTCGCCGTCATCGGCGCGCTCGTGCTGGTGCCGCCGTCGAAGGCCGGCAAGAAGGGGCGGATCGACTACGTCGGCGGTCTGCTGTCGGTCGTCTGGATCGGCTCGCTGGTCTACATGATCATCGAGGGTCCGCACTTCGGCTGGGGCGTCAAGGCGCTCACGGCCGCGGTGGTCGCGGGTGTCGGTCTCGCGCTCTTCGTGGCGTGGGAACTGCGCCACCCGCGTCCGGTCGTGGACGTCCGCCGCTTCACGAACCGCCGGTTCGCCGGTTCGAACCTCGCCGTGGCCCTGTTCTTCCTGGCCGTCTTCGGCGCCTTCTACTACCTGACCCAGCACCTGCAGTTCGTCCTCGGGTACAGCGCTCTGGAGACCGGTCTGCGCATGCTGCCGCTGGCCGGCGCGGTCTTCGTGGGCTCGGCCCTCACCGGCTATCTGACGCCGAAGGTCGGCATGAAGTGGACCGTCACCGCGGGCATGGTCGGCGGCACGGCGGCGCTCGCCCTGCTCACCCAGGTCGACGCGGGTTCGTCGTACGGCGATCTCGTCGCGCCCCTCGCCGTACTGGGCCTCGCGATCGGTCTCGCCCTCTCGCCCTGCACGGACGCGATCATGGGCGCCTTCCCCGAGTCCGAACTGGGCGTCGGCGGCGCGGTGAACGACACCTCGCTGGAACTCGGCGGCTCGCTCGGCATCGCCATCCTCGGCTCGCTGCTGGCCACGTCGTACTCCGACCATCTCGCGGACGCCACCTCCGGCAGCAAGCTGCCCGCCGGCACCCTGGCCACCGCGCAGGACTCGGTCGGCGCCGGGTACGGCGTCGCGCAGGGCATCTCCGCGCAGGCCGAGAAGGCCGCCGCGCAGGCGGCCCGGGCCACCGACCCGCAGCAGGCCGCCCAGTTGAAGGCCCAGGCCGAGCAACTCGCCCAGGGCGCCCACCAGATGGCCGACGCGGTCGGCTCCTCCTTCTCGGACGCGGTCGCCCACACCAGCCTGATCGGCGCGGTCGTCCTGGGTGTGGGCACGGTCGTCGTGGCGCTGCTGATCCCGCGGGGACGGGAGACGGATCCGGCGGAGCGGGCCGAGCACCCGGTCGAGGCCAAGGAGTCGGACGAGGCGCACAAGCTCGTCGAGAGCCGCTGACTCGGCGAACTCTCCCTCAGCCGCACGTTGCCTTGACGTCGGCGTCAAGGCTTACGTTCTTCTCATGCGCATCGGCGAGCTGGCCGCGCGGGCCGGGACGACCACCCGGACGCTGCGGTACTACGAGTCACGGGGTCTGCTGCCCGCGAGGCGGAACGGCAACGGATACCGCACCTACGACGAGGACGACCTGAAGCTGCTCCGGCAGATCAGGACGCTGCAGGACTTCGGGTTCGACCTGGAGGAGACGCGGCCGTTCGTGGAGTGTCTGCGGGCCGGTCACCAGGAGGGCGACACGTGTCCCGCCTCGCTCGCGGTCTACCGGCGCAAGTTGGACGAGCTCGACGCGCTGATCGGCGAGCTGCGGGCCGTGCGCGAGCAGGTCGGGGCGCAGTTGGTGAGGGCCGAGCGGGCGCGGGAAGAGCTGGCGGCCGAGGCGCAGGCTCCGGGTGGTCCGGAGCCGGTGTGTGAGCTGGGAGGGATCCTCAAGTGATCAAGGCGGCGGGTGTGGCCGAGGTGACGGACGCGACCTTCGAGGCGGAGGTGATCGGCGCGGAGCTGCCGGTGCTGGTGGAGTTCACCGCCGACTGGTGTCCGCCGTGCCGGCAGATGGGGCCGGTGCTCAGCGCCCTCGCCGCGGAGGAGGGCGAGCGGCTCAGGGTGGTCCAGCTGGACGTGGACACCAACCCGGAGACCACGAACGCGTACAAGGTGTTGTCGATGCCGACGTTCATGGTGTTCCGGGGCAGTGAGCCGGTGAAGGCGATGGTGGGGGCCCGGCCGAAGCGGCGACTGCTGGAGGAGTTGGCCGACGTCCTCTGAGTCCCCGAAGAGCTCCCCGGATGAGCTCCCCGGATGAGCTCCCCGGATCAGCCGCCCGGATGACTGCCTCCGATGAGCTGCCCAGATACAAAGAAATCCCCCGAGCAATTGCGCTCGGGGGATTTCTTTGCGTATATTCAATAGTTCGCGACTTCACGGAAATTAGTCGCGAATGAGGCTTAGTGAGCACAGTATATCCGGGCGGGAGTGGAATTGTCAAACGCCGACTTTCCAGATCGTGAATTGATGCGCGAACAGGAATTCATCGACGAGCTGTACGCGCGTGTGGACGCCCTGCGCGGCGACACCGAGGTCTCGGTCACGGACGCACTCGCCCAGGGCAACACCCCCAGGCAGGCCCGGCTGGAGCGGGACATCCTGGTCGCCGAGCGCTCCGGGATGCTGACCGCGCTGAACGCGGTGGAGGGTTCGCTCTGCTTCGGCCGGATCGACCTCACCTCCGGTATCACCCACCACATCGGCCGGATCGGTCTGCGTACCGACGACGCCGAGCGCACCCCGATCCTGATCGACTGGCGGGCCGACGTCGCCCGCCCCTTCTACCTGGCCACCGGCCACACCCCGATGGGTATCGGCCGACGCCGGCACATCACCACCGAGGGCCGCACGGTCACCCACCTGCACGACGAGATCCTCGACCTCGGCGACGCCACCCGCACCGGCCACGAGGACCCGACCGGCGACGCCGTGCTGCTCGCCGCCCTCAACTCCGCCCGCACCGGCCGGATGAGCGACATCGTGCAGACCATCCAGGCCGAGCAGGACGAGATCATCCGGGCTCCCCACCGGGGCGTGCGGGTGGTCGAGGGCGGCCCCGGCACCGGCAAGACGGCGGTAGCCCTGCACCGGGCCGCCTACCTCCTGTACGAACACCGGGAGCTGCTCGCCAAGCGGGCCGTCCTGATCGTCGGCCCCAACCCCGCGTTCCTCGGCTACATCGGCGAGGTGCTGCCCTCCCTGGGCGAGACCGGCGTCCTGCTGGCCACGGTCGGTGAGCTGTACCCCGGTGTGAAGGCGACGGCGACCGACACCCCCGAGGCGGCCGCCGTGAAGGGCCGCGCCGACATGGCCGACGTCCTCGCCGCCGTCGTACGCGACCGGCAGGCGCTGCCCGACCCGGTGATCGCGATCGAGCACGACCGCGAGATCCTGATGCTCGACGACGACCTGGTGAACATGGCACGCGAGCGCACCCGCGCCGCGAAGCTCCAGCACAACGCGGCGCGCGAGTCCTTCGAGGGCCACATCCTCAACACGCTCACCGACATGGTCGCCGAGCGCATCGGCACGGATCCGTACGACGGATCCAACCTGCTCGACCCGAGCGACATCACCCAGATCCGCGACGAGCTCGCCGAGAACCCCGAAGTCTGGTCGGCGATCCACCAGTTGTGGCCGAGAGTGACCCCGCGGCGCCTGCTCGCCGACTTCCTCGCCGCGCCCGAGGGATACCTCGGCGACGAGGACGCGGCCGCCATCCGCCGCCCGGTGACCCGGGCGTGGACCGTCTCGGACGTACCGCTGCTCGACGAGGCGGCCGAACTGCTGGGCGAGGACGACCGGTTGGCGCGGGCGCGCGAGGAGCGGGAGCGGGAGACGCAGATCGCGTACGCCCAGGGGGTGCTGGACGTCTCGTACGCCTCCCGGACCTACGAGTTCGAGGACAAGGACGAGGAGGACTCCGAGGTTCTGTCCGCGCACGACATCATCGACGCCGAACGGTTCGCCGAGCGCCACGAGGAGGACGACCACCGCAGCGCCGCCGAGCGCGCGGCCGCCGACCGCACCTGGGCGTTCGGGCACATCATCGTCGACGAGGCGCAGGAACTGTCGCCGATGGCCTGGCGGTTGCTCATGCGGCGCAGCCCGACCCGCTCGATGACCCTGGTCGGAGACCCGGCGCAGACCGCGGAGGCGGCAGGGGTCGGCTCCTGGGCGGGGATCCTCGAACCGTACGTCGAGGACCGCTGGGAGCACACCCGCCTGCGGGTCAACTACCGCACCCCGGCCGAGATCATGGACGTGGCGGCGGCCGTGGTGCGCGCGGAGCATCCCGGCTTCGAACCGCCGAGCTCGGTGCGCTCGACAGGGGTACGACCCTGGGCGCGCGCCACCGACGACCTCCCCGGCGCCGTCGCGAAGGCGGTGGCCGAACTGACCCCCGCCGAGGGCCGGCTGGCCGTCATCGCGCCGCGCGCACTGCACCGGAGGCTGGCGGCCGGCCTGGACGGTGTGACGGCGGGCGCGGAGCCCGACCTGACGCGGACGGTCGTCCTGCTCGACCTCCGCCAGTCCAAGGGCCTGGAGTTCGACTCCGTCCTGGTGGTCGAACCCGGACAGTACGGCACGAGCGACCTGTACGTGGCCCTGACCAGGGCGACCCAACGGCTCGGCGTGCTGCACACCGGGGCACTCCCGGCGAGCCTGGCCGAGGCGTTCGGGGGCTGAACACAGCCCCTCCGGCATTTGAGGAGCGGGGGCCCGGGGGGCTGGGCCGGCCCCCGGAACGGGGTCGGAGGGGCAGCGCCCCTGGAGGATGGGACGGGTAGGGGCGGCGGGGGCGAGGCAAGCTACGCCGGGCGGAGCCACACCGTTGCCAGGGGCGGCAGCGTCAGCAGGACGCTTGCCGGGTGGCCGTGCCAAGCCTGGGGCTCCGGCTTGATGATGTCCGGGTTCGTCACGGCGCCGCCACCGTACTTGGCGAGGTCGGTGTTGACGGATTCGTGCCAGGCGGGGACATCGTCGGGGACGCCCAGCCGGTAGTCCTGGCGGACGACCGGAGCGAAGTTGGACACCGCAAGGAGCGGGACACCGTCCGCGTCCTCGCGGAGGAAGGCGAAGACGTTGTCCTCGGCGGCGTCACCCACGACCCACCGGAACCCGGCGGGGTCGGTGTCGCGCTGCCACAGCGCCGGGGTGTGGCGGTAGACGGTGTTGAGATCGCGGACCAGGTCACGGACACCTCGGTGGTCGGCCTCCGCCCCGTACGCCGGATCCAGCAGCCACCAGTCCGGGCCGTGCTCCTCGGACCACTCCGCGCCCTGCGCGAACTCCTGGCCCATGAAGAGGAGTTGCTTACCGGGGTGCGCCCACATGAAGCCCAGATAGGCGCGGAGGGTGGCACGCTGCTGCCACCAGTCGCCCGGCATCTTCGACACCAGTGATCCCTTGCCGTGGACGACCTCGTCGTGCGAGATCGGCAGCACGTAGTTCTCGCTGTAGGCGTACACCATCGAGAACGTCATCTCACCGTGGTGGTACTTGCGGTGCACCGGCTCATGGCTCACGTAGTCGAGCGAGTCGTGCATCCAGCCCATGTTCCACTTCAGTCCGAAACCGAGGCCCCCGAAGCCGCCCGGGCCAAGGTGGTGGGTGGCGCGGGTGACGCCGTCCCAGGCCGTTGACTCCTCGGCGACCGTGACCACGCCAGGCACCCGCCGGTACACGGTCGCGTTCATCTCCTGGAGGAACGCCACCGCGTCCAGGTTCTCCCGGCCGCCGTGCTCGTTCGGCGTCCACTGGCCGGGCTCGCGCGAGTAGTCGAGGTAGAGCATCGAGGCGACCGCGTCCACCCGCAGGCCGTCGATGTGGAACTCCTCGCACCAGTACACGGCGTTGGCGACCAGGAAGTTGCGCACCTCGCGGCGGCCGTAGTCGAACTCCAGCGTGCCCCAGTCCGGGTGGGCGGACCGGAGCGGGTCCTCGTGCTCGTACAGCGGACGCCCGTCGAACTCCGCCAACGCCCAGTCGTCGCGCGGGAAGTGCGCCGGTACCCAGTCCATCAGCACCCCGATCCCGGCCCGGTGCAGGGCGTCGACGAGGTACCTGAAGTCGTCCGGGCTGCCGAGCCGGGCGGTGGGCGCGTAGAAGCCGGTGACCTGGTAGCCCCAGGACCCGCCGAAGGGATGCTCGGCGACCGGCATCAGCTCCACATGGGTGAAGCCCAGGTCCTTCACGTACGCCGGTAGCTGCTCGGCGAGTTGACGGTACGTCAGGCCGGGGCGCCAGGACGGGAGATGGATCTCGTAGACCGAGAAGGGCGCCTCGTGCGCGGGGGTGTCCGCGCGGCGCGCCAGCCACTCCTCGTCATCCCACTCGTACCGCGACGAGGTCACGATGGACGACGTGCTGGGCGGGACCTCCGTACGGCGGGCCAGCGGATCGGCGCGCAGCGTCTTCGAACCGTCGGGCCGGGTGATCTCGAACTTGTACAGCTCGCCCTCGCCGATCCCGGGCACGAACAGCTCCCAGACACCGGTGCCGCCGAGCGAGCGCATCGGGAACGCCGACGCGTCCCAGAAGTTGAAGGTGCCGGCCACCCGCACGCCCCGCGCGTTCGGCGCCCACACCGTGAACCGGGTCCCGGCCACCCCGTCATGGGTCATCGGGTGCGCCCCGAGCGCCCGCCACAGCTCCTCGTGCCGGCCCTCGCCGATCAGATGCAGGTCGAGATCGCCCAGCGCGGGCAGGAAGCGGTACGCGTCCTCGGTGTCCTGGACCGCCCCCTCGTACGCCACGAGAAGGCGGTACGCCGGGGCCTCCCGCAGCGGCAGCAGAGCCGAGAAGAACCCGTCCCCGTCGTCGTGCAGTTCCGCCCGTAGGTCATCGGCGACGACCGTCACGGACCTCGCGTACGGCCGGAACGCCCGGAAGGCGACCCCGCCGGTCAGCGGATGGGCGCCGAGGACGTCGTGCGGGGCGTGGTGGGTACCGGAGAGCAGCCGCTCGCGGTCACCGGCGGGTACCTCCGGCGACGCGGCGGGCTCAGGAGCGGTGACCGGTTTGGCGGCCACCTTCTTGGCAGTGACCTTCGTCGGTCCCGTGGAGGTCTTTTTCGTGGTGGCTTTCTTCGCGGCGGCCTTCTTCACACTCTTCTTGACGCTCTTCTTCTCGTTCTTGCTTTCGTTCTTGCTTTCGTTCTTGTTCTCGGTCGTCTTCTCGGTCTTCTTCTGGGCTTTCGCAGCCGTCTTCTTCGGATCCGAACCGCTGGACGGGGGGCGGGGCGTCACGGGGAAAGCCTCCTCGGCGAAAATCTGTCGGTCAGATCAGGTCGGACGTGACGTACCGCTCTATCGCGGCCATCGGTACGGGCAGCCAGTCGGGGCGGTGCCGGGCCTCGTAGACGACCTCGTAGATCGCCTTGTCCGTCTCGCAGGCCCGCAGCAGCACCGGATCGGTCCGCGGATCCACGCCGCTGACCTCGGCGTATCCCGAGCAGTAGGCGGCCCGGCAGACCTCGGCCCAGCCAGGGGCCGGTGGGTCGGCGGAGAGCGCCGCGTAGTCGAAGGAGCGGAGCATCCCCGCGATGTCCCGGGCCGGCGGTTGTGGCATCCGGCGCTCGGCGAGCGGCTTGGACGGCTCGCCCTCGAAGTCGATCAGCGACCACCGTCCGGCGGGCGAGCGCAGACACTGCCCGAGGTGCAGATCGCCGTGCACCCGCTGCGCGGTCCAGGTACGGCCCTCGGCGGCCAGGTCGGCGAGCGCGGTGAAGGCGGAGCGCAGTGCGGACGCGTACGGCCGGAGCGCGGGCACCGCCTGCGTGGCCGCCTCCAGACGTTCGATCATGCCGTCGACCAGCAGGTTCAGCTGGGGGTGGCCGAGGGTCGAGGTGGGCAGCGCACGGGCGAGTGCCGTGTGCACCTCGGCCGTGGCCCGTCCCAGCGCCCGTGCCTCCGCACCGAAGTCCTCGCCCTTGGCCAGCTCCCGCAGCGCCAGCTCCCAGCCGTCACTCGCGCCCTGCACGAACGGCTGGAGCACGCCCAGGACGTACGACTCCCCGGCCAGCTCCGCCCGTATCCACCCCGTCGGCGCGGGCACCCGGGGGCAGTCCTCGCGGGCCAGCGCCAGCGGCAGCTCCAGGTCGGGATTGACGCCGGGTACGATCCGGCGCAGCAGCTTCAGGATGAACGTATCTCCATAGACGATCGACGAGTTGGACTGCTCGGCGGTCATCAGGCGCGGCACCAGCTCTTCCCGGATCTCCTGCCGCTGGTCCCGCTCGAAGCGCAGCCCGCCGATGCGGGCCTGGGTGCGCAGCGCCTCCAGGAGCAGTTCGGCGGGCCGGGTGTCGTGCAGGGCCTCGTAGACCGTCTGTCCGGCGAGGGGGCCCTCCTCGACGTGACCGATCAGCGCGGGCGCCAGCCTGGGGGGCAGCGCCTCGCGCGTGCCTATCAGGAGCTGGTAGCAGTCTCCCGGGTGGGTCGCGGAGCCCAGGGCGAGCGGCTGGTGGGCGCGCACCAACAGGTGGTAGAGGCCGAGCTTGGCCGTGGGTGGCAGCAGCTCGGTGGCCGCCACCAGGGAGAACCCGGTGACCGGACGCCCCTTGCCCGCGAACCAGCGCTGTCGCGGCAGCCACTCCCGCAGCAGCGGATCCAGTGACGCGAGGAGGCCGGGGCTGCCAGAGCTGGATGTGGCGGTACGGATGACGGCTTCCGACATGGCGTCGCGTCCTTTCCCCGGAGTGGTCGGGGTGTTACTGATGCGTGCCCCCGGCGGGACGGGCAAAACCGCCCCGCCAGGAGTTCGACCGGGCGCATGGCCCTATGCGGCGTCCTTGCGGAGCCGGAACCAGTAAAAGCCGTGACCGCCCAGAGTCAACAGATACGGCAGCTCTCCCACGGCCGGGAAACGGACCCCGCCGAACAGTTCGACCGGGTGCCGCCCTCCGAAAGCGCTGAGGTCCAGCTCAGTCGGCTGCGCGAACCGGGAGAAGTTGTTCACGCACAGGACGAGATCGTCCTCGTACTCCCGGAGAAAAGCGATCACCGCCGGATTGGAGGACGGGAGTTCCGTGTACGACCCCAGACCGAACGCGGGGTTCTGCTTGCGGATCTCGATCATGCGGCGGGTCCAGTGCAGCAGCGAGGACGGCGAGGCCATCGACGCCTCGACGTTCGTGACCTGGTAGCCGTGGACCGGGTCCATGATCGTGGGGAGGTACAGCCGCCCCGGGTCACAGGACGAGAAGCCTGCGTTGCGGTCCGGGGTCCACTGCATCGGGGTCCGTACGGCGTCCCGGTCGCCGAGCCAGATGTTGTCGCCCATGCCGATCTCGTCGCCGTAGTAGAGGATCGGCGAGCCCGGCAGTGACAGCAGCAGGGCGGTGAACAGTTCGATCTGGTTGCGGTCGTTGTCGAGGAGGGGGGCCAGGCGCCGGCGGATGCCGATGTTGGCGCGCATGCGGGGATCCTTGGCGTATTCCGCCCACATGTAGTCGCGTTCCTCGTCGGTGACCATTTCCAGGGTCAGCTCGTCGTGGTTGCGCAGGAAGACGCCCCATTGGCAGTTCGAGGGAATGGCCGGGGTCTTGGCGAGGATTTCCGAGACGGGATAGCGGGATTCCCGGCGGACCGCCATGAAGATGCGAGGCATGACCGGGAAGTGGAATGCCATGTGGCATTCGTCGCCGCCGGACCGGAAGTCGCCGAAATAGTCGACGACGTCCTCCGGCCACTGGTTCGCCTCCGCCAGCAGCACCGTGTCCGGATAGGAGGCGTCGATCTCCTTCCGGACCCTTTTGAGGAACTCGTGGGTCGCCGGAAGGTTCTCGCAGTTGGTGCCCTCCTGCTGGTACAGGTACGGCACGGCGTCGAGGCGGAAGCCGTCGATGCCCAGGTCCAGCCAGAACCGCAGCGCGGAGATGATCTCCTCCTGGACCGCGGGGTTCTCGTAGTTGAGGTCCGGCTGGTGGGAGAAGAAGCGGTGCCAGTAGTACTGCTTGCGCACCGGGTCGAAGGTCCAGTTGGAGGCCTCGGTGTCGACGAAGATGATCCGGGCGTCCTGGTACTGCTTGTCGTCGTCGGCCCAGACGTAGTAGTCGCCGTAGGGACCGTCGGGGTTGTTGCGGGACTCCTGGAACCACGGGTGCTGGTCGCTGGTGTGGTTCATGACGAAGTCGATGATGACGCGCATGCCACGCTGGTGGGCGGCGTCCACGAACTCCACGAAGTCGGCGAGGTCGCCGAACTCCGGCAGTACGGCGGTGTAGTCCGAGACGTCGTAACCGCCGTCCCTCAGGGGTGACTTGAAGAACGGCGGCAGCCACAGGCAGTCGACGCCCAGCCACTGCAGGTAGTCGAGTTTCGCGGTCAGGCCCTTGAGGTCGCCCACCCCGTCGCCGTTGCTGTCCTGGAAGGAGCGGACGAGGACCTCGTAGAAGACGGCACGCTTGAACCACTCGGGGTCCCGGTCCTTGGCGGGAGTGTCCTCGAAGGTGTCCTGGACGGGCTCGTTGACGATCATGTTGTGGGTGACCCTCCGATCTGCGGGGTGGACGGTCGCAGGACGGTGCTGTGCTCATCCGGTGACGCGACATCGGCGGCTTGTGCCGCGCGTCCACCGGACCCCCGGCCGACAGTAAGCACGTGTGCCCCGCCAGGCGTGAGGCGCACATAATTGGCCCTGCCCCAGTGATAGGTCTCGCCGGTGAGCTCGTCGCGCACCGGCACCGACTCGTGCCATTCCAGGCCGAGTTGCGGCATGTCCAACGAGACCGTGGCCTCCTGGGTGTGGTGCGGATCGAGGTTGGCGACCACCAGAACCGTGTTCGATCCCCGTCGCTTCGAGTACGCGATCACCTCTTCCTTGTCCGCCTGGTGGAAGTGGAGATCACGCAGTTGGCGCAGGGCCGGGTTCGCGCGTCGGATGGTGTTGAGCCGGGTGATGAGGGGGGAGAGGCTGCGTCCCTCCTGTTCGGCCGTGTCCCAGTCGCGGGGTTTGAGCTGGTACTTCTCGGAGTCGAGGTATTCCTCGCTGCCGGGTTTGAGGGGGGTGTTCTCGCAGAG
>NZ_JBFAGK010000018.1:0-192444 GCF_040660135.1 Streptomyces sp. NPDC050997
GAGGAGGCCGTCCGGGTCCGCGTCGAAGGCGAGGGGGTAGATGTCCTGGTACTTCTTCGGCGGGTTCTCCGCGTACGCGATCGTCCCGTCCGGCCTGTGGCGGAACCACTCGGGGTGCTTGGCCACCCACGGATGGTCGGGGGAGCACTGCAGGGCGAAGTCGAGGGCCACCTCCAGACCCAGGCTGTGGGCCTGGCCCACGAACCGGTCGAAGTCCTCGAGGGTGCCCAGGTCCGGGTGGACGGCGTCGTGGCCGCCCTCGGGGGAGCCGATCGCCCACGGCACGCCGACGTCGTCGGGTGTGGGGGAGAGGGTGTTGTTGCGGCCCTTACGGAAGGTGTGCCCGATCGGGTGGATCGGGGGCAGGTAGACGACGTCGAAGCCCATCCGGGCGATCGCGGGCAGCCGGCGGGCGGCGGTGCGGAAGGTGCCGTGCGGGTGCTGCGCGGTGCCCTCGGAGCGGGGGAAGAACTCGTACCAGGCGCCGTACAGGGCGCGTTCCCGCTCGACCAGCAGCGGCAGCGTGTCCGAGGCGGTGACCAGCTCCCGCAACGGATACCGGGCCAGCACCGCGTCCACCTCCGGCGTCAACGCCGCCGCCAACCGGGTCGCGACCGGCAGCGAGTCGTCGCGCAGGACCTCCACGGCGGCCCGCAGCGCCGCCTGTCCGGGCCCCCGCGGCACTCCGGCCGCCGCCCGTGCGTGGAGGTCGGCGCCCTCCTCCAGGACCAGACCGGTGTCGATGCCGGCCGGAACCTTGATGCGGGCCGTGCGCCGCCAGGTGGACAGCGGATCGCTCCACGCCTCGACGCGGTAGGTCCAGGGGCCCGCGACGTCCGGGGTGACCTCGGCGCCCCAGCGGTCGGAACCGGGGTCCCGTTCCCGCATCGGCGTCCACGGGCCGTGCCGGCCCTCGGGGTCCGTGAGGACGACATTGGCGGCGACCGCGTCATGACCCTCGCGGAACACGATCGCGGTGACCTCGAACGTCTCGCCGACGACCGCCTTCGCCGCCCGCCTGCCGTAGTCCACGGCAGGTTTGACGTCCCGGACAGGTATGCGGCCGATGGCCGGGATCGAACTCATGTGGAACACCTCCGCCGTGTGACGGGGCCGGGCGCGTGTCCCGGCCGGGGAACGAAGCTGCGCCGGAAGGTGTCTACCTCCCGGCGGGGGTCCGCCGATCCGACGCCGGCGGCCCCCGTCTGGTGACGGCCCGTGGACCGGGGCGCGCGCTCTCGTCCCGGAGGTAGGCGACGCGCGTGGTCCGCAGATAGCGTTCGGCGGCGTCCGCGGCCTCGCGCGCGCATCGCTTTCCCATCAGCACGCAGAGGGTGTAGCCCGAGTTCTCGAAGGTGGACCGGATCCGGCGGTCGGCGGGGGCCGCGAGCATCCTGCGTTCCCACGACCGGTAGCGCCGCAGTTGCCGGGCCACTTCGGTTTTGGCCGGTAGCAGCATGGTGCCGTTCACCTTCCAGGGCTCGATGGCGCGTCTCCCGACCGTCGGGCGGCGGCCGTGCGCGGACACGCGCGGATCCGTCGCGGGCATCGAGTTCTTCACACATGGTGCATGTCTGATGACTCAACGTCTTGTTGGATCCTCAACCACCTCGGTCGTGCGCTCGTGTTGCACGAATGGCGTAGTGCACCCACTCTTGAGATGACTCAGAAGCGATCAGTGCTCACGCTTCGTGTCCGGGGCGCGGCCCCGCAGGGGACGAGGCGGAGTGAGAGCTTCGCCGGTGAGGAGCCAACGACGATGAACACCGCAGTGCCCTGCTACTACCACCTCGACGTCGAGGTCAGCCCGGAACGCGTCGGACAGGTCAGGCGCATCCTGGCCGCCCACCTCCGCCTCTGGGACCTGGAGACCCTGGTCGAGCCCGTCTGCCGAGGCGCCGAACTGCTGCTGAGGGCCATAGACGAGCACGCGACCGACAAGAACACGTCGATCGAGATGTGGTGGAACGGCCAGCACCTCATCACCGCCATCGGTGAGAACGACTGCGACCTGCGCCCCGACCAGGACCTGCGCGACTGTCTGGAGCGCATCGCCGCGATGAGCGACGGGTGGGGCTGCTGCGCCACGGACACCGGCAGCAAGGTCATCTGGTTCTCGCAGCGAGCCCGCGCCGGCGAACGCGTCCCGCTGGTGCCCACCGCGCCCGCGCCCGACCTGCGGGAGGTGCTCCAGGTGCCGCGAGAGGCCCGGGTCGCGGCCCTGGCCGGGCCGACCAGCACATCGGACGGCATCCTGGAGGACGCGCGGTGACCGCGCGACCACGCCGGAAAGGGGTGCCCGCCTGGAGCGGGCACCCCTACCCGTTGGGCGCCGCCCACGACGGCAAGGGCACCAACTTCGCGCTGTTCAGCGAGGTCGCCGAACGCGTCGACCTGGTCCTCGTCGACGACGACGGCGAGCACCGGCAGATCCCGATGGCCGAGGTCGACGGATTCGTGTGGCACTGCTACCTGCCCGGGATCGGACCGGGGCAGCGCTACGGCTATCGGGTGCACGGCCCCTGGCAGCCGTCCCTCGGCCATCGCTGCAATCCGGCCAAGCTCCTCCTGGACCCGTACGCCCAGGCGGTGGACGGCCAGGTGGACAACCACGCCTCCCTCTTCGAGCGCGCGGACGGCCCGTCCCGGTCCGACAGCGCCGGACACACCATGCTCGGCGTGGTCACCGACCATGCCTTCGACTGGGGCGACGATCAGCCACTCGGACGGCCGTACGCCGACAGCGTGATCTACGAGGCCCACGTCCGCGGAATCACCGCCACCCACCCCGACGTCCCGCCCGAACTCCGCGGCACCTACGCCGGTCTGGCCCACCCGGCGGTGATCGAGCACCTGACCTCGCTCGGCGTGACCGCCGTCGAGCTGATGCCGGTCCACCAGTTCGTGCAGGACGGCGTGCTCACGGACCGGGGGCTGTCCAACTACTGGGGCTACAACACGATCGGCTTCTTCGCACCGCACAACGCCTACGCCGCGCACGGCACCCGCGGCCAGCAGGTCACCGAGTTCAAGACGATGGTGAAGGCGCTGCACGCGGCCGGCCTCGAAGTGATCCTGGACGTCGTCTACAACCACACCGCGGAGGGCAACGAGAAGGGCCCCACGCTCTCCTTCCGCGGCATCGACAACGCCTCGTACTACCGCCTGGTGGACGGCGACTGGGGGCACTACTACGACACCACCGGCACCGGCAACAGCCTGCTCATGCGGCACCCCTACGTCCTTCAGCTGATCATGGACTCGCTGCGGTACTGGGTCACCGAGATGCACGTGGACGGCTTCCGCTTCGACCTCGCGGCCACGCTGGCCCGGCAGTTCCACGAGGTGGACCGGTTGTCGGCGTTCTTCGACCTGATCCAGCAGGACCCGGTGATCAGCCGCGTCAAGCTGATCGCCGAGCCCTGGGACGTGGGGGAGGGCGGGTACCAGGTGGGCAACTTCCCGCCGCTGTGGTCGGAGTGGAACGGCAAGTACCGGGACGCCGTACGGGACTTCTGGCGGGGCGGCGAGCACACGCTCGGCGAGTTCGCCTCCCGGCTGACCGGCTCCTCCGACCTCTACCAGCACACCGGGCGCCGCCCTCGCGCCAGCGTCAACTTCGTCACCGCGCACGACGGGTTCACCCTGCGCGACCTGGTCTCGTACAACGACAAGCACAACGAGGCCAACGGCGAGGGCGACCGGGACGGCGAGAGCACCAACCGGTCCTGGAACTGCGGGGTCGAGGGCGAGACCGACGACCCGGCCGTCCGGGAACTGCGCGCCCGTCAGCAGCGCAACTTCCTGGCCACCCTGCTGCTTTCGCAGGGCATCCCGATGCTCAGCCACGGCGACGAGCTGGGACGCACCCAACGCGGCAACAACAACGCCTACTGCCAGGACAACGACGTCTCCTGGATCGACTGGCGGCTGACCGACGAGCAGCGCGACCTCGCCGACTTCACCCGGCACGTCATCGGGTTGCGCGCCGTCCATCCCGTACTGCGCAGGCGTCGCTTCTTCCGCGGGGAGACGGTGACCCACGCGGGCCAGCCGCTGCCCGACCTGGTGTGGCTGCTTCCGGACGCGCGCGAGATGAGCGACGAGGACTGGCAGCGCTCCGACGCCCACTCGGTCGGGGTCTTCCTCAACGGCGACGCCATCGCCGAACCCGACCCGTGCGGGCGGCCCGTCGTCGACGACTCGTTCCTGCTGCTGCTCAACGGCTACTGGGAGCCGGTGGAGTTCCGCCTGCCCGACGCCACCTACGGCGAACGCTGGACAACACTGATCGACACCGCCGAGCCACAGGGCGCCGACGAGTCCGAACACAAGGCAGGCACGGCGACGACCGTCGAGCCCCGCAGCCTGGTACTGCTGTCGAGACCCTCACGCACCCACGGATGACAAACGCCGAAGCGCCCCGCGGACGAGCCGTTCCGGCTCACCCGCACACCCATGCCGCCCCGGGCACGCCCGCCGAACCCGGTCGACCCGGTCTGACTCGAGGGCCGGGGCATCGCGCCCCCGAAGGGGCGCGGGGCTCTCACATGTGCGGCTCCGCCGCGTGGGCGCGACCAGCCACGACGAACCCGCACCCGAGGCACGGCCTCACCGATACGGCGCCGCACGACCCCGCTCCCCCAGCGGGCGCCGGAGGCGGGTTCAGCGTTCGCGGCGTGACGTGACCGTGAACTGCGCCCCGTCCGCATCGCGCAGCACGGCCTCGTCGCCCCCCTTGGACAGCACGCTGCCGCCGTGCTTCTCCGCGGCCCGCGTACAGGCCGACACGTCCGCGACCGCGAAGTGGACCTGCCAGTGCGGCCGGATCGTCGGGTCGGGAGCCGACCCCAGCGCCCCCGACGAGATCCGGGCCACGATGTCGCCGCGGCTGCGCAGCACGACCTCGCCGCCCTCGTAGTGGACCTGGCAGCAGCCGGCATGCTCCGACGCCCAGTCGAGGACCTCGCCGTAGAAGATGGCCGCGTCGAAGGCGTCCCGGGTGTGGAGCCTGATGAAGGCCGGCTGGGACTCGCGCCAGCTCTCCCAGTCGGCGACCAGCTCGCCCTCCCAGATACCGAAGGTGGCGCCGTCCCGGTCGGCCAGCAGAGCCGCCCGTCCGGGCGGGAGGGACAGCGGCCCGACCGCCGTCGTGCCGCCGCGTTCCTGCGCCCGCGACGCGGCCTCGTCGGCGCTGGGCACGGCGAAGTACGGCGTCCAGGCGACCGCCATCTGCCACATGGAGGCGACCGCGGCGATCCCGGCCACCGGCGTCCCGTCCGCCAGCGCCATGCGGAAACGGTCACCGAGCCTCGCCCGCTGCCACTGCCAGCCCAGCACGGCCGTATAGAAGCCCTCGGTCGCCTCCAGGTCGCGGCTGGTCAGGCTCACCCAGCAGGGCGCGCCGAACACGGAGTGCGTGGACGTGACGTTCTTCGTCGCGCGGTGGGGGCTTGCGGGGTGATTCATGACAGTCGTGTTCCTGCTCTCGTCGGCCGGGGGCCACGGTCTCGTCCCAGTGTCCGACCGGAACCGCTCGGGGCGCCTGCCGAGTACCCCGGTGGCGCCACCGAAACGATGGCCGGACACGTCCCGCGGGTGGCGCGGGCCCGGACCAGTGACCAGGATGTGAACGTGTCCCGCGTACCGCACGAGCCCGCCGACGAGTCCGACCGCATTTTCGCACTCCAGGAAGAGGTGGACCAGCTCAAGGAAGCAGTCGCCTCGCATGCCGTCGTGGACCAGGCGATCGGCATGGTCGTCGCGCTCGGCCGAGTCACCCCCGACCAGGGGTGGGAAGTACTGAAGAACGTCTCCCAGCACACCAACATCAAGCTCCGTGAGGTCGCGGAGCTGATCCTCCTCTGGGCGCGGGCCGGAGAAATGCCCCCGGAGATCCGCGCCCACCTGGAAGACGCCCTCGACCGGTACGGCCCCACACAGATCCCGGGAGCACCGCCGAACGAGTGACGGCGGCGCTCCCGGGACGGACGGCGGCGGCCGCGCGGCTCAGCCGGCGTCGGCGAGGATCTCCTCGCGCAGCCGGTCGAAGCAGCCGCTGAGCAGTCGGGAGACATGCATCTGCGAGATGCCGAGCTGCTCGGCGATGGTGCTCTGGGTCATGCCCCGGAAGAAGCGCAGATACAAGATGGTGCGCTCGCGTTCCGGCAGTGCCTCCAGACAGGGCCGGACAGCCACCCGGTCGACGACGGTCTCGAAGGCCGGGTCCGGAGCGCCGATCGCGTCACCCAGCGCGTACCCGTCGGTGCCGGGCATCTCGGCCTCCAGCGACAGCGCGGAGAAGCACTCCAGCGCCTCCATGCCGGTACGGGCCTCGTCCTCGCTCATGTGTGCGAAGGCCGCGATCTCCGGCACGGACGGGGCTCGCCCCGGAGTCGTCTGCGACAGCTCCTTCGCGGCCCGGCGCACACGATTGCGCAGGTCCTGGACGCGGCGCGGGACGTGCAGCGTCCACATGTGGTCGCGGAAGTGGCGCTTGATCTCGCCGGTGATGGTCGGTACGGCGTAGGCCTCGAAGGCGCATCCCCGCGCCGGGTCGTAGTGGTCGACGGCCTTGACCAGTCCGAGGGCTGCCACCTGGTAGAGGTCCTCCAGGGACTCGCCGCGCCCCCGGAACCGGACCGCGATGCGCTCCGCCATGGGCAGCCAGAGCTCGACCACGTCGTCCCGCAACGTCTTGCGCTCCGGACCGTCCCGCAGCGCCACGAGCCGTTCGAAATCGGCGGCGGTGTCGGGGGCGTCGTCGTGCGGGTGTGGCTTCGTTCTGCCAGTGACAGGCATGTTGCCCGCCTCCCTCAGCAGGTGCTGGATGGACAGACACCGTGGGGGTGCGGCACGGACCTCGCGGAGTGCACCCGGGGCCCAGCCGAGCAGGCTTCCCACGGAAGTGCCTCCTGTCCGAAGCACATATGCCCATATTCCCGGCACAGGCAGCTCAAATCAACCCCATGGCCGCCGTGACGGAACGTGACCGCCCCGCGAGAAGCTCTTGACCACTCCTTGGGTTCGTTACCTCTGCTACAGAGGTAACGTCATTTGAGTGGAACCCGATCCCTTCCCGGAGGAGCTGGCCGACGCGCTCGTCGGAGTCCAGCGGCTGATCCGACGCCGACTGCGCCCCCAGATGGCCGCCCCACCGCTGCGCGGAGCCGAGGTGGAACTGCTGCGCCTGATCGTGGCGCGGCCCGGCATCGGCATCTCGGACGCCGCCAAGGACCTGTACCTCGCGAGCAACTCGGTGTCCACGCTGGTCAACCAGCTCGCCCGGCAGGGCTATCTGACCCGTGAGACGGACCCGGCCGACCGGCGGGCCGCCCGGCTGCTGCCCACCCCCGCGGCCGAGGCCCGCCTCGGCGAGTGGCGCACACGGCGCGCCGAACTCGTACGAAGCCAGGTCTCCCGGCTCGACGAGGCGGACCAGGAGGCGCTCCGCGCGGCGCTCCCGGCCCTGCGCAAGCTGGCCGTCAACCTGCACGAGGAGACCGAGGAGACCGAGGAGACCGAGGAGACCGAGGAGACCCAGGAAACCCAGGAAACCGAGGAGTCTGAGGAGTCATGACACAGGACGCCGACGAAGCCGTCATCTGCGCGAACCTCGTCTACACCTTCGGTGAGACGACCGCGGTGGACGGGCTCGACCTGACCGTGACGGAGGGCGAGGTGTTCGGGCTGCTCGGTCCCAACGGCGCCGGGAAGACCACCGCCATCCGCTGCATCACCACCCTCCTGCCAGTGCCCGCGGGACAGGTCCGCGTCTTCGGCCGCGACGCCGCCAAGGACGCCATGGCCGTACGCCGGCTGCTGGGCTATGTGCCGCAGCAGTTGTCCGCCGACGCGAGCCTCACCGGCCGGGAGAACATCGCCCTCTTCGCCCGCGTCTTCGACGTGCCCCGCCGGGAACGCGCCGAACGCGTCGGGCAGGCTCTGTCCGCGGTCGATCTCACCGACGCCGCCGACCGGCTGGCCGGCACCTACTCCGGCGGTATGGTCCGCCGCCTCGAACTCGCCCAGGCCCTGGTCAGCGCGCCCCGTCTGCTGATCCTCGACGAACCCACCATCGGGCTCGACCCGATCGCCCGGACCGGCGTGTGGGAGCACATCAACGCCGTCCGCGCGGCCACCGGCATGACCGTCCTGGTGACGACCCACTACATGGACGAGGCCGACCAGTACTGCGACCGGGTCGGTCTGATGCACCACGGCCGCATCCGGGCGCTCGGCACCCCGACCGAGCTCAGGGAGGGACTCGGTGAACGTCGGCGCGCGGCCGGCGCTCCGGCCACCGACCCGCTGCCCACGCTGGAGGACGTCTTCCGCGACATCGCCGGCAGCGGTCTCGACGACCAGTCAGGAGGTTTCCGCGATGTCCGAAGCACCCGCCGCACCGCGAACCGCGTCGGCTGACCGCGCCCGCGAGCACGGGATCGGCCTGCTGGTACAGCCGCCCCAGCCCCGCGCGGGCTGGCGGGTGTTGCCCGCCCGGGTCGTCGCGATGTGCGCCGTCGAACTGCAGAAACTGCGCCACGACCGCACAGAGTTGTACACCCGCGCGGTCCAGCCGGCCCTGTGGCTGCTGATCTTCGGCCAGACCTTCACCCGGATCAAGGCGATCCCCACCCAGGGCATCCCCTACATCGACTACCTCGCGCCCGGCATCATCGCCCAGTCCGCGATGTTCATCGCCATCTTCTACGGCATCCAGATCATCTGGGAACGCGACGCCGGCATCCTGAACAAGCTGCTGGTCACGCCGACCCCGCGCTCGGCGCTGATCACCGGCAAGGCGTTCGCGGCCGGGGTGAAGTCACTGATCCAGGCCGTGGTCGTCATCGTCATCGCCGCGCTTCTCGGGGTCGCCCTGACCTGGAATCCGCTCGAACTCCTCGGTGTCGCCACGGCGGTGATCCTCGGATCCGTCTTCTTCTCCTGCCTGTCGATGACCATCGCCGGGATCGTGCTCAGCCGCGACCGGCTGATGGGAATCGGGCAGGCGATCACCATGCCGCTGTTCTTCGGCTCCAACGCCCTCTACCCGCTGTCCGTCATGCCGGGCTGGCTCCGGACGGTCAGCAAGGTCAACCCCCTCAGCTATCAGGTCGACGCTCTGCGCGGCCTGCTTCTGGGGACGCCCGCGCATCTGGCGCTCGACTTCGCGGTGCTGCTCGTGGCCGCCGCGCTCGGCATCGCCGCGGCCTCCTCGCTGCTGGGCCGGCTGGCACGTTGAGCGGCGGCCGGAAAGTGATGTGCGGCACGCGCCGGGAACAAGCCGTCCGCCCGGTCGGCGAATTCTTCCTGCGCAGGGCTTGATCACCGATAAAGGGGATGAATTCGCTGGCCACAGCGCATTCTGCTCATTTGACAGTGCGCCGAGCGCACAGATAGGAAGCAAGCTCTCTGAGGTCGAAGAGGTGCACTGTGTACGAGCCGAACGTGGTCGGGGACTGGCAGGAGTACGACGAGCATGCCGGTCTGCGTGTCCGCGTCCACCGACTGGAAGCGGCCGAGCCGCCACGCGGACGGGACGACGCGGCCGAGGGACAGACGTACTTCCGGCTGCGCGTCACCGTGGAGAACCGGGGTGCCCGCCACTTCGGCATCCACCTGGAGGACGGTCAGATCGACGTGCGGATCGGCCCTGACGGGGAGAGCGCGTTCATCGACTGGCGCAACTCGCAGTTCATCGAGGGCTTCGACGTCTACCCGCTGCGCCGGGCCACCGCCGTGCTGTACGCGGCCGGCCCGGAGGCGTCCCTGAGCCAGGTGGACATCCAGGTCCAGGTACGGGTCGACGAGGAGTGGGCGGACCGCCGGCTGTGGGCGGGCGGCATCGGACTGCAGGAGGGCGCCGTCGGCACCGGCGCGGTGCGCGAGGGCCTCGCCTGTCAGGTGAGCAACTTCCTGCGGGACCAGGCCGAAGAGGGCACCGCCTGACGCGGGCCCGCCCCTGGGGGCGGGCCGCTTCGGCGCATCCGCCTCAGTGCGGGATGCCGTCGATGATCTCGCGGGCGCCCTGCCGCAGCAGGGCCACGGCCACCGACGTGCCGAGTGTCGCCGGGTCGAGCGGGCCCGCCCATTCGTGGGCGTTCAGCCGGGTCTTGCCGTCCGGGGTGAACACACAGGCCCGCAGGGACAGTTCGGCACCGCGGTCCACGCGGGCGTATCCGGCGATCGGGCTGTTGCAGTGCCCCTGAAGGACGTGCAGGAACATACGCTCCGCGGTGGCCTCCCGGAACGTGTCCGGGTCGCCGAGCGCGCTGACCAGGTCGATGGTCCCGGTGTCGCCCTCGCGACACTGGAGCGCGAGGATGCCCGCGCCGATCGGCGGCATCATCGTCTCGGGGGAGAGGATCTCGCTGATCACGTCCCGCCGGTCGATGCGCTCCAGGCCGGACACCGCGAGCAGCAGCGCGTCCGCCTCACCCGCCGCGAGCTTCTCCAGGCGCCGGTTGGCGTTGCCGCGGAACGGCACGCAGTCCAGGTGCGGGTGGCTGGTGGCCAGTTGGGCGACCCGGCGCACCGAGGAGGTGCCGATCCGGGTGCCGGCCGGAAGCTCGTCCAGGGTGAGGCCACCCGGATGGATGAGGGC
Source organism: Streptomyces sp. NPDC050997 (assembly GCF_040660135.1). NCBI lineage: Bacteria > Bacillati > Actinomycetota > Actinomycetes > Kitasatosporales > Streptomycetaceae > Streptomyces > Streptomyces sp. NPDC050997. The sequence continues at coordinate 10,607 of NZ_JBFAGK010000018.1, forward strand.
GTCGCGAATGTCGTCCCGCTTCAGGAACGCGGCGAACGTGGTGCCCGCGGGCAGCGGCCGGTCGGCGGGCACGTCCTTGACGCAGTGCACCGCCAGGTCGGCCTGGCCGGCCAGCAGCGCGGCGTCGACCTCCTTGGTGAAGGCCCCCTTGCCCTCGACCTGGGACAGATCGCCCATCCACTTGTCGCCGGTGGTCTTCACCGGTACGACCTCGGTGCGCACCTCCGGGTACAGGGCGGCCAACTCGGCGCGGACCCGCTCCACTTGGGCGAGCGCCATCGGTGAGTCGCGGGAGACGATACGGATCAGTTCGGGCACGGACATGCGGACACGATAGACCCTTCGGGCAGCGCGCCCGCGCAGTACCGCTCGACTTCCGGACGAGAGGGCGGAACCCGGCGCCTGCTGACCGTTTCAGGACAGCGGTGTACTGAGTTCGACCGAGCGCAGCGCGGCGGCCAGAGCCTGTTCGTCGCCGACGTCCGAAGCCGTGTCGGTGAGTTTGATGACGTGCTCGTCGCCGTGCGCGAGGGCCCGCTCCCAGACCTCCTCGGCCGTCAGCCGTGCGTCAGGCGAGTAGGCGACCGGCTGCGTGGGCGCGTACATCGCGGTGACCGCGGCGGACGCCGTCCAGGCCGCACGCAGGCTCGGCACCCACATCTCCCGCGGCAGCGAACCCAGCGTGCGCAGCACGGCGTTGGGGGCCGTCGCCGCGTGCACCAGCATGGTCGGCGCGCCGTGGCCGTGGGTGGCGTAGCGATGGGTCGCGGCGCGGACGAGTTCGGTGAGCCGTTCCCTGGCCGTGTCCGGGTCGGTGACGTCGTCCGCCCAGGCCGGCAGACGGCGTACGGCGGAGAGCCGGGCCGGGAAGCCGCCTTCGGCCGCCTCGATCGCGGGTGTCGCGTCCAGGGACCGCGCCGCGGAGCTCGCGCCGGGCAGCTGGGCGATCCCGGACACGGGATGGTGCCGGGCCGCCCAGTAGCCCAGTCCGTGCGCGAGTTCGGTGAGCCGGGGCGGGTTCGGTCCGGCTTCGAGGGCGCGTACGGCGTGGCCGACCCGGATGACCGGATGGGTGGAGCCGCCGTAGATCCCCGGCAGCAGACGTGGCCACCACAGGGCGAGGACGTCGCGCCAGGGGTGTTCGGCGAGGGCGCGGGAGAAGTAGCCGATCCAGTCGGCGGCCCGGCGCGGATCACCCAGCGCCGTAGGCCAGTTGTCGTCGGTGACGGGGGCCACTGGGGCGGGGAAGTCCTCCAGTTTGCCTCGGTAGAGGTCCAGCCAGCGGTGTACGGCGCCCGCCCGCCCGTGCGCGGCGAGCGCCTCGACGACCATGGGGGCGTGGTTGGTGAGCCGGCCCAGCCGCTCAGGTCCCGAGGCGTGCAGGCGGTCCAGGGCTTCTTCGAGCTGCCCGCTCGTGTCGCTGGTGTTCATGCACGGGACGCTATGCCGCGCACCGGACGGGGCGGATCGGGCGCGGGACGGAACCCTTGGGTGCATGGGTCCTAGGTCTCGCGCCCGATGCCGTCGCCGGGGCGGGTGTTCGGGTCAGGCGTTGAGGTCAGGCGTTGGGGTCAGGCGTTGGGGTCGAAGGTGATGCCGGACGGCTTCGCCGACGTGAGGTGGCTCGCGAAGCTGGCGTCCTTCAGGCCGAAGTTGGCGCTGCCGAAGTCGTACGCGCTCAACTTGTCGCGCAGGCCCGACGGGTAGCCGTTCCAGCCGACCAGCGGCGGGTACTGCCAGGTGCCCTTGTGGTTCTCCGGCGGCTCGTCATTGGAGTTCGCCAGCCGGAAGCAGTGCGTGCTGATGCCGTCCTTGTGGTAGACGACCTTCGCGTGGGTGCCGTCGAAGCGGACGCCGGACGCCGCCGTGACGGTGAACGAGCCGTGGTTGGACGTCGAGACGTACTGCACCTGGTTGTTCTGCACCCAGATCACGACGTGCTCCCAGTCGTGCCGGTGCCCGCCGATGCTGCTGCCGGCGAGCGCCTGGTCCTTCTCGAAGTACAGGCCGTACATGTAGGCGCACCAGCCGTTGTTGCACTTGTAGCGCGAGTAGCTGTTGGTGTTGTCGAGGTCCGAGGCGTCACGGCAGCTGCCGTTGAGGGCGCCGGTCGGGTTGAGACCGCCGTTGACGGTGCCGTCGGGACCGATGGCGGGTGTGGAGTAGCACCCGTCCGTGTCGTAGTCGAAGGCCGGCTGGAAGGTGTTCTCGGCTGCCTCGGCGTTGGCGGGAAGCGCCTGCGGCGGGGCGGCGAAGGCGACGGTGGGGAAGGCGACGACGAGGGCGGCGGCGCCGGCCAGGCCGGTGAGCCATCTCCTGCGATGTGCTTTGAACGACGGTGACGACACTGCGTCCTCCTTGGGGTCCGGGCGCAGCCCAACGGCTGTGGGGGGTAAGGGAGTTCAGCTTCCCGAGTTTTCATGTCCGCGCCAAGAGGGCGCAGGCGTCTCTCCGGTAACGGAAGCCCCAAAAGTTGGATCCTGATGCCCTGTCAGGGGGGATTCAGGGCAGGTCGTCCGGAAGGTCCGCCGCGGATTCCTCGGGTGCGAGGTCGGGCCGCAACCGCAGCCAGGACGGCTGGCGCAGCATTCCGGCCCGGGTCCGGGTGCTGTAGCGGACCTCGCCGACCAGACGGGGCAGCACCCAGTGCGCGCCGGCCACCGGCGGAACGGGGTCGAAGGGGCACACGTCCGACTCGGCGGCCCTCAGCAGCGCGGCGAGTCGCTCCCGTTCGGTCTCGCTCCAGCCGGTGCCCACCCCGCCGACGTAGCGCAGCCGCCCCCGGGTGCGCTGTCCGACCAGCACCGCGCCCGGCAGGCCGGTCAGCCGCCCCTTGCCGGGCAGCCAGCCGCCCACGACGACGTCCTCGCTGACCATGTTCCGGATCTTGATCCAGGCCCGGGAACGCACTCCGGGCTCGTATGCCGAGTCCAGCCGTTTGCAGACCAGGCCCTCCAGCCCGGTCTCGCGGGTGGCCAGCAGTGCCTGCTCGCCGTGACCGACCAGGGCGGCCGGAGTCGACCAGTGCGGCCCGTTCAGGTCCAGCTCCTCCAGGAGGGTGCGACGGCGGGTGTAGGGGAGGGCGACGAGGGGGCGACCCGCCAGGTGCATCACGTCGAACAGGACGAGATGGACGGGCACCTCCGCCGCCCTGCGCGCCGCCTTGCCGGGTGACCGCACCAGGCCCATGCGGGACTGCAGCAGCTGGAAGTCGGCGCGTCCCCCTTCGTCCAGCGCCAGTACCTCCCCGTCCAGCACGGCGGGGGTGGGGCCGAGCGCACGGCCCAGCGGCAGCAGTTCGGGGTAGGCGACGGTGACGACCTCCCCGGACCGGGCGCGCAGGACCACGCCGCCGTCCCCGGCGAGATAGGCCACCACCCGCTGGCCGTCCTGCTTCGTCTCGTAGGCCCACCGCGCGTCCTGCGCGGTGGGCGGCAGGGCGCCGGGCGTGGCGAGCATGGGCGGGATCAGCGGGAGGCTCACGGGTCAGTTGTCGACGCTCGTGCCCCTCGTCACGCGCGTCGCCCACCGGGTTCGCCTGAACGGCGCCGTCCACGAGGGCGCCGACGGGGGTGCCGACGGGGGCGCCGACGGGGGGCGGAACGCCTCGCGTCGGAGCGGGCGTGCCGCCCCGGCCCCGATGCGACGTGCCACCGGCGTTGACGGCGCCGGTCGGTGGGCGGCGGTCGGTGGGCGCCGGTCGACGGTCGGCGTACCGGAACCGATCCGCGGCCTCGTTTCGCCGTGCCCTCAGTTCTTCGCCGCGGGCTCCTGGGCCGTCGGCGCGTCGGCCGCGGGTGCCGGGACCGGTGTGACGGCGGTCCGCTGCCGGGGGATGAAGGCGGCGATCGCGAAGGCGAGGAGAGCGGCGCCGGCGCCGATCGCCATGACCGTCCTGAACGCGTCCTTGGAGGGCAGGGCGTAGCCGCCCAGCGTGATGGTCATCTGGGAGAGGATGACACCCGCGATGGCGCTGGCCACCGACGTACCGATGGACCGCATCAGGGTGTTGAGACTGTTGGCGGCGGCCGTCTCGCTCGCGGGCACGGCACCCATGATCAGGGCGGGCATCGAGCCGTACGTGAAGCCGATGCCGGCGCCGATCACGCAGGAGACCATCACCAGGTGCCAGACCTCGGACATCAGCACGATGTTCAGGCCGTACCCGCAGGCCACGATCACCGCACCGATCATCAGCGTCACCTTCGGCCCCTTGGCCTTGGACACGGCGGCGGAGACGGGCGCGGTCGCCATCATCACCAGGCCGGAGGGCGCCATCACCAGACCGGCCGTCAGCAGCGACCTGCCCAGACCGTAGCCCGTCTGCTCGGGCAGCTGGAGCAGCTGCGGCAGGACCAGTGACATCGCGAACATGGAGAAACCGATCGCCACCGAGGCGAGGTTGGTGACCAGCACCTGACGGCGGGCGGTGGTGCGCAGGTCGACCAGCGGCTGCGCGGTGCGCAGTTCGAACACGCCCCAGACCAGCAGCACGAGCACGGCCGCGGCGAACAGTGCGAGCGTGGTGCCGCTGGTCCAGCCCCAGTCGGCGCCCTTGGAGATCGCCAGCAACAGACACACCAGGCCGGTCGCCATGCCGAGCGCTCCGACCACGTCGAAGCGACCGCCGGTGCGTACCCGCGACTCCGGCACCAGGGCGACGACCAGTGCGAGGGCGATCACACCCATCGCGGCGGAGGCCCAGAACAGGACGTGCCAGTCGAAGTTGTCGGCGATCAGGGCGGCCGTCGGCAGACCGAGGGCGCCGCCGACGCCGAGGGAGGCGCTCATCAGCGCCGTCGATCCGGCCAGACGCTCGGCGGGCAGCTCGTCCCGCATGATGCTGATGCCCAGCGGGATCACACCCGAGGCGAGCCCCTGCAACGCCCGGCCCACGACCATCGGGACCAGGGCGTCGCTGAGCGCGCACACCACCGAGCCGATCACCAGCATCACGACGCTGATCATCAGCATCCGGCGCTTGCCGAACATGTCACCGAGGCGGCCCACCACCGGGGTGGCCACGGCCGCCGCCAGCAGGGTCGCGGTGACCGCCCAGGCGGTGTCGGAGGCCGGTGCGTCGAGCAGCCGGGGGAGCTCCGGCACGATCGGGATCACCAGGGTCTGCATCAACGCGACGACGATGCCGGCGAAGGCCAGCACCGCCACCACGGCGTTGGGTCTCGGCGCGGCGGTGCCCCCGGCCTCGGCGGATGGGGCAAGGGCGTCGGACATACGGAGCCTCCGTGGGCGTGAGGTGAGGTGGAGAGGCGGCAAGAATTAAGGCAGCTGCTTGACTTACCATAGTGGCTCCGTTCGCCTGCGTAGGATTCCGGTACTGGAGGCGTCGCTCGGCGGCGGACCCGCGGCGGCTCCAAGGGGCTGACCGGCGCGGGGTGTCCCAGGCCCCGGTGCGGTGGTGATCATGGCGGGCAGGACGGTACGGGCCGAACAGGTCAGCGCGACGCGGGAGCTGATCCTGACAGCCGCGGAGCGGCTGTTCGCCGAACGTGGCGTGTACACGGTGTCCAACCGTCAGGTCAGCGAGGCCGCGGGCCAGGGCAACAACGCGGCGGTCGGCTACCACTTCGGCACCAAGACCGACCTGGTGCGGGCGATCATCCGCAGGCACGCCGCGCCGATCGAGGAGATCCGCGCCCGGCTGCTGGCCGCCACCGGCGACTCCACCGATGTGCGCGACTGGGTGGACTGCCTGGTCCGCCCGGTGCCCGAGCATCTCGCGGCGCTGGGCAGTCCCACCTGGTACGCGCGGTTCTGCGCACAGGTGATGACGGATCCGGCGCTGCGGCAGATCATGGCGGAGGAGTCCCTGGCGTCCCCGGCCCTGCGGCAGATCGTGGAGGGGCTGCGGCGGTGTCTGCCCGAACTGCCCGCCGAGGTGCGCGCCGAACGCGGCGACATGGCCCGCCATCTCATCGTGCATGTCTGCGCCGAGCGGGAGCGGGCGCTCGGCGAGAACGCGCCCACGCCGCGCTCCAGTTGGCGCGACGCCGCCACCGGTCTGGTGGACGCCGTCGTCGGCATGTGGCTGGCGCCCGTCACCCTGGGCAAAATTACTTGAGTTAGGCAAGCAGCGGGGTAGGGTGGGGGACATGTACGGCGGCACCCGTGAGAAACCGGCTCCGGCCCGTGGGGCCGGGCAGCACCTTCTGCTCGTCGTCGACGAGCCGTACATGGCCGAACTGCTCTCCACCACCCTCGAACTGGCGGGGTATCGCATCACCGTGGTCGGCAGCGGGACCGAGGCGCTGGCCCGGCTCGCCGAGCGCCGGTTCGATCTCCTGGTCGTCGACGCGACACTTCCGGACATGGAGAGCATGGGCCGTGACCGGCCCGCCGTCGTCGACCGCCCGCCGGTGCTCCTGCTGACCGTGTACGAGTCCCTCGACCGGCTGGTTCCCGAACTGGGCCTGGGGGAGCGGGACTACGTCACCAAGCCGTTCCGGGTGGCCGAGGTCCTCGCCCGGGTACAGGTCCTGCTGCGCGGAGCGGGTCCCCGGCGACCGCGCGGCGACGAGCTGGGCTACCACGACCTGGTCCTGGACGACACCCGCTGCGAGGCGCGCCGCGGCGCCCGGCGGCTCGACCTCACGCCGGCCGAGTACCGACTGCTGCGTCATCTTCTGGTCAACGCGCATCGGGTGCTGTCCAAGGAGCAGATCGGCCGCTACGTCTGGGGCGACTTCCGCGGCGACAACGCCATCGAGCAACTCGTCTCCCGACTGCGCCGCAAGGTGGACCGGGACGCGCCGGTGCTGATCCACACCCGCCGGGGCTTCGGCTACTGGCTGGGAGGTGTCGACGCCGAGTTCTGAGGCGTCGCAGAGCAAACGCCCCGCCGTCCGCCGGCGGGGCGCCACGTCATGCTCCGCGGACGGCGTCGCTGTGCGCGTCCAGGCATGGTCGTCGTTTATAACTCCCTTACAAAGCAGGGGGATTGATGTGTCCTGAATACGACTGTGATCCGGGTCACGTCAGCTTTCTGTCAGGAAACTGGCGGGTTGGCGTCAGCCCTCTCTGTTTGCATGTGCTCATCGAGGCCTCACCCATGTCACCCCGGCGCTCCGCCCGTCAGGCGGAGCCCTCCCACACCGAGGAGAACCATGGCCGACACTCTGACCGGCAGCGCGCCCGACGCGGCCACGCCGGTGCCCGAGTTCCCGATGCCCAGGGCGGCGGGCTGTCCCTTCGACCCGCCTCCGGCCCTCCAGGCCCAGCAGGACGAGGGCCGCCTCGTCAAGGTCCGTCTCTGGGACGGCAGCACGCCCTGGCTGGTGACCCGCTACGAGGACCAGCGCACCCTGCTCCTCGACCCCCGGGTCAGCGCCGACATCACCAGCCCCGGCTATCCGCTCCAGGCGCCGAGCAACGGCAAGAACAACATCGGCTTCATCCTCATGGACGACCCCGAGCACTCCCGCCTGCGGCGCATGGTGACCGCGCCGTTCGCGGTGAAACGGGTCGAGGCGCTGCGGCCCGGGGTGCAGAAGATCGTGGACGACCTGATCGACGACATGCTCGCCGCCGGCGGCCCCGTCGACATGGTGCCGGCGTTCGCCCTGCCGGTGCCCTCGCTGGTCATCTGCCAACTCCTCGGAGTGCCGTACGCCGACCACGACTTCTTCCAGGAGAACAGCAAGACCCTCATCACGCGGAACGCGGCCATGGAGGACCGCATGGCCGCCCACGGAAAGCTGATCGGCTACCTCGACGAGCTGATGGGCCAGAAAATGGCGGACCCCGGCGACGACCTGCTCTCCGGGCTGGTGGCGCGGATCGAGGCGGGCGAGCTGACCCGGCTGGACGCCGCCCAGATGGGCGTACTGCTGCTGCTGGCCGGCCATGAGACGACCGCCAACATGATCGCGCTCGGCACGCTCGCCCTGCTCGAGAATCCGGACCAGCTCGCGCTGTTGCGTGACAGCGACGACCCCAAGCTGGTGGCGTCGGCGGTGGAGGAACTGCTGCGCTACCTCAACATCGTGCACGGCGGGCGGCGCCGGGCGGCCCTGGCGGACATCGAGATCGCCGGGCAGGTGATCCGGGCCGGCGAGGGCGTGATCCTGCCCAACGACATCGCCAACCGTGATCCCGCGGCCTTCGCCGACCCGGACCGGCTGGACATCACCCGCGACGCCCGTCGGCATGTCGCCTTCGGCTTCGGCGTCCACCAGTGCCTGGGCCAGCCGCTGGCCCGGATGGAACTCCAGGTCGTCTACAGCACCCTCTACCGCCGTATTCCGACCCTCCGGCTCGCCGCCGAGAGGGACAGCCTGCCGTTCAAGCACGACGGCTCGGTCTACGGCGTCTACGAACTGCCCGTCACCTGGTGACCCCCGCACCGACGGTCAATCCCCCACAGAGAGCGAACGAGGTACCGAGCATGCGCGTGGAACTGGACGAGCCGAAGTGTGTCGCGTCGGGTCAGTGTGTGATGGCCGCCCCCGAGGTCTTCGACCAGCGGGACGAGGACGGCATCGCCTTCGTGCTGGACGACAAGCCCCCGGCGGGCTTGCTCGACGACGTGCGTGAGGCCGTGGCGATCTGCCCGGCCGCCGCCATCCGACTGGTGGAGCGGTGAGGCGGATCGTCGTCGTGGGTGCCTCGGCCGCCGGACTCGCGGCGGCCGAGACGCTGCGCCGCGAGGGCTACGACGGCACGCTCACCCTCGTCGGTGACGAGCCGCTGCCCCCGTACGACCGGCCGTCGCTGTCCAAGCAACTCCTGGCCGCGGAGTGGGAGGCGGAGCGGCTGGCGCTGCGCACCCCCGCCGACCTGACCGCGCTCGGCCTCGACCTGCGGCTCGGGGTGGCGGCGACCGGCCTCGAACTCGCCAAGCGGATCGTCGAGTTGGCCGACGGCTGCCAAGTGCCGTACGACGGGCTCGTGGTGGCGACCGGGGTCCGGCCGCGCCGGCTGCCCGGCGAGGGGGCCCATGTGCTGCGCACCCTCGACGACGCCCTGACGCTGCGGGACCGGCTCACGCCGGGACGGCGCCTGGTCGTGGTGGGCGCCGGCTTCCTGGGCGCGGAGGCCGCCGCCGTCGCCTGGCGTCTCGGCGCCCACGTCACCCTCCTCGAACCCGCCCCGGTGCCGTTGGCCCACGCCGTCGGCACGGCGGTCGGGGAGGTGCTGACCCGGGCCCACCTGGACCGGGGCGTGGACCTGCGATGCGGGGTCACCGTCACCGAGGTGACCGAGGACGGGGTGCGGCTCGCGGACGGCGAGGTCGTTGACGCGGACGAGGTGCTGGTCGCCGTCGGCTCGCTGCCCAACACCGAGTGGCTGGACGGCAGCGGGCTGACCGTCGGCGACGGCGTGGTCTGCGACCAGTACTGCGAGGCCGCCCCGAACGTGTACGCGGCCGGGGACGTCGCCCGCTGGTACAACCCGCTGTTCGACACGTCGATGCGGATCGAGCACCGCACCAACGCCGCCGAACAGGGCATGGCCGCCGCCCGCAACCTGCTGGCCGCCCCGGAGGCGCGCAGGCCGTTCGCGCCGGTGCCGTACTTCTGGTCCGACCAGTACGACATGAAGATCCAGGCGTACGGCTTCCTGCGCGGCCACGACGAGGTCGCGGTGGTGGACGGCGACCTGGCGGAGCGCCGGTTCGTCGCCGTGTACCGCACCGGTGACCGGGTCGGCGGCGCCCTCGCGGTCAACATGCCGCCCAAGGCGATCCGGACATGGCGCCAGGCCATCGCGGCCGGAGCACCGTGGCGCGGGACCGTGTCTGCCGAGGGGCACGAGGCGCGCGTCTGAGCGCGTGGACGCGCCGGCACCGACGGGTGCCGTGGGGCGCCGGCGGCCCGGGGGGACCGCCGGCGCCCCACCCGTGTCAGTGACCGATGCGGATCCGCGTCACCTGGTCCTCGCCGGCCGCGCCGGCACCGGACTTGTCGACGACGTACGCCGTGCCGTCGGCCACCTCCACATGGTTGGGGTTGGCCCCGGTGGTGACGGTCTCCTCGACGACGCCTTCGCGCGGGTCGACGACGGAGAGGGTGGCCGTGGTGCGGTTGGCGACCAGGACGTCGCCGGAGCGGTCGTCCGTGGCCACCGACAGCGCGCCCGCACCCGTCGCCACGGACCGGGTGACCGTGCCCGAGCACAGGTCCACCACGGACACCGTGCCGGCGGTCTGGTCGGCGGTGTAGGCGGTACGGCCGTTCCTGGACAGGGAGACCGAGATAGGGCCGTCGCCGGCCGGGATGAACCGCGGGGTCCCCGAGTCCGCGGAGACCTCGATGATCCGGTCGTTGGACAGGTCGGCCGCGTAGACCGTGCCGGTGCGCTCGTCGACGGCGAGCCCCGCGGGGCCCGCGCCCTCCACGGTGACGCGCTCCTTCTCCTCGAACGTACGGCTGTCGAACGCGACCAGCGTGCCGTCACCGAAGGCCGACGCCCACACCGTGTCGTGCCTCTCGTCCACGACGATCTCGCGGGCGTGGGCGACGTTCGGCAGCGTGGCGAGGTGTTCGCCGGTGCGCTGGCTGTAGACGGCGACGGAGTTGCCGCGGGTGTTCGTCGTCCACACGGTGTTGTGCTCGTCGTCGACGGCGACACCGTAGACGGCCTCCAGGGCGCCGGTGGCCGGGTCGGTGACCGGCGGGGTGTACGTGGCCTGCACCGCCAGCGTGTCCGGATCGACCTTCAGCAGGCTGGAGGCGGTGACCGGCGGGCGGCCGTTGGAGACGGTGACCCACAGGGCGTCGTTCCGCTCCGAGTACGCCGACTGGTACAGGCCTCTGATCAGCGGCGCCGTGGTGACGGTCGAGCCGGTCGCCATGGCCGACGCGGTGCCCGTCAGTGTCAGTGTGCTGCCCGCGGTGAGGGCCACGGCGACGGCGGCTCCCACCAGAGTGCGGCGGCGGGTGCGGGTAGGTGTGGTCATGGTAAGTCAACTCCCTGATACAGAAGGTGTGTTGGGTGTGCACGGTGTGCCCTTGCGGGCACGGGCCGAGGCCGCAGGGCCTCGGAGTCGGTGACCGTCCGCGCTAGGGAAGGCAGGACGGAGAAGAGAGAAAGTAAGGTGAGCCTTATTTCGATGGAGGGGCCGTGTTTCGTCACCGGGAGTCCGCCCGCATGCCTGTGTCCGTACCGCCCGAGAACGCGCCGAACCACCCGCCCCGACTGGCGCGACCGAACACGGTGCCCCGGCTCGAGGACCCCGCCTGTGAACTGCCCGGGCCGGACAGTGTCGAGAGGTTCTGGGCCGGCGTCCGGCGACGGGGCACGCCGATCACCGCGTCCGATCCGCTGGGCAGCGCCGATCACCTGGCCGTGACGTTCCTGTGGCGCGGCACCCCGGCCACCCGTGCCGTCCAGGTCCTGCCCAACAAGCTCGGCGACCCGGGCGACCCCGACGGCAACCTGATGGAGAACGTCCCCGGTACGGACGTGTGGCACTGGACGGTGCGCCTGCGCCACGACTGGCGCGGCACCTACGACTTCCACGTCGACGAGGGCGACGGCCCCGACCCGGGAACCCCAGCCTACTGGCGATGGCTGCGCACCCGCCGCCGCACCGACCCGTTCAACAGCCGTACGCTGCCGCACCGTTGGGAGAGCACACCCGTCTCGTACGCCGAACTGCCCGCCGCCCCGAGCGCCGTGGACTGGGAACCCAGACCCCACGTCCCCCGAGGTACCGTCACCGCACACGAGGTGGTGAGCGCGCGCCTGGGCGGCCGGCGCCGCGTCTGGCTGTACCGGCCACCGCTCACCACGGGCGATCCGGCGAAGCTGCCCGTCCTCGTCCTGCTCGACGGCGAGCACTGGCAGCCACGCCTGGGCCTCTCGCACCTCCTGGACAACCTGATCGCCGACCGCCGCATCCCGCCCGTCGCCGCCGTCCTGCCGGAGGCCGTGGACGAGGCCACCCGGTGGGCGGAACTGGCGTGCCGCCCCGAGTACGTCGCCTTCCTCGCGGACGAGTTGCTGCCGTGGGCCGCCGACCGGATGCCCCTCACCGACGACCCGGCGCACACCGTGATTGCCGGGCAGAGCCTCGGCGGACTCACCGCGGCCTACGCCGCCGTCGCGGCCCCGCACCGCTTCGGGAACGTCCTCGTCCAGTCGGGCTCGTTCTGGTGGCCCGTCGGCCCGGACACGGAATGGCTCACCCGTGTGATCGCCGGTCTGCCAGGGCTGCCCGTGCGGTTCCGGCTCTCCTTCGGCGAGCAGGAGTGGGTGGCCCTGCCCGCGGCCCGCCGACTGCGCGACACGCTCGCGGCCCTCGACTGTCACGACGTCTCCTACCGGGAGTTCAACGGGGGCCACGACTACCTCTGTTGGCGCACGGAACTGGCCGACGGGCTCGTGGAACTCCTCGGCCCCTGAGCCCGGCCCCGCGGCCACCGCACAGGCTGCCGCCCAGCCGGCGGGCACGTCGTGGCCTTTGGAATCCCCGGCCCGCCTCCAGCGGGGGTCATGCGTCGAGCTCCTTCAGACGGGCGGCGAGGTGCGTGGCGATGTCGTCGAGGTGCTGGTCCCGCATCAACCCCGGGTGCGTGCAGTCGAGATCGTGGTTGGTGATCGCGCCGCCGACGTGCGGCTGCCACGCGGTGCGGGTCAGCCAGTCCTCGGGGCGCGGGGCGGCTGCCGTGAAGAACAGCACGTCGCCGTCGTAGCGCTCGTGGTGGTGCTCGCGCATCATGCGGGCGTGGTTGGGCACGATGTCGACGATCCTGGACAGGGTGTGGTCGCTGAGCCCGGCCAGCGGGCTGCCGGCCCGGCGCAGGGTGGCCAGCACGTCGTCGCGGGTGCGTTCGCCGGTGCGGTCGAAGCCCGCCATGCGCAGCACGGCCGTGAGCGCGTCGCCCTCCTCGGGCGCGGGCCGCTCCCGCCACTGCTCGGCCGGGAACGCGTCCAGCAGCGCCAGGAGGTCGACCTCCGCACCGGCCGCCCGGAGCCGTACGGCCACGGTGTGCGCCAGCACCCCGCCGACCGACCAGCCCAGCAGCCGGTACGGGCCGTGCGGCCGGACCTCGCGGATCCGCTCGACGTAGTCCTCGGCCTCCTCCTGGAGGCTGCGCGGCAGCGGTTCGTCGCCGACCAGACCGCGCGCCTGGATGCCGTACACCGGCTGCCCGGGCCCGAGCCGCGCGGCCAGCCCCGCGTAGCACCACGAGATCCCGCCCGCCGGATGGAACGCGAACAGCGGGGGCCGCTCCCCGTCCGCCCGCAGAGGCAGTACGACGTCCAGGGCGTCCCCGGACGCGGGCCTCGCGGCGTCGAGCCGGGCGGCGAGCGCGGCCGGTGTCGGCGCCTCGAAGAGCGAGCCGATCGTCAGCTCCGCGCCGAACTCCTCCCGTATCCGCCCCACGAGCCGTACCGCGAGCAGCGAGGTGCCGCCCAGGTCGAAGAACGCGTCGTCCGGGCCCACCTGTCGGACGCCCAGCGCCTGCGCGAACAGTCGCGTCAGCGTCTCCTCGCGCGCGGACGCCGGCGGCCGCGCTCCCTCGCCGCCGGCGAAGACCGGGGCGGGCAACGCGCGCCGCTCCAGCTTGCCGTTGGGGCTGAGCGGGAACGCGTCCAGCGCGACGACCGCCGCCGGGACCATGTGCTCGGGCAGCTCACGCGCCAGGGCCGCGCGTACGGCGGCCGGATCGGCGCCGCCCGTCACATAGCCGACGAGCCGGTCCTCCCGCACCAGGGCGCAGGCTCCGTCCACTTCGGGCCGGGCGGCCAACGCGGCCTCGATCTCGCCGAGTTCGATGCGCTGGCCGCGCAGCTTCACCTGGTGGTCGGTACGGCCCAGGTACTCGACCTCGCCCTGCGCCGTCCAGCGGGCCACATCGCCCGTGCGGTACATCCGGCCGCCCGCCGGACCGAACGGGTCGGCCACGAACCGGGACGCGGTGAGCTCGGCTCGCCGCAGATAGCCGTCGGCCAACTGCACGCCCGCCAGGTACAGTTCGCCCGGAATTCCGGGCGGGCAGGGCTGGAGTGCCGCGTCCAGGACGTACAGGCGGGTGTTCCACACCGGCCGCCCGATCGGCACCGGACCCGAGGCCTCGGGGGCACAGGCGTGGTGGGTGACGTCGACGGCGGCCTCCGTCGGGCCGTACAGGTTGTGCAGCTCGACACCGGGCAGCGTGCGCCCGAAGGCGTTCGCGGTCTCCCGGGGCAGGGCCTCGCCGCTGCAGAACACCCGGCGCAGGACGCCCGCGCACGCTGCCGCGTCCGGTTCGGCCAGGAACACCTGGAGCATCGACGGCACGAAGTGGCAGACGGTGACGGCCTGTTCGCGGATCAGCCGGGCCAGATAGGCCGGGTCCTTGTGACCGCCGGGCTCCGCGACCACCAGCGCCGCGCCCTCCCGCAGCGGCCAGAAGAACTCCCACACCGACACATCGAACGACGACGGCGTCTTCTGCAGCACCCGGTCCTCGGCGGTGAGAGGGTACTCGTGCTGCATCCACCGCAGCCGGTTGTCGATCGCCCGGTGCGGGACGACGACCCCCTTCGGGCGGCCCGTCGAGCCGGAGGTGTAGATCACGTACGCGGGATCGGCCGGGGTGAGCGCCCGCGCCGGGTTGACCTGCGGGTACGCCGACACGTCGAGGCCGTCCAGGACGACCAGCGGGGTTTCGGTGTCCTCCGGGAGGCGGCCGGCCCGGTCGGTGATCGCGCAGACGGGAGCCGCGTCCTCCAGCATGTACGTCAGCCGCCGCGCCGGGTAGTCCGGGTCGAGCGGGAGGTAGGCGGCGCCCGCCTTCAGCACCGCGAGCAGGGCGACGACCAGCTCCGCCGAGCGCGGCACCGAGACCGCCACCATCGCTCCGGGGCGGGCACCGAGGGACTGGAGGTGCCGAGCCAGCTGGTTGGCGCGGGAGTTGAGCCGCGCGTACGAGAGGGCGGTGTCGCCGTGCACCAGCGCGGTCGCGTCCGGGGTTCGTGCGGCGCGGGCCTCGATGGGGCCGACGAGTGTGGTCGGCGGCAGTTCGCGCGCGGTGCGGTTGAACTCGTCGAGGACCAGGGCCTGTTCGGCCGGGGTGGCCACGGTGCGCGCGGAGAGCGGGAGATGCGGGTCGGTGTCCGTCAGCCGGTCCACCAGGTGCAGGAACCGCTGCTGGTGCGCGGTCAGTTCGGACTCGTCGTAGAGGGCCGGGTTGCCGTCGTGGTCGATGCGCAGGCCCCGGCCGTCGGCCCGGTCGTAGATGTTGACGGTCAGGTCGTCGACCGGGCCCGCCGACAGGTTCCGGGCCCGCGCCGGGGCGCCGGCGAAGACGACGCCGTAGTCGAAGGGCATGACGTTGACCAGCGGGCCGACCAGGCCCCGCTGCTCGCCGAGCAGCCCCAGGTCGCGGCGGATGTCCTCGTAGCGGTAGCGCTGGTGGCGGCGTACCTCGCGGATGCCGAGCACGACCTGCCGGACCAGTTCGGCGAAGGTCGCGTCGGGGGAGACGGTCAGCCTGAGCGGCAGGACGTTCATGACCATGCCCGGCACGCGCAGCGCCACCGAGCCCATGCGGCCCATCATCGGCAGGCCCAGCACGACGTCGGACTGCGCGGTGGCCCGGGAGGTGTAGAGGGCCTGCGCGGCGATCAGGACGTCCGGCCAGGTCGCGCGGAGCCGGGCGGCGAGTTCCCGCAGCCGCTCGGCGGTCTCCGGGGCCACGGACGCCGTACGCCGCAGGAAGGTGCGAGACGGCAGGGCGCCACGGCCCGCGAGGCGGGGGGCCGCCGGGCGGTCGGCGAACGCCGTCGACCAGTGCGCGCGGTCGGCCGCGAATGATTCCGAGGCGCGGTACTCGGCGTCCTCCGCTACCAGGTCGGCCAGCAGGCCGAAGGTGCGCGGGGCGGGCTCCTCGCCCCGGACGAGCGCCGTGTACACCTCGGCGGTGCGCCGCACGAGCAGCGAGTAGCCGTAGCCGTCCATGACGAGGTGGTGGATGCGCTGGTACCACAGCCAGCGCTCCTCGCCGACGCGGAACAGCGCGTGCCCGAAGAGCGGGCCGGCTGCCAGGTCGCGGGGCTCGGCGAGGTCGGCGCGCATCCACTCCTCGGCCTCGGCCGTGGTGGTCGTCTCCCGTACGGTCAGGGGCAGTTCGACCGTGTCCCGGATGTCCTGGCGCGGTCCGTCCGGGGTGTCCTCGACGCGCACGCGCAGGGCCTGAGCCTCAGCGGTCACCCGGCGCAGCGCCTCGGCGAACAGGTGCGGATCGAGCGGGCCGTCGATCTCCAGGCACTCCGCGGTGTTCTGCGCGGGGCTGAGCGGATCAAGGGCCTGCGCGTACCACATGCCGGACTGGGCCGCCGTCAGCGGCAGTACGGTCCGTGTGGTCCCGGTGGCGAGCGTGGCGGTCATGCCGCCCCCAGCAGGGCCGCCCAGGCCTCGATGGCCGGGCGCTCGGCCAGGTCCGCGAAGTCCGCCTGGACGCCGTGGTCGCGTCGCCAGCGTTCCAGCAGCGTCATGAGCCGCACGGAGTCCAGGCCGTGGTCGACGAGGTTCTCGTCGACGGGTATGTCCGCGGGGTCCTCGCCAAGACTGTCGGCGACATCGGCGCGGATACGCTCCAGGGTGAGCGCCATGGTTCAGACCTCCTTGAAGAGCGCGTCGGTGGTGGTGACGACCGCGCAGCGGCCGGCGGCCCAGCGCAGGGCCATGTCGTGGTCCTCCCGCGAGAAGTCGGCGACGGCGTCGGCCACCACGAACGCCTGGACGTCCCGCATCCACGCGTCACAGGCGGTCATCAGCACACCGATGTGCGCGTACACACCGACGATCACCAGCTGGTCACGGCCCGACTCCCTGAGCAGCTCGGCGAGTTCGGTGCGGACGAAGGCGCTGTACTTCCACTTGGTGAGCACCGTGTCGCCGGGCTCGGGAGCCACCGCGTCGGGCACGGCGAGCGCCTCGGGGTCGTCGGCGACGCCCGGGCCCCAGAAGTCCAGCTGGAGACCGCGTTCCTCGGACGTCTGCCCGCCGCGCTGGGTCGAGTAGACGACCGGCACGCCGAGTCGGCGGGCCTCCTTCAGCAGGCGGGCCGTGTTGTCGAGCATCCCGGTCAGGGGCTGTTCGCCGGCCGGGAACACGGACAGGAAGTGCTGCTGGAGATCGTGCACGAGCAGCACGGCGCGCGCCGGGTCCGCCGTCCAGGAGACACGGTTCGCGGGCAGTTGGTCACCCGCGGGGAGCGGATAGGGGGTGGGGGCGGGAAGTGCCATGGCGAGGGCCTTTCGGAACGCTTTCAGGACTGCTCGGCGGTGGACCGCAGCTGCTTCTTGCTGACCTTGCCGATCCCCGTCCGGGGGAACGTGTCGACGAACTCGACGAGGTCGGGGACCTTGTAGGCGGCGACCCCGCGCTCGCGTACGAACCGTTTGACCGCGACCGGCCTCAGCGGCTCGGCGCCCTCGCGCAGGATCACGTAGGCGAGGGAGCGTTCGCTCAGGTACGGGTCCGGGACCGCGACGACGGACACGTCGTGCACGGACGGGTGGCCGAGGATGATGTTCTCGATCTCCTCCGGCGCGATCTTCTCGCCGCCCCGGTTGATCTGGTCCTTGGCCCTGCCCTCCACGACGAGATGACCGGTCGGGGTGCGGCGCACGATGTCGCCGGTGCGGTAGAAGCCGTCCTCGGTGAAGGCCTTCCGGTTGTGCTCGGGTGCGCGCCAGTAGCCGCGGATCGTGTACGGGCCGCGGGTGAGCAGATGCCCGAACTCACCGTCCGCGACGTCGTGTCCGGCGTCGTCGACGATGCGGATCTCGTCGTCCGCGGAGATCGGCCGGCCCTGCGTGCCGACGATCGTCTCGACGTCGTCGTCCAGGCGCGTGTAGTTGACCAGCCCCTCGGCCATGCCGAACACCTGCATCAGCCGGCAGCCCAGGGCGGGCTCCAGCCGTCGCGCCGCCCGCTCGCTGTACTTGGCGCCGCCGACCAGCACCAACTCCAGGCTGGAGAGGTCGTGTTCGCTCCGCTCGGCGGCGTCGGTCCACACCAGGGCGAGGGGCGGCACCAGCCCCGTCATGGTGATGCGTTCCCGCTCGATCAGCGGGAACGCGGTCCCCGGGTCGGGCCCGGGGCACAGCACGCTCGTGCCGCCCGCGTACAGCACACCGAGCCAACCGGGGGAACTCATCGGGAAGTTGTGGGCGGCGGGCAGCACCACGAGGAACCGGGTGTCCGCGTCGACGCCGCAGATCCCGTTCGAGCCCCACAGCGAGTACAGGTAGTCGTCGTGGGTGCGGGGGATCAGCTTGGGCACGCCCGTGGTACCGCCGGACAGCTGGAGGAAGGCCAGCTCGTGCGGCTCGGGTCCGGCGATCGGCCCGTCCGGCTCGCGGGGCACGTCGGCCAGGGCGGTGTGCCCGCCCGGGGCGCCCACCACGAACACGTGCTTCAGCGTCGGTGTCCGCTTCCTCATCCGTGTGGCGAGGTCCGGGTAGTCGAAACCGCCGTACACGCCGGGAACGACGTACGCGACGGCCTCGGTGAAGGAGCAGAAGTAGCCGATCTCCGTGTCCCGGTGCGCGGGCAGCGCGTAGACCGGCAGCGCGCCGATCCGGAACAGCGCGAAGACCACCTCGGCGAACTCCCCGACGTTCGGCAGCTGGACGACCACCCGGTCGCCGCGGGAGATCCCGCGCGCCGCGAACCCCGCGGCCAGCCGGTCCGCACGCTCGTCCAGCTCCCGGTACGTCCACGTACGCCGCTCGGGCGCCGGATCCACCAGGGCGATCCGGTCGGGGTGGGCGGCGGCGCGCTCGCGCAGCATGCCGCCGAAGGTCTCCCCCCGCCAGTAGCCGGCCGCACGGTAGCGGTCCGCGAACGCGGCCGGCCAGGTGGGGGCGTCCACACCAGGAGTGAGGGTCACAGCGAGGCTCCCACGGCGTGCAGGAACGTACGGAACTTGGCGGCCGTCTCCGCGGTCTCCGCCTCCGGCGACGAGGCGGCCACCACACCGGCGCCCGCGAACAGCCTCAGTGCCCGCCCCTCGGCCTCCGCGCAGCGGATCGTCACCACCCACTCGCCGTCGCCGTCGGCGTCCTGCCAGCCGACCATGCCGGTGTAGGGGCCGCGGTCGAAGGGCTCGGACGCGGCGATGACCGCGCGGGCCACGTCGGTCGGCGCGCCGCAGACGGCCGGGGTGGGATGCAGCGCGGACGCCAGGTCCAGCGCGGTGGTGTCCGGGTCGGCGAGTTCACCGGTCACGGTGGTCGACAGGTGCCACATCGCCGCCGTACGCACCAGCGTGGGCCGCTCCGGAACGTCCAGGTGGTGGCAGAGCGGCGCGAGTGCCTCGCGTACGGCGGCCACGACCACGGCATGCTCGTGCAGGTCCTTCGGGGACTCCAGCAGGGCGACGGCCCGGCGGACGTCCTCGGCGAGGTCGGCGCTGCGCGGCGTGGAGCCCGCGAGGGGGTTGGCGGTCAGCCGGCCGCCCCGCCGACAGACGAGGAGTTCGGGGCTGGCGCCGATCAGGATGCGGCCCGGTCCGCTCGGCACGGCGAAGGTGTACCCGGCCGGGTCTCGGCTAGCCAGCCTGCGCAGCATGGACGGCAGGTCGGGGGCGCGGGAGGCGGTCAGCTCCAGCGTGCGGGCGAGGACGACCTTGTCGAACTCCCCGGCCCGCATGCGCGCGACGGCGGCGGCGACGGCCTCGCCGTACACCTCGGGAGAGGGAACCTCCCGCACCTGCCAGTCGGGCCGCCCCTCGTCGAGCGGGACGGGCAGGGCGACGAGCGGGTCCTCGCGCAGCGGCGGCGCCCAGTGCACCATGTCCGGCACCGCCAGCGCGCACGGCGCGTCCGGGGCGAAGGGCAGCGAGCCCACCACGACCGGTGCCGGGGCGCCGGGGCGGCGCAGCGCGCCGAGCACCTCCCGGACGCGGTGGGTGAGCGGACGGGAGTCGTGCGGTATCTCCGCCGTGGTGCCCCGGCCCAGCAGGGTGCGGTGGGGCGAGGCGAGGAACCGGTCGGTGGCCGGGCGGTAGGAGTCCAGCAGGGCCGTCGCCATGCCGGGGGACAGGGTCGGGGCGGCGGTGGGTTCGTGCAGGGACGTGGGCATGGGTGTCTCCAGTGGGGGACGGCACGGGCCGCGGTCGGTGGTGGGGGCGAGGGGCCGGTCAGGCCCGCAGGGTGGCGCCGCCGTCGACGTACAGGTCGTGCATGGTGATGTGGCGGGCGCGGTCGGAGACCAGGAAGACAACGGCGTCGGCGACGTCGGCCGGGTCGGCGATGCGGCCGAGGGGGATGCCCGTCCGGTGGGTCGCCAGGTCTCCTTCGACGACGTGCCGGGCCGCGCTCTCCTCGTCGGCCGTCCACAGGGCGCGTTGCATGTCGGTGAGGGTGGAGCCGGGGGAGACCGTGTTGCAGCGCACTCCCCGGGCGGCCAGTTCCAGCCCCAGGCATTTGGTGAACATGACGGCCGCGGCCTTGGAGGCGGCGTAGGCGGCCATGCCCGTGCGCGGGATGCCGGCCGCGTTCGAGGCGACGGTCACGATGCTGCCGCGGCCGCGCTCGGCCATCCGGCGGGCCACTGCCCGCGAGACGTGCAGGACGCCGTTCGTGTTGACGGCGAAGGTGGCCGCCCAGTCCGCGTCGGTGAGGTGCGCGACGGGTGAACTCCGCAGGATTCCGGCGACGTTGACGGCGATGTCCAGCGGGCCGAGGTCCTGTTCGGCTTCCGTGACGAGGGCTTCGACGGCGGCGGGGTCCGTGACGTCCAGCGGGCGCGGGGTGATCCGGTCGCCGTGTTTGCCGGCGAGCGCCCGGACGCCGGCCGGGTCCAGGTCGGTGGCGAGGACGCGGGCTCCCTGCTCGACGAGCGCGGTGGCCACCGCCGCGCCGATGCCCCGGCCCGCCCCGGTCACGAGCGCGAGTCGGCCGGCGAGGGCGGTGCTCACGACGCGAGTGCCTTCGTCACGTCGTCGAGCACGATCCGCGCGGCCAGCGGACCGCCCGCGCTGTTCCACGCCGATCCCTGGACCACGACGACGTGCCCGTCCTTCTCGGCCTTCAACTTGGCGAAGTTGGGCACCTTCGTCGCCTCGGTGTACGCCTTCTCGCCGTCCGTCCGGTCGCCGAGGGTGCCGAAGAACAGCCAGTCGCCGTCGATGGTGGACAGCTTCTCCAGGCTCACCGGCTCGCTGTGCCCGGCGCTGGCGCCCTGCTGGTCCCCGGGCCGGCCCAGGCCGAGCGCGGAGAGGGTGGAACCGACGTGGCCCACGCCCTTGCCGACGACCGAGGGCGCGCCGTTCTGCCAGCGGATCACACTGGCGACGGCGCCCCCGTTGTCGCCCAGTTTCTCCTTTGTGGCAGTGACGTCGGTGTCGAAGTCGGTGAGGATCTTCTCTGCCTGCGTCTTCTTGTTGAGCGCGTCGGCGGTGGCGGTGAACGCCTTCTTCCAGTCCTCGTTCAGTTCGGCGGTGACCACGGTCGGGGCGATGGCCTGCAGTTTGGCCACCTCGCCCTTGGCGCCCGTCGTCTCGTCCAGCAGGATCAGGTCGGGCTGGAGGGCGGCCAGTTTCTCCATGTCGGCCTCCGCGACGGTGGCCACCACCTCGGCTCTGGACGCCTTGTCGGCGAGGTAGGTGGACACACCGGTCTGGCCGCGGCCCGCAGTGGCGCCGACCGGTTCGATGCCGAGGGCGAGCGCCGCGTCCAGCGTGGGCTCGCTGAGCGTGACGACCTTGCCGGGCGCGGACGGCACCTCCACCTCGCGGCCCGTCGCGTCAGTGATCCGGCGGGTGGTCTCCTTGCCGCTTCCGTCGGCGCTGTCGCTCCCGCCGTCGTCGCCGCAGCCGCTCAGGAGCAGGGCTCCCGTCACGACGGCGGCGGCGGACATGAGGGCCGCCCGGCGGGAGGCTCGTGCAGAGGACATGTAAGTACAGCTCCTTGAGAAGGGGGTGTGCGGGAAGGAAGGTCCTGGGGTGGCCCGGTGCGGTCAGCGGGAGCCGTCGCCCAGCAGCCGGATCAGGCCGTCGGCCAGGGCGATGTGCCAACAGGCGTAGTCGTGGCCGCCGTTGTACTCGTCGTAGGTGACCCGGTGCCCGGCCGTGCGCAGCACGTCGTACAGGGCCCGGCTGTCGTCGACCATGGTTCCCTCGTGCAGGCCGACGTCCAGGTGGACGGTGATCGGACGGGGGCCTGCCGCCGCGTACCGGGTGACCAGCCAGGGCACCCCGTGCTCGGTCGGCTTGGACGGGCCCTGTGGCGGCAGCCCCGGCCGCCACCACAGGGAGGCGGATTGGGCGAGCACGTTGCCGAACCGTTCGGGCCGCAGGTACGCGGCGTGCAGTGCGGTCACCCCGCCGAGACTCTGCCCGGCGACGACCGTCCGTCGGGGATCGGTGGTGAGCGGCCAGCGGCCCGCCGCCCAGGGCAGCAGCTCGTCGGCGAGGAAGGAGACGAACCGGTCGTGCCCGCCCAGGTCGCGCCGGCGCGTGGCCCGGTCGACGGCGTCCGGCGCCAGCACGGCCAGCGGCGGCAGCGTCCCGTCGGCGATCAGCGCGTCGAGCGTGTGGCCGAGCCCCAGCCGGCCGAACCACATGTCGCCGTCGCACAGCACCAGGACCGGCAGCGGTGAGGAGCCGGCCCGCTCGTGCCCGGGCGGCAGATAGACCCAGACGTCGCGGTCCTTGTCGAGCGCGGCGGCGGCCAGTCGGTGCCGCTCCACCCGTCCGGCCGGTACCTTGCCCCGCCGCTCCGTCCAGGGCGGGGCCGGAGCGTGCGGCAGGGCGAAGACCGAGCTGTCGGACGGGTGCCAACGAGTCGGCAGGGGGCGCCGGTTGAGCGGATCCCGTGCCGCGTGCGCGGACAGCGACCGTAATCGCTGCTGGAGCTCGACCGGGTCCGCGGGCGGCTCCCTGGTCGAGATGTCGGCGGCCATGCGGTAGGAGCCGCGGTGGTCGGCGCGCAGCCTCAGGGCCAGGTGCCATATGTCGGTGCCGGGGACGTGCTCCAGCAGGGAGCCGGCGAGGTGCTCGCGGTCGATGATGCGGTTGCCCAGCAGCAGGACCTGGCGGGTGGCCCGGTGGCCGCGCCACAGGAACGTGACGGCCCGATGTCCGGGCTCGCCTTCCAGTTCCTCGACGAGCGGGGTGCCCAGGCGGTCCACCTCGTTCCAGAACTCGGCGGTGAGGGCGGCGCGTCGAGTGTCGTCGGACGCTTCGGCCAGCCGGTCCACGAACCGGGCCACCTGTGGCCCGGTGATCCGGACCGGGCGGACGCCGTGGCGGGAGTCCCGCGGGCCGGTCGCTGGACGCAGGACGGGCGTGGGGGCGGCGGTCATCTCTCCTCTTCTCAACGCCGAAGGCGGCACAAAGGGTCGTGTACGGAGGGCACTTGGGCATACGTTGAGCGTCTGTCGACTAAATCGTCAACAGTGAGGGTTAGGTTAGCCTAAGCTAAGCACATGTCCATCGGTTTTGGTCCGTCCCCGGGAAGAAACCGGCCGTTCGCCGCTGACGCCGCCGGCACGCAAGCGCGCCGCTCCCGGGCCTCCGTGCGATCGGCCGGCCTGCTGCTCGGTCTGACACTCCTGGTCGCGGCCGCCGCGCTGTCACTGGCCGTCGGCACCCAGCGGATCCCGCTCGACCAGGTGTGGTCGGCGCTGTTCTCGCCGTCGGGCACCGAGAACGACGCGATCGTGCGGGATCTGCGACTGCCCCGCACCCTGATCGGGATCGCGGTCGGCGCGGCCCTCGGACTCGGCGGCGGTGTCATGCAGACGCTGACCCGCAACCCGCTCGCCGACCCCGGACTGCTCGGCGTCAACGCGGGCGCCTCCGCCGCCGTCGTCACCGCCATCAGCGTCCTGGGGATCACGTCCTTCGCCGGCTACCTGTGGTTCGCCCTCGCCGGCGCCGCCCTCGCGGCCACCGCCGTCAACTCCCTCGGCGGCGGCCGGTACGCCACCCCGGTCCGTCTGGCCCTCGCCGGAACCGCGGTCAACGCGGCTCTGTTCGGCTACGTCAACGGCCTCCAGCTGTGGGACCTGAACACCCTCGACGCCATGCGCCACTGGTCCGTGGGCACCCTCGCCCAGCGCGACGTCTCGCTCCTGCTCGCCGTGCTGCCGCTGCTCGGGGCCGGCGCCCTGATCGCCTTCGCGCTGGCCCGCCCACTCGGCGCGATCGCCCTCGGCGACGACCACGCCCACGCGCTCGGCGCCCGGGTGAAGCGCACGCGTGTCCTCGCCGTCGTCTCCATCACGCTGCTGTGCGGCGGAGCCACCGCCGTGTGCGGCCCGATCGGCTTCATCGGGCTGATGATCCCGCACGCGGCCCGCGCGTTCTGCGGCCCCGACCCGCGCTGGCTGCTGCCCTACTGCGCCCTGTACGCGCCCGTGCTGCTGCTCGTCTCCGACGTGCTCGGCCGGGTGGTGGTGGCGCCGTCGGAGATCGAGGTCGGCACGGTCACCGCGTTCCTCGGCGGACTCCTGTTCATCCACCTCGTACGGCAGCGAAAGGCGGCCCAGCTGTGAGCGTCCTCCAACAGGACAGGCACCGCACGGCGGCCCGGACGGACCTGCGGAGCGGACTGCTGCGCACCGGTCGCTGGTCCCTGCGGTACGACACGCGCGCCCTGATGGTCTGCGCCGCGCTCGTCGCCCTCGCCGCCTGCGCGACCGTGTTCGCCGTCGGCACCGGAACCTACGAGCTGTCCCCGGTGGAGGTCGTGCGGACCTTCGCCGGAAGCGGCCCGCCCGGCGCCGAGTTCATCGTGCTCGACCTGCGGCTGCCCCGTGCCCTGGTGGCCGTCCTGGTGGGTTTCGGGATGGGCATGGCGGGCGCGGTGTTCCAGTCGCTGACCCGCAATCCGCTCGGCAGCCCCGACATCACCGG
Organism: Streptomyces sp. NPDC050997; assembly: GCF_040660135.1. NCBI lineage: Bacteria > Bacillati > Actinomycetota > Actinomycetes > Kitasatosporales > Streptomycetaceae > Streptomyces > Streptomyces sp. NPDC050997. The sequence goes on from NZ_JBFAGK010000018.1 coordinate 35,431, forward strand.
ATTCGGCAACGGAGCCTCCGCGGGCGCCCTCGTCGCGATCATCCTGTTCGACGCGGGCGACGCCCAGACGGCGATCGGCGCGGTGTGCGGCGGCTTCGCCACGGCCGCCGCCGTCTACCTGCTGGCGTGGAAGCGGGGCGTGCACGGCTATCGGCTCGTTCTCGTCGGCATCGGAGCCTCCGCGGTGCTCGGCTCGGCGACCAACTTCCTCTACGTCCGCGCCGACATAGGCAAGGCGGCCCAGGCGGCGAGCTGGATGATCGGCTCGCTCAACGCCCGGGACTGGGGCGACGTCCGCATCGCCGCCCTCGGGCTGGTGCTCCTCGTCCCCGTGGTCCTCGCCTGTACCCGCCGCCTGACCATGCTGGAGATGGGCGACGACACCGCGTCCGCGCTCGGGGTGCCGCCCGAGGGCAGTCGGCTGGTGCTGCTGTGCGCGGGCACCGGGCTGACCGCCATGGCCGTCGCCGCGGCCGGGCCGGTCCCGTTCGTCGCCATGGCCGCACCGCACCTGGCACGCCGCGTGACCCGGGCCGCCGGACCCAACGTCCTCCCGGCCGCCTGGATGGGTGCCCTACTGGTCTCCGCGGCCGATCTGCTCACCCAGCGCGTCACCGGCTCGGCCCTGCTGCCGGTCGGCGTGGTGACGGGCGTGGTCGGCGGCGTCTACCTGGCCTGGCTGCTGCGCGGAGAACGCAGGGCGGGCCGGGTATGAGCCACGGTCAGCCGGCGCGCCGGCCGAGGCGGGAGGGGGCCGCATCATGGCCCCTCCCGGAAGCCACCGGCCGCTACGCCCGCGTATGCCTGCGGCGTCTGCGCGCCCACCTCGACGGCCGGGTGGACGGCGACGACCTGGCCACGCTCGACATCCTCATCGACAGCGCCGGGCCCCCACGGCGTCCTGCGGCGCCAGGATCTCACCGCCCGCACGACCCGGACCGTCTGGGCGGCCAGGCGACCGTGGTGAGCCGCAGGCCGAGACGGCAGGGCAGCGCCACCAAATTACTTGAGTTACGCAACAAGATGGTAAAGTGGCTCGCATGTCCACACAGCCGCTCCCCGACACCCCCGCCTCCCCGGAAGTCACCGAGATCGAGCGGGCGCTCACCCGCATCACCTACCTGAGCACCCGCGCCCGGCAGCACGAACGGCTCATGGCCCTGGCCGAGGTGCCCCTCGACCGCGCGGCCGTCGCGCTGCTGCGCCAGGTCGCCGACTCCGAGCCGCTGCGACCGGGGGAACTGGCCAACCGGCTGGGCGTGGAGGCCTCCCACGTCACCCGCACCGTGCAGCAACTGCAGAAGTCGGGGTACGTCACCCGCGTTCCCGACCCCGACGACCGCCGCGCCCAGCGCATCCAGCTCACCGACACGGGCCGGCAGGCCATCGCCCGGATCCGGGACGCGGGCGCCCGCGGTATGCAACTCGCCCTCGCCGACTGGTCGCCCGAGGAACTGCGCCGGCTCGCCACGCTCTTCCACCGTATGGTCGACGACTTCCTGTCCCACGCCGTCGACGAGGACACCGAGCCGCGGGCCGTGGCATCCGCCGACACCGCCTGACCGCACGGCCTGATCACCTCGACGCCGCACGAGGGCGGCGGCGAGGCGGCCGATCGGCCGATCCCGCCTTTCCGGGCGGCGCGGGTTCCCGCAGACCGCACAGCAGAAGCCGCCCCAGCGCGGGCAGGGCCACCAGCGGCACGAGCGCCACCCGCAGCGACGTGGCATCCGCCACCGCCCCCAGAACCGGCGCGGCCAGACCCCCGACACTCACGGTCAGGCCCAGCGTCACACCGCTCGCGGTGCCCACCCGCCGGGGCAGGTAGTCCTGCCCGAGCGTGACGTGCAGCGAGAACGGCACATACAGGCCGGCCGAGGTGAGCGCGACGAACGGATACACCGCCGTACCCGGGGCCAGCAGCACCCCCGCGACGGCGAGCACGGTCAGCGCGTACGACCACCGCACCACCGCCAGCCGGCCGTACCGGTCGGCGAGCCGGCCCCCGGCCAGCGTGCCCGTCGCGCCCCCGGCGTAGAGCACGCACAGCGCGACCGTACCGGCCAGGTCCCCGCCACCGGTGCGCTCACGGACGTACAGCGAGACGAAGGCGCTCAGGCCGACGAAGACGATCGACCGGCAGACGACCGCACCGGACAGCCGCAGGAACGACGGCCAGTCGTCGGTGCCGGTTCCCCCGGCGGCGGCGACCGTGACGCGGGCCCCGGTCGTACGTACCGCGGCCGCGCACAGCACCGCTCCCAGCACGGCGGGGACGACCAGCAGGGGAGAGGCCCGCAGGCCGCCGACGGCGACCACACCGGCGACGAGCAGCGGGGCCAGGGCGAAACCGACGTTGCCGCCGAGAGCGAACCAGCCCATCGCCGTGTTGCCGTCGCCCGCGGCGGCACGGGCCGCGCGGGCCGCCTCCGGATGGTAGGCGGCGACCCCGATCCCGGAGAGGGCCACCGCGGCCAGGGTCAGCGGGTAGGAGCCGCCGATCCCGCTCACGGCGACCCCGACGCCGGCCGTCAGCGCGCTCACCGGCAGCAGCCACGGCATCGCCCACCGGTCGGTGAGCGCCCCGAACAGGGGCTGCACCACCGACGACAGCAGTGACGCGGCAAGGACGATGCCGGAGGCGGCGGCATAGGTGTAGGCGCGCTCGGCCACGAAGAAGGGGACGAGCGCGGCGACGGCTCCCTGATATACGTCCACGCAGGCGTGGCCCAGGGACATCAGCGTGATGGTTCGGTCGCCGGATCGGCGACGGTTCTCGGACACCCGTCGATCGTCGCGGGACGACCGGTCGGCCCGCTTTCGATAACCTGCCGCATTGTGTCGAACATCCGCCACACCCCCACGGCACCGACCCGCGCCCAGCCCCTGGCCGCCGGGGAACGCGTAGACGCGCACCGCCACGACGACCACCAGATCGTCTACGCGGGCTCCGGAGTCCTGGCCGTCACCACCGACGCCGGGACCTGGTTCGCGCCCGGCACCCGTGCCATCTGGGTCCCGGCCGGCACCGTGCACGCCCACCGCGCCCACGGCCGGCTCGACCTGCACCTGGTCGGACTGCCCGCCGAGGACAACCCGCTCGGCCTGGACACGCCGACCGTCCTCGCCGTCGGGCCGCTCCTGCGCGAACTGATCCTGGCCTACACCCGCGACCCCGCCGACGGCAGTCCCGAACGCCGGCGCCTGCTCGCCGTCCTGCGCGACCAGCTGCGCGCCTCACCGCACCAGCCGCTGCGGCTGCCCACCCCCACCGACCCACGCCTCGCCGCGGTCTGCCGGATCGTCCACGCCGACCCGGCCGACCCCCGCACCCTCGCCGCCCTCGGCACCGCGACCGGCGTCGGGGAGCGCACCCTCAGCCGCCTCTTCAGCCGGGAGTTCGGCATGACGTTCCCGCAGTGGCGCACCCAGTCCCGCCTCTACCACGCCCTGCGCATGCTGGCCGACGACACACCGGTCACGGTCGTCGCCCACCGCTGCGGCTGGTCCTCCGCGAGCGCGTTCATCGACGTCTTCCGCCGGGCCTTCGGCTATACGCCGGGCACCCACAACCGCCGTTCCCCGGCCGACGCGGACCCGGCCGGACCCCGGAGTTCTACCGTCCAGTAATATCGCGCGGCAGGTCATCAGAGGAGGAACCGTGTCCCGGTCCGAACGCTCGCCCCTGCTGCTCGCCGGCCTGCTGGCCACCGCGGGTGTCACCCACTTCGCCGCTCCACGCTCGTACGACGCGACCATCCCCAGTGGCCTGCCGGGTTCGCCCAGGGCCTGGACGTACGCGAGCGGTGTCGTCGAACTGGCGCTGGCCGCGGGTGTGGTCCTGCCGCGCACCCGGCGGACGGCCGCGCTGGCCACGGCCGCGTTCTTCGTCGGGGTGTTCCCCGCCAACGTCAAGATGGCCCTGGACTGGCGCCACCGAGCGGCACCGCAGAAGGCGGCGGCCTTCGGGCGGCTGCCCCTCCAGGTGCCCCTCGTCCTGTGGGCGCGCAGCGTCGCCGGGAGCGGGGAGGGCCGGTCGTGACCACACGTATCGAGGTCGGAGGCAAGGTCGAGGACTTCGAGCTGCCGGACGAGACCGGCACGCTCCGCAGCCTCACCGGCCTGCTCGCCGACGGGCCCGTCGTGCTGTTCTTCTATCCCGCGGCCCTCACCGCCGGCTGCACCGCGGAGGCCTGTCACTTCCGCGACCTGGCCGCCGAGTTCGCCGCCGTCGGCGCCAAGCCCGTGGGCGTCAGCGGCGACCCCGTCGAACGCCAGCAGGAGTTCGCCGGACAGCACAACCTGGGCATGCCCCTGCTGTCCGACCCCGACGGGACGGTCCGGGAACGGTTCGGCGTCAAGCGGGGCTTCTCGCTCGCGCCCACCAAGCGGACCACCTTCGTGATAGCCGAGGACCGGACGGTACTGGAGGTCGTCCGCAGCGAACTGCGGATGAACACCCACGCCGACCGCGCCCTCGACGCGTTGCGAGCCCACCGGAGGTGACCCGGGTGCCCCGGCTGCCGCATCGCGGTTGATGCGATGTGACAAAGAGACCATCCTGGACGATATGGAGCATGTCTCCGCAGCGGCGACCACGGATGCCCAGGGCATCGTGACGGGGTGGAGCGAGGGTGCCCGGCGGCTGACGGGACGCACGGCCGAGGAGGTCGTGGGACGCGCGGCGCGGGAACTGCTCGCCGAGGACCCGCCGGACAAAGCCGTGGCGGAGCTGGCCGGCACCGTCCGGCTGCGGCACCGGGACTCCACCTCCGTCACGGTCACCCTGCGGGCGCACCCGGTGCTCGGCGCGGACGGCACACCCAACGGCTATGTGATCATCGAGCAGCCCGGCGAGGGCGAGCCCACCCTCGCAGGCCAGGCCTTCGAGCAGGCGTCCGTGTCGATGTCCGTCTTCGACACCCGGCAGCGCTATCTGCGCCTCAACGACACAGCCTGCCGGGTGATGGGCGTGCCGGAGGAGGTGCTGCTCGGCAGACCCTTCCCGGAGACCGTGGAGGACGCCAAGCACAGCCGGGGTTTCCACAGCAATCTGCGCCAGGTCGCCGAGACCGGCCGGCCGGTCCACTACGAGAGCTTCACCGGCGCGCCGGCCCTCAACCGGGAGCACGCCTGGAACATCGAGATGTGGCCCTTGCGGGACGCCTCCGGGGAAGTGACCGGAGTCGCCCTCGCGGCGCTCGACAGCACCGGGCAGTACTGGGCACGGCAGCGCCTGGCCCTGCTCAACGAGGCGGCGGCCGCCATCGGCACCACCCTGGACGTGGTGCGCACCGCCGAGGAACTGGTCGAGCTCCTCGTTCCCCGGTACGCCGACTTCGCCAGCGTGGACCTGCTCGAATGGGTTCTCGGGGCGGACGAACCCCAGACGGCGCTGGAGGGAGAGATCGTCCTGCGCCGCGTCGCCCACGGCTCCGGCACCGAGGGCACCCCGGAGGCGGCCGTGCGCCTGGGCGAGACGGACGCCTACCCCGGGTACTCGCCGCCCGCGCGGGCGCTGCGGGAGGGCAGGGCGGTCCTCAGCCAGGCGGGCGAGCCGGGCTTCATGCGCTGGGTCGCCGAACGCAACGCGCGCGCCCCCGGGGGACGCCCCCACCGCAGGGGCGTCCACTCGATGCTCGCGGTACCGCTGCGGGCCCGCGGCACCACCCTGGGCGTCGCCGTGGCCGTCCGCATCGCCCACCCTGACGACTACGGCGACGACGATGCCGTCCTCGCCGAGGAACTCGCCAGCCGCGCCGCCGTCTGCGTCGACAACGCCCGCCGCTTCGCCCGCGAACGCACCACCGCCCTGGCCCTCCAGCACAGCCTGCTGCCCCGCGGCCTGCCCGGACAGGCGGCGGTCGAGGTCGCCCACCGCTATCTGCCCTCCGGTTCACTGGCCGGCATCGGCGGCGACTGGTTCGACGTGATCCCGCTCTCCGGCAGCCGGGTGGCCCTGGTCGTCGGCGACGTCGTCGGACACGGCATCCCGTCGTCGGCGACCATGGGCCGCCTGTGCACGGCCGTGCGCACCCTCGCCGACGTGGACCTGCCGCCGGACGAACTGCTCACCCACCTCGACGACCTGGTCAGCCACCTGGCGGCCGACGACCGCGACAGCGAACCCGCGGAACTGGGCGCCACCTGCCTCTACGCCGTCTACGACCCGGTCTCCCGCCGCCTCACCCTCGCCTCCGCCGGTCATCCGCCGCCCGCCGTGGTGCGGCCCGACGGCACCGCGAGCCTCGTCCCGCTGACCGCGGGCCCCCCGCTCGGCGTCGGCGGCCTGCCCTTCGAGGCGACCGAACTGGAACTGCCAGAGGGCGCAGTCGTCGCCCTGTACACCGACGGACTCGTCGAGGACCGCGACCGCGACGTCGATCACGCCACCGACGAACTGTGCCGCGCCCTGACCGCCCGCACCGACACCCTCGACGCCCTGTGCGACACCGTGCTGAAGGCCGTACTGCCCGACGAGCCCGGCGACGACGTGGCGCTGCTGCTGGCCCGCACCCGGGCGCTGGGCGCGGACCGCGTCGCCACCTGGGACGTCGTCCCGGACCCCGCGCACGTGGCCGCCGCCCGGCAGGCCGCCACCGAGCAACTGACCGCGTGGGGACTGGACGAGGCGGCCTTCGTCACCGAACTGGTCGTCAGCGAACTGGTCACCAACGCGATCCGCTACGGCGAATCCCCCATCCGGCTACGGCTGATCCGCGACCGCACCCTCATCTGCGAGGTCTCCGACGGCAGTTCCACCTCGCCGCACCTGCGCCGGGCGCACGCCTTCGACGAGGGAGGCCGCGGCCTGCTCCTGGTCGCCCAGCTCACTCAGCGCTGGGGCAGCAGGCAGACCGGCAGCGGCAAGACGATCTGGGCCGAGCAGTCGCTGACGCCTCAGTTCTGATCACTCGAAGGAACAACCGGGGTTCGGTACGTCCTCGGAGAACGGCGAGCCGTGCGGCAGCACATAGAGCACTTCGAGCACGAGCGGGGTGTCGCCCAGGTTCCGCCCCAGGTGGACGTCGCCGGGCCCGCCCGGCTCGCGCACCGTGGTCCCCCGCGGATAGACGCCGTCGGTGGCGCAGTCGGCGTGGTAGTGGGAGAGCGTGCCCTGCTTCACATACCCGTACACCGGGCCGTCGTGATAGTGCCAGCCGGTGGCCTGGCCGGGCGGAACGGTGATCTCCCTGAGGACGTAGTCGGTGTCCCCGACGGTCTTCTGGGCGAGCAGGCGGCCGCTCACCCCCGGGCCGGGCGGGGTCGCGTGGGCGCTGCCGCCCACGAGGACGGTGGCGGTGACGACCACGCTTGTCAGGGCGGTGCGGAGCGGGACGCGCATGCGGAAGGCCTCCTGGCTGGTGGGACGGCAACCTCGTGGGGCAGGCAAGCACGTGGGCGACGACCTCGTGGCGAGCACATGGCCGACAACCTCGTACGGCTGCGAACTTAGAGGCGCCGAGGGCCTGTTGGGGCCGAAATCCGCGGATCACCCTGCCGCGGAGGGCCGCCGCCCGCTCCCGCACCGACGCGAGACCCGCGCGACGGGCCCCGACTACCCGCTCTCACTCCTCGGCCCGCCCCATGCCACGGGCCCACCGCGCTCAGAACTCCTCGTGCGTCTCCGGGTCCCCGCCGAGGCGCCGGCGGGGGAGGCGGGCGATCGTGTCCATCTGGGCCGGGTTCAGCTCGAAACCGAAGACGTCGAGGTTCTGGCTCTGCCGTTCGGGGTCCGCCGACTTCGGGATGGGGAGCGCGCCGAGCTGGACGTGCCAGCGCAGGAGGATCTGGCCGGGCGTCACCCCGAGTTCCTCGGCGACGGAGACGACGGCGGGGTCCTTCAGCAGCGCCGGGCCCTGGCCCAGCGGGCTCCAGCTCTCGGTCACGATGCCCTTGTCGGCGTTGTAGGCGCGCAGCTCGTCCTGCGGGAAGAAGGGATGCAGTTCGATCTGGTTGACGGCGGGCAGGACCCCCGTCTCCTTCTCCAGCCGCTCGATGTGCTCGGGCGTGAAGTTGGAGACGCCGATCGAGCGGACGAGACCCTCCTCACGCAGCCTGATCATGGCTTTCCAGGAGTCCACGTACTTGTCGACGCGGGGGAGCGGCCAATGGATCAGGTACAGGTCCACATGGTCCAGACCGAGGCGGGCGCGGGACTCCTCGAAGGACGCGAGGGTCTCCTCGTAGCCGTGGTGCCGGCCCGGGAGCTTCGTGGTCACCACGATCTCCTCCCGGGGCACCGCGCCGCCTGCCACGCCGCGGCCGACACCGGCCTCGTTGCGGTAGTTCGTCGCCGTGTCGACGAGGCGGTATCCCCTCTCCAGAGCACCGCGTACCGCCTGCTCCGCCTGCGTGTCGTCCAGCGGCCAGGTGCCGAGGCCGACTGCCGGGATCGTCGTACCGTCATTGAGGGTGTGCGTCGGGATGCTGTTCACTGCCGGACCTTCCCTTGACTGTGCCTGTGCCTGTGCCGTGTACCCAGTACGCGCGTCTTCGACATGACCGTACGACGCCCTGTCGCCCCGCACGCCAAACGCTGTCACGATCTTCAGGGACCGGCACCGACCGAACCGGTGCGGACGGACGGATCAACGGAGCGTGTATGACGACGGACAGGGCCACTGCGGACCTCTCGGACGAGGCCTCGGGGATCGAGGTGCGACCGGCCGCCGGACACATCGGCGCCGAGATCACCGGCGTCGACCTGGCCGGTGACCTCGACGACGCCGTGATCGCCGCGATCCGGGCGGCGGTGCTGCGCTGGAAGGTGGTGTTCTTCCGGGGACAGCGGCTCGACCACGCCGGGCAGGTGGCGTTCGCGCGCAGGTTCGGCGAGCCGGTCGCGCCGCGCAAACGGGGCGGCGCCTCCCCGCGGGACTTCCCCGAGATCGAGACGACCGCCGACCGGCTGGAGCTGGGCGGCAGGTTCGGCATGGAGCACGAGGAATGGCTCCGGCGCCGGCGGCACACCCTGCTGCGCGGCTGGCACTGCGACCACGGCGCCCGCGTCGACCCGCCGATGGCGACGATCCTGCGCGCCGAGACCGTGCCGCCCTACGGAGGGGACACCACCTGGTCGAATCTGGCGGCCGCGTACGCCGGACTCTCCGTCCCGGTAAGGGAGTTCGTGGACGGGCTCAGGGCCGAGCACCGGCTGGGCGTCGGCTACCAGGCGCGGCCCGGCGACGACGCGTACGTCCGGCATCTGCTGGACCATCAGGTCGCCTCGCTGCACCCGCTGGTCCGGGTCCACCCGGAGACCGGGGAGCGGATCCTGTACGTCAACGGCTACTACGTCGAGCAGATCGCCGGCCTCTCCCGGGCCGAGAGCGGCGCGATCCTGGAGATGCTCCTCGACCAGGCGACCCGGCCCGAGTACACGGTCCGCTTCCGTTGGGAGCCGGGCAGCGTCGCCTTCTGGGACAACCGGGCCACCATCCACCTGGCGCCCGGCGACAACGCGCACCTCGACCTCCCCCGGACCATGCACCGGGTGATGCTCGCCGGTGACGTACCGGTCGGCGTGGACGGCAAGCCCTCGGAGCCGATCGTCGGGACCGAGCCCGGGCGGTGGTGACGTCGCTCAGACGCCCGGCCGCCACCCCAGCGCCGGGCCCAGCCTCGTCGCCATGTCGGTGAGGATCTGCACATAGTCCTCGTGCCCGAAGGTGAACGGCAGCGCGAATGCCACCTCGTCGACCTCACGGAACGCGGCGTGCGCGTGCAGCCGTTCGGCGATCTCGTCCGAGGTGCCGACGATGTCCGGCGCGAACATCAGCCGCGCCGGTCCCTGCGGTGCCGCCGTACGCGGGGTGCGCGCGGCCGCGTACTCCTCGTACCTCGCGCGTTGTTCGGGCGAGGCGGAGTCGGTGGGGATGACGACAAGGCCCTGGGAGACACGGGCGTCCTCGCCGTCGGGGTGGGCGGCGCGGAAGGCGCGGATGTGGGAGAGCTGGATCTCGGCGAAGTCCGGCGTCCCCTCGGCCTCTTCCGCCTTGACGACGCTGCTGACCAGGAAGTTCATACCGTGCTCACCGGCCCACTTCGCCGAGCCCAGGCTGCCGCCGCCGTACCAGAGGCGCCGGCCCAGACCGGGGGAGTGGGGCTGCACCCGGTCGGAGAACGCCTCGAACCCCTCGACCCCGCTGAAGTCGGTGGCAGGCTCCCCGCGCACGAAGCCCAGCAGCCGCCGCACCCGCTCGTAGCTGAAGTCCTCGGCGTCCGCGGTGTCCGGGTACAGCGCGCCCTTGACCTCGTCGAAACGCATGGGCGGGCCCACGCTCACACCGGGGTTGACGCGACCGCCCGACAGCAGGTCGACGGTCGCCAGGTCCTCGGCCAGCCGCAGGGGGTTCTCCCAGCCCAGCGGGATCACCGCGGTGCCGAGTTCGATACGGCTGGTGCGCTGCGAGGCCGCCGCCAGGACCGCGACGGGCGACGAGATGCCGTACTGCAGATGGCGGTGGCGCAGCCACGCGCTGTCGAAGCCCAGCCGCTCGCCCAACTCGATGATCTCCAGCGTGGACTCGTGGCCCCGGCGCGGATCGGCCTCGTCGAACAGGCCGATGGTCAGGAAGCCCAGCTTGCGCAACGGGCGAGAGGCGGGCGGCACGGGCTCCTCCGGCGTTCTTAGATCATGGCGTACGACACTCCCAACCGGACCGTGCCGGGAAGTGTTCCCCTGCCCCGTCAGGTCAGGTCAGCGGAATGGTGACCTCGTCCTCGACCGGCGGCTCGATCTCCTGGGCGCGGTTTCCCGTCGCCGCGTGACACCGCAGCCGGATCGCCTCCGGGGTGACGTCCAGACGCAGGAAGCACTTGAAGAAGGGCGGGCTGTACGTCGCCGAGCTCGGGGAGAACAGCTGCGTGTAGATCTTGCGCACCGGGAGCCGGAAGCGCGAGGTGCGGTCGGGGCGGCCCCCGGCGCCCAGGAGACTGGCCACGAGCCGTGTGCGCGCGGTGACCCGGGCGGGCCCGCCCGGGGCGCGGGTCGGGGAGATGCCGAGGCGCTCGGCGATGACGGCCGTGGCCTCGGCCTCGGTGAGCGTGAAGAAGCGGCGCAGGCGCAGGCGGCGGCCGTAGAGGCGGCTGTAGAAGGCGAGGGAGTCGCCGCGCAGCGGGTAGCAGCGGAAGTCCTTCTCGGTGACGTCGCCGACCGAGATGCGGGGGATGGTGTGGGTGGCGTGCATGAAGGCCCCGCCGCCGCCCGAGACGACGTACTGGAGGATGCGGTCGCCCACCCGTACCGGATAGCGCTGGTAGTTGTGGATGTCGCCGCCTATCGCCGCCACGTAGTGGTGGTCCGGGTCGCGGACGATGTCGTCCACCGTGCCACCGCCCTCTATCGGGCACGGGTGGTGCTCGCCGTCCACGTACAGGGGCGATCCGGTGATCAGGACCTTCGGGCGAGGGCCGCGGGAGACCTCACGCAGCCAGGCCCCCTGCTCGGCGTCGAGCGTGCCCAGCAGACCCGTGTCGATCCCTATGATCCGCACCGGTCCGGCGTCCACCGCCCAGTACGGGCCCGGCTGGACGGCCCGTTGGGCCTGGGAGGCCCGCAACTCCCGCTCCCGGTCGAGCCGTCCGCCGTCGTGCGGATGCGGCCGGTGCCACAGGAGCGACCGCAGCCAGGCCCGGGTGAGGGGGCGGGGCGCGGGTTCGGGAGCCAGCGGCGGGGCGTCGTCGCAGAAGACGCGCATGAACGCGCCGAGGTCCTCGTACCAGTCGTGGTTGCCGGGTATCGCGTAGATCGGCGCCCGGTAGTCCTGGTACGGGCGGAAGAACTTGGTGCCGTAGTCGTCGGCGCTGCCCACCGGATAGATCACGTCACTGGCGATGACGGCGAAGCGGGTGTCCTGACCCGTCTTCAGGAAGCCCGGCACGACGGCGTACTGGGGATCGTCGCCCTCGCCCGTGTCGCCGATGACCATGAACGAGAACTCGTCCGGGTCGTCGCGTCGGATCACCTTGTCGGCGGGTGCGCCGGCCGCCGCCCGCTGCGCCACCCATCGGCTGCGGGTCCGGCCCGTGGGGTCCCCGAACCAGGAGGCCACGACACCGTTGCGGGCGGCCCACAGCGTCTTCGGGTTCAGCCAGGAGATCTTCTCGACCTTGGACGGCATCAGCCGCTGGTACTCGCCGCGTTCGGCGGTGCCCCAGCCGGCGCCTTCGGCGGTATCGCGTGAGGAGTCAGACACCGGTGCACCGTAACAACGATCTAGAACCGGCCGAGAGGGGAGTCCCCCCAGGGCGTATCCGCCAGGCCTGACACCATCGCTGCCGGTGCCCCACCTCGTCACCGCCGGTACCGCACCTCCCGAAAGGCACCCATGCCCGACTTCCTCGACCTGCCCACCTACCCCGAACTCCCCGGCGACCGGCTGCTGTTGGGTATCCGTCACTTCGACGAGCCGTTCCTGCTCACCGTCTCCCTCTCCCAGGGCCTGGGGTCGAGTGAACTGTGGCTGGACCGGGGCCGGGCGGGCAAGGCCAGGCTCGCGGAGTTCCGCCGGGCCGGGGACCGGGTGCTGTTCGTCGTACGCAACAAGCACTTCCTCACCTCCGGCGACGCGGCCGCCGTACGGGCGGGTCAGGAGTCCTTCGCCATGTCCGTGGTGTGGAGCGCCCCGGTGCTGCGCGAGGACGACGGGACGGTGGTCGTGGACGCCGGCGGGCTGGTGACGGCCGACCACGACCGGATCGCCGAGCACCTGCACGAGCGCGGGCAGGGCGACTACGCGATCGACGAGGCGACGAGCCTCCCGCTCGTCGCCGACAGTCGCACCGGCCCCGCCGGCACCCGGCTTCCCGCGCTGCTGACCCTCCGGGGGCCCGGCCGGGGCGCGGCCGTCCGCGCGGTCGCCGCTGATCCGCGTGCCCTCACCGTCGTCCAGCAGCTGAACCTCATGCGGCTGCCCACGTCCCCGATGCCCGCCCGGCGCTTCCACCCGGCCTCCGGCGGCTACGGCATCGGCCACACCGACCACGCCCTCGTCGGGGTACGGGACACCCAGGTCAAGCTCCAGCCCCGCTTCCGCACCGGACCGGACGCCGTACCGATCTTGTTCCAGGTCGACCCGGCCATCCCCGAACCCTTCCGCTCCGCGGTCGTCGAGGGCGGCAACTGGTGGCAGGGCGCCTACGAGCGGATCGGCCTGCCCGACGCCTACCGAGTCGAGCCCGGCGGCGCGGACTTCGACCCGTACGACCCCGAGGTCAACGGTGTGGTGTGGGTGCACCGGGCGGGCCGCGGCTGGTCCCTCGGGCAGGGGCTGACCGACCCGCGCACCGGCGAGATCCTGCACGCCCGGGTACGACTCGGCTCCCAGCGCGTGGAGCAGGTCCGCGCCCTCGGCGAGGCCCTCCTCGCACCGTACGGCCGCCCCGACGAGGCCGAACGGCTCGCGGCCGTCGAGGAGTTGGTGCTGGCCCGGCTGCGGCAGCTGGCCGCGCACGAGATCGGCCACGCGCTCGGCTTCATGCACAACTTCGCCAGTACGCGGCATCCGGAGCCGTCCGTCATGGACTACCCCCACGCCCGCGTCGGGGTCACCGAGGACGGCGGTCTCGACCTCTCCGCCGCGTACGCCACCGGACTCGGGCCCTGGGACCGCTTCCTCGTCGCCCACGCCTACGGCCACTTCGCGGACGGGGACGAGACGGCGGCGCTCGCCGCACTGCGCCGGGAGGCCGCCGACGCGGGCCTGGTCTACGTGACCGACGACGACACGAGCGGCCCCGACGCCGCCCACGCCGACGGCGTGCCGTGGGTGACGGGCGGCGACGCGCCGGGCGCGCTGGAGGCGATGCTGCGGGTACGGCGGATCGCCCTGGAGGGCTTCTCCCGGGGTGTGCTGCCGCCCGACCGCCAGACCGGTGAACTGGAGGAAAGGGCCGTCCTGTTGCACCTTCTGCACCGACACGAGACGGCGGCGGTGGCGCGGCTCGTGGGCGGGGTGCGGTATGCGCACGGCTGGGCGGGCGAGGCCATGGCCCAAGGTGGCGGTGCTGGTGCTGGTGCTGGTGCTGGTGCTGGTGCCGGTGCCGATGCGGGCGGTGCGCTCGCCGATGGAGGTGCCGGAGGGCTCCCGTCGGCCGGGGAGGGCGGCGACACGCCACGTGCCGGGTACGGCGACACGCCAAGTGCCGGGTACGGCGACACGCCGCGCGCCGAGCCAGACGACACGCCGCGCGCCGTAGGCAGCGACACGCCCACGCCGGCCGCTGCCGGGCACGGGGCCCCGCCCGCCGTGGAGTCCGTCGACGCGGCCGGGGCGCCCGCGGAGCACCCTGGCGTGGCTGCCGCCGAGGATGCCGTTACGCCCAAGGCCGGACGTGGCACGGTTCCCGTCGACGCCGACACCCAGCACCAGGCCCTCGCCCAGCTCGCCGGTCTGCTGCGTGCCGAGGAACTCGGGCTGCCCGAGGCGGTGTTGGCCACGCTCACCCCGCCGGCCGTCCGTCACACGCGCACGGACCAGTACCTCGACACCGACGCAGGCCGGGTCCTCGACCCGTTCGAGGCGGTCCGGGTCGGCGCCGGCCTGGTGACCGAACAGCTCCTGGAGCCCGCCCGGTTGACCCGGGTCGCCTGGCAGCATGCCGTCGATCCGGCACTGCCCGGCGTCACCGACGTGGTGGACGCTCTGCTGGACGCCACCTGGCGGCGCACCGACCCGCTGCCCGCAACGCTGCCGGGCGGGACGGCCGTACAGCACACGGCCAACTGGACCGTCCTCAACCACCTGCTGACCATTCTGGCGGGCGACGCCCTGCGCGTCTCTCTCCGAGCCGAGCTGCGCGGCGCGTTGCGTCGCCTCGCGAGGGAACTGGAGGTGACCGACGGCGAGCGTCGGCGCGCGGCGACCGAGCTGATCGACGGTTTCCTGACCGACCCGGGATCGGTGCGCCTCGACCCGCTGCCCAGGGTGCCGCCGGGCGCGCCGAACTGACCGCTACCGCCGCCGCGAGCGAGGATTCCGCGGGGATCCCGCGGGGCCCCCGCGCCGTACGGAACCGGCGACCGAATCGGAGAGGACATCGGGCCGGGCGGCGGGCGGCGGTCCGGCCGAAGTCTCCGCAGCGGTCTTCGGGGGCGTCGCGCCCCGGCTCCAGTCGCCGTCGCCCAGAACCAGCAGCGGATCGAACATCACCACCACCCCGGCCAGCACCAGGAAGATGACCGGTCCCGCCAGCATGGGTAGCAGCAGCGAGGTGGGCGAGTCGCCCGCCCAGGTCCCAGGGCTGCCGTCGTGCACGTGGACGCTGACGGAGGCCATGCCCGTGTAGTGCATCCCCGACACCGCCGCACCCATGACCAGACTGGCCCCGAGGCTGGTCATGAAGCCGCGGATCGAGACCGCCGCCCACAGGGCCACCGTGGCGGCGACGATCGCGATCACCACGGAGAGCGCGACGACGGCCGGGGCGTAGCTGAAGTCGCCGTTCAGATGCATCGCCGCCATGCCCAGATAGTGCATGGCGGCGACACCGAGACCGGTGACCGTGCCCGCGACGCCCAGCATGGCGCGGCTCGCACCGCGGCGGCCGACGAGGAACACGCCGACGCCGACCACGACGATCGCCACGACGAGACTGAGCACCGTCAGGCCCACGTCGTACCGGATCCGGGTCTCCTCGACCTGGAAACCGATCATGGCGATGAAGTGCATCGTCCAGATGCCGCTGCCGATCGAGGCGGCGCCCAGCGCCAGCCAGCCCGTCTTCCACGCCTGCGTGTCCAGCATGGTGCGGACGATGCAGCGCAGGCCCAGAGCCCCACCCAGGCACGCCATCAGATACGCCGCCACAGGGGTCACCGCTCCATAGCGGAACCCGTCGACCGTGCCTTCCATACGCCAATGTCCCCCAGATCACAGCTGTTTGTGAGGGGAAGGTCTACGTGTAGGACAGGAACAAAAGCAAGGTCTTACCGTTGGTACGCTGCGAACTCTCGAACGCCATGGATCAACTTCGGTCACATAGCGGCGAGTTCGAGCCAGATGGGCTCCTCGGTGCGTGCGACATGGCATCCTCCACGGGCGCACGCACAGGAAGTGCCCTTCAAGAACGTGCCGTTCAGAAGGCGCGCTTCAAAAGGTCCAGCAGAGCCGTCCAGTGCCGTTCGTCGCCCGCGGCGTCGTACGCGGCGGTGTCGGCCTGCGTGAAACCATGGTGTGCCCCGCTGTAGACCTCGCAGGTGTGGCGGACGCCGGCGGCGGTGAGCGCCTCCTCCAGGCGCACGATCTCCTCGACGGGCAGCGACGGGTCCTGGTCGGCGTGTCCGAAGTACAGCTCGGCGGTGATGTTCCCGGCCACCAGGTGCGGGCTGTCCGGAGCGTCGTTCGCGAGGTGCGCGCCGTGGAAGCCGGCCGCGGCGGCGACCCGATCCGGGTAGGTGCCCGCGGTGAGCAGGGCGAGCCGTGCGCCCATGCAGTAGCCGGTGAGGGCGACCGGACCGTCGGCGGCCACCGGCGAGTCGGCCAGCACCCGCAGGTAGGCGCCGGCGTCCCGCATCGCGAGGTCCGGCGTCAGCTCCCGCGCGACCGGGCCGATCCGCTCGAAGATCTCCGGACGCGCGCGCGGGTCGATGAACTCCGGCAGCTCGAAGACAGGCGCCCGCCCGTGACGGTAGAACAGGTTGGGCACCAGAACCGTGTAGCCGGCCCCGGCCAGCCGGTCCGCCATGGACCTCAGCTGCGGGCGCAGCCCGAAGGCGTCCATGTACCACAGGACCGCGGGACGCGGTTCCCCGTCGGCCGGGTGGACCAGGTAGGCGTCGGCGACGCCGTCCTCGGTGGGTATGTCGACAGTGGTTCCCTGTACGGCGGTCATGTCGGGGCTGCCTCTCTGTGTGGGGAGTCGGCGAAGGCCCTGCCCGCGCTGGGAGGGGGCAGGTCCGATCATGGTGGCACGTTCCCTGCGGCCCGTCGCTCCCGCCTCAGGAGGATCTGGCGGTACCCCTACTCGAACCGCGAGGTGTCGCCCGCGCCCTTCCGTACGATCTCGGCCTCGCCGCCGGAGAAGTCGATGACCGTCGTCGGCTCGGTCCCGCAGTCCCCGGAGTCGACCACCGCGTCCAGCACGTGGTCGAGCCGGTCCTTGATCTCCCAGCCCTGGGTCATCGGCTCGTCCTCGTCGGGCAGCAGCAGGGTGCTGGACAGCAGCGGCTCCCCGAGTTCGGTGAGTAGCGCGTGGGTGACGACATGGTCGGGGATCCGGACGCCGACGGTCTTCTTCTTGGGGTGCTGGAGGATGCGCGGCACCTCCTTCGTCGCCGGCAGGATGAAGGTGTAGCTGCCCGGGGTCGACGCCTTGATCGCGCGGAACACGTCGTTGTCGACCCGTACGAACTGGCCGAGCTGCGCGAAGTCCTGGCAGACGAGAGTGAAGTGGTGGCGGTCGTCCAGGCGCCGGATGGTCCGGATCCGGTCGATGCCGTCACGGCTGCCGAGCCGGCAGCCCAGCGCGTAGCAGGAGTCCGTCGGATACGCGATGAGCGCACCCTTGCGGACGCTGTCCGCGACCTGGGCGATGGTGCGCGGCTGGGGGTTGTCGGGGTGCACATCGAAGTACTTCGCCATCCGCCGAGCTTATGCCGTACGGCGGCACCGGTCGCGCGGGCCCCACTCCCGGCACGATCGCGGCCGTACGACACCTGTGGTGGGCCGCTCACTCACGGTACGGAGACCAGGCACCGACCCGGGAGTCCGGGGGGTCCGGAGCCTTCACGCCCGGAGCCGGCCGCTGCCCAGGCATCCGCACCCCGGCCCACCTCGCGGAGAACCTCTCCACCACCCGGGTCGGCCTTCAGGCGAACGTAGCCTCTGGCCATGGACATCACCGCCGTACGACTGGAAGTCCCCGCCACGCCGACCGCGCCCGCGCTCGCCCTGCGGCCGTGGCACCCGGCGGACGCCACCGGCCTGGTGGCCGTGTTCCGTGACGACGAGGCGCTGCGCCGGTGGGCCTCGGGCGGCCCGCACGACGAGGCGAGTGCCCTGGGCTGGGTGCGGGAACAGTGGCGGCTCGGGGAGAGCGGCGAGCGCCTCTCGTTCGCGGTGGTCGAGACCCGCGACCGCACGCCCGGCGGGCGACTGGTCGGCCACGTCGTCGTCAAACGCGGCGCTCTGGACAGCGCGTCGGCCGAGGTCGGCTACTGGACCGCGGCCCACGCGCGCGGCCGGGGCGTGGCTCCCCGGGCGCTGCGGACGCTCACGGACTGGGTCTTCGCGTCCTTCCCCGAGGACGAGGTGACGCGCCTGGAACTGCTGCACCAGGTGGACAACACCGCCTCCTGCCGGGTCGCGGACAAGTGCGGGTACGTCTTCGACGCGCTGTTGCCCGCGGCGCCGCCCGCCTTCCCGCTCGACGGCCACCGGCATGTCTCCGCACGCGGAGAAAATGCGACGGGAGAGTGGGAAAAGTGGACAAGTTGTCAAGTAGGTAAGGCGAGCTTCCGGGGCGGGCGTCCGGCGGGGAAGGGTGAGGTAACGTCCGACGTCCCGAGCGGTATGGCGTGACACGACTGAAGGGCCGGGGGAAGGCGACGTGGCTGGACGGGAGGACAGGCACCGTCCCACGCGGGCGAAGAGCGGCGAGGACACGGACTGGGCACAGGAACTGCTCGACCATCTGCGACCGACCGGGCGCGACGTCCGCCGGCTCGTCGACTGGCTCGCGGGCGCCGTCCAAGGCGCCGCCTCCCTCCAGGACGACACCGGTGCCCTCCTCGCCGGCACCCGCGTCGCGGTGGACGAGGACCTGGCCCGGGACATCGTGACCGGCCGCATCGCCTCCGCCTCCTGGGAGGGACGGGAACAGCATCTGCGCCTGGTGAGAGTGGAGCGCCCGCACCCGGCCATGGCGGGCGTGCTCGCCGTGTCGCGTCCGGCGCCGTTCGACCGGCGCGCCGCGGAGATCGTGCTGCACACCCAGCAGGTCGTCGAACTGCTGCTGCGGGCCCGTGAGACGACCGCGGCCGGGCACCGGCTGCGGCGCGCGGCGTCCGATCTGAGGCTGGCGATCCTGCAACTGCTGATGGTGGAGGACACCGTCTCGGCGCGCAGGGTCGCCGCCGGCCTGTGGCCGGGCCTGCTCGACACGGACACCGCCTGCGTCTACGTCCTGGAGGGCGACGCCGGTGCCCGCGACCGCCTCGCCGAAGACTGCCTCGACGCCACGCAGGAACAGGCCCTCGTCGTGCGCTGCCCCGCCGTGGACGAGCACGTCATCGTGGTCACCCCCGGGGAGTCCGCGGCCGGGGCGCTGCGGTCGCTGGCGGCCAGGTCCCCGGACACGTTCCTCGGCGGCAGCGTCCGGCAGAGCCTCGCCCGTACCGCCACCGCCTACGGGCAGGCCGTCAGCGCCCTCGCCGTCGCCCACTTCCGGCCGGAGAAATCGGCCGTCTACGCCGAACGCACCCGCCCCGAACGCCTGATGGACTTGGCCGGGCTGCACCACTGGAGCGCCGGCGTGCTGCGGCCGCTCGACACGCTCCCGCACCACACCCGCGCCGAACTGCTCGCCACCACCCGGCTGGGCCTGGAGTTCACCGCCGTCAGCGCCGCCAAGGTCCTCGGCGTCAGCCGCAACACCGTGCGCGCCCGGATGGAGCGCGTCGAGGTCCTGCTGGGCACGGACTTCTCCGACCTCACCGTCCGCGCGGTCGCCCATCTCGCCCTCAACACCCAGGTCGGCTACTCCGACGCGCCGGCCGAGGACACCGGGCCGGAGTCGGCCCCGGCCCGGTTGGCCGATCTGCTGGCCGGGACCGCCGTAGGGGACTGGGCCCATGACCTTCTGGGGCGGCTGGGCGCGGACACCCGCGACCTGCGCCGGACGCTGCGCACCTGGATCGCGGCCGGAGGCAACGCGGAACGCGCCGCGCTGACCCTCGGGATGCACGCCCAGACCGTGCGTGACCACGTCCGAGGTGCGGAGCCCGTTCTGGAGCGCCACCTGCTCGCCGCCGGCAGCGACCTCTACGAGGTCGTCCTCGCCCACCTGGTCGTCGGTGATCTCGAAGCCCCCGTCCTGGACCGGACGAACCGGGGCCATCCGGACTCAACTGTGCACGGGTGAGCCCTCCGGACGGAACAGCGGGCACCGGCACGATTCACAACGGTTCTGCCTGGCACGTAAGTTCTACGCACCGCGGGGGCACGACCGGAACGGGGGACCGGTCGCGCTCCCGTGCGGTACACACCGTCACTGAACGAGTTCGCCCGGTGAGAACTCGCCGCGGAAACCGTCCCCGGCCCGCGCCCGCCGTGTTCCGTCGTGGATCGGCGGGTACTCGTCCGAGTCCGGAACGAAGACGAGCGCTGGAGGAGATGAGATCCTCATGATCAGCAGCACGGAGACCGGCGGCGTGACCGGTACGCCGGACAAGGACTACAACCTGATCTGGTATGTGGAGGCGTGCCTCGACAACGCGCTGCGGCTGGACTCCTACATCCAGGACGCGGAGCGTGAGAAGGACACCGAGGTCGCCGACCTGTTCCGCAAGGCCCAGTCCGACAGCCGCAAGGGTGCCGAACTCGGCAAGGGACTCCTGCGGGCGCGACTCGACGGCGGCTGACACCGGCGCACCCTCATGGCCCGGCCACCGCGGAGACGTCCGGTGACCGGGCCGTCGGCGTGCGCGGCAGGCCGCTTGTCGGTGCCTGGGACTGACCGTCGGCGAACGCCGACACCCCCAAGGTCGACACCCCCAAGGTCGACACCCCCAAGGTCGACACCCCCAAGGTCGACACCCCCAAGGTCGACACCCCCAAGGTCGACACCCCCAAGGGGGTACACGGTGAGAAGTCCGGCACGACGAGGCACAGCTCAGTGAGAATCGGCTCCGGGACAGCACCTGCCGGGCGGCAGCACAGTCAGGAGTGACGCATGGAGTACTACGATCTCGGCCCGCACGGCCGCTCCGTGACGACCTCGTCCTCCGAGGCCCAACTGTGGTTCGACCGAGGGCTGTTGTGGACGTACGCCTTCCACCACGAGGAGGCCGTCTCCTGCTACGAGGCGGCGGCCGAGGCCGATCCCGACTGCGCCATGGCCTACTGGGGCATCGCCTACGCCCTCGGCCCCAACTACAACAAACCCTGGGAGTTCTTCGACGACCAGGATCTGGCCAGGACCGTCGACCGCACCCACGCCGCCGTCGAACTGGCCCACGCGAAGGCCGACGGTGCCACCCCGGTGGAGCGGGCGCTGATCGGCGCGCTGCGCGCCCGGTATCCGCAGGCCGAGCCCGTGGCGGACTGTTCGGTGTGGGCCGCGCCCTACGCCGACAGCATGCGCGCCGTGTACGCCCTGGCCCCCGACGACCTGGACATCGCCACGCTGTACGCCGACGCGCTGATGAACCTCACCCCCTGGCAGCTGTGGGACCTGCGCACCGGCGAGCCGGCCGACGGGGCCCGCACCTCGGAGGCCAAGGCCGTCCTGGACCGCGCGCTCGCCACCGACGCCGGACGGCGGCACCCGGGCGTCGTGCACATGTACATCCACCTGATGGAGATGTCCCCGACCCCCGAGCTGGCCCTGCCCGTCGCCGACCGGCTGCGCGGCCTGGTGCCCGACGCCGGTCACCTCCGCCACATGCCCTCGCATCTGGAGGTGCTCTGCGGCGACTACCGGCGCGTGGTGTCGGACAACAGCGCCGCGATCATCGCCGACGAGAAGGTCCACGCACGCGCCGGGGCGATGAACTTCTACACGCTGTACCGGTCGCACAACTACCACTTCAAGATCTACGGCGCGATGTTCCTCGGCCAGTCCGAGGTCGCCCTGGAGACCGCCGCGCAACTGGAGGCGTCCATTCCGGAGGACCTGCTGCGCGTCCAGAGCCCGCCGATGGCCGACTGGCTGGAGGCCTTCCTCGCCATGCGGGTGCACGTCCTGATCCGCTTCGGCCGCTGGGACGACATCCTGGCGCGGCCCCTGCCCGCCGACCCGGACCTGTACTGCGTGACGACCGCGATGCTCCACTACGCCCGGGGCGTCGCCCTCTCCGCGACCCACCGGCTCTCCGAGGCGGAGGCCGAACGCCGGCTGTTCCACGAGGCGGTCTCCCGGGTCCCCGAGACCCGCATGCTGTTCAACAACACATGCGCCGACATCCTCGCGATCGCCTCCGCGATGCTCGACGGCGAACTGGAGTACCGCAAGGGCCACCACGACGCCGCCTTCGTCGCGCTCGAACGGTCGATCGAACTGGACGACAACCTCCCCTACGACGAGCCCTGGGGCTGGATGCAGCCCACCCGCCACGCCTACGGCGCCCTGCTCCTCGAACAGGGGCGCGTCGCCGAGGCCGAGGCGGTCTACCGGGCAGACCTCGGCCTCGACGACACGCTCCCGAGGGCCCTCCAGCACCCGGGCAACGTCTGGGCCCTGCACGGCCTCCACGAGTGCCTGGTACGCCTGGGCAGGGTGGGCGAAGCGCACATCGTCGCCCAGCAACTGCGTATCGCCGCCGCGTTGGCCGACGTACCGGTCGAGTCGTCGTGCTACTGCCGCCTCGGCACCGACACCGATACCGATACCGGTACGGACATCGGCCCCCGCTCCGGATCGGGCGGGGCGGGCCGCTGCTGCGGGGACTGAGCACCGTCGGCCGTCCTCTAGGCTGGGACGCCGCCGATGAGAGGAAAGCGCTGTCGTGGTCGATCCGCAACCGGACGCCCTGGGTCCGTTGCTTCGCGGCTTCAGACACGCGGCGGGAATGACGCTCGAGGAACTCGCCGAGGCCTCGGACGTGAGTGATCGCGCCATCGGTGACATGGAGCGGGGCCACAGCAGAGGACCGCAGGCGCGCACCGTCCAGGCCCTGGCCACGGCCCTCGGCCTCCGGCAGGAAGACGCCGACGCCCTGCTCGCCGCCGCCCGCTACGGCCGTCGCCGCACCGGACGCACGCCGTCCGGGCTGTGCGACCTCCCTCCGCCCATCCCCGACTTCGCCGGCCGCGACGAGGAGATCCGCCGGCTCGACGCGGCCGGGGGACCGGGAGCGGGCACGCACGTCGTCATCGTCAGCGGAGCTCCGGGACTCGGCAAGACGACACTTGTCGTCCAGGCCGCCCACCGGCAGGCGAAGCGGTACGACGACGGATGCCTGTTCCTCAATCTGCGCGGCCTGGACGCCCAGCCCGTCGCCCCCCATGAGGCGCTGGCCCGCCTGCTGAAGGCATTGGGTGTACGGGAACGCGACCTGCCGGCGGACGTCGAGGAACGCCAGGTGCTGCACCGCCGTCTGGTCCGCGACAAGAACGTGCTCGTCATCCTCGACAACGCCGCCGACGAGGCACAACTGCGCCCGCTGCTGCCGGGCGAAGGCACTTGCACCTTCTGGATAACCAGCCGCCGCGCGCTGACAGGCATCGAGCACGCCCGGCGGCTCGTACCGTCCCCTCTCGCGGCCGACGCGGCCACCGCCCTGCTGGAGACGATCACCGCGGACCGGCCGGGCGCCGGGACGGACGAGCGGGACACCGCCTCCCTGCAGCGCATCGCCGACCTCTGCGGAGGCCTGCCGCTGGCCCTGCGTATCGCGGGCAACCGCCTGGTGAGCCGTCCGGCGTGGACCGCGACCAGCCTGGCCGCCCGGCTGGCCGCCGAGGACCTGCGCCTGGACCGGCTGACCGCCGGAGACCTCCGTATCAAGTCGGCCTTCACCCTCTCCTACGAGCAACTGGCCGAGCCCGCCAGGAAGTTGTTCCGGCGCCTTTCTCTGGTACCGGGCCCCGACTTCGCTCCCGCCCTCGGAGCGGCACTCACCTCGTTCGGGCCCGCGCAGGTGGAACAGCTGACGGACGAGCTCATCGAACTCGGTCTGCTGAACGCCGCCGACGGTGACCGGGCCGCCTTCCACGACCTGGTCCGGCTGTACGCGCACCAGCGACTGAGCGACGAGGAGACCCCCGAGGAACGGGAGGCGGCCCACACGGCCCTGCACACCTGGCTCCTGGACACGGCCCGCACCGCCGGGCAGTGGTTCGAACCGGGCGTCGGCCCGGTCACCGTCGACGATCCGCTCGTCGACCTGCGCGACGCACCGTCCGCCCAGGACTGGCTGCGGACGGAGAGCGCCAACTGGTTCGCCGCCCTGCGCACCGCGGCGGCGGCCGGTGAACACCGCAGGGTCGTCGAGGTCGCGGAGTCCATGCACTGGTTCTCCGACCGCTGGGCCCACTGGGGGCTCTGGCACACCGTCTTCGCGCTCTCGCGAGCCGCCGCCCACGCCCTCGGCGATCCCGGTCTCGAAGCCACCCATGCCAACTACCTCGCCTGGGCGTTCGACAACTGCCTCGGCAGACCCGCCGACGGCATGGCCCTCGCCCTGGAGGCCGCCGAGCTCGCCCGGCAGGCCCAGGACCCCGTGCAGGAGGCGTGGTCACTGACGTACGCCGCCTACGCGGCCACGGCCTCGGGGAAGTTCGGTGCGGCCGTCGACCAGGCCCGGCGCGCGGTCGCCCTGTTCGCCGCCGCGGGGGACAAGGAGGGACACCCGCAGGCCCTCATGGGCCTCGCCCTCAACCTGCGCGCGGCGGGCCGCCTCCAGGAAGCCGCCGACACCTTCGACACCGCCGTGGCATGCGTGAACGACCCGGCCACCGCCCCGGCGCCGCACATCGCCGACGCCACGGTCATGAACGCCCTGAGCGGCAAGGCCCAGGTCCTGCTGGACCTCGAACGCTGGGAGGCGGCGATCGAGGCCTGCGACCGCGCGCTGGAGCGGGACGCCCGGGTCGGTGTTCCGCTCACCCGCGGCGTGCCGACGATGCGCAAGGCGCGGGCCCTGTGGGCACTGGACCGGCGGGACGAGGCGACGAAGATGATCGAGGACGCCGTCCGCTGCTTCACCGAGGCCGGATCCGAACGGTGGCTGGACGAGGCGAACAGCCTGCGGGAGAGGTGGCTGGAGCAGGGCGGGAGCACGGACTGAGGGGGCGCGGGCCTGCGCTCGGGCAGGGCGTGCGTGTCGGCCTGGTGGCGTGTCTGCGTTCGTGCGGGCCCGGTCGGCATCCGCGCGTCCCTGGTCAGCGTCCGCCTGTGCCGGACGCGGCCCCGTCCGCCGGAGTCCGCGTGGGCTCGCTCCCTCGCGACGTCGTCGCCTGCCAGTCGCGGGGCGACATACCGTACGCGGCCCGGAAGACGCGGCTGAAGTGCGCGGGACTGACGAAACCCCACCGCCGGGCCACGGACGCCACGCCGGGTCCGCGCAACGAGTGGCGCGCCAGGTCCCGACGGCACATGGCCAGCCGGCGCGTCTGGATCCACTTGGCCAGTGTGGTGTCCTCGGACTCGAAGAGCTTGTGCAGGTACCGGACCGAGACGTGGTGCGCGTCCGCGATCGACTGGGGCGACAGCTCGGGATCGGTCAGATGCCTCAGCACGTGGTCCTTCACGCGGACCAGCATGGCCCGGGTCGCCTCGGGGGCCTGTGGAGCGTGCCGATCCCGACGTTCCCGGACCAGGGTGGCCAGCAAGTCGCAGGCGGTGAGCCCCAGTTGGTGTCCGGACTCGGACGGGATCCCGGTCGCGTCGCGGGCCAGCGCTCCCAGATAGGCCGCCACGACGCCGGCGCAGCCGCCGGTGGGGAAGAACACCGTGGCGGTGAGGGCCCGTAGATCCCCGTCGGTCACGTTGAGCGCGGTGCGGGGCAGGTGGAACGCCGTGAAACCGAACTTCGCCGGCAGCTCCTTCAGGAAGGGCCGCGCGGAGTCGGACAGGGCGAACTGCCCAGGCTCCAGGAACGCCTCACGCCGGTCCTGTTCCAGCCGGGCGGTGCCGTGGTGCTGGATGGTGAGCGTGAGGTGGCTCTCGCCGCCCCGCGCGATCATCCGGCGATCCCGTACGACCTTCTGCGGCCCCGCCGAGACGGCCGAGACCTGGAGCGGCCCCAGCTGATGACTGGTGATCGTCGCTGCGGACGGCCGCGCCTCGTACAGCTCGACGTCCAGCGGAATGAACGTGTGGGACACGGCCTGACGCCAGAACTCCGCGCGGTCGGACGGGGACAGCGAAGAGGTCGACAGGTTGATGCTCATGACGACTCCTTGGTGGATCCCGACGCGACCGCCGATCGTGCGGCGCCATCCATCACACCGCGGACCGACCACCCGCGCCAGGAAGAACAACAGGAAGAACAACAGGAAGAACAACAGGAAGAACAACAAGAAGAACAACAAGAAGAACAACAAGAAGAACAACAAGAGGGAGGTGCCGGGAATGCGCCGGCGGGGGTCGGCGTTACAGCCCACGTAGCTGACATGCACGGGCCAAGAAGCCCGTGGTGTGGGCGGAAGGAGGACCTCATGGCACGCAACACCGCGCGTCCCGTCGTCACGCTGAGGTCGACGGCCGGGACCGGCGTCACCTACGTGACCCGCAAGAACCGTCTCAACGACCCCGACCGGCTGGTCCTGCGCAAGTACGACTCGGTGGCCGGGGAGCACGTCCCCTTCCGCGAGGAGCGATGACCTCGGTCACCGCACCGCGCCGGACGGCCGTGGGAAAGGAAAACACCATGAGGACCGACATCCATCCCGCCTACCGCCCGGTCGTCTTCCGCGACCGCGCGG
The DNA here is from genome assembly GCF_040660135.1 of Streptomyces sp. NPDC050997. Taxonomy (NCBI): domain Bacteria; kingdom Bacillati; phylum Actinomycetota; class Actinomycetes; order Kitasatosporales; family Streptomycetaceae; genus Streptomyces; species Streptomyces sp. NPDC050997. The sequence continues at coordinate 62,022 of NZ_JBFAGK010000018.1, forward strand.
CGGGAGCCACGTTCCTCACCCGCTCGACCGCGCGGACGTCGCGGACGATCGAGTGGACGGACGGCTCCACCTACCCGCTGGTCGACGTCGAGATCTCGTCGGCCGGCCACCCCTTCTACACCGGCGCCTCGCGGGTCGTGGACACCGCGGGCCGGGTGGAGCGGTTCCAGCGGCGCTACGGAGACATGGCGACCACCGTCCGCCGCTGACCACGCGACAGCGTTCGAGCAGGAGGAGGACACGGACATGAAGGTGCGCAATTCGCTGCGCTCGCTGAAGTCCAGGCCGGGGGCGCAGGTAGTGCGCCGCCGGGGCGTGACATTCGTGATCAACAAGAAGGACCCGCGTTTCAAGGCCCGCCAGGGCTGACACCGCGCGTCCACCCGGTCGGCTCGGCCCCGCACCCAGCGGCGGCCGGGCCGACCGCCGCGACGAACCGACGACGCGCGCCCGATCCATCTGCGCCACACCCGACGCTCCACGCCGCAGGTCGAGGTCAGGTCGAGGTCAGGCCGACGTCAGATCGCCGTCAGGCCCCTGACGGCGGCGGCACGGGAACACCGCGCACGGGATGCTTGCTCATGACGGACACCCGGTTGAAGGCGTTGATCGTGATCGCCACCCAGATCACCGCCGATATCTCGTCGTCGGACAGCACCAGCCGCGCCTGAGCCCAGGCGCTCTCCTGCACCGCGCTGTCCGCCGGACACGTGGTGGCCTCGGCCAGTGCGAGCGCGGCCCGCTCGTGGGGCGTGAACAGCTGGGTGTCCCGCCAGGCCGGAAGAACGCCCAGACGCTGGGTGGTCTCGCCGGCCCGCAGCGCGGCCCTGGTGTGCAGGTTGAGGCAGTACGCGCAGGCGTTGATCTGCGACACCCGGATGTTGACCAGCTCGACGAGGAGCCGGTCCAGTCCCGCGGCGGCGGCGACGCCCCGCACGGTCTCGGCCGTGGCGGTGAGGGCCTGGTACGCCTCGGGACTCTGCTTGTCGACGAAGACCCGTCTGCCGGTGGTCGCCGGTGCCGTATCTGTCACGTGCGCTCCTTGATCGCGATCTCTCGCTGATCGTCCTATCACGCGCCGAAGACCCCGGCCGCGCCGGGACGGCGAGCCGGGGTCGGGCGGGCGCACGCACCGCACGGCACGTGGCGCGGGTGCGGGCGGATCCCCGTCAGCAGTCCGGGACTCCCGCGATCTTCTGGCCTCCCCGCAGGTACAGGTTGTTCACCCAGGCGATGTCGCTGCCGGAGAGCTCCATGACAGCGGTCCACCAGTTGTTCGTCCCGACGGCGGGGTCGGTGACGGTCTGGCCCTGCTTCTGGCACACGGCGTCCAGCCAGTACGTGGAGCGGACCGCGAGCACGTTGGACGAGGTGTTCGGCTGCTCACGCAGGTTGACGTCGGTCGCCCAGACGTAGACGTCGGTGAGGGTCGGGTCGCCCCCGTCGGCGGTGGCCGGAGCGGCCTGTGCCGTGGTGGCGAGGGCGCCGGTGGCGAGCGCGGCGACGGCCAGGGCGGTGGCGGAACGACGTACCAGACTCTTCATGTGTGGGTCCCCCATGAGGTGAATGACTTACGGTTCAGCAGGTCGCGGAGGCGGGCAGACCGCCGTACTGGTCGCCCTTGAGGTAGACGGCGCTGACGTAGCCCTCGACGAGCTGCACCCAGACGTCGTTGACGTAGCCGTTGTCGCGGATGGTCTCGCCGTGCTTCCAGCAGTAGGCGCCGCGCGGTTGGCCGGCCGCGACACTGCCGACCTTGTCGTACCAGGTGGCCGGGCCCGAGCGGACGTTGACCGTCTCGTACGGCTCGACCGCGTACGGCGCTGCCAGTGCGGTGGCGGAGCCCCGGTCGGGGGCGGCGACGGCGGACGTGGCCGCGATCGGGCCGAGCAGGGCGAGCGCGCCGGCGCCGACGAGTGCGGCCCTGGCGATGGTGTGAGTGGGCATGACGTGTTTCCCCCTGTGGTCATGTGGTCCTGCGCGGCACTTGGCCGGCACTCAGCACGATAGGGAGAGGTGAGGCCCCGCGGTCCCTGACAGATGTCAGGGACCGCGGGAGGGCAGCGGTATTGGTGTGCGGGCGGTCAGCGGTGTGCGGGAGCCGGTGGGGGCCGCCGCCTTGGGTGCCCCCGCCTCTGGTGCCGCCGGCTCTGGTGTCGTCGCCGGGCACCGCGCGGAGGCGCGCCCGGGCAGCAGCGCGAGGTGCTCCTCGTGCACCAGGTTGAACCGCAGGGCCAGCGTCACCAGGTCCTCGCGCTTGGCGCCCACCCGCCCGCCGTCCTTCGGGCCGGACGTCGTCAGGTCGTCCTCGTGGACGCTCCGCAGCCGGAGCTTCGCGGACGTCAGATAGTCGATGTGGTAGTTCACCGCCGAGCGGGTCAGGTCACGGCACGACTTCAGGGGACGCAGCCGCTCGACGATCTCCCCGGCGCCGGGCAGGGCCGCACCGGAGGAACTGCGCAGCCTCGGTTCGCACAGTGCGACCAGGACCAGGAAGTACTTCGACGTCGGGTCGAGGGAGAAGGGGCTGACGGTCCGCTCCCCGTGGTCGGGACCCGCCCCGTCCGGCGCGTAGGCGTGCTGCGGCGCGAAGACCTTGAACGTCGCGGTGCCGTCCAGCGCGGGCAGCACCACTCTGGAGAACTCGAACGGGATGGGGGCGCCGAGCCGTCCCGGCGCGACCTTGATGTACTCGCCGGCTCCTTCGAGGTTCTCCACCACATAGGTGGACGTGGCGCTGAAGTTCGACAGGCGCCAGAAGTCCCCGGCGGCCTCGACGCGTCCCGCCTGGCGCGACACACCCGGATCGGCCAGCACGATGGCCGGCGCGTCGCCGGGAGCCCCCCGGCCGAAGTCCTTCGTCTCACCGGGCCCCATGTGGAGCAGCCGCGGCTTCCGGTGAATTCCCCTGTGATGTGCCGTTGTTTCGTCGGGTAACTGCACGATAACGGTGTCCATTACACACTTCCCCCGTGATAGTCATCGAAAATTCTAAAGGCCCCGCCGGCTTTCCGGGGAGGCCCAACAGGCCGTTCTCCACCACTTGTTCTTCGGGAACGCGCCGTCCCCGACAGGATCCGAACATCCGGTCTCCACGGTTCCGGCGAACCCGGTCGCGCCGGCCAATGGCGACTGCCCCCGGATATCGAACGACGTGGCCCGCCATCGACGGGTGCGTTTGCTGTGTGCCACGCGCAAACCCGGGCAGCAGCACTGACGGCGCCGGACGATCGGCGTAGCACGGAAGATATCGGGAGAAAGGCGGTAATGGTGACACACGTGAATATTGAGGAACAGCCAGAACCGCCAGGCAGGGGAAACCTTCCGAAGTCCGTCGCCAAGCTGCCCCACCAGGTACGGGAGGAACTGACCCGACGGCTGCGACGGAACAAGCGTGCCTTCCGCGAGGAGGACGTCCAGGTCGTCGAACCGCCGCTGCTGAGGCGCGCGGTCGGTGCCTCGGCGCTCGGCAACTGCATGGAATGGTTCGACTTCGGCGTCTACAGCTACCTCGCCGCCACCCTCGGCAAGGTGTTCTTCCCGGGCGCCTCGCCGGCCGCCCAGGTCATCTCCTCCTTCGCGACCTTCGCCGCGGCGTTCGTGGTCCGCCCCCTCGGCGGCCTCATCTTCGGCCCGTTGGGCGACCGGGTCGGCAGGCAGAAGGTGCTCGCCACCACCATGATCATGATGGCGGTCGGTACCTTCGCCATCGGCCTGATCCCGAGTTACGGCACCATCGGCATCGCCGCCCCCATCCTGCTGCTGCTCGCCCGCATGCTCCAGGGCTTCTCCACCGGCGGCGAGTACGGCGGCGCCACCACCTTCGTCGCCGAGTACTCCCCGGACCGTCGCCGGGGCTTCCTCTCCAGCTGGCTCGACTTCGGCACCTTCACCGGCTACGCCCTCGGCTCCGCCCTGGTCACCGTGCTGAACCTGCTGCTCTCCGACGCCGAGATGCTCTCCTGGGGCTGGCGGATCCCGTTCCTGATCGCCGGGCCGCTCGGGGTCATCGGTCTGTACATGCGGCTCAAGCTGGAGGAATCCCCGGCGTTCCAGCAGCAGTTGGACGAACACGAGAAGAGCCTCGCCCAGGAGTCGACGGGCGGTGAACTGCGGGGCATCGTCAAGGACCACTGGCGGCCGCTGCTGATCTGTATGGGCCTTGTGCTGCTCTACAACGTGACCAACTACATGGTCACCGGTTTCCTGCCCACGTATCAGACGGAGACATTGCACCGTTCGAGCGGCTCCGCCGACGTCCTGGTGCTGATCGGCATGGTGTGGATCGTGCTGCTGATCACCTTCCTGGGCCGGTTCAGTGACCGGGTCGGCCGACGGCCCCTCTACGGTGTGGCGGCGGCCGCGATGATCGTCCTGGCCGTCCCGTCGTTCCTGCTGATCAAGGCGGAAGGGACCTGGGCGCCCATCTTCGGCGTGCTCATCCTCTCCACCCTGCTGGCCTGCTTCGCCGCACCGAGCGCCGCCACCCTGCCCGCCCTGTTCCCGACCGCCGTCCGCTACGCGGCCATGGGCATCGGCTTCAACTTCGCCGTCGCGATCTTCGGCGGCACCACCCCACTGGTGACCGAGGCGCTGATCAGCATCACCGGCGACGACCTGATGCCCGCCTACTACCTGATGCTGGCCGGGGTCATCGGCCTGGTGACGGTGAAGTTCCTGCCGGAGAGCGCCCAGGTACCGCTGAACGGCTCGCAGCCGATGGTCGGTTCACGGGAGGAACAGCGGGAACTGATCAGCACCTCCACGGAGCTGTACCAGGTGTCACGCCAAGACACCGGAGTCCGCTGAGCCGGCACTTCGGTGGAGGGTCGTCTCCCAGGTGTCCACGGCGTAGTGCACACCCATCCCGTGGCGGGCGTACAGCTCGGGCGCCCCGGTGGCGTTCGAGGTGTCCACGCCCAGTCCGGCCGTGTCCCGTCCCCGCGCGGCGAAGGCCGCGAAGGCGTGCCGCAGCAGGAGGCCGCCCAGACCCCGGCCCCGCGCGGCAGGGACGACCCCGAGGCTTCGGATCCACCCCATCGCCGCGCGGTCGTCCCGGGCGATCAGGAACCCGACATCCCCGAGATCCTCGGTGGCGGCGATCCACACCAGCGACCAGTCGAGCCCCTCGGCGTCGATGTCGTGCGACCACTGCTGGTAGGTGCGCGGCTGGAAGTCGAAGTGTTCGGCGAAGCTCGCCTGGTACAGCTCGTGGACCCGCGCCCGGTCCGCCTCGACGGCACAGGGACGCACCCGCACCCCGGCAGGCACCCTCGGCACCGGGTCCGCGGCGGGCCGCAGTTCCCGCCGCAGCACGTGATAACGCCGTACGACGGACCAACCCCGACCCCGCAGCAGCGCGGTGTCGAGGGCGGGCCGTGCGTTGAGGTGCAGATGCACCACGGCCCGGGTGGCGCCGTTGTCGAGGGCCCTGCGCAGAGCCCTGGTCTCCATCGCCTCGAGGATGAGTTCCCCGGCTCGCTGGTGATCGGGCAGGACGTAGTGGTCGACGTCGACGCGTTCACCCCGGGACTCGTCCCACAGCAGGCCGTACGCCACCAACCGGCGCCCGTAGAACGCCAGCCAGGAGTCCTGGTCCAGATTGGTTTCGGGATTCTTCAGATCGGCTTCGACCGTCCGCAGGTCGGTCTCGTCCTGGCCGATCTCGATCCGGTCGATCTCGTTGAGCAGGTCCGTGATGGCCGGCGCGTCGGCGAGCGTGGCGGGGCGCAGGGCGTAGGCCATGTGGTCAGGCTGCCCGGAGAGTTCTGCCGGCCGCAACGAGTTATCCGTCGTCCGGTGTGCACGATGGGCCGCCACCCGCGCGCCGCGACACGACGGCCGACTCGGTACGAGGGTGGGCGCCGGCGCCTCCGGACTGCGGTAAGCTTGATCCAGAACGCGGCGCCGAACTTCCGGTGTCCGACGATGCGTTGGTGGTCCAAGGAAAGACGCCCCGCTTCCTGCGGGGAGATGCAGGTGCAAGGCCTGCCCAGCGCTCGAACAGGAACCCCATCCCGCCCAGCGGGGTGGGGTTCCCGCATGTCCGGCGCCCCTCCCGTGGATCGGGTCCTCATTCCGGGCCTTTCGTACACCCCGGCTGTGCGCTGCATTTGAGCCAACCTGACCCGATAAAAGGTGCAGACCTATTCCGGGTGGCGTCCTTTTCGCAGGCCGTTCGGCGTCGAGAGCGGATGCCTCCTCATGTGAATGAGTCAGCATCAAAAACCGAATCGGTTCCACCGGTTGATTATTCAATGGTCGCGCTGCGACAATCCCCTCCCGGCGGCGTCGCCACCCATCGACGTATCGGCCGGTCGCCGAACCAGGCGCCCAGTCCACCGGGAATTCGAAGCACGTGAATGTCGGATTCACGAACCCCCCACGAAATCCGCACAGAAAATGACTCGGTGCGCCCAGCGCGCCTTGAGCTGGTTGGTCGACAGCTCGAAAGAGTCGGGTGTGCGGCGACAAGCAGCGAAGAAGGTGCATTTTGTCACGGCACTCCACGCAGTTCGGCGGGCCGCCGCCACATTCCGACACGGCCCCCGAGCATGCAGAGCTTCGATCCGTGTCCCACGATCCCGCCTATCAGTCACTCCGTCGCGACCACCGCCGATTCTCGGTCAGAGCGACGGCCGTCGCCGTCGGCGGATTCCTCTTGTACGTCCTGCTGTCCAGCTTCGCACCCGACCTGATGAACCTGACCCTGAGCGGCCACCTCACTCTCGGACTGGCCCTGGGGCTTGGGCAGTTCGTGCTGATGGCCCTGATCGTGTGGCGCTACCTCGTCCATATGCGCACCCGTGTCGCACCGGTGGCCCGCGGGCTGCGCGGACTCGCCCGCCACCACGAGAGGGCCGCGGCACAAGGGCGTGCGGCGGCCGAGCCGCCGGTGGCCCCCGGAGCGGGGGAGTACCGCCCGTGGTGACGACCGGCGCCGCGGTCGTCGACCGCTTCAGCCTGCAACTGACGCTCGTGCTCTTCCTGTCCGTGGTCGTCGTCACCCTGTTCACGGCCCTGCTGACCGCACCGCAACGCGACGAGATCAGCGAGTTCTACCTCGGTGACCGCGCCATGACCCCGCTGCGCAACGGGCTCGCGATGTGCGGGGACTACCTGTCGGCCGCGACCCTGCTGGGCAGCACCGGGCTGGTCGCCCTGACCGGATACGACGGACTGCTGTACCTGTGCGGCACGGCCGTCGCCTGGATGATGGTCCTGCTGCTGATCGCCGAACCCCTCCGCAACAGCGACGGGTTCACTCTGGGCGACACACTGGCGCTGCGTCTGCCGCGGATGCAGCGGCCGGTACGACTCGCCCTGGCCGTCTGCACACTGACCATCACAACCCTCTACCTGGTGGCACAACTCGTCGGCAGTGTGGCTCTGTTGACCCAGTTCACCGGTGAACCGAGCGCCGCCACCCGCACCTTGTGCGTCGTCGTCATCGGCACCATCGTCATCGTGTACGCCGCCATCGGGGGTATGCCCGGGGCCACGTTCATCCAGATCGTCAAGGCCGTGATGCTGGTCTCGGGAGTCACCGTGACCGCCGTGATGGTCCTGCAGCACTTCGACTGGAACCTCGGTGCCCTGCTCACCGCCGCCGCGGACAACAGCGGTTCGGGAACGCGGTTCCTGGAGCCCGGGCTCCGCTACGGCGCCAGCACCAACAGCAAACTGGACTTCCTCAGCCTGCAGTTGGCCATCGTGCTCGGGCTGGCCGCGCTGCCGCACGTGATGATGCGGCTGCTCGCCCCGAAGTCGGGCAACGTCCTGCGCTCCTCGGTGGTTTGGGCCATGGGCCTGGTCAGCCTCGTCTGCCTGGCCGCGGGCATTCTCGGCCTGGGCGCCACCGCCATCGTGGGCCGGGACACCATCGCGCAGACCGACCGCAAGGGAGACGCCGCCGTCCTGCTGCTGGCGCACGCCCTCGGAGGTGGCGTCCTCACCGCCCTCCTGTCCTGTCTGGCCTTCGTGACGCTGCTGGCGGTCGCGGCCGGCCTCACCCTCGCCGCGGCCTCCTCCCTCGCCCATGACGTCTACGGTGAGGTGATCCGCAAGGGCAAGGCGAAGCAGACGGAGGAACTGGCCGTGGCCCGGCTCTCGGCGGTCGTCATCGGTGTCCTCGGCATACTGCTCGCACTGATCTCCTGGGGCGCCAACACGGCCACGCTGGCGTTCCTCGCCTTCGCCATCGCCGCGTCCGCCATCCTGCCGACGCTCGTGTACACGCTGTTCTGGCGGCGCTTCACCGCGCGGGGCGCCCTGCTCAGTCTCTGCGGAGGCCTGCTGTGCTCCGTACTGCTTGTGGTCTTCTCACCCGTCGTCTCCTCCACCCCCGAGTCGCTCTACCCGTCCGCCGATTTCGCCTGGTTCCCCTTGCAGAATCCCGGCATAGTCTCCATTCCCGCCGGTTTCCTCCTCGGCTGGCTCGGCTCGGTACTGAGCCGGAACGAAGCCCCGGAAATCTACGAGGAGTTCGAGGCCCGTACCCTCGTCGGAGTCGACTAGGGGTATTCGGGTTGTTTGGCCCGAGAAGTCATTGACGACCGGGCCCACGTCCGCCTCTCCGATTTCCCGCTGCTTCCTGGGAGTCGGGTGGCGGATGTGTGGAGTTTTCGTTTCTCGCTCATGCCGGGGAGGCGCGCGGTTTGTACTGTGTGCCTTCGGAAAGCGCCCGTGTCCGACGCGGACTTGCGGCAAGATCTCTCGTGCAGTAATCAGGTGAATCATGAACTTGTTCAGTCGTGGCAGCGTGTTCCGACGCCCGGAGCCCGCCGCCCTCCAATCCCCCACCCGGTCGACGGGCGCCGCCTCCGCCGTCCTCGCGGAGCCCGGTCTGTCGGCACTGACCGGAGAATGGGTCATCGACCCGGCACACAGCCGGATCGGCTTTTCCGTGCGGCATGCCATGGTGACCACGGTCCGCGGCGCCTTCACCGATTACCAGAGCCGTCTCTACTTCGACGGGCGCGACCCGGCCCGCTCGAAGGCGGAGATCATCGTGTCCACCGCCGGTGTCGACACCGGAGTGGAACAGCGCGACGCCCACCTGGTCGGCCGCGACTTCCTGGACGCCGTTGCCCACCCGCGCCTGCGCTTCACCAGCACCTCCGTGGAGGTGTCCGGCAACGACCTCTACCGCATGACCGGCGACCTCACCATCAAGGCCACCACCCGGCCGGTCGTGCTGGAGCTCACCTACATAGGGCACGTCACCGACCCCTTCGGCTACGAACGCGTCGGCTTCGACGGGACCACCACCATCAACCGCTCCGAATGGGGTCTGACGTACAGCTCCAAACTCGCCGAAGGCGGCGCCATGGTGAGCGAGAAGGTGCGCCTCCAACTCGACATCGCGGCTATCCGCGCCATCCCCGCCGGCTGACCACGCGGCCGGCACCGAAGCGCCGATCGTCCCGGCGCTCACGCACGGCCGGAGAGGTCGGGCGAGCGGGCGGCCGCCGTCGGCGGGCGGCGTGGCGCCGGCGACGAAGCCGCCTGGTCGGGCAGGAGCCAGGCGGCGGCGGGGGGCGATCCGGGGCGGCCGGCCGAGCCGAACAGCGCAGGGCGGGCCGGGCGCGCGTTTATCAGGTCAAGCGTCCCGGACCCTTGACTCGGAATGCGCTCACCGCGATCCTCATCGCATATGTTGCGCGGTCATGACAACTCGAGGGGCAGTCGACGTGCCTTCGTGGACCGTGCCCTCCCGCCGATCGAGGGACGTGGGCAGTGACCATGACCGGACGCCCCTACCGCAGGCGCAAGGACGTCACCTTGATGTCGCTGCTGCTTCTCGTGCTGGCCATGGCCCTTGGTCCCACGCCGAGTTCGGCGGCCGACGCCGACTGGTGGGTGCCGACCGCGCGCCCGGCACCGGACTCCCAGATCAACGTCACCGGTGAGCCGTTCACCGGCACGAACGCCCAGGGCGAGGTGCGCGGCTTCGTCGACGCCCACGACCACCTGTTCGCCGACCAGGGCTTCGGCGGGCGGCTCATCTGCGGAAAGACGTTCTCCGAGGCCGGCGTCGCCGACGCGCTCAAGGACTGTCCCGAGCACTACCCCGACGGCTCCCTCGCGATCTTCGACTACATCACCAACGGCGGTGACGGCAAGCACGATCCCACCGGCTGGCCCACCTTCAAGGACTGGCCCGCCTACGACTCGCTGACCCACCAGCAGAACTACTACGCCTGGGTGGAGCGAGCCTGGCGCGGTGGCCAGCGGGTGCTCGTCAACGACCTCGTCACCAACGGCGTGATCTGCTCGATCTACCCCTTCAAGGACCGAAGCTGCGACGAGATGACGTCGATCCGCCTCCAGGCGAAGCTGACGTACGACCTCCAGGCCTACGTCGACACGATGTACGGCGGCCCCGGCAAGGGCTGGTTCCGGATCGTCACCGACAGCGCACAGGCCCGACAGGTCGTCGAGCAGGGCAAGTTGGCGGTCGTCCTGGGCGTCGAGACGTCGGAGCCGTTCGGCTGCAAGCAGGTCCTGGACATCGCGCAGTGCAGCAAGGCCGACATCGACAAGGGACTGGACGAGCTGTACGCGCTGGGTGTGCGCAGCATGTTCCTGTGCCACAAGTTCGACAACGCGCTGTGCGGCGTCCGCTTCGACGAGGGCGGACTCGGAACGGCCATCAACGTAGGGCAGTTCCTGTCGACCGGCACCTTCTGGAAGACGGAGAAGTGCACCGGCCCCCAGCACGACAACCCGATCGGCACCGCAGCCTCCACGGCGGAGGACGACCTCCCGGCGGGCGTGGACGTTCCCGCGTACGACGATGACGCCCAGTGCAACGCGCGCGGACTGACCGACCTCGGTGAGTACGCCGCGCGCGGCATGATGAAACGCAAGATGATGCTGGAGATCGACCACATGAGCGTCAAGGCCACCGGCCGGGTGCTCGACATCTTCGAGTCGGCGTCGTACCCCGGTGTGCTCTCCTCGCACAGCTGGATGGACATCGACTGGACCGAGCGGGTCTACGGCCTCGGCGGCTTCGTCGCCCAGTACATGCACGGCTCCGAGGAGTTCAGCACCGAGGCGAAGCGCACGGACGCCCTGCGCGACAAGTACGACGTGGGCTACGGCTTCGGCACGGACATGAACGGAGTCGGCGGCTGGCCGGCCCCGCGCGGCGCGGACGCCGCCAACAAGGTCACGTACCCCTTCAAGAGCGTCGACGGCGGCTCCGTCATCGACAGGCAGACCACCGGCGAACGCACCTGGGACCTGAACACCGACGGCGCCGCGCACTACGGTCTCGTCCCGGACTGGATCGAGGACATCCGGAACGTCGGCGGGCAGGACGTGGTGGACGACCTCTTCCGGGGCGCCGAGTCCTACCTCGGCACCTGGGGCGGGACGGAGCGGCACCAGGCGGGCGTCAACCTCGCCAAGGGCGCGTCGGCCACGGCCAGTTCGTCGGAGTCGAACCCCTTCACGAGCTACGCGCCGGACCGTGCCGTGGACGGCGACACGGGCACCCGCTGGGCGAGCGACTGGAGCGACGACCAGTCGCTGCGGATCGACCTGGGCTCCACGCATCTGGTCGGGCGGGTCACGCTCGACTGGGAGCGCGCCTACGGGACGTCGTACCGCGTCGAACTCTCCACCGACGGCGCGAGCTGGCAGACCGCCTGGTCCACCACCTCGGGCGACGGCGGCCTGGACACCGCCCGCTTCACCGGTACACCGGCCCGCTACGTCCGCGTCCTGGGCCTGAAGCGTGGCACCGACTGGGGCTACTCGCTGCGCGAGGTGGACGTCCACAGCAGCTGACGGCGGACCGGCACGAGCAAGAGAGGCACGCACATGGCACGGATGCCGTCGGCCGAACGGCGCCGACAGCTGACGGAGGCGGCGATCAGGGCGATGACCCGGGACGGTGTCGCGAGGACGACGACCCGGTCCATCGCCGCCGAGGCGGACGTGTCCCTGAGCGTCTTCCACTACTGCTTCGACTCCAAGCAGGCCCTGATCGAGTCCGTCATCACGACCCTCACGGACCACTCCGTGACCGTGGTGAAGCAGGCGATACGGCCCAGGGCCACGCTGGAGGAGACCGTCCGGGCCGGATTCCATGCGTACTGGGACCACGTCCGCGCCCACCCCGACGAACACATGCTCACCTACGAACTGACCCAGTACGCCCTGCGCCAGCCGGGGTTCGAGCATCTGGCGCGACGCCAGTACCAGCTCTACGGCGACGCGTACGCCGAACTCATCGACGAGCTCGGCCGGAGCATGGACTTCCGACTGGGCGTGCCCGTCGCCGTCCTGGCCCGCTACCTGGCCGCGATGACGGACGGCCTGACCCTCAACTACCTGGTGCTCGGCGACGACGCGGCCTGGACCGACATCCTCGACACGGTCACCGCCCACATCGCCGGCCTGGTGGACACCGACGCCCCACCGCGCTGACCGGGCAACGCGGGCGCCGTCGGCCGAGCCCCCGCCGCCGGGGCGGGGGACAGGGCCGACCGGGCCCGCGCGGACACCGCTCAGACGTTGCTCAGCGGAGCCGGCCGATCGGACGGACCGGTCAGGTCGATGCGAGGAGCCGAGTCGGTCCGCTGCGACGGGAACACCAGGCTCTGGTCCCGCTCGGCCGTACGCTCGGTCATCTCCGCCTCGGACCGGGCGGCCAGCGCGTTGACGGCGGCGTTGAACCGCTCCATGGAGGTGGGCGTGTCCGGGCCGAGGACGTACTCCTTGAGCGTACGGCGGTGCGGGGCCATCGGATCGTGGCCCGGCTCGCGGACCGACCGCAGGATCTCCGGCAGCCGGGCGCAGTCGCGGTCGAGCAGGTAGGCGCCCCCGGCGGTGGTGTAGGCGGCCCGGAACTCCTCATCGGGCAGGTCGTGGGCATTGGTCAGGACGTATGGTTTGAGCCCGGCCACGAAGTCGGCGACCACGGAGGAGACGTCGCTGATCAGGATGTCCGCCTGGTTGAAGCACTCGTACAGGGTCGGCAGTTGGCTGAGGATCACGTCGTGCCGGACGGGACCGCGGCTGTCCCAGTAGATCCGGTGCCACTCGGCGCGCAGTTCGTGCCACTCGGCCGCGCCGTCATGGCCGGGGACCCGCGCGCCGCGGGTCTGCTCGGCGTAGTCGCCCTCGTGGCGACCGGCCAACTCGTCGAGCCGGGCCCGGATCTCCGTCAGCCGCGGCCGGACGGCGGCGAGCGCCTCCTGTGCCCGCGCGGCGTCACGCTGCTCGTTGTCGGCGGTCAGCATGGCCCGGATGGACCTGTCCGCCGCTGTGGCCTCGGGTGAGCGTTTGCCGGTGAGCGGATGCGGTTTGTAGATGACCCGCACGTTCTGCGTGAGGAGCTTCTCGATCAGGGGCACGCCCATCGGGATCAGGGAGGTGTGACAGTCGTCGTCGCTCCAGCCCTCCCAGGTGGGGGCGTACAGCACGACGGGCAGCGGACCCGGCGTGTGGTCGGCGTGCAGCCGGATGGGCGCCAGCTGCGGGCGGCCCACCTCGACGATGGCGTCGTCGCTGATGGCGTGCCGCACCCGCTGGTACCGGTCGCGGCCGGCCCGGCCGGCCACCCAGATCTCGTCGTACACCTTGCTGACCCGGTTGCTGCTGGCGAGCTTGTCGCTGTCGCCGTGGCCGATGAAGACGTGCTTGGCCTCGGCGATCCGCAGCATGTGCACGTTCTTGCCCGCGTTGCCGGGATACAGAACCACCCGCACGCCGGACAGGTCCAGCTCCGCGAGGTCGTCCGCCTTGGGCACGCACAGCACGGGGAGCGAGGTACGGCTGAGATGACGGAACGAGGCGTGCTCCCGAAGGATGATCAACGGCCGCCGGTCGAGCTGCTCCAGTGTCTCGATCCACATGTTGACCTGGTACATGAAGTCCCGTGACACCGCGGCGAAGCTGAAGTACAGCGCCACCTCGGGTCGGTAGCCGGCCAGTTGCCGGTTGACCTCGCGGATGAGTTCGTCGCGCGGTGGCGTCCGGCGGGCCGCGCGGAACTGGGCCAGCAGGGCCAGCACCGCCGCCACGGGCAGCCCAGCCGTCACCGCGTAGCCGATGCCCGCCGGGTACCACGTTCCGGTGGCCAGCGCGGCGAGCAGTGCCGCGTGCGCCGCCACGTCGAGGTGGAGCAGCTTGCGCAGGAAACGCCGGTAGAGGAAGGCGGGCGGGTGTGCCGGGATGCCCGCCTCGCTCATGTCGAGATTGCGCACGGCCACCGGCAGGACCCGCCGCAGGCGGATGCCCCGGTGCAACGCCGTATAGAGCATCACCATCGCGTAGTGGGTGGTGAAGGCGGCGAGGCCGGCGGCCAGCACCACCTCCGGCACGTTCATCCGCTGGGCCAGGGCGAGCAGCATGACCGTACGGGCGGCGAACCGCATGGTGCGGTTGAACTGCAGTGTCGCCAGTCGGCGGATGAAACCGGGGGCTCGGACGTGCAACGCCTCGTCCGCGAGGTAGCTCACGGCGGACGCCGCGGCGAAGCCCCACAGGGACGGCATCAGTGCGAAGACGGGGAGCAGTGCGAAGCCGGCGCCGAAGAGGAACACCAGAAAGAGATCGGCCTTCCCGCGCACACGCAGGACGGCACACAACCAACGGACGATCACGGACAAGACTTCCCCCCAGGGACTGCGCGGCAGGTGACGCGTTGTTCGCCAGTTCGACGGGACAAGGGGGTGAAAGGTTGTACACGTGCAGGTCGGAAGTAATTCACCTTCGGTTCATGGAGGATTCGGTCCCGATTAGTTGGGTCACGTGCCGGGGCTGAGCCAGGGCATCGGATCGGTGTAGCCCCCGTCGAAGATCACTTCGAAGTGCAGGTGGGGGCCGGTGGACAGGCCGGTGGACCCGGCGAGCCCGATCGGCGTGCCGGCTTCCACCGTCCGGCCGACGGGGACCTGGAGGGACGAGAGGTGACTGTAGGTCGTCTGCAGGGGCTTGCCGCTGATGGTGCCGTGGTCGATCACGACGCGGTTGCCGTACGCCTTGGTCATCCCGGCGAACACGACGCGTCCCGCGGCGGCGGCGGAGACCTGCGCTCCCTGCGGCGCGGCGAAGTCGACCCCCGTGTGGAGCTTGGTCACTCCGGTCAGCGGGTGCTCGCGGGAACCGTAGGGCGAGGTGACGGTGAGGGTGCTCACCGGCGCTGCCAGGACCGCGCCCGGCGCCCGGTTCGCCGTGTCGTCGGGGTTCTCCTGGTCGAACGCCTCGTAGCGCGGGAGCAGGGCCTTCACCTCGGCTACGTAGCCGCGCGACGCGGTCGGTACGCGGCCCGCTTCCGCCACCGCGTCCGTGCCCCCGGCGTAGGCGGCCAGCGTGAGGTCCACGAGATCGCCGGTGACGGTGCCGTCGGTCCTGAGGTCGGTCACCTTCTCGGCCAGCGAGCAGTCCTGTCGGCCGAGCGCCATCATCGCGTCCGCCGGATCCCCGGGCGAGGAGCGTCCGTTGCCGTCGTCGTCCTTGCCCCAGGTGCGCCATCGGGCGTCCGTGAACGCGGCGATCCCCTTCTCGCCCGAGAGGCGTTCCGTGTCGTTGCTCCAGCCGGAGAGCTGGTCGATCTGGGCGGCGAGGACGGCGGGGGTGAGGACCGGGCAGGCGGAGGCGGACTTGCGGAGCCACGGAAGGTAGGAGGCGTCGACGCGGGTCGTGCCGACCGGGCCGGCAGCGGAGTCCTGCGCCGGATCGGAGGACAGGCCACCGGTCAGCACCAGCCAGCCGGCGATGCCCGTCAGGGTGAGCAGCCCCGGCAGAACCACGACGGTGAAGAGGCCCGGACCGCGTCGGCGGAGTTTCACGGCCTGGCCCGAGCGGGCTTGGTCCCCGCCTGTCCTGGCCGCCTCGTCCGCCGCTTCCTGCGCTTCCTGCGCGTCGTTCAACCGGTCGTCCGTGGCCAGTGGACCCTCCACGCCGTACGACGCTTCCCGCGATGCGGCCGGGGCGTAGGGAGCGGGCGCACCCTGAGGGTTCGGCGCCGACGGCGAATCCGGAGGGGTCTCGATGGTCACGGACGGACGGTAGCGCGCCGTCGCCCGGGCATCACGAGGCGGGGAGGCAGAGTGACCTGCCCGAACGGGCAGAGCTCGCGGACGCCCGAGTGCTTCCCGGAACCCGTCCGCCTCGAACGACGTCACTCCAGACAGCCGATCAAGGACGATCGGCGATCAAGAGATGACGGCCGATCAAGGGCCGACGGCCCATCAGAGCCTGACGACCGCAGAGGGGACCGACGCACAGTGAGTGACGCACAGCGAGACCCAGAGACCGACACCCCGCCCGCGGGCCCCGGGCCCTGGTGGGCCGGACTGGGGCCGGTGGCCGGAGGGGTCCTCGTCGCGTGCGGCGGGGTGCTGCTGCTGTGGCTCGTTCTGCGGGGGAGTGGGGTCGAGGAGCACTGGGCCCAGTACTACGGTGCCGCCAAAGTAGTGGCCGTCGGTCTTGTCGTCGCGGGCACCACCCTCGTCGCCCGGCGAGGCGGGAAGCGCCACGCGGAGTAGGGCGCGCAAGGAGTGGAACGGTACGCAAGGAATGGACGCGTACACAAACAATGGACGCGTACACAAGGAATGGACGCGCACCCATCGTGACGCGACGGGCCGCGGCCCCATGAGATCGTTGGCTCTCCGAGCGTGACGTCGCAGGTCCGCCCGATCCCGTGGCCCTGGAGCCGCGCATGTCGGGGTGCCGAGCCGGCGGCCCGAACCGACCATGGAGAGGGAGGCAGGGAAGGGACCCGAAGCAGGTGGGGACACCGATGGCCGCGTGCACGCGGACCGCGGGGCCCCGGGGGACCACCCGACGCATCATGAAGGCGACCCGAACGAGCAGTGAGCCGACGCCGGGCGGCACCCGCCGGGATGTGCTGTCGGCGCGAGCCCTGGCCCGGCTCGCCCTGCTGTGCGTCGCCGGTTCCGTCGCGGCCGTGGTGGCAGGCGCCGGATCCGGCCGGTGGCTGGTCCTGATGCTGGGGCTCGCCGGACTCGCCGTGGCCGGTGCGGGCATCTGGTGGGCCCTGGCCCACCGGGGAGCGGCCCGCCTTCTGGGCGCCCTGCTGGCGCTGGCCGCTCCCGTGGGCGTCCTGGTGCTCTACGCGGTGTCAGGACTGTGGGTGGTGGCGGTGGCGGCGCTGGCGTCCTGGGGGGCGGGGCTGGCCTGCGCCAGGAGCGCGCTGCGCCGCCTGCGCAAGCCGCACGGCATGCACACCCGTTCGGCCCGGCCGCCCCGCCGACCGGTGCTGATCATGAACCCGCGCTCCGGAGGCGGCAAGGTCGGCCAATACAACCTGGTGGAACGGGCGGAGGCGTTGGGTGCCCGGGTGGTGCTGCTCGACCTGGACACCAACCCGGATCCGGTGGCTTTGGCACGGCAGGCCGTGGCAGAGGGCGCGGACCTGCTCGGCGTGGCCGGTGGCGACGGCACCCAGGCCCTGGTGGCAGGGGTGGCCGCCGAGCACCGGCTGCCGTTCATGGTCGTGTCCGCGGGCACCCGCAACCACTTCGCCATGGACCTCGGCCTGGACCGCGACGACCCGGCCAACTGCCTGGACGCTCTCTCGGACGGTGTGGAACTGCGCGTCGACCTGGGGGACGTGGAAGGACGGCCGTTCGTCAACACGGTCTCGTTCGGGGCGTACGCGGAGATCGTGCAGAGCCCCGAGTACCGCGACGCCAAGGCGGCCACCGCGCTCGACCAGTTGCCGGACCTGCTGGTCGGCGAAGGCGCCACCTCCCTCGACGTCCGGGTGGACGACGAGCGAATGCACGACCCGCAGACCCTGCTGGTCAGCAACAACCCCTACGCCAGAGCCGATCCCCTGGGCGGTGGACGAAGACCCCGGCTCGACGCGGGCAGGCTCGGTGTGATCGCGGTCCGGGTGGAGGGCGCCGCGCAGGCCGCGGAACTGGCGTTGCGCGGTGAACGGGCCAGCAGCATCACGGCGTTGAAGGCACGTCGCGTGGTCGTCGAGGCCGACGAGCAGCTCATCCCGGTGGCCGTCGACGGCGAGGCCCTCACCCTGCCCCCGCCCGTCGTGTGCACGGTGCGGCCCGGCGTCCTGAGGGTGCGGGTGCCCAGACACCGCCCGGGCGCCCCGTACGTAGCACCGTCCGTCGACTGGCGACGTGTCGTCCGTCTCGCCTTCGGCCGGACCCCTCTCCCGTTCCGGAAGAACCAGGAGCAGAGCGATGCTTGACCGCCTTTCGCGGGACCATCGGGCGCAGCGTGGCCTGATGCGTGATCTCGCCGCCCTCGACCAGGCGCTCTACGAGGCCGTCACGGTCACCAGGACACCCGCCCTGGACTCCGCTCTGCGGCGGTTGTCGGCGGCCGCGGACCACTCCAAGATCTCGTTCGTGGCCGCGGGACTTCTGGCGCTGCGCCCCGGCCGGCCGCGTCGCGCCGCCGTTCTCGGTGTCGCGGCCATCGGTGTCGCCTCCACTACCGCCAACCTGCTCGGGAAGCGTCTGGTCCGGCGGCCGCGTCCGCACCGTGCCGAGGACTCGCCGTTCCCGGGCAGGCACGTGCCCATGCCGGCGTCCGCGTCCTTTCCGTCCGGGCACACGGCCTCCGCCGTCGCCTTCGCGGCTGCCGTGGGCCCCGCGTTCCCGGCCGCCACGGTCCCGCTCGGCCTGCTGGCCTGCGCGGTGGGCTACTCGCGGATCCACACCGGAGTGCACTACCCGGGCGATGTCGTCGCGGGCGCGGTCCTGGGCACCGGTGCGGCGGCCGCGGTCCTCGCCGTCGCCCACTGGGACGGCTGAGCGGGACCGCGTTCCGTCATGTTCATGTGTGTCCCAGTGGGCGGCATGAAGGCCGACGTGAAGGTCGACCTGGCTCAGACCCGCAGCGGGTTGGCGCGAGCCGCCGCCAACAGGTACCAGGCGGTGGCACCCGCGTGCCGGTACGGGTAGTAGCCGAACCCGAAACCGGTGTCGATCGGGCTGCTCGCGGAGACGACTCCGGACGCCACGGGAAGTGCTCTGCCGCCGACGGTCTGCCGGCCGCCGAGCAGCTCCTGGGCGCGCTCGATCGAGGCGAGCAGCCGCCGAGCGTGTGTCTCGTCGCCGGCGGCGCGCCGGTCGCGCAGGGCGAGCGCCAGGTGGGCCGTTCCCTCGAAGCACACGCCGTTGCGGTCGGGCCTCGGCCGGCCCTCGGCGATCGGGGCGTCCTCGTTCGCCAGCAGCCCGGCCGAGCTGAAGGTGACACCCTCGTACGACTGTCCCGCCGGCACCGTGCTGTTGCGCCGGTCGGCCGTGTCCAGAACGGCCAGTCCGGTCGCGGCCCAGTCCAGCGACCGGGAGTGGGCGGGGGAGGCGAGGGCGAGGTGGGTCCAGGTCTGGGTGTCCTCGGGGACCGGCGACCTGTTGATCGTCACGCCGTCGTTGGTGCCGGTGTAGAAGAAGCCCCCCGACGGCTCCCACATGGTGGTGACGAAGGCCTCGACCCGCGCCCGCCGCACCCGCCACACCCTGTCGCCGGTGAGCCGGCCGAGCTGCCCGAACAGGGCGATCAGATCGGTGTTGTGCTCGGTGGAGGTGAAGGGCAGTTTCTCGTCGGCCCCGTTGACGCCGAACTTGTAGCCGCCGAGCGGTTCGTCGGTGCGGCCGACGCGCTCGATCCACTCGCCGATCCGGACCGCCCCCCTGAGGAAACGGCGCTGCCCCGTCCGGCGGGCCAGCGTGCCGAGCGCGATGCCGGCCCAGGCCATGTCGCCCACGGCGGTACCGGTGAAGCCGAACTGGGTTCCCACGTTGGCCGTACCGTCCGCCCGTACGAAGCCGTCCGGCTGCGGTGAACCGTCGTAGAAGGTGTACGGCCCCACGTTGTACGCCTGACGCAGCCTTCCGTCGTCGTGGGCGGGGTCGTGGGCCTGGGCGTAGAGGAGCGCGTCACCGAGCGCCACGGCCCGGGACCGGCTGTCCCGGGTGCCCGACGCGAGATGGGCCAGGATCACGAGGGCGTTGTCGTACGTGAACGCGGTGCTGAAGGCCGGCCTGGTCGGCGTAGCTCTGGGCGAGCCGGATCGTGCCATGGTCCGGATAGGCGTCCGTGGCGGCGGCGAGGAAGTCGTACGCCCGCCGCGGTGCGGCGGCTTGGCCCGCGGACGGTCGTTCCGCCGCCGGGGCCGCGCCCGCTCCTGCCACGGTGAGGACCGAGACGCCGACACCGAGTCCGGTCCCGATGAGGGCGCGACGGCTGAATACCGGACCCTGGCTGCCGGTCATGGGTCTCCTCGAAGGTGCGGGTCAGGCGGGGAGGGGAAGGCACACGGCACCTGTGAGAGCGCTCTCACGAGTGCGCGCTCATTGTGCTGTCGCGCGTGCGTCCGGTCAACGTGCGTGACACCGGTGTCAGTTGGGCAGCACGTCGCGCGCGTTCAGTCACACGTGGGGAGCCGCATGCCGTCAGCCACCCGCGGGCCGGCACACGCACGCCGGCAGTGGGCGTGGCGGTTGCGAGGGGCGTCAGGCCGCCGACCGCCGTGCCCTCAGCGGTCGTCGGCGAGCCCGGCCAGCAACTCGCTGACGTGTTGGCGGACCACGGCCCAGCCGGAGGCGTGGAGCGCGCCGAGGGTTGTGCCCTGGAGGGCGTTGAGTATCTGTTCGGTGTCGGTGCCGATGTCGTATCCGGTGCTGTCGCTGAGGACGTCGTAACCGTCGCGGACGGCGACACGAAGGAGGTGTCGCCCGCCGTCGGCATGCACCGCGGCGGCGACTATGAAGGGCGGTGGCCCACCGGCCTCACCGCTCAGCTTGCGGTACCCGCTGACGACCGGCTCGCGCCAGCGAAGGCCGAGCAGCAGGTGACGCTTGGCCAGAACCTCGGCGAGGTCACTCTCGTGGACCCGGTCCGCCTCCAGCACGACGGCGCGGGCGTTCAGTACGAGAGCCGCGGGCAGCAGACAGCGCAGGGTGCTGCCGACGAGGTTGCCACCGACCGTGGCGGTACGACGCACGGCTCCGGTCCCCACCGTCGAGGCCGCTTGACGCAGGACCTCGGGTACCCGGTCGTCGATCTGGTTCAACACCACGGCCCCGCCCAGCGCCTCGCGCTCGATCACGTTGGCCTCGGGCAGCCGACGCAGCGACATGGCCTGGTCGGGGAACCCGTCCTGTTGCCAGGTGGCCCACACGAGCGTCGCCCCACCGATCGGCACCGCCCCCTCAGCCAGGCACTCCTGTGCTTCGGACACGGACACTGGCAGACGCAACAACACGGGAACCGACCAGCCCTTCCGGCGAGTTGATGGCGGAGGAAGGGGGACCACACCTCGGCCACACGGTCACTGACATGGGCATTCTTTCCCCCACAGGAGGGGGCGCATGCAGGGTTCATGACACCACGGACCCGCGCCCCTCGCGCGGGTCCGTGGTGCGGGTGGGGATGTGGGTGCGGCCGTCGCCGGCGGCCCGGTTCGCACGGGGGCGGTCGGCGTATCGCCTTCCGCCCCCGTGTTCTCGGATCAGCGCCCGCTCGGGCGCGTCTTCGTGACGTGGAACCGGGCTACGCCGTCCTGCCTGCCGATCTCCCGGAAGCCTGCCTTCTCCAGCACGCGGACCGAAGACGGGTTGGCGGTTTCGACGTCGGCTCGAACCGTGTGGACATCGGGAGCGGTGAAAGCGAACTCCGTCAGCGCTCGGGCGGCTTCGGGCGCGTAGCCGCGTCCGCGGCGGGAGGGCACGATGCCGTAGCCGAGTTCCAGCGCACCGTCGGTGGGCGGCCAGAACAGGCCGATCGAGCCGACCACCAGGCCGCTGCCGCGTTCGACCACGAGACGGTGACCGTAGGTGCCGAGCCAGTCGGCGTTCCCGCTGAGGAGGCCGGCGATGACCTGGTCGCCCTCCGCGGGGAAGTCCTCGGCCCAGTGGGCGAGTCGGGGACCGTGCAGGACGGCCGCGATCTCGTCGGAGGACCATGGCCGCAGGACGAGCCGGTCGGTACGCAGATCCGCGTCAGCGGATGAGGGGAGAAGAGAGGACACGTGACACTCCTGATCGTTCGTACGACCCGGGCCACGCGCCAAAGACGCGCGGACCGGACAAGGGCATGCTGAACACGGCGATGGCAGCCATATTCATCAACCTCCCTCGCCGCACCGTGATCACGTGTCTTTCACGGTCCTCGACGCTACCGGCGGCTCTGTGGTCACGACAACGGGGTTTTTCCGCGACGCGAGTACAACCGCCTCGATCGGTGGCCAACGGTGGCGAACGGTGGCCAACGGGGCCGGAGGATCCGCCGGGCCTTCGCCGCGATCCTCCGGCCCTTCGGCCCTTCGGCTCAGGCTGTGTGCAGGGTGAGCCCGTAGCGGCCGAGAATCTCGTTGATGGGCTGGAACCAGGTCTCGCCGCCGCCGGTGCAGTTGCCCCAGCCTCCGGAGGTGACCCCTTGCGCCTGGTCACCGCTGAGGAAGGAGCCGCCGGAGTCTCCGGGTTCGGCGCAGACGCTGGTCTTGGTCATCTGGTGCACCGCGCCCTGGCTGTAGTTGACCGTCTCGTTCTTGGCCAGCACCGTGCCGCAGTGCCAGTGCGTGGTGGAGCCGGAGCGGCAGATCGAGGCGCCGACCGGTGACTCGGCCGAGCCGCGCACGAGTTGGTCCGGGATCGTGCCCCAGCCGAGGACCACCGGCACCGTCCACCATCCGCTGCCCACGCTGACCCACGCGTAGTCGTTGTCAGGGAACGAGGAGCCCTGGAAGGTGCCGATGTACGAGCCGTCCCAGCCGCTGACTCCGGCCCCCGCCCCACTGCAGTGGCCGGCGGTGACGAACCCGCCGTGGACCGAGAAGCCGATGGAACAGCGGACGTTGCCCGTGTAGTAGGGGTCACCGCCCACGGTGCCGGCGGCGAAGGTCCGGGGCTCGTTCCGCACCGTCCGTACTGTCACCGGGCCGGTCTCACGGGCCCGGGCGACGAACCGTAGGACATCGTTGTCGGCGCGCTCGCCCGCGACCACGTTCACCACCACCGCGTTGGCCGCCGGGTCGACGGACCAACTGCTGACGCCCGATGGTGCGTCCAGTCGGTCGATGCGTGCCTTGGCGGCGTCCAGTTGCCGCGCACTGTGCTCCACGGTCCGCACCTGCGCGCCGGTGGCCCGCACCGCCTGGACCGTCGTGGCCGCCGTCTGTGAGGTGACCGCCACGGTGAGCCGCCGGCTCGTGGCGTCGAACCACGAGCCGCCGTACCCGGCTCCGGCGGCTCGGCGCGCCCTGGGCAGCAGGGCGGTGGCACCACGCTCGGCGGTCAGCCGAGCCTCGGCCTCGGCCCTCGACAGGCCGAAGTCCCGCTGCATCGCCTCCAGTAGACCGGGGGAGTCGGTCTCGGGCGCGGCGGAGTCGGAGGAGTCGCTCGCCGCGGCCGGCAGGGTCCCGGCCGCCGACCAGCTGCCGAGCATGAGGAGGACGGCCAGGGTGACGTGCTGGAGTCTGGTGCGTCTCATGGGAACTGCCTTTCGTCGTTCCAGGGTGGGGGCGGAACAACGCAATCTGAGAGCGCTCTCATGGCGTTGGGCAGAGCCTAGCCCCAGGCGGCTATCAGGTCCATGCCAATGCAGTGGCTGTCACGGTGAACTGCGCCCGTCCGAACACCACTTGGAAGGCGAGGGCCCGTACGTCGGTGAAGCCGCCCGGGGTTCTGTGGTGAGGCCGCTCAGGGCAGCACGGGCAGGCTGGAGCAGTTGGATGTGGCGGGCTTGCCGTCGAGGCGGTCGGTGAGCCAGGAGATGGCCTCGCCCTGGTCGGTGAGCAGGGGAGCGAAGTGGTTGATCAGCGAGCTGCCCACATCCGGCAGGGCAACGTACTTGTAGGTCACCTCGGCGCCTTTGCGGCACCAGTCGACGGCGAGTTGACGGGCCTGCGCGTGCGGTACGAGGTTGTCGCTGGTGCCGGTCGCCAGCCGGATGGGGCCGGTCGGCTTGATCGTGCCGATGCGCTGGTCGGCGAGGAACGCGCGCAGGGCGGGTTCCTCCGCGATGATGTCGCTGATCGGTCGGCCGTCGGTGGTCCAGGCCGTGCTGCGCGTGGAGTTGTAGGCGAACAGTGCGTCGCCGACGCACATGGTCGACAGGTCGGTGAGTGCCGCGTGGCCTGCCGCGTTGAGGTGGGCTTCGGCGATCGGCCGAAGGGTGGGGTCGGACTGCAGGAAACCGTTGACCGACCAGCCCAGCGCACCGGCGAGTTCGCTCCCGTCGATGGCTTTGGTGACCTCGGTCAGGTCGGCGGGCGGCGCTCCGGAGTAGGTGCCGGCGAGCGTGACGTCGGGAGCGTAGGAGGCCTGGAGCTCGGCGGCCGCCGCGGTCGCGCCGCCCCCCTGGCTGTAGCCGAACAGTGCCACGCGAGAGTTGGCGGTGACCGACGTCCCGGGCAGGGACCGGGCCGCGCGGACGGCGTCCAGGACCGCGTGGGCCTCGTCGACGCGGTTGACGTACGTGTGTAGACGGTCCGTCGCGCCGAGCCCGGCGTAGTCGGCGACCACGACGGCGATCCCCTCGGCGAGCAGACGGTAGACGGCCAGGGTTTCGTAGCCGACGGAAACGGTCTGCCCGTTGACCTGGAGAGGATGTTCGAGGCCGAGGGAGGTGGCGCACTGGTCGCCCTGGCCCATGGTGCCGGGCGCGACGGCCACCAGCGGTCGTGCGCCGTTGCCCTTCCAGGCGGCGGTCGGCTCGATGTAGGCGCCGGTGACCGCCACGGGCCGGCCGCCGGAGTCCGTGGACTTGTACATCAGACGGGTGGCCGTGCCGGGCAGTGGTCCGTTGATGCCGGGCAGGCTCAGCGCCAGCGGAAGAGGCTCGCTGCGGACCAGGGCGCCGTCGGCCACCGGCAGGGTGGTGGGCGGGTTGTAGAACGTGGGGATGGTGACGCCGCGTGAGATCACGGCGTCGGTGTCCGTTGTCGCGGCAGCCGGGACGGCTGTGGCGCCGAGGCAGGCGGCAGCGGTGACGGCTACGGCCACTATGCGTGCGTTTGCGGGCATGGCGGACCTCCGAGGTGGGGGGAGGCCGAGCTTCGCGTGCGGCTCGGGTGCTGACTGTCCGGTGGGGGGATGCAGCGGCGCGGGCAGCCAGGTCGTCCAACCGGGGTTTCCCGTACCGCTCTTAGACGGACTGTCAGGACCGTAGCGGCGATAGTGTTACCGGCGGTAGCGTCAGGAAGGTTACGGTTCAGTAATATGGCTTGAGGGGGCCAGGTGCCCTGAGGTCTGGGGTCTGGGGCCTGGGGTCTGGGTCAGTACCGTGCGGCCGAACCACGCGCCGCCGGCACGGAAGCCGGTCGTGTGCCGACCCAACGGAACAGCACCAGTGAGCACAGGGCCGCGAGCGCGCACCAGGTGGAGACGAACTCCAGTCGCCACAGAACCCAGCAGCCCAGTGCCCCGACGGCGCCCAGCGTCCCCAGCACCAGCAGCCACCGGTCACCGGACAGCAGCAACGAGCCCACGGTCGCCACGAGGTAGCCCGCGATGAGCAGGGGCGTGACGGGAAGGTCGAACGTGTAGCCGACCGTGTGACCGCGGATCTCGGAAGTCACCGGCCCGGTGGCGAGCCCGTACGCCAGCAGCGCGGCCGTCGCGGCTCCGACCGCGAGCAGGGCGCGCACCCGGGGCCGAGCGCGCGCGGGGCAGGCGCACAGCACTCCGGCCGGCACCCACACCGCCAGCAGGGGCAAGGCCATGACGGCCCACGCGGTGGTGGCGGGTCCGCTGCCACCGCCGGATTCCCAGACGATCGACTCGACGATCTGATGGGCTCCGAGCAGCAGCGGCAGTGCGGCGAGCGGCAGCTCCCGACTGCTGCGCACCCGCGCCACACAGGCCACCCCCACGCCCGCGACAGCGCTGCCCGCCACGAGGTCGGCCGTCGCACTCCAGCACATCACGCCACCATCGGATTCGTCGTCGTGGGTATCTGTCTCCGCGCCGCAGACCAAGCTACGTCCGGCTGCCCCGGCTGCCCCGGCGGTCGGGGTGACACGACGGCCGCGTCACAGGGGGCGGGGCGACCGTCTCGCGGGTCCGTAGGCGAGGGGGAGCGGGTCGACGCCTCGAGGGCGTCCGCGTGTCGATGTTTACCGAGGGCCGGTTCGTCGGCAGGGGGTTTACCGGCGGCGGGTTTGTCGACGGCGGGTTTGTCGACGGCGCCGGGCGCAAGGCGAAACCGGGGCGCGACTGAGCGGCCCGGCCGCGTCTGTGCGCCGGGCCGCCGGCTCGTTGGATGGAGGGCGGACGGTGGACAGCGGATGGCCGGCGCGCTCAGCGACGGCCGCGGAGCTTGCCCAGCAGGCGCTGTGCCTGGGCCCGACGTCGAGGGTCGGCCGCGGCCCGCCGCGCCTGCTCGACCGTGCGTCGCCCTTGAGGACTCTGCGCGAACCGCTTGATTCGTTCCAGCATGCCTGGCATGGGGCTCCTTCCCTCGGGCGCCGACGGCGCCTCTCCCTGCCTCGCCTCAACTCACCTACCCCCTGCGGAACTGCTCACCCCGTTTCGGCCGTCCTCAGTCCCGAGAACGACTCGGCGCCAGCACCCGCGAGGGCAGCCACGTTGTCAGTGGTGTGCTGAACAATGCCGAGAAAGCGAGATCAAGATCGTCCGCACTGGGTAGCCGGTCTTGAGTCCCCGCAGGAAGGCCACCGCAGATGCAGTCCACGCCCCAGCCCGCGCAGCGCCCCGTCTCCACCCTCGCCCTCGGTCGATCCCGCATACCGGTCAGCTCCACCGGCGGTGACGTTCTGCGCGTCATTTCCGATCCTTGTACGCCTGTGTTCCTCACCGTGCACGCGGACGGACGCCGTAGATACAGCTATTGGCAGCCGTTCGACCCCGACACCGGACGGGGCAGCTGTTACGCCGCACTCCCCACCAACGAGTGCGACGCGCTGCACTCCACGGGCAGGATCACCTTCGGCGAGGCCGTCGTCGATCCGACCAAGGCCACCCACCGGGTCCGGCCGGTACGTACTCCGGCTGTGCCCGCGCGCGCCGCGGCGGCCTTGCCCGCCCGTACGGCGCCCGCTCGCATGGCACCCGCGCGTACGACGCCCGCGCGCACGGCGCCGCACCGGGTTCGCGCCGCGTGACCGGCGGGACGTAGGAGGACAAACATGGTGGGAACGGGCGAGTGCCGATTACCGATGCGGCCCTCGCCTTCGGCAGGATGGGCGCCATGATCGAGATCCGCACTCCCCGTCTCCTTCTCCGTCGCTGGCATGACGACGACCTCGTGCCCATGGCGGACATCAACGCGGACCCGCGGGTGATGCGCTGGATCGACGACGGCTCGGTGCGCGACGTGGAGCAGACGGCGGAGGCCATCGAGCGGTGGGAGGAGGAATGGGACGAGGAGGGCTTCGGACTGTTCGCCGTGGAACTGCTCGCCTCCGGTGAACTGGCCGGCTTCACCGGCCTGTCGGTGCCCGACTTCCTGCCGGAGGTGTCGGCCGACGCGGCGATCAGTTGGCGGCTCGGCTCACCGTTCTGGGGACAGGGGTACGCGTCCGAAGCGGCCCATGCCACGCTGGAGTTCGCCCTCCAGGACCGTGGTCTCCACCGCGTCATCAGCATCAGCCGGGTGGGTGACGACGCCTCCGGGAACGTCATCCGCAAGCTCGGCATGGTGCCGGAGCGCGAGACCGTACATCCGGAGTACGGCTTTCCGCTGCGTGTTCACGTCATCGACCTCACCGAGTTCGACGGGTGACTCGGCCGGCTCTTTTCGGTTGACGACCCGCGCTGCTCTGACCGATCGTTCGCACGCTGCCGTGCCGCCGACGGGGTCCGTGCGGTGATACTGGCGTGGTGACGCCGTCTTCTCCGCCTCCGTCTTCTCCGCCTCCGTCTTCTCCGCCCCCGTCTTCTCCGTCTTCGCGTTCGCCGTTGCCCGGTGAGCCCGTCACCGTCGACGCACCGCTCAGGATCCGGCGTCCGCTGCTCACACAGTCGTGGCTCGATGTGACGTTCCTGCACTGGGCCGTGGATCCGGCCGAGGTGGCCGGTGTGCTGCCGCCGGGCGTCCGTCCCGACACCATGGACGGCGTCACCTATGTGGGGCTGGTGGCGTTCCGGGTGCACCGTTCCGGCTGGTTCGGTCTTCCCCCGGTACCTGGTCTCGGCAGTTTTCCCGAGACCAACGTCCGCCTGTACACGGTGGACGCGAACGGACGGCGCGGCGTCGTGTTCTGCTCGCTGGACGCTTCCCGGCTGGTCCCCGTGGCGGTGGGCCGCGTCGGTTTCGGCATGCCGTACATGTGGTCGCGCATGTCTCTACGCGCCCGCGGTGACACCGTCACCTACACCAGTGCGCGGCGGTGGCCCGGCCCGCGTGGCGCCCGCAGCCGTATCACCGTGCGGGTCGGCGAGCCCATAGGACAGCCGACCGGACTGGAGCACTTCCTGACCGCTCGCTGGGGCCTGCACAGCACTGTCCTCGGCCGTCGGCTGTATGTGCCCAACGCCCACCCGCGCTGGCCGTTGCACCGGGCCCGGCTGGTGGCGTGCGAGGAGGACCTGGTGTCGGCGGCGGGCCTGCCCCGCCCGACGGGTGAGCCGGTGAGTGTCCTGTACTCGCCCGGCGTCCCGGCCCGCTTTGCCCGCCCGGCCGGAGTTCCCACCACCCTCTGACGGAACCGGCACACCGATCCCCGTCGCCGATACCTCCGCCGTGCCTGCCGGACGGGCCCCCGCCGGACCCGTCACCGACGCGCGGTGGGTTTGCGGGCGAGGCCGCCGTGTTCGCCGATGGGGGATGCTCACCGCATAACGTACGTCCCAACGGACCTGCCACGCAGGCCAGTTGAAAACAAACGAAGGCAACCCCAATACATCGGAGGGGTCAAGGCCTCCGGTCGGTGACTGGCTTAGGTGCGAAGCTCGAACGGCCCCTCAACGCCCCAAGTCATGGCCGAATACCGCGGCCGTCCAAGTCATTGACAGGCACACAGGGCGTGCCTAGGTTCGCCGATACACCCGATGTATCGAGGATCTGTCAGGTCTTGGAGGACGATGATGACCTCTCAGCAGGGAAGGCCCTCGCCGGTGGCCCGCAGAGCCTTACTCGGTACCGCGTTGAGCGGTGCGGCAGTGGCGGCTCTGCCCGGAACGGCCCATGCCGAACAGGCAGTTCGGGCGGCGGGGACAGTTGGCGCCGGGCCGGTGGACGTGGGCGTCGGACGCCCCTGGAAGCTGCGCGACACCATGACCACCGACGCAGCCTGAAACACGTTTCTGCGCGGCCAGGACCTGCGGTGGAGCAGGCTGCCCACGCTCTGGTACGAGGGCCCGTTCCTCGGTGACGGGCTGCTCGGCAGCATGGTCTACCAGGAGCCCGGCGCCAACCAGATCCGCTTCACCGTCCAGCACGGCCGCGTCCAGGACCACCGGCCCGAGTTCGGCAGCGGCTGGGGCACCTGTCGCCTGCCGGTCGGGCACCTCACGCTCGAACCGGTCGGCACCATCACCGCCGTCGACTGGCGGCTGAGCCTGTGGAACGCCGAACTCACCGGCACCGTCACCACCACCGCGGGCACCCTCACCCTCTCCGCCCTCATCCACGACGAGGTCCTGGCCACCCGGGTGACGGCCACCGGCGGCGAGAAGGTCACCTGGACCTTCCGCCCCGAGGAGGCCCTCAGCCCCCGCCGCGTCAGCGAGGCCCCGCCCGCCGACTACACCGCCAACCCGCCCTGGACCACCAAGACCGCCGCCGACGGCACGAAACAGGTGCTCCAGCCCCTCACCGGTGGCGGCCAGACGGCCACCTCGTACCGGCGTGCCGGCAACGACCTCCTGCTCAGCGTCGGACACAGCTTTCCCTCCGACACCGCCGCCGAGGCCGACTCGCTGCGCAACCTCAAGAGGGCGACGTCGTACAGCGCCCTCAGACAACGCCACACCCGCTGGTGGCACGCGTTCTACAAGAAGAGCTTCGTCTCGTTCCCCGACCAGCGGCTGCAGAGCTTCCACTGGATCCAGCTCTACAAGGTCGCCTCCGCCAGCCGCGCGGGCGGCCCCGTCATGGCCACCTCCGGGCCATGGCTGGAGCCCACACCCTGGCCCGCGGTCTGGTGGAACCTCAACGTCCAGCTGGAGTACTGGCTCATCCACGGCTTCAACCACCCGGAACTCGACTCGCTCGCCACCACGCTGCGGCAGAACCAGGAACAGCTGATCGCCAACGTGCCCGCCGCCTACCGCGCGGACAGCTCCGGCGTCGGCCGCAGCTCCGACATGTTCGCCAACCGCGGCGTGGGGCGGCCGGGCACCGGCGCCGAGACCGGCGATCTCACCTGGGCGCTGCACAACGTGTGGCTGTCCTACCGGCACTCCATGGACGAGGCACTGCTGCGTGACACGGTCTTCCCGGTGCTGCGCCGGGCGATCAACTACTACCTGCACTTCCTCACCCCGGGCAGCGACGGCAGACTCCACCTGCCGAGCACGCTCTCGCCCGAATACCCCGTCGTACCGCCGCAGGACACCAACTACGACCTGGCCCTGATCCGCTGGGGCTGCCAGACGCTCATCGAGTCCGCCGAACTGCTCGGCATCGACGACGAGTTGACCCCGCGCTGGCAGGAGGTGCTGGCCAAGCTCACGCCGTACCCGGTCGACGACAACGGCTTCATGATCGGCGCCGACACCCCGTACGCGCAGTCCCACCGGCACTACTCGCACCTGCTGATGGTGTACCCGCTGTACCTCGTCAACTGGGACCAGCCCGGCAGCCGCGAGCTGATCACGAAGTCGGTGGAACGCTGGCAGGCGCTGACCGGCGCCCACCGGGGCTACAGCTACACCGGGGCCGCCTCGCTGTACGCCATGACCGGCGACGGCGACACCGCGATCACGTACCTGCGGAAGTTCTTCGACCCCAGCACCCGCTACCCCTGCCGCGCCAACACGCACTACACCGAGGCCGGCCCGGTCATCGAGACGCCGCTGTCCGCCTCACAGTCCCTGCACGACATGTTCTGCCAGAGCTGGGGCGGCGTGATCCGCGTCTTCCCGGCCGTCCCGGCCGCCTGGGCCGATGTCACCCTGCACGACTTCCGTACCCAGGGCGCCTTCCTGGTCAGTGCCGTCCGAAAGAAGGGGGCGACCCGGTTCGTCCGGATCAGGAGCCTGGCGGGCGAGCCGCTCAAGCTCCGGCACGGCCTCAGCGGGACCCTCACCGTGCTGCTGGACGACGGCACCCCGGCCCGCACCCACGACCTGGGCGACGGCGTGCTCTCCATCGACCTGCCCAGGGGCCATGAGGTGCTCGTCCACTCCGGCTCCCGGCCCGACCTCGCCATCGCGCCCGTCGCCGTCAGTGAACCGGGCCCGGCCTGGGGACTTCCGTAACGACCGCCCGCCCGGATCCACAACAGGGAAGACACTCATGGCTGTTCCGATCAGAACCGCGGTCACCGCACTCTGCGCCGGGCTGGTGGCCACCCTCCTCACGACCGTGCCCGCGCGGGCCGAACAGGACCTGGGCTCCCGCGACCACGTCTGGGCCGTCTCGGCGGCGGCCCACGCACCTCGTGCGCGGATATCCCTGGACGACACGACCGGCACGCTCAGCCTCGCGGTGTCCCGCGACGGCCGTACGGTCATCGAACCGTCGCCGGTCGGCATCGTCACCGAACAGGCCGACCTCTCCCAAGGACTGCGCTTCCTGCACCGCAAGGACCGGCTGGTCGACGAGCGGTACCGGACGAAGTCCGGCAAGCGGCTGGGCCGCCGGGTCCGTATGAACGAGACCCGGCTGTCGTTCGCCACCTCGGCCGGCGCCCGGCTCGACCTCGTCGTCCGCGCCTCCGCCGACGGCGTCGCCTACCGGTACGTCCTGCCCGCCGGGTTGGGCGACGTACTCGGCGAGACCTCCGCGTTCAACCTGCCGCAGGACGCGGGCGCATGGCTCAGCACCTACCGGGTCGACAACGAGGGCCAGTTCGCCCAGTACACCGCGGCGACCGCGCCCACCAACGCCTACTCTCCGCAAGCGCTCTTCTCCACCCCCGGCGGCTACACCCTGCTCGCCGAGTCCGACCTCACCGGCGGTTACTCGGGGGCCCGGCTCGCCCACACCCAGGGCAGCGGCACCTACCGCATCC
This sequence comes from Streptomyces sp. NPDC050997, assembly GCF_040660135.1. Classification (NCBI taxonomy): domain Bacteria; kingdom Bacillati; phylum Actinomycetota; class Actinomycetes; order Kitasatosporales; family Streptomycetaceae; genus Streptomyces; species Streptomyces sp. NPDC050997. Next base: position 94,123 of record NZ_JBFAGK010000018.1, read on the forward strand.
AACTCGCCGACGAACGGGTCCGCACCGACGGCCCTCTCTCCACCTCCTGGCGGGCCATGGTGACCGGCGACCTCGCCACCGTCACCCGGTCCACCTTCACCGACGACCTCGCCCCCGCCTCCAAGGTCGCCCACCCCGGGTGGATCAGGCCCGGCACCGTGCTGTGGACCTGGCTCGCCGGTGGGAAGGAGGCCGGACAGAGCCTCGCGGCGCAGAAGGCCTACGTCGACTACGCCGCCGAACGGAACTGGCCCTACGAGGCCGTCGACTCGGGCTGGTACTTCAAGAAGGACGAGTGGGACGTCACCGACCCCGACTGGCAGACCTACAGCTGGATGCCGGAACTCGTCGACTACGCGCGCGCCAAGGGCGTCGGGATCATCGTCTGGATCCATCAACGCGACCTCGACACGCCCGAGGAACGCGCCCAGTGGCTGCCCACCCTGGAGCGGTGGGGCGTCAAGGGCGTCAAGATCGACTTCATGAACTCCGAGGCGCAGTCCATGCTCCAGTGGTACGACACCATCCTCCCGGAGACCGCCGCCCACCACCTGTTGGTCGACTTCCACGGCTCCACGATCCCCAAGGGCATCCAGCGCACCTGGCCGCACGTGATGACCCTGGAGGGCGTCGGCGGTGAGGAGAAGCGGACGAACACGGCCGCCCACCTCACCACCCTGCCGTTCACCCGCAACGTCATCGGCTCCATGGACTTCACCCCGGGCGCCTTCCAACGCGTCGGCCTGCGCCCCAACTCCGACGCGGCCGAGGTCGGGCTCACCGTCGTGTACGAGTCGGGTCTGCAGATGTTCGCGGGCACCCCCGAGTCGTACGACGACCGGCCGCTCGCCCGGGACTTCTTCGACCAGGTTCCCGCGGCCTGGGACGACACCCGGCTGCTCGCCGGGCTCCCCGGCCAGGAGTCCGTCCTCGCCCGCCGCAGCGGCGACCGCTGGTTCCTGGGAGGGGTGTACGCCGGCGCCGCCCACACAGCCGGGGTGCCGCTGTCCGTCGGCGCCGGACGGTGGCTGGTCGAGACGATCCGGGACGGCGCCGACGGTCTCGTCCAGGACCGGCGGGTGGTGCGCGGCGGCGACACCCTCAGCGTCGATGTCGTCGCCAACGGAGGCTTCGCCGGGATCGCCTGCCCCTGGCGTCCGGGCGTAACGACCTGTTACCGCTGAGCAGTTCGGGCTTCCATGTCACAACCTGCCGAGCTGTCCCGTCATGGAGGTGTACCCACCGACAACGGCAAGGAGTGCACCATGGAAGCCCGCTTGAACGTCTTCGGCAGTCCCCTCGCGGCCAAGGTCCTGAAGCACCTGACCTCAGCGGGCAAGGTGATCGCCGCGGACTCGACGCTGCCGACCGCGACCCGGGACCTGGTGCTGCTCCGGGCCAGTCAGATCAACGGCTGCGGCTTCTGCACCGACATGCACACCAAGGACGCCGTGCACGCCGGGGAGACCTCGGTGCGGCTCAACCTGGTCGCGGCCTGGCGGGAGGCCACGGTCTTCACCGACGCCGAGCGCGCCGCCCTGGAACTGACGGAACAGGGCACGCGCATCGCCGATGCGGCCGGCGGGGTCCCGGACGAGGTCTGGGCGAAGGCCGCCAAGCACTACGACGAGGAGCAGCTTGTCGCCCTGGCGTCGCTCATCGCCCTCATCAACGCCTTCAACCGCCTGAACGTCATCGTCCAACAGCCCGCCGGCGACTACCAGCCCGGCCAGTTCGGATAACCCGCACAACGAAGAGCAGCCGGCCGAGGCCGCCGGTTACCACCTAACTCCGGCGGCAGTACACGCCCCGGGCTCCGCTCGACGGAGCCCGGGGCGTCGGCCCGGGCGAACACCGACATCCGCACGGTCGCTTCACACAAGGCACACGAACCCCTACCAGAGCTTTAGGTTTCAAGCGTTACGCTCACCGGCAGTCGAGTGGTCGAGGACGGCGCCTCCATCGCGGCACTCGCCATCCCCCCACAGCTCCACAGGAGGCTCGGTGTGCGTGACGGCGACGTAGTGGTGATAGGCGGCGGCTATGCCGGCGTGCGTTTGGCGAAACGACTGGACGGGACGGCGCGGGTCACGCTGGTGGATCGCAAGGAGATCTTCTTCCACCGCATCGCCTCCCTGCGCGCGGGTGTGCGCCCGGAGTGGACCATGACCCCGTTCATCCCGTACGACCGGCTGCTGCGCGACGGCCGGGTGGTCGCGGGCAAAGCGGTCCGTGTCGACACCGCCGTGCGGCAGGTGGTGCTGGCCACGGGCGAGCGACTCCCGTACGACGTGGTGGTGATCGCCACCGGCGCCGACTACCCCGAACCGGCCCGCTTCACCGGAACCACCGCCGAGGAGGCGGCCAAGTCGTTCGCCGGACATCAGCGGAACATCGCCCGCGCCGAGCACGTCCTCGTCGTCGGCGGTGGGCCCTCCGGCGTCGAACTCGGCGCCGAGATCCGGCTGGCCCGGCCGGACGTCCGGGTCACCCTCGCCCACGCCGGGCCGGCGCTCCTCGAGGCCACGGGCAGCCCGCGGGCCGGGAACAAGGCCCGTGCCTGGCTGGAGTCCCACGACGTGGACGTGCGGCTCGACTCCTTCATGTCCCCGGGCAACGTGTTCGGTACGTATCGCGACGCCCGCGGAAACGTCGTCGAGGCCGACCTCTCCTTCTGGGCGACGGGCACCACCCCCAACACGCTCTGGCTGCGTCTGGCCGGGCACGGCGACTGGCTGAACCCGAGCGGGCACGTGAAGGTGGACCGGACCCTTCGGGTCGAGGGACGGCAGGACGTGTTCGCGGTCGGTGACGTGAACGACGCCACCGAGCTCAAGATCACCCCCGTCGCGCTCGCCCAGGCCGACCTCGCTGCCTGGAACATCCGCGCCCACCTGCAGAGTTCCGGCAGGCACCGCAAGGAGCCCCGCTTCTACCGGCCCATCCACCGCACCCCGCTCATCGTGCCGTTCGGCGCTTCGGACGGAGTGACCATGATGCCCGTGCCCGGCGGCGAAACCGCGGTCCTCGGCGCCCGCACCAGCACCCTCGCCAAGGCGAAGACCCTGCTGACTCCGTACATGAGGCGGCAGCTCGGATACACCGCGGCCTGAGCCGCCGGAACGCGGAGAGTACGTCGGCCACAACGCCGGGACGGTCCGTCGCGCCGAGGCGCCGGACCGTCCCGAGGGCGGCGTTGCCGGGGGAACGCCGTCAGCCGAGGCACACCACGAGCAGGCAGAGCTGCGTCGGCGATGTGGATGCCGGGGCGGGTTGGGTCTGAGAGTGGTCCGAGCTGTTGCCGTTGCCGTTGGTGGGTGCGGTCTTCGACGGCTGCTCCGTCGCCGGATCGGTGGTCTCGGGGGTCGTGGTCTCAGGGGTCGTGGTGTCGAGAGGCGGCGTGGTGCTCTGCGACTGCGGGGTCGACGAGGCGGCCGGACGGGGCGATCCGGCGTCCGGCCGATCGACCGACCGGGTCGTGCGGGACGGGGTCGAGAGGGACTGCTCCCGCGGGTCGTTGGTGACCGGTGGCTCGGCCTCGGGGGTGGTGGGTGACGACCGGTGGATGGTGGGCGGTGCCGACGCCGGACGGGAGCGCTCGGGTGCCTGCTCCTCCGCGGCGCCCATACTCCGGTTGTCGGGCGCGGTGGCCGCCTGGGCCTGGTCGGTGGAGCCCCGGTTCATCGTGGTGATGGTCAGGCCGCCTCCGACGAGTGCGACCGCGGTCGCGACCACGGCCCGACGCTGGTTCTTCTTCCAGCGAGCCCGTTGGCGACGGCGGGCCGCCCGCCCCTGCCCCTCGGGCGGCACACCGTCGACGTCGGCGGACGGGTCGGTGTGCGGGGCCGTGTTCGCGCCGGTCCCGAGCTCCGCCTCGTCACGCACGGTCTCGTCGTGCCACCGGTCGGAGGCCGCGGACTCTGCTGCGTGCGCTGTGCCGGCTGCGTCGCCGGTCATCGCCCACGCGCCCGGGGCCAGGCCGTCGCGGCCGTGCAGGAAGGGCGGAGCGATGTCGGGGGCGTAGGCGCCGCACCCGGGACACATCAGGGCACCGTTGAGGTGCCGGCGACACGAGGAGCAGTAGTCCATCTGGTCTTCCTGGGTTGACTGCGCCGCGACCCGCTCGGGCCACGGTCTGACACGTTCGTACGAAGGATGGAACGGTCAGTCACGGTAACCAGGCTTTCGAAAGGCTACGTGCAGTCTGTGTGACGCTCCTGCACAGATTCTCAGACCCCACGCATATTTCGGGGCCGGCCGCGCCCCCTGGGACCGCAGTCCTGAGGAACTCGGTTGCCGGACGATGATTCGGATGCCTACGGTCGGCCGCATGGCGGATGACGAACCCACGCGCGCCGCGCGTCTGCTCGATGCCCAGGCGAAGGCCGAGCTGCTGTTCGCGGAGGTCGAGGCGCGCGGGCTGCTCGCGCCGGGAGAAGGGGAGCGGGCGGTCAGCGACCGGGTCCGGGATCTGGCGAACGAGCTGTTCGGTACGACCCGGCACTGGCACAAGCGGGTCGTGCGCTCGGGTCCGAACACGCTGAAGCCCTACCGGGAGAACCCGCCGGACCGGGTCATTGGCGCGGACGACATCGTGTTCGCCGACTTCGGGCCGATCTTCGAGGAGTACGAGGCCGACTTCGGGCGGACGTTCGTACTCGGGGACGATCCCGTCAAGCAACGGCTGCGCGACGACCTCGCGAAGGTCTTCGCGGCGGGCCGGCGCTTCTTCGAGGCCGACCCGGACATCACCGGCGCGCGGCTGTACGCCGAGGTCGAGCGGCTGGCCGTGGCGGCCGGGTGGGAGCTGGGCGGCTGGCATGCGGGGCACCTGGTGGGCGAGTTCCCGCACGAGTGGATCGACGGCGCGGACGTGGAGTCGTACATCGCCCCCGCCAACACCACGCCACTGCGGCGCACCGACAAGACCGGGCGGCGCTGCCACTGGATCCTGGAGATCCATCTCATCGACCGGGAACGGGAGTTCGGCGGCTTCTACGAGGAACTCCTCACCCTCGGCTGACCGGTTGATCGATCCCACCGGCCCGATGCGGTGATCTGTGCGGTTCTCATGCCCCCGCCGCTCGGGCAGCCCCGATGACATCCGGTTGTCAGTGGGGCTTCCTAGGCTGGCGGACATGAATTGTTTCTGGACGGGGCCGCACGAGACACCCTGGGACGCCCGAAGCCTGATCCGCGTGGAAGTCGACGTCGTGATGCCGCGGCGTGAGGGCCGAGCTTGTCGCACGATGACGCGAGGGAGGGCGTGATGGTGCGCAGACCCGTCGAGGGCGAAGTGCATGTGCACTACGGCCAGATCTACGTGGAGAGCGATGCGGACAGCTTCGGCCCTTATTTCGCGGAGTCGTTCGCCGGCCAGACGGGGGGCCTGTGCGGAGCCGCGATCCCCGGCGCCCTGTGGCTGAACACCGGGCTGCACACGGGTCACGTCGGCTTCACCGTCGAAGTGCACGACCAGGCCCCGCCGTTGGAGCCGGGTTGGGAGGACGTCGTGGAGGTGTCCTTCCGCCCGGCCTCGGCGCGCAGCGTACTCGTGCAGTGGGCGGCCGAGACCGACTGGGAGTTGGACCTGGACGAGGCGGACTACCGGGTGCGCTTCTGCGCGAAGGGGATGGACCAGGCGCGCAAGGACGACACCCGGCTGGATGAGGAGCCTCAACTGGATTCCTACCTGCTGCAGTTCTGGCCCGCCGGGCCCGCGCCGGACCGGGTACTGAAGCAGACCGCGGGGATCGCGGCCTACTGGCACGACTTCGCCCGCAAGCAGCCCCCTCCTCCCACGCCGGCGGAACGTGCCGAAGCCGAGCGTCTCGCTCGCCTCGCGCAGGAACAGGCCCAGCGGGAACAGCGACTCGCCCTCGAACGGTGGGGGTGGGGCGGGCAGTTGCCGAGCCAGGCGCTGCGTGAGGTCCGCGGCAACGTGCGCGGCCTGCTTCGCTTCGACCCCGACCTGGTCCACGCTCTGGACGCGGCCGGTCCCGAACAGCAGCGCGCGGTAGCCCTGTTGGCGGCCCGACGCGCCTGTGAGGTGGCCGGTCTCGCGGGGCTCGACTGGATCGCCGCGGCGCTGACCGCTCTCGCCGAGCGCCGTGAGCTGCCGCCGCCCTTCGACGAACCGGCGCACCTGTCACAGGCCCTGGCAGCGGACCCGCGGGTCCCCGACCGGACGGTCGCCCGGGCCACCCCGCCCCAGCGGCCCCACGCGCGTGTGCCCATGCCCGAACCTGGGCACGGGACGCAGATCGTGGGACCCGCCGCCGCTTTCGCGCAGAGGACGGCACCTGCCCCGCAGCGCGCCGGAGCGACGGGGCGCGGTATGGGTGCCACCATCGGGGCCTCCGCCCTTTCCTCGCGCTTTTCGCAGCCGCACCTGGCCGTCCCCGCCGTGACCGGCGCCGCCGAAACCGACCCGCTGCAGGCGGCCCTCGACGCGGTGTTCGCCGCCGTGGTCACGTACGGCGAGGACTATCCGGCACTGCTGGAAGAGGTCTGGGCCGCCTGCGGGGGACGTACCTGAAACGTCCCGGCAGCGGCAGCCGCTCCTGGGCGGCGAGTGCAAGAGCGGCGTCGCGGACGTGCGGCGCCGAGTCGGTCACCGCGCTCGTCGGGTATCAGCCAAGCCCTTCCGCCCAGCAGGCGGCCAGAAAACGGCGCATACGCAGCCGCCTACCGACCCGTACTCCAGCGTGACGTGCTCGCTCGCGACACAAAGTCCCCCACGCGTCGCACCGGTGTCAAGGGCGGTAGCCGAACCGCCTCACCCCCGTCGTCGTAGCCGCCGCACACGGGCTCACCCCGCGACGCCAGGCGCACGCCGCCCGCCGCTCGCCGCCGAGTTGAAACGGTGGCGGAGACTCCTGGCCGACACACTTGTCGACCATCCGCTCCTCGCCACGGCGCTTCCCGCACCGGCACCCCACCTGCGAGGACATCGAAGATGACCGCTTTGCGATGGCGTACGACCGGGGTGTCGGCTGAAACCCGTGTGAAACAAGGTCTTGTCGCTGGCTTAAAACGACGGTTAGTTTAACCGCCATTCGAAGTCCGGCGTGCTCGTCGGACGGCTTCCGGGCGTGTGCGTGCTTCACGGAAAGGCAGTGCCATGACGCTTGACAGAGCGCGGTTTTCGCGACGGGGTTTTCTGGGCCTGGGAGTCGCGGCGGGTGTCATCACGCTCACGGCGTGCGGCTCCAGCGCGGGTTCGAGCGACGACCCCCTGGTGATGACGGTGTGGGGCGGCGAGACCGACCGGGCCACGTACCAGAAGCGCATCAACCTGCTGGTGAAGAAGTACCCCGACCTGAAGGTCAAGCTCCAGCTGATCCCGTCGGACTCGTACCCGCAGAAGGTGCAGACGATGATCGCGGGCGGCAAGGGCCCGGACATCATGCAGGTCGCGGAGAACGTCAACGTCTACTCGAGCAAGAACCAGCTCATGCCGCTCGACGACCTCGCCAAGAGCGCGAAGCTCGACCTGGCGAAGCGGTTCGGGACGATCGGGTCGCTCTACTCGTACCAGGACAAGGTCTACGCGATACCGGACCGTTCCGGCGCGATGATCGTCTACTACAACAAGACCCTGTTCGACAAGAAGGGCATCAAGGCGCCTACGGCAGAGTGGACTTGGGACGACGCCCTCGACGCGTTCAAGGAGCTGACGGAGAAGGGCAAGACCTGGGGCTATGGCGGCGCGGGCTGGTGGCCCCAGTGGTGGAGCTTCGCGTACCAGAACGGCGGCGCCATCATCGACGCGGACGGCAGGCCGACGGCGGACAGCGACGAGGTCGTCGAGGCGTTGCAGTGGGCGGGCGACCTGGTCTCCAAGTACGGTGTGGTGCCGACGAAGGCGCAGTACGCCGACATGGGTACGGACGTCGGCGGCGACCAGGCCTTCGCCAACGGCAAGGTCGCGGTCAACGCCACCGGGTTCTGGGCCATCGCCGGCCTCACGGACACCAAGTTCGAATGGGACATCGCGCCGATGTGGCGTGGCAAGAAGCAGGCCGTGGCCTCCTTCGGCAGCGGCCTCGCCATCTCCCGTACCGCGAAGAACCCGAACAACGCCTTCAAGGCGATCGACTTCCTCACCTCACCGACGGCCCAGCAGCAGATCATCTCCACCGGTCAGGACGTACCGGCCAACCTCGAGGTGCAGCAGAGCGACGCGTTCCTCAAGCCGGCGTGGATGAAGACCCCGGTGGACATGGGCGTGTTCGCCGAGTCCAGCGAGTTCCTCTTCAAGGCCCCGTTCATCCCCGAGTGGAACGAGATGCTCGCGGCGATCGACACGGCGACGGCCGACTTCTGGCTCGGCAAGGAGAAGAGCGCCAAGACCGCGCTCACCGCGCTCCAGAAGAACCTCGAGTCCATCATCAAGTCCGCGGGATGACCTGCGATGGCCATGACGAAGCTACGGCGCCGTGAGGCGCTCTCGTTCTACCTGTTCGTCTCGCCGTGGGTGATCGGCTTCCTCGCGTTCCTGCTCGGACCGATGATCTCGTCGATCTACCTCTCGATGACGGACTGGGACTCCTTCACCCCGCCCAAGTGGGTCGGTCTGGACAACTACGTCAAGCTGCTGACCGAGGATCCCGTGTTCTGGAAGGCCCTCGGGAACACCTTCCACTACGCGGCGATATCCGTCCCGCTCGGACTGCTGATCGGGCTGTGGCTGGCGAACCTCCTCAACAAGCAGGTCCGTGCCCGCAAGTTGTTCCGCACCCTGATCTACCTGCCGACGCTGGTGCCCCTGGTTGCCGCGTCGATGGCCTTCCGGGTGGTGCTCGCCCCGTCGGGTCCGCTCAACGACGTGCTCGGGTGGGTCGGTATCTCCGGGCCGCAGTGGCTGCTGGACCCGAGCTGGGTGAAGTACGCCCTGATCCTGCTGTCGGTGTGGAGCGCCGGCAGCGCCACCGTCCTGCTGCTCGCCGCCATGAAGGGCATCCCGCGGGAGCTGTACGAGGCGGCCGAGATCGACGGCGCGGGACCGGTGCGGCAGTTCTGGAGCATCACGGTGCCGCAGCTGACGCCGGTCATCTTCTTCAACCTGGTGATGGGGCTGATCGCGGCGTTCCAGATCTTCTCCCAGGTGTACATCCTCACCCCGAAGGCGTCCCAGCCCGGCACCTACAACGCGAGCCAGACCACGGTGCCGTACCTCTTCGACCAGGCGTTCTCCTACTACCACATGGGCTATGCGTCGGCGATCTCGTGGCTGCTGTTCGCCGTGATCATGGTGTTCACCCTGCTGGCCTTCCGCACCACCCGCCGCTGGGTGTTCTACGAGACCGAGGTGAAGTGATGGCGACCGTGGTATCCACCGTCGCGCCGCAGCAGCAGGGGACGGAGCGCCAGGACGACAAGAGGCGCGCCGGCGACGCGCCCCGCGTCCTGGGGGTGTTCCGGGCGACGCCGTTCACCTACGCGACCCTGATCGTGGTGTCCGCGCTGCTCTCGACGCCGCTGGTCTTCGCCGTGTCGATCGCGCTGTCGAGCGACCACACGGTGACCACCAACACGTTCACGATCTTCCCGCACGAGTTCGAGTGGAGGAACTTCACCCGGGTGTTCGGCACCGATCTGCCGATGGGCCGGTTCCTGGTCAACTCGCTGATCATCTCGGTGGGTTCGGTCATCGGCCAGATGGTGTCGAGCGGCCTGGTCGGCTACGCGTTCGCACGCCTGAGGGCCCCCGGGAAGAACGTGATGTTCCTCGTCGTCATCGCGACGATGATGATCCCGACGCAGATCACGATGATTCCGCAGTTCATCCTGTTCAAGGACCTGGGCTGGGTGAACACCTATCTGCCGCTGATCGTGCCGAACTTCTTCTCGAACGCCTTCAACGTCTTCCTGGTACGCCAGTTCGTGTCCCGCCTGCCCAACCAGCTCGACGAGGCCGCCATGGTGGACGGGCTCGGATTCTTCGGCATCTACCGGCGCATCATGCTCCCGATGCTGTGGCCGGTGCTGATCGCGATCGGCATCTTCACCCTGACATACTCCTGGGGTGACTTCATGGGGCCGTTGATCTACCTCAACGACGAGTCGCAGATGCCGCTGGCGCTGGGCGTGCAGTACATCACCACGACGGCGGTGGCAGGCCAGCCGCCGCCATGGAACCTGGTGATGGTCGGCTCGATCCTGCTCACCCTGCCGATGATCGCCGTCTACTACCTCGGCCAGAGGTACCTGTACGAAATGGACATCAGCGGCGGAAGCGCGGGGGTCAAGTGAGTCAGCCGACAGTCGTCAGCGGGGGCGTCGAGCTCGACGCCCGCGGCATCCGGACCGAGGGCGGCCCGCGTGTCGTGCTGTGCGCGTCACTGTTCTACTTCCGCCTTCCGCGGGAGCAGTGGCGTGCGCGGCTCGAACAGGTGCGGGCCTCGGGATACACCTGCGTGGACGTCTACCTGCCGTGGAACTTCCACGAGACGGCACCGGGCCGCTGGTCCTTCGAGGGCAGACGCGACGTCGCCGCGTTCCTGGACCTCGCGCAGGAGACCGGGCTGTACGTGATCGCGCGGCCGGGCCCGTACATCTGTTCCGAGTGGGACGGCGGCGCGCTGCCGGCCTGGCTGGGCCTCGATCCCGACCTGCGGGTCCGCCAGCACGAGCCGCGGTTCCTCGCCCAGGTCACCGCATGGTTCGACCAGGTGCTGCCGCTCCTGGCCCGACGCCAGTACCCGGCGGACGGCCCCGTCATCATGGTGCAGTTGGAGAACGAACTGGACTTCTTCGACTGCGCGGACCGCACCGGATATCTGACCGACCTGCGTGACCAGACGATCCGCCACGGCATCACCGTGCCGCTCATCGCCTGCGCCGGACAGGGCGACATCGAAGGAGCCACCGGGAACGTCCCCGGCGTCGTACCGGCGTGCAACTTCTACCCGGACGACGACTCCCCGCACATCGAACCCGAGGTACGACGCTATGCCGAGGTGCTGGCGGAGCGCGACCTGCCGCTGCTGATCACGGAGACGAACCGGCGCCACCGGACGCTGCGGCGGCTCCTGGCCAGCGGCGCCTCGTTGATCGCGCCCTATCTCCAGTCGTCCGGGTGGAACTTCGGCTACACGCCGTCCACGGGGAACTGGGGCAGCCCCGGCAACTTCATGAGCCATGGCTACGACTTCGGCGGATACGTCTCGTCCACCGGTGCCGAACGGCCCGAGTACGCCCAGGGTCAGGTGCTCGCGCGGGTGATCGACACCCTCGGATCGCAACTGGCGCTCGCCACCTCGTCCGTGCCTCGGGTACCGGTGACCGCCGACTTCCCGACCAGCTCGTCACCGTCGGCCCTGGACCTCGACGGAGGCGGCCGGCTCATCGCCGTACCGCATCTCGGTACGACACCGGGCAGGGCGGTGGTGAACGGCGTACCGGTCGCCGTCGCCGCTGATTCCTGTCCGCTGATGCTGGTGGACGTACCGCTCCAGTCGTGGGGTTTCGACGCCACGCTCACCCTGGCGTCCGCGGATCTGGTGGCGGCGTCGGACGGCGTGCTGACGTTCTCCTCCGAGGCGCCGGTCACCGTCGTCCTGGGCGGCACCCGGGTCGAGATCCCGGCGCCGGCGGCCGGTGCGCCCGAGCGGGCGGCCGTCGGGGGAGTGACGCTTGTCGCGCTGGCGCCGACGGACGCCGCGCGCCTGCGAACGACGGACAGCGACGGCACGGTGCACCTGGCCGACGCGCCACCCCGGCGGAGTACGACGAAACCCACCGCCGTACGGGATGTGCGGCGGCGACCGGCCCTCGCTCCGGAGGAGCCGGCGGGCTCCCATGAGGTGCCGCCGCCGCTGGAGTCGCTCGGCGTGTACCGGGGGCGCGGAACCTACCGGACCACAGCGGATCTGACGGGTGTCGACGAACTGCTGCTCGTCGGCGCGGCGGACATCGTCGACCTTTCGATCGCCGGCCGGGTACATCCGACGATCGCCGGATTCGGTGCGGCACGGCGGATCGACGTCCGCGAGGCGACCGGCCACGTCGCCGTCGAGGCCATGGTGGAGATCTGGGGGCACGCGAACTTCGACGACGCGCGTCTGCCGGCGCTCCGCCTCGGCGCGCTGCGCGGACTCGGCACCCTGTGGACGGTCCGGGACGTGGCGGATGTGTCGGCCCTGTGGTCGGTGCGCGACCAGTGGGCCGGTCGGCCGGCGCCCCTGCGCGAGCTCGGTGGGTGGAGCAGCACCCGCGTCGCCCTCCCGGTCACCTACACCCGCGACATCCGGTCGGCCACCGCGTCGGCGCTGCACCTGCGGGGCATGGTCGAGCCGGTGCGCGTGAGTGTGGACGACGGCGAGCCGCGCACCGTCCACGCCGAGGACCCCTGGGTTCTGCTGCCTGCCGGACATCATCAGATCTCGGTCACGATGCCGCACCACCCCAGTGGCGGTGGCCTTCGAGCCGAGGTGCTCAGCCTTGAGCCGGTGACGGACTGGTCGTGCTCGGTTCAGGACGACGACCTTCTGACCGGGTTCGCCGCCGGGGCGGGCCCCGCGCGGGGTGTGCGGTTGCCGCTGGCCCTGGAACCGGGAGAGGAGGTGTGGCTCGACGTCGACCTGCCGCCGTCCGACGACGGTTTCCTGGTACGGCTGGAGGGATCACGGATCCGCGCGACCGGATGGGCCGCCGGGGAGTGTGTGGGCCGCGTCTGGGTCGGTGACCGACCGGCTTTCTCGGGCGGAGACTCGAACGTATTGTGGGTTCCACCGGGATGGTCCGGGTTGACCCTGTTGGTGAAGGGCACCGTGGGGCAGGGCGAGGCGGAGCTTCGTACCCTGTGGCTGGAGTCTGCTGACAGCTGAAGGAGAATGGTGTCGCGGCACACGGCCCGTGATCTTCGTAGCGAAAACCGGTTCGAGGTTCTGCACGCCTTGTTCGAACTGGGGTCGTCCACCCGTCAGGAACTCGCCCGGCACACCGGTCTCAGTCCGGCGACCGTCGCGACACTGGTCACCGAGTTCCTGTCCGAGGACGTGCTGCACATCGCGACCGTGGAGCGCAACACCGGAGGGCGGCCGCAAGAGCGTCTCACCATCAACCCCGACCGCGGCCGCATGGTCGGCGTCGACGTCGCCGAGACCTACGTCGACGCCACGGTGTACGACCTCGCGCTCGGCGTGCTCGGCCAGGGCGAGGTCGCACTCGACGAGCACGAGAACGACCCGGACTACGTCGTCGACGGGATCGTCCGCGCGATCGAGGCGGCCGTCGGGTCCGGCGGAACCGAGCGCGAGCGCATCATCGGCGTCGGCGTCAGCATGCCGGGGCACGTCCATCCCGACGCGGGCGTCTCCGTCTTCGCACCGAACTGGGACTGGCACGACGTCCACATCGAGAGAATGCTGGAGAAGGGCCTCCAGATCCCCGTCTACGTCGACAATCCGCTCAAGGCGCTCACCCTGTCCGAGATGTGGTTCGGTGTGGGGCGCGGCGTCGACACCCTGGCCGTCGTCAATCTCGGCACCGGCGTCGGCACCGGCATCGCCGTCGACGGCTCACTGATCCGCGGTACCACCAACAACGCCGGTGAATGGGGCCACACGCTGCTCCAGTTGGACGGCAGACAGTGCCGTTGCGGTCGGCGGGGCTGCGTCGAGGCGTATCTCGGTGTCCACGGTCTGCAGACGACGCTCGCCGAGATCGACCTGTTGCACCCCGCGCTCCGGCAACGACGGCAGCGCGACTTCGTCGAGGCGGTCGCCGACGGTCTCGCCGCGGGCGATCCGGCGCTGATCGGCCTGGCCCTGCGTACCTCGCGCTACCTCGCCGCGGCGCTCGGCGACCTGGTCAACCTGCTCAACATCCCAAGGATCACCCTCACCGGCTGGACCTCGAAGGCTCTGGCCGAATGGCTCGTGCCCGCCGTACGCGACGAACTTCCGCACCATGTCCTGCCCGGTTCGCTGCCGGGCCTCACCGTCGAGCCGTCCCACGTCCCGGGCAACGCGGTGGCCCTGGGCATGGCGGCCTTCACCCTGCAGCAGTTCCTCACCCGTCTGGGTCTTGCCAGCCCGGCGAGAACCCGGCCGCGGACGGACCCGGATCATGGCAGCGATCAGGCAGGTCACGGACGACCGTAGATCGTAGGGGGTTGGGCGCGCCCGGCGGCTTCTGGAGCCCGCCATGAGGGGGCCCGCCCTGGGGGCCCGCCCTGAGGGGGCGCCGCCCCTCAGTCCTCGGGCACTCGACCCACTGGCGGCGGCGCGTCCTGCGGGGCCGGAAGCCTGGTCCCCAGGCGGGCGAGGGGAGACAAGGCCATCAGCACCGGGGACAGCACCATGCCCGCGGCCGCTGCCAGGAGGCTGGTGCGCAACCCCCACTCCTGCGCGAGGAATCCGCCGAGCAGGGACCCGAGCGGGGTCATCCCCATGCCGGCGAACGTGATCGTCGCGGCCGCGCGGCCTTGCATCCCGTCCGGAGTGAGTGTCTGCCGGACAGTCATGATCGTGACGTTCACCGTCTGACCGCCGGTCCCGAACACGAAGTTGACCGCGAGGAGTACGGGAATCGTCACCGCGGGGGAGCCGTGCAGCGCGGGCACGCACAGCATCACGCCGTCGCCGAGTGCCGCCGCGGACACGAGTACGGGACCGTACCCGAACCGTTTCGGTAGGCGGGCGGCCAGCATGGAGCCCAGAAGCGCGCCGGGTCCCGTCGCCGCGAGCGCCAGCCCGACGGCGGTGCCCGACAGGTGCAGTTCGCGCGGCAGGAAGAGCAGATAGACGGTCATCGTGGCCGCGAACGAGAACTGGAAGGCGGCCGAGGCGAGGCACACGGTCCGCAGCGAGGTGTCACCGAGGACGAAGCGGAGACCCTCATGGATCTGCCGCCAGACCCGAGGGGGACGTTCCGCATGTCTCGGGAGCGGTTCGACCCGGCGGATCCGTCGGATCGACAGGAACGACAGCGCGAAGAACAGTGCGCTGGAGGCGGCAGCGACCGGCGCCGACAGCAGGGACACCAACGCGCCGCCGAGGGCGGGACCGGCGATCTGGGCCGCGGACCGGCTGCCCTCCAGCGCGCTGTTGCCCCGCACCAACTGATCGCGTCTCACCAGCCGTACGAGAGACGTCTGGTACGCCACGTCGAAGAACAAGGACAGGGCCCCGACGGCGACGGCGACCACGAACAGCCCGGGCAGACCCAGCCAACCGAGGACGCCGGCCACGGCGGTCGCGCCGAGGGCCAGGGTCCGGGCGATGTCCGTCAGCACCATCACGGTGCGGGCCCGCCACCTGTCCACCCACGCGCCGACGAAGAGCGAGAGCAACAGGATCGGCGCCTGCCCCACCGCGCGCAGGATGCCCAGCTGGCCGGCGCCGGCGTCGAGGGTCAGGACGGCGAAGAGCGGAAGGATCACCAGGCTTGCGTGTTCGCCGAGTTGGGAGGCCGTCTGCCCCACCCAGAATCTGCGGAAGTCGTCGTCCCGCCACAGGCTCGGCGGAGCAGGACGGCTGGAATCGGATTCAGCGCGGGAAGCGAACGGCACGGGGGATCCCTTGGGTTGCCGAAAAACGAGGCCCCGCCACCCGGCGCCCGAAAGGCGCACCTACGGTTCGGACGGGAAGGCTCGCTGTGCCGCAACAACAAGGGCAGCACGCGATGACAGGCCGATCACGGCCTACGACGTCAACGCGCGCTCGGACGACCGGGCATGTCTTCGCTCCTCGTGGGTGTCTCGCTCCCCCCGGACACTAGCCCTCGGCGGCCCGGCGCGAAACGCAATTAACGCCAGGAGGCGCGCAGCCAACTCGTACCCGGCACACCACAGTTGACGGTTCTTGAGACACACAGGGCGTGGCGTCCTGGGCCGGCACCCTTGCTCAATAGTCTATTTGGACTGATAGAGTTCGACTATGCCACGTCGCGCTCTCGACAACCCGATCGTCCTGGCGGTGCTGGGCCTCCTGCTGGAACAGTCCTCGCACCCGCATCAGATGCTCGCCGAACTGCGCAAGCGCAGTGACAATCACGCGGCCTTGATCACGCGAGGCACGCTCTACAACACGGTGGCCGCCCTGGCCGAAGCGGGATGGGTCGTTTCGGAGGGCCGGCAGCGCTCGGGAAATCGACCGGAGAGGACGGTCTACGCCCTCACGCAGGCCGGCCACGCCGAACTCGTACGACGCCTGGATTCCCAGATCCGCAACCCGGAGCGGGAGTTCTCGCAGTTCCTCGGCGCGGTCACCTACCTCGGTGCCCTCGGGCCGAGCGGCGCGGTGGAAGCCCTGACCGAGCGCGCCCGATGCCTGCGACAGCGGACGTCCGCCGATGAGGAGCGCCTCTCGGACGCCCTGGCGGCCGGTGTCCCTCGCCTGCACGTCATCGAGGCCGAATACGCGTTGTGCCTCGCTCGCGCCGAGATGACATGGATCGCTTCGGCCATCGATGACATCCGCACCGGCTCCCTGATCTGGCCGGTCGCCGCCACGACAAATCCCGCAACCCAGCACCACTGAACAGAGAGGAAATGAGCGGATGACGCCGACAGCACAGGACGGCATGCTCTTCGGGATCTACCCGGGCGGAGTCACCGGTGATGACGCCGGGGGACTGGCCCGCGGCCTGCCCGATGACCCGGCTCTCGTGTCGAGCGCACTCGACCGCCTCCAGGGCCGGCCGGATCGCCCGTTTCTGGTACGCGCCTACACAGGCTTCGACGACACCACGAGGCTCGGCGAGCCACACGCGACCGCGACGCCGATCGCCGCAGCCCAGTACGCCGTCCGGGGGCGCCGCCTGGATCTGGTGGCGCAATACCAGTCCGCCGCCGGGGACGTCGACGGCTACTGCGACTTCCTGCGCGAACTGGTCGAGCAGTACGGCCCGGTCACGAGCACCTTACAAGTCACGGAAGAGCCCAACGACACGTCGAACCCCGTGCTGGACGGCTACTACCCGGCGGTGCGGGAGGCGATCGTCCGCGGGGTGTCCGCCGTCAAAGCGCGAGCACGCGAACTCGGGCACAGTCACCTGCGGGTGGGATTCAACACCACCCCCCTCTTCGGACCGGCGGCCTCCTTCGTCACCGACCTGACCGACCGCGGTGGGGAAGGCTTCATCGCCGATCTCGACTACGTGGGCCTGGACTTCTTCCCCGACGTCTTCCGGCCCGTTGCCGTATCCGACCTCGAAAACGCGGTGGAGGGACTGCTCCGCCATCACCGTGACGCGGTGCTGACCCCCGCCGGGCTGGGACTCCTGCCGCTGCACATCACCGAGCACGGCTGGCCCACCGGACCCGACCGGCCCCCGCACCGGCAGGCTGACGTCGTCGAGACCGTCGTACGGGTCGTCGCCGCCCAGGCGAAGCGACTCAACCTGAGCGGCTACACGCACTTCGCGCTGCGTGACGCCGACAGCGCGGAGCCAGGACTGTTCCACCAATTCGGGCTCACCACCGATGACTACGCTCCCAAGCCCGCCTTCGACACCATGAAGAGGCTCGTCGAACGCCACAGCGTCTGAAACCGGTGACCCGTGACAGCCCCCGATGCCCGCCGGGCGTCGGGAGTTTCATGGCCACCGCCGAGACGCGGGACCGCTCCGATAGCATGTTCGGGCTCACGACGAGTGCCCTCATCACCAGCCCTTCACCGGAAAATCACGCTATCCGGTACAAAGAGTGACCTATTTAACCGGCATCTACCAAATCGGTCAAACAATTGATATCTATCGCATCGCGGGTCTTTTCGCGCATCAGCAGCAGACTCAAGGTCGCCGCGTGGTGTCAGCCACGGGCGGTGTTGTGGGCCACGGCAGGCGTGGTGACCCTCGGATTCCTCATAGCGCTGGAGATCGCCGCGCGTGGCTACGGTGCGCCAGGGCCGATCACCGCCCAGGTGCAAGAGGCGATATTCCCCCCGAAATCGGGTTTCCTGCTGTACGCCAGTATGGCGTTGATGATGGTGGTGCTGACCTGGCGGCAGCGGGTCATCGCGGCTGGTGTCGCGATCGGCATCGACGTCGTCTTCTTGCTGGTGCGGTGGGCGGTCGATGCCGAGAAGACCGACGGCCACCCCTTCGGCAACGGCGCGTTGTGGGTGATTCTGGGCTATGCGGTCATCGCCGTCACGCGCCGCACCGGCCAGGAGCGTGTCCTGCTGCTGAAGGGCGTCGGGCTGGGCCTGCTGCTGGTGGCCGGCCGCAAGACGGGCGATGCCTGGCTGCTCATCACGTCGAAGACCCGCCCGCTGGTGCTCGACCAGTACGTGGCAACCGCCGATCACGCGCTGGGCGACCCGTCCTGGCTGGTGGGCCGGATCGTCACGGCCTCCGGCCCGATCATCGTCCATGTTCTCGACTACGTCTACACACTGCTTCCGGTGGCCGCGGTCGTCGTCGCGCTGTACCAGCTGCGCAACGTGGCGGCCGAGCGCCGCTTCCCGGGCCACCATCTCGTGCGCACCTTTCTGGTCATCGGCCTCCTCGGGCCGGGCATCTACATGCTCTTCCCGGTGGTGGGACCGGTCTTCGCCTACGGCCCCGGCGACTCCGGCACCGGCGGCCTGGAGTGGGCGCTGGCCGACCTGTGGCCCCACACGCCGCCGCCGCTCACCACCCCGCACCCGATGTCGTTCGACGAGATCACCCCACGCAACTGCATGCCCAGCCTGCACACGGCATGGGCCACCACCATCTTCATTCATTCCCGCAGGGGCCCACGGCTTCTGCGCTACGCCGGCACGTTCTGGCTGATCGCCACGCTCGCCGCAACGCTGGGGTTCGGCTACCACTACGGCGTGGATCTCGTCGCCGGCATGGTGTTCACGATCACGATCGAGGCGGCGCTGCGCTCCTTCGACCGCGGCTGGGAGCGGTCAGGAATCCAACTGGTCACCTACGGTGCGACGGTCTTCGCCGCGCTCCTGGTGTCGTATCGCTATCTGGCGATGGAGATGGCCGAACATCCATGGGTGTTCGGACCACTTCTCCTTCTGGCGCCGGCCTCAGTGGTCTACGGCTATGTGCGGACCACCAAGCTGTGGGATCCGAAGGCCGTGCCGGCGCAGCGACCGGAACCGCAACTCGAACTGGTGTGAGTCATGGTGCGTCTGGTCGGTGAGCCCGCATCATGTCCCGGTACCAGTAGTAGCTGGCTTTCGGAATCCGCCGCAGATCGTCGTAGTCGACGTAGACGAGGCCGAAGCGCTTCGCGTATCCGTAGGACCATTCGAAGTTGTCCAGCAGGGACCAGCAGAAGTAGCCGCGGACATCCACCCCCTTTGCCATGGCGTCCTGCGTCTCTCCCACATGGGCATCGATGAACTCGATGCGTTCGGGGTCGAGTACGGCGCCCGTCGAATCGATCACGTCGCGAAATGCCGCGCCGTTCTCGGTGATGTAGATCGGCGGGAGTTCTCGATACTCATCCTTGAGCCGGCACAACAACCGGGTCAACGCGGACGGCTCGACCGGCCAGCCCATCGCGGTGCGCGGCAGCTCTGCCGGCGGCACGTTCTGCGCGTCGATGTCGGCCGCCGACCGGAATTCCGGGTCCGGCTCCGCCGTGGGCGCGAACTTGGTGTAGGAGGGGCAGTAGAAGTTCACACCGAGAAAATCGAGGGGTTGCCGGATGAGGGCGAGGTCATCCGGAGCACGAAAGCCGAAATCGCTGATCTCCGACCACACCTGGCGTTCCAGAGACGGCCAGGTTCCGCCCAGGATCGGGTCGGTGAACGCGCGATTCTGGAGAAGGTCGAGCCGCTCGGCGGCGGACCGGTCGGCCGGGTCCGCCGAGGCCGGCCTGACGTCGCTGAGGTTGAGGGTGATGCCGAACTTCTCCTCGCCCCGTCGCTGTGCCCGCATCGCCTGCACGGCGAGACCGTGTCCGACCATCAGATGGTGTGCGGCCGCCAGCGCGCCGTGTCCCTCCCGGGCGCCAGGCGCGTGTTCGCCCGTGGCCAGCCCGAGAAACGCGCTGCAGTAGGGCTCGTTGAGGGTCGTCCACCAGGTGACACGGTCACTCAGTGCGTCGTGCACCAGCGCGGCGTAGTCGGCGAAGCGCTCGGCGGTGTCCCGGCTGCGCCATCCGCCGCGCTCCTCCAGAGCCTGGGGGAGGTCCCAGTGGTAGAGCGTCAGCCAGGGTTCCACTCCCGCGCCGAGGAGCTCGTCGACCAGGCGCTGGTAGAAGTCCAGCCCCCGGAGGTTCGCCGGCCCGTGTCCTTCCGGTTGAATCCTCGGCCATGCCACCGAGAATCGGTAGGAGCCCACTCCGAGGCCGCGAATCAGTGCGACATCTTCGCGGAACCGGTGGTAGTGATCGGTCGCGACGTCACCGTTGTCGCCCCGGGCGGTGTTTCCCGGAGCATGGGAGAAGGTGTCCCAGATGGACTGACCGCGGCCGTCCTCGTGAACGGCGCCCTCGATCTGGTACGCCGCCGTCGACACTCCCCACTTGAAATTCTCTGGAAACTTCCGGAACTCGTAGTCTGAAGACAACTGCAGGCCTCTCTCGAAGTGGCACGCCGAACCGACGCGCGACCGAAGATCCGAAAGTCGGATTCTGATTCTGGCCGTACGGGCTTCCTGAGATCCCGCCTATCCTCCGATGGTCGTGGCGTCCATGACGAAGCGGTACCGCACCTCGCCGTCGCGCAGGCGACGGTACGAGGATTCGATCTCCTTCGCGCCCACGATTTCCACCTCTGCGGAGATGTCGTTCTCCGCGCAGAACCGAAGCATTTCCCTGGTCTCGGCCGTCCCTCCGATCATCGACCCGGCGATCGCTCTGTTGCCCGCGATGAGCGAGAACGGTTGACAGCTGATCGGAGCCCCCGGGGCTCCGACATTCACCAGGACGCCTCCGGGCCGGAGCAGGGCGAGGTAGTCGTCCATCGCGAGCGATGCCGAGACGGTGTTCAGAACCAGGTCGAATCTGTTGCGAGAACCGCCGAGGTCGGACGGGCTTTCCGCGGAAAGGAAGTCCGTCGCTCCCAACCGCTGGGAATCCGCACGTTTCCCGACGCCACGGCTGACCGCGGTGACCTCGGCACCCATCGCGGCCGCCATCCTCACCGCCAGGTGCCCCAGACCGCCGATTCCGACGACCGCGACGTTCTTGCCGACGACGGGCCCCCACCGGCGCAATGGCGAGTACACCGTGATCCCCGCGCACAGAAGAGGGGCGGCTCCCTCGAGGTCGATCTCGTCCGGGAGGCCGTGGACGAACGACTCCCGGACGACGATGCTCCTGCTGTAGCCGCCGTAGGTGACAGTGCCGTCGTAGTCCCGGGAGTTGTAGGTCTCGACGACTCCCTCGACGCAGAACTGCTGCCTGCCGGCGAGGCAGTGCTCACAGCTCCCGCAGGAGTTGACCATCACGCCGACGCCGACTCGGTCGCCCACCCGGTAGGCGGAGACAGACTCACCCACCGCGCTGACGACACCGGAGATCTCATGTCCGGGAACCATCGGAAAGATGCCGTCTCCCCACTCCCCGTGAACCTGGTGCAGGTCGCTGTGGCAGATTCCGGTGAAGGCGATCTCGATGTGCACGTCGTCACCGCGCAGATCGCGCCGGGTGAGTGTGGTGGGGACGAACGGTCCGCCCGCGGCGGTGACGGACAGCGCCGGCGTCATCATGTCGTGCACCGCCGACTCCGCGATGTCGGCATGGCGGGCAAGGCCCCGGCCCCACCGGGTGGTCGACGTCGAGGCTCTCCGGCACGACGGCTGGTCACGGTGTGTCGCCACGCAGCCATGCGACCTGCTCGGTGGACAGATGGATCTCGGCGGCCCTGAAGCTTGCCCGCGACTCCTCGAGCGTCTTCGGTCCGTACATCGCGAACGTCGGGAAGGGCTGGTGCAGGACGTAGGCCATGGCGATCGCCGATGGCGAGACACCGTGGTCGCGGGCCAGCTTCTCGGCTCGCCGCTTCCGCTCGAAGTTCTCGGGTCCGTAGAAGCACCGCACCAGCAGTTCGTCAGTCCGGTTCGAAGGATCGGCTCGGCTGAAGAAGTTGCGGGACCGGGACGACCATGCGAGCAGCGGCATCTGCCGTTCGGTCAGCCAGCGGATCGATTCCGCGTCGCACGAGGCCACACAGCCGGGCCACGGCAACTCGTTCGGTTCGGCGAGGCCGAAGTAGTTGCTGAGTACCGAGAAGCCGCGTTTGCCATGGGCCCGAGCCCAGGCGTTGGCCTCGTCCACCCGCCGGATCGACCAGTTCGAGCCGCCGAAGATCCGCACGAGGCCGGCGTCCGCGTGCTGGTTGAGGACGTCGACGAACTCGCCGGCCGGTATGTCCTCGTTGTCGCGGTGCAGCATGTAGATGTCGAGGTGACCCGTTCCCTGCCTGTCCAGCGACTCGACGAGCTGCCTGCTCAGCGCGTCCGGGTTGCAGTCCGGTGTGTGCGCGCCCTTCCCGATCACCACCACGTCGTCGCGGATGCCACGGTTGGCGATCCACTTGCCCAGCCGGCGTTCGGCCTGTCCGTCGAGGTAGAAGTGGGCGGTGTCGAACACGTTGCCGCCGAGCTCGACGTACTGGTCGAACAGCGCGGACGCCGTGGGGAGATCGGGTTGGTGGTCACATCCCATGACGATCCGTGAGAGCGCTTTGCCCAGTCCTTCGACACGACCGGGATGGTGCGCGCGGACGTCGCCCTCGGTCGGCGTGGGGAAGCGCAGCGGTAACGAGGACACGGTTCCTATGTTCGCGTCGTCCCGCTCGAACGGGTAGCGGACTCCGATCTCCGCGCGCCATCGGTCGAGTGCCGCGATGTTGCCCAGCGAGTCCGCGTTGGTGATCTGCTCCGGCTCCGGGCCGTGGATGCTCTCGGCGAAGGCGTCGACCTGCAGGGCGTACGCCCCCGACGCGGGGAACGTCCGGTGGTCTGCCACGTGTCCGACACGGCGGATGATGACCCGAGGGCTCATCGAGAGGGCCCACGGGTCGATCATCTCGATCGTGCCCTTCGACCCGACGATCAGTACGGTGTTGTTGTCGACCATCCGCACACCCGTCCGAAGGGACGCCGTCACCCCGTTGGCGAAGGTCAGCTCGGCGGTCGCCCACTCATCGACACCGTCGTCGGTGAGGCTCCCGTTGCCGGTGAGGGTCACCGGGTCCAGGAAGTCGACTCCCGCCGCGGCTCCCGCGATCGCTCGCGCCATCGACAGTGGATAGCAGCCGACATCGAGGATGCCACCGCCGGCGAGGTTCGGATTGAACAGGCGCCCCCTGGTCCCGCCGGCATCCTCGATGACCAGGTCGGCGCTGACTTCGGTGGGCGCTGCCGGGTCGGTGGAGACCAGAAACGCGAATCCCGCGTCGATGTGCCGCACGTCCCCGATCTCGCCGTTGCGCACGAGTTCACGGACCGCGGTCATCTGTGGGTGGAACCGGAACATCATGGCTTCGACCAGGCGGACCCCGGTGTGCTGTGCGGCGTCCACGGCGGCCATCGCCTGCGGGTGGTTGACGGTCAGCGGCTTCTCGCACAGGACATGCTTGCCGGCGGCGATCGCACGCATGGCGAGCTCGGCGTGGGTGGTGTGGACGGTCGCGATGTAGACCGCGTCGACGTGCTCGGAGTTCATCGCGTCGTCTTCGGTGCCACAGAGCAGGTCGTCCTCGCGGAGGTCGCCGAACTCGTCCGCGAGTACGCGAGCCTGATCCGGATCGCGATCGCCGATGGCGCGTAACTCCCATCGCCGGCTGTCCGGCAGCTGCCGCAGAAAACGGCGGGCCATGTTGCCGGACCCGATGACCGCCAAGCGCAGCTTGGCCGGGTCTGATGCGTGCTCGGTCATAAGCATCTCCATCCTCGAATCTTGTCTTCGGTGGGGGAGTCGGCGAACACGGCCTCGAACCACGGGACTTCGGTCTGGTCCCAGCCACCGTGGACATGGTCCGACGTCCGTACGGCCGCTCAGTGCGCGCTGCGGCCTCGGCAAGAACGCATGGCTACGTCCCCGACACGGTGGTAGGGGCGTGGCCTTGCGGCCAGGCGCCCGGAACCAACAGGAATCGTCGCGCCACGGCGTTCTGGGTGAGTTGACGCGGTGTCGACGACCTTCGGGTTACCGCGAGTATTTCCAGCGTGTTGTCTGCCGGTCCCGACCCGCCGTTCACCGGCCTAAAGGCCGAGGTGACCGTACGGATCCGAGTGTCTTGACGGCAATTCACCTGAAGGGCTACTGATCATTGATGAGCAGTTTCTGATGCGCGTATGGAAGAGCAACGTTCAGGGGCTCGAAGGTGAACACGTGTCAATCGCGTCTACACAGACACGAGCGAGTTCCAACAGCAGTCAACATCATGCGGGGCGATACGTGTAGTTGTCAATTGCCGTGATCGGTGGGCCTGTTCGGATTTACCGAGAGAGGGTCAGGGCAAGGGATCTTCGGTCAGGGCTGTTTGCGCGGATGAAGACGTTGGTCTCCAGCGCTCGTGGAAGGATCCAGCCGCTCGGCGCCCGCCGGTACGGGCGGGCGCGAACTTGCCGACCGTGCGTCAGGCGCTGCTGAGCTTTCTATATCGCCGCAGGAGCGTCAGAGCGGCCAGTGACGTTCCGTCGACGAACTCGCCGGCGGCGACCATCTCGTCCAGGGACTCGCCGCTCACCCAGCGGTGGATCATGTCGGCCTCGGTGGCTTCCCGTTCGGGGGGCCTCTGCGTCAGGCCCTCGGCGAGGACCACGTGGCAGCCCTGCGACGCATAGCCGTGTGCGACGTGCAGCCGCCCCAGCCAGGTGAGTTGCCGAGCCAGCAGCCCGGTCTCCTCACGGAGTTCGGCCCGGGCCAGGGCCGCCGCGTCGGCAGGGAGACCGTGGGCCGCGGCACCTTCGTCCGCCGCCCGGTCTCCGCCGGCGCCCGGGGAATCGTGTGCGGCGGCGGACTGCTCGGGCCAGGATCCCTGGCCGGACTGCTCGGGCCAGGATCCCTGGGGAAACTCCCAGAACCTGCCGCCCACCGGGTACCGGTACTGCTCCACGATGTGGAAGCCGTCGCCCTCGACGGGGATGATGAGCACGAAGTCCGGCTTGTCCACCACTCCGTAGATCCCGTCGGAGCCGTCGGGGCGGCGCAGGGCATCCTCACGGACCGTCATCCAGGAATTCCGGTAGACCAGCCGCGAACCCGTCAGGGCGGGGGCCCCGGCCTCCTGACCTGCGTCGACTCGTCCCATCGTGCGCCTTTCGTCGTCAACCGGAATCGGGGCCACCCTACTCACGAGGCTCCGGACCAACGCGCGGCTTCGCAGAAGGGGGCCTGCGCCATTCCACGGTTTCTGGACGCCGACGAGGGAACAAGTCAGCCAACTTACCGGAGGCCATCACCTCTCTTTCGTCCCGCAAAGTCGGTGAACACGCTGAAGGCGTGTGACCTGTGATGCGGGTGTGGCAAGTCCGCCTGGCTGAAACGCAGCACCTCGACCCTTGACCGTTCACTATTGTTCCGTCTTGAATCAAGCAGACCCAAGATCCACCGTATGTGGTCGCTTTTGCCTGCCACTCGGGACATGGAAGGCCTCCGGTCGACGAATCGTTACTGCGGAAAAACACCAGGGTCTGCGAAACCCCCGGGGGAAGGCAGAATGGAACGATATTTTCTCGCCGTCCATACACGGCCCACGCCAGGTATGGAAGCCGAGTATCACCGCTGGTACAACGAATTTCACCTCGATGAGGTGCTACAGGTTCCGGACTTCGTCACGGCCGAGCGATATGTCCTCGTCCAGAGTGATGGATCGCAATTCCTCGGCGACGGAAGTCATCTCGCGGTGTTCACCATCACGTCGTACGACATCGGGGCCACCATGGCGGCATTCCGGCACGCGCAGGAGTCGATGGCGCCGCCCGCGTGCCTCGACGCCGACAGCGTCACCCTGTCCTGGTGGCGCCCCATCGGGAGCCGTGTGGCGTCGTCGTCCCCCGTGGCCACGGACAGCGTGTAGCTCCTCTCCGGCTCCGCCGGTCGCGTCACCGAGATCGCTACGCCCTGCCGGGCGCCGTTCGCCCTGGAGCGGTGCGGGCCGGGCCAACCCACCGGCATCGAGGGCTGGCACCGCCATGTCCCGGTGCGGGGAAAGGCTTGACGACATGACAGTCCAGCCCGATTCGACGTCAGAGGCGATACGCCCCCGCCTGCACACCGTCGGTGAGCCGCCGCACCAGGCGTGGCGGCCGCAACACACCTGGCAGGTCAGCACCAGCAAGGCGGTCACCTACGAAGTCGTCCTGAGCCCGGGCCTGCTCAACCCGTCGAACCCGACACTGGCCACCGCGGGTGTCCCAGAGGAAGCGCGACCCGGACGCCGTCTCGTGGTGATCGACGCCACCGTGCACGCCCTGTACGGGGCACGGATCAGCGCGTACTTCACTCAACAGGCAGTCGAGCACGAGGTGTACGTCGTCGATGCGCACGAGTCCGTGAAGAGCATGGACACGGTCTTCGAGATCGTCGCCTCGATGGACGCCTTCGGGATATCCCGCCGACGTGAGCCGGTCATCGCCATCGGCGGCGGCGTCCTCACCGACCTGGTCGGCCTGGCCGCGAGCCTGTACCGGCGGTCGACTCCCTATATGCGTATACCGACCACCCTCATCGGCATGGTGGACGCGGGTATCGGCGCCAAGACCGGGGTCAACTTCCGCCAGCACAAGAACCGCCTGGGTACGTACCACCCCTCCGCCGTCACCCTGATAGACCGGGAGTTCCTGGGGACGCTCAGCCCCCGGCACCTGCGGAACGGGCTCGCCGAGATCCTGAAGATGGCCATGGTCAAGGACGTGGCGTTGTTCGAGCGCCTCGAGGCCACGGGGCCGCGTCTGGTCGACGAGCGGATGCAGTCCGCGGGCTCCGCCGACGGCGGAGAGGCGGCGGAGGACGTGGTGGGGCTTGCCATCCACAGCATGCTCGAAGAGCTCCAACCCAACTTGTGGGAGCACGAGTTACAGAGGCTGGTCGACTTCGGGCACTCCTTCTCACCAGTGATCGAGATGGCGGCGCTGCCTGAGTTGTTGCACGGCGAGGCCGTCTGCATCGACATGGCGTTCTGCGCCGTCATCGCCCACCGGAGGGGGCTGCTCGACCGCGGCGGCCTGGCGCGGATCGTGCACGTCATGGACAGTCTGAAACTGCCGACCTGGCATCCGGTCTGCACACCTGAACTCATGGCACGAGGGCTCGCCGACACCGTCAAACACCGGGACGGCGAGCAGCTCCTCCCGTTGCCCGACGGGATCGGACACGCCCGCTTCGTCAACGACGTCAGAAGTACCGAACTGGACGCCGCTCTGGCCATGTTGCTGGACCTCAGCGGGGGCGCCGACGCGCTGGCCATGACCTCCCGAAACCGAGGAGTGTGACATGGACGGCGTACGCGCGGTTCTTCTGGCCGGCGGCGAAGGCCGCCGCATGGGCCCTCTCGGCCGCGGCCGACTGAAGCCGCTGGTCCCCTTCGGCGGTACCAGTCGCCTGATCGACTTCAGCCTCGCCAACGCCCGCCGCTCGGGCTTCCGGGAGGCCCTGCTGCTGTCGCAGTACGAGGAACGGCGTCTCATGGACGATCTGCGCACGGTGTGGAACGGCAGCCCGCGGGACTTCCGGGTGCACTTCGGCCCATACGACGAGGCCTACCGGCAGGCCACCTCGGGGGTTCCCGACGCGTTGCCCGACCGCGTCCGGCCGAACGAGCGCGGCACGGCCGACGCGCTCATCAGGAAGGCTGAGTACGTCTTCGGCGAAGACCCCTCCGAGGTACTGGTGCTGCACGCCGACCACGTCTACCTGTTCGACTACGGCGACATGATCCGTCAGCACCGAGCCGACAGGGCTGCCCTGACCGTGTCGTACCAGCGCATCGAGCGCCGCTACGTGCACCTGTTCGGCATGGTGGACTTCGACACCGCCGGAAACCTCACCGGATTCGTCGAGAAGCCGGCGGAGCCGACCAGCGACATGGTGTTCGCCGCCTTCTGCGTCTTCGACGCGCGTACGCTGCGCCGTTACCTGGAGCAACTGGACGGGACGGACTGGCAGCACGACATCAGCCGCGATGTCATCCCGGCCATGCTGGCCGCGGGCGAGCGGATCCGCGGGTACGAGGTCACCGGTTACTGGGAGGACATCGGAACCGTCGACCGCTACCACCGGGCCCACCGCGGCCTGTTGAGCCAGAGCCCGACCATGAACCTGGCGGAGCTGCCGCTCACCGTCCACCCCGCGGTGACACGGCGGTACGTCGCGAGAGAGGGAGCCGTGCGCTCCAGCATCGTCCCCGCCGACCTGGTCAACGCCGGCCGGGTGGAGCGGAGCGTCGTGTATCCCGGCGTCACCGTCGGTGCCGGTGCGAGCGTGCGGGACTGTGTGCTGCTGCCCGGGACGGTGGTCCCTGAGGGCGCCCGGCTGGAGTCGGCCGTCCTCCTGGAGGACGGGACCGTGCAGCAGTGCGACCCGGCCCCGGTACTCGGAGGTGTCGCCTCATGACCGTGTCGTCTCTGGCCACGGGCGCTCCACGCGCGTACGTCGTCGCCGACCTGGGCGGTACGACGCTGCGGATCGGCCGGATGTCCGAAGGGGCGGGCTCAGCGCGATCGGTCCGCCGAGTGGCGACCGAAGGCCTGGGCCGCTACCGGGGGTTACCCGCCCAGACGTTGCAGGACAGGGTGGTGGAACAGCTCACCCGGGAGTTGGCGACCTACCTCGGCTCCCCCGAAGGGGCAGGGGCGAACGCGGTGGGTGTCTCCTTCGCCGGGCCGATGACGAAGGACGGCACGGTGCTGGCCGGGCCCACGCTGTGGGGAGGGACCGCGGCGCCCCTGCCCATCGTGGACATCCTGACCCGGCGGCTCGGCGTGCCGGTCATGGTGGCCAATGACATCACCGCCGCCGCCTGGCGCTACGCGAGCGCCGAACCGGACCCCTTCTGTCTGATCACCATCAGCTCCGGAATCGGGCACAAGGTCTTCCGCAACGGCGAGGTGCTGATCTCGGATTCCGGGCACGGCGGCGAGATCGGCCACTGGCGTGTCGACCCCGGTGAGGACGCCGTGCCCTGCGAATGCGGTGGACGTGGTCACCTCGGCGGGATGGCGTCCGGCCGCGGCGTGCTGCTGGCCGCCCGCCGGGCCGCGGTGGCCGACCCGGAGAGCTTCGGCCGATCCGCACTCGCCGGGCCCGCGGGCGGCGACCCGGCCGGCATCACGAACGAGGACCTGGCCATGGCCATCCGCGCGGACGACGCGTTCGCGACGCGGGTGCTGCGTACCTGCCTCGTCCCCCTGGCCCTCGCGGTCAACTGCATCTTCACGGCGATCGGCGTACGGCGCTATCTGTTCATCGGCGGCTTCGCCGTGGCGGTCGGGCCCCGGTTCGTCACCCTGCTCGGCGACGAACTGACGAAGCTGGGCTGCTTCGGACTCACCGATGAGGAGATACGCGACATGCTCTCGCTGGGCGCCACGGACGACGACCACTGCCTCATCGGGATGGCCAGGATGCTGGCGCGGACACTTCCCGCCACCGCGGGCACCGGAGGTGGCGCGTGAAAACCCTCGTCGTCGGCAGCGGATTCGTGGGCCGCGCGCTGGCCCGTCACCTGACCGGGTCGGGCGACGAGGCGGTCCTGGCTTCGCGGACACCTCCGGCACCACACGATGACGGCGCCGTGCCGGACTGGATCCGTCTCGACATCACCGAAGACGGGGCCTTCGGTCGCGTGTTGGAGCAATCGCGCGCGGACACCGTCGTTCTCGTGCACGGCCCCTCGGACGTGACCTGGTGCGAACAGCACCCCGAAGAGGCGATGCACGGCCACGCCGAGGCCGCCAGACAGGTGGTGCGGGCAGCCGGGGACCGGCGCGTCGTCTTCATCTCCACCGACAACGTCTTCGACGGCAACGCCGTAGCGCCCGACGAGTCCGTCCCGCCCCGGCCCGCCAACGCCTACGGCCGGGCGAAGCTCGCCGCCGAACAGATCCTGGCCGAACTACCGGACGTCACCTTCCTGCGGGTCAGCCTGATCTACGGGTGGGAGCCCGCAGACACCCCGAAGTGGCTCAACTTCTTCGCCGCCTGCGTGCACCGCCTCCAGGCCGGCGAACCGGTGACCGCACCCGTCGACCAGTGGACCACCCCCGTGCTCATCGACGACGTGGTCGAGGTGACCACCGCGCTCACGAAGGCGCAAGCGGCACCGCGGCTGCTCCATCTCGGCGGCCCGGACCGGATCTCCCGGGCCGACTGGGCGGCCGTCATCGCCGAGCAGGTGGGCGCCCCGCCCGGCCTGGTGGTGGCGGAGCCGCGGGCAGGCGGCCGCTACGCCGGCCGCCCCGCCTCCACCTGTCTGTCCAGTGCGCTGCTCGCGACGCACCGGGCGACGGCCGGCCTGGCTCCACGGCCGGTCCGTGAGGGCAGCCGCCTCCTGATCGACCGGCACACCTCCCCGACCCCCAGGAGCACCGTGTGACGACGAACACCGGCGCGCCCGACGGCGCGCCGACTCTCGGGCCATCGGCCCCGACCGACGCGCCGCGGGGTGTACCGGGTGCCCGTCGGGTCGATCACATGGCCTTCACGGTGCCGGACCTCGACACCGCGATCGACTTCACCGTGCGCGTGCTGGGCGGCGAAGTCGTCTACCGTCTGCCCCTGTTGGCCCACGACGACGACTGGATGCGCGAGCACCTCGACGTCCATCCCCGGGCCGGCACGGAGATCGCCCTGGTACGCCTGGGACCGACCACGAACCTGGAACTCTTCGCCTACCGGTCACCCGACCACCGTGACGTTCCGCCGCGACCGCACGACCTGGGCAGCGTGCACCTGGGCCTGTACGTGACCGACGTGGACGCCGCCGTCTCGGCCCTGCGGGACCGCGGACCATGGCGCCCCTACGGGCCCGTACGGACCGTGCCCCAGGGGCAGCCCGGGGCCGGGATCCGGTGGGTCAGGGTGACCACGCCCTGGGGTATGCCCCTCGAACTGCGCTCGGTGCCCGCCGTACTGCCCTACGAACAGCACAACCCGGCGCGCCGTTTCGGTCCGTGCGCTCAGTGGCGCAACCGCGACGACGGATCCGGAACGGCCGACGCGCTGCCCGGTGCGCGCAACATCGACCACCTGGCCTTGACGGTGGCGGACCTGGACGAGGCGGAGCGCTTCTTCACACAGGTCCTGGGCGCCGAACGGCTCTACCGCACGTCGGCCGACCTGAACGACCCGGACCTGGCCCGGGCCCTGGGTGTGCCACGGGGCGGCACCCTGGATCAGGTGGCCCTGCGTATGGGCCCCACCGACAACATCGAGCTCAATCGCTACCGCGACTCGCCCGGCGCGCGCCGACACTGGCCCCGCAACAGTGACGTGGGCGGCAACCACCTGGCGCTGTACGTGGACGACGTCGACGCGGCGACCGCCTATCTGGCCGCACAGCCCGGCTGCACGGTGCTCGGCGCCCCCGAGACCATCCCGGAAGGCCCCCTCGCCGGCGACCGCTGGGTGTACGTCCGTACCGGAATCGGACTGTACGTCGAGGTGGTGCGCATGCCCGACGGAAGCCTGCCCTACGAGCGCTCCACCGCCGCCAGGCGCCGCGCGGCCCGCGGTGAGCGGTGGTGGGACCGCTGAGCGCCCCGCGTGGGGCCCCGACACCGCATCCGGTCGACGAACGGAAGGACGCCCAGTGGCAACGCTGACACCCATGGATCCGGAACTCCTGGCCACGGCCGTCGTCACCACGCTGGCCGTCGACTTCGACCCCCAGGCCCGTGAGGCCAGCATCTTCTACTGGGAACGGGGACTGTCCCACCGCCAGGCGGTGGTGGAAGCGGCCGAGCGGACCGGGGACGAGGAGGTCGCACGCCTGGTCGGCGAACTGCGGACACGCCCGGCCGACCCGGCCCTGCACCTCGCCCTGCGCACGCGGCTGGTCCAACTCGCCGGCGAAAGCAGCCGGTCGGCCCTCGACACGCTCTTCGAGCGGGCCTGGACAGCGGAGTCCAACTCACGCCTGGGCTACCACCTGGGCCGGCACTACGGCGGCACCGGCCAGGCCACGGTCGGGGCGCAGCGGCTCGGCACGCTGGCGCCCGGCGACAGGCTCGGGCCCGGCGACGCCCCCCGGGTACTCGTCGTGGTGCCGTTCCGCGACCGAGGTCCGGGGCTGCGGCTGCGCAACCTGCTGGCCTGTCTGCTGGCCCTTCGGGACCAGTCCGTACCGCGTGCGTTCTACCAGGTCGCGGTGGTGGAGACGGACGACGCACCGCGGTGGGGCGACTCCGTTCAGCCCTGCACGGACCACTACCTCTTCGCGCACAAGCCCGGCAGCTTCAACAAGTCCTGGGCGGTGAACGTCGGAGTGGTCAACACACCGGGCCGGGCGGAGATCATCTGCATCCTGGACGCGGACGCTCTGGTCGACCGCGACTTCATCGCGCGCAACGTCGCCCGCTTCCACCATCCCGGCGCCATGGGCCACCTCAGCTACCGGGACATGTGGTGCCTCGACGAGTCCGCCACCTCCTGGGCGATCGAGGAGCGGCTGTGGCGGCGTGCCGCCGAGGTGGACGCGGATCATCTGCGGGCCTTCGTGCTGCGGCGACCGCCCGGGTGCTGCGTCTGGGTACGCACGAGCGCCTTCCACCGGATCGGTGGGATGGACGAACGCTTCGAGGGCTGGGGAGGCGAGGACAACGACTTCGCCTACCGCATGGACATCAACTCCGCCTTCGACCACTACCACGATCCCCTGCTGCACATGTATCACCCGTCCTCCGCGGTGCTGCGTGAGGACGGCGAACTGGTCAACGCCCATATTCCCGCGCTGAGTTGGGGCCCTTCCTCGGGGCCCATCGGCGACGTCCACCGGTTCGCGCGGACGACCGGAACCGGCCACCAGCACGAACGAAGGGCAGACAGTCATGTCTCGTGACATCCCCGTTCTGGACCTGACCGAGTGGAGGACAGCGGACGCGGCGCGCCGCTCCGAGAACGGGGCGGCGCTGGACGCCGCCCTGCGCGAAACCGGCCTCTTCCTCCTGCGCGGACACGACGTTCCGCCGGAGCTCACCGACCGCATGCGCACGCAGGGACGCGCGTTCTTCGCGCTGCCCGGCGAGGTGAAGCGGCGGTACGCCGTCAGCCGTCCCTACGACAACGGCTGGCGGGGCCTGGGCGCGCTCGACGTCGGCGCCGTCGACGGAATGGCGGGTACGCCCGACCTGCACGAGGCGTACCACGTCGGGCCCTCCCACAACACCGGCGACCCGACGCACGACACCAGGTACTACCCACGCAACAAGTGGCCCGAGGAACACCCCGGGCTGAAGGACACCGCGCTGGAGTACACCGGCCACATGACGCGGGTCGCCCACGAGGTGCTCACCGTCCTCGCGTCCGTCCTCGGCCTGCCGGAGGAGTACTTCACCTCCAAGTCGCAGCGGGCGACCTGGACCCAGAACGTCAACTGGTACCCCTCGCTCCAGACCGTCGGCGGCGTCGTCGAGGGACAGATGCGGGTCGGTCCGCACACCGACTTCGGCACGCTGAGTCTGCTCGACCGTCAGCAGGGGGTCGGCGGCCTAGAGGTGTGGAACGAGGAGGACGGCTGGTTCAAGCCGCCCTTCGAGCCGGGCACCCTGGTTGTCAACCTGGGCGACCTGATGAACCTGTGGACGGACGGCCGTTGGCGTTCACTGCGGCACCGGGTGCTGGCGCCCAGCGACGCGGCCCCGGACGAGGAACTGGTGTCCCTGGTCCACTTCTTCGAGACGGATCCCGACACGGAGGTCGTCCCGCTGGCGGCGCCGGCGGGGGGCGGCGAGGGGATGAGCCCGGTAGTCGCCGGCGAATCCATTCTGGAGAAGGTCGGTGCCAGTCTGACGCTCGGGTGAGTGCCCGGGTGCGCCTTGTGCGCTGCCTGACGTGGGTGTCCGCGGCCGGACGGGCCGCGGACACCCACCTCCCCACGTCAGCCGGCGTTCGGCAGGGCGATCTGGGACCAGGCGGACCGGCCGTCCCGGCCGGTCACCAGGACGGCGAAGGCGCCGTCAGCGGGCCGCGGCACCGTGCCGGTGAAACTGCCACCGCCGTCGCCGTCCCGCTCCAACGCCGTGACGTCGCCGTCCGGTTCGGTCGGCACGATCTCGACCCGGCTCGCGTTCTGCGCCTGCCACCGCACGACCACGGCGTCACCGCTGCGATGTGCGCTGCCTCGCCCGGCGTCGAACGCCGTGACGCCCTCCTCGGCCGCACGCAGCAGCGCACGGGCCGCCGGAACGGCGTCCGCGGGTGTGGTTCCGGCCACGCACGCGGCGAACACCGCCAGGAAGCGCTCCGCGGCGGCCTTCCAGGTGAAGCTCCGGCCGACCTCCACCGCCCGGGCCCGCAGCGCGTCGACACGCTCCGGGTCGTCGTGCCACAGGTCCAGCATGCGGGCCAGCCCCAGGTACACCGACTCCGTCAGCAGCGGGTCGTCCACCCGGAACGAACGCGGCAGGGCCAGCCCGGTCGCCCCCGGCGCGTCGAGGTCGAAGGACTGCTGGAAGTGGCGCATACCGCGCTGGGCCGTGGCGACGGGGACGGAACCGCTCGCCATCGCCTCGCCCATCGCCATCAGGAACGTGTCCATCTCGAACTTGGACGGGAAGACACAGAAGTCGCTCGCCACAGCCCAGTCCTTCAGCTCGGCCGAGCTCATCGGGCCGGTCTCGATCCGCACGAGCCCCGGGTAGTCACGGGCCAGCGCCGTCAGGTCCTCGTCGTCCGGGGGCTGCGGCGCCAGGCAGTGGAACAGCACATTGCAGCGACGACCTTCGTCGAGCAGCCTCCGGACACCTCGGAACATCTCCTTCTGACCCTTGTGCTGCACCGAGTACCGCGCGTTGTGGTAGATCGTCGGCAGCCCGGGATCCAGCCCGAGCCCGGTGAGGGTGCGTTTGCGGACCCCGTCGTCACGCCGGACGTCCAGCCACTCGTCACCGATGGCGCAGCCCCCGACCACCAGCAGATGCTCGTGCGCCCTCAACTCCCGCCGTACGGCGAGCCGTTGGAAGAGCTGCTCGAACGGGGTCTCCGCCTGGGTCAGGGCGTGGTCGAGCTGGCCCTCCGAGAGGAAGTCCATGGCGGCCACGGACCGCACCACCAGCCCCAGCATGGTGAGGTAGTCGTGCCCCGGCCGCTCCGGATAGTCGCGGTAGAGCAGGGTCTGCGGCAGAAAGGCGCGCATCGCCCGTTCGAGGTGCGAGTCGAGTGCCGGGTCGGCGAGCCCGTCGGCGACCGACGCGTCCGCTCCCGCGCTCTCCAGTACCCCGCGCACCTCCGGCCCGTACACCTTGGTGTTGACCGCCATGTTCGTCTGCACGGTGGACACGACGTGGAAGCCGTGCCCGGCGATCAGACCGGGGAGAAGGTAGTGGTAGAAGGGCTCGTGCAGGTGGATGATCGTGCCTTCGGGAACCCGCTCCTTCAGGTAGCGGGCCGCCACCACCTGGAACACCAGCGGCTTGAGGAAGTCCAGGCCGCGTCCCTTGAGTTCACGGGGCGGGTAGAAACTGTCGGGAAAGGTGTCGAGCATGTCGCCGCTCAGCAGCACGATGTCGATGCCTTCCACGGTGATCCGGTAGGCGCGTGCGGTGACGTCCAGGGTGACCGTCTCGGGGAACCCGGCCCACTCGACGGGATCCAGCCGTACCGGTATCCGGTCGTCGAAGCTCCAGTCCAGTTCGGTGACGGTGTGCTTCTCGGCGATGACGTCCAGCAGGCCGTGCGCGGCGGTCACCGCCCCGGTCTCGTGTCCGGCCGCCTTGAACTGCCGTACGAGGTTCCACAGGTAGACAGAGGTACCGGCCTTCACGAGGTGGTCGTCGAACCCACTGAACTCGAAGTGACACTCGATGATGCGCAATCGTCCGTCCTGTTCGTCGGCGCGGTCTGCATCTGGGGGCGCCGCCGGCCACGGCGGCGTCTCCCGGATACTGATCATCTCGCACGAGCAAGGGGCACGGCTGAAGCGATTCCAGCCACTTTCGGAGCGCGAGGGGTGTTCATCGCGTCTCGGCGCTGTCCGCACTTTCGTCCAAGCGCCGTTGATCTTTGTCCATGGACGGATCCGCCGCCAGAAGTGAGGGTGAGGCCATGAGCGAATTCAGGGTCGGGGACACGGTGTTGCGTAAGCCCGAGTTCGAACAACGGCGGATGCCAAGTGGACTTGTCGCGCTGGCACTTGGCGGGTTCGGCATCGGTCTGACCGAGTTCCTGATCGCCGGGCTGCTGCCGCAGGTGGCATCGAGTTTCGCGGTGTCCGAGGCGGCGGCGGGGTGGCTGATCTCCGGCTACGCGTTGAGTGTCGCGATCGGCGCGATCGCGCTGACCGCGGCGACGGCACGGCTGCCCCGCAAGGGAGTACTGGTCGGCCTGGTGGCGTTGTTCGTCATCGGCAACCTGTTGTCCGCTGTCGCGCCGAACTATCAGGTGATGATGCTCGGACGGATCGTCGCGGCCTTGTGCCACGGTTCGTTCTTCGGTATCGGCTCGCTGGTCGCCCGCGGTCTGGTCGCGCCGGAGAAGAAGTCCCGCGCGGTGGCGCTCATGTTCGCCGGGCTGACCGTCGCGAACGTGCTGGGCGTGCCGTTCGGCGCGCTGGTCGGTGAGCGCTGGGGCTGGAGGGCGGCCTTCTGGGCGGTCACCGCGATCGGCGTGCTCGCGCTGGCGGGTATCGCCGCCCTCGTCCCGAGCGGCGCGGGAGAGGCACGGTCATCGGCGGAGACGGGCCGCTCGGAGCCGATACCGCCCACCAGCCTGCGGGCCCAGCTCCGCGCGTTCCGGTCCTGGCAGGTCTGGCTGACCCTGGCAGCCACCGCACTCAGCTACGGCGGGATGTTCGGTGCGTTCAGCTACATCGCCTACACGTTCACCGAGGTCGGCGGCTTCGCCGCGTCGGATGTCGCCTGGCTGCTGATGGTGTACGGCGTCGGCCTGGTCGTCGGGAACCTGGTCGGCGGCCGAGCCGCCGACCAGGACCGTGACCGCGCCCTGATCGTCGCGCTGCTCGGACTCACCATCACCCTGACCCTGTTCGGTCTGCTGGCCGACAGCGCCACGGCGTCGGTGATCCTGGTGTTCCTGATGGGGGTGTTCGGGTTCGCCAGCGTGCCCGGCATGATCACTCGCGTCACCGACTTCGCCCACGGGGCGGCACTGGCCGCCAGCGCCAATGTGTCCGCGTCCAACGTCGGCAACGCCCTGGGCGCCTGGCTCGGGGGCCTGGCCATCACCGCGGGCCTCGGCTACACCTCCCCGCTCTACGTCGGCGCCGGCATCGTCCTGATCTCCGTGGTCGTCATGGCCGTCGCCGCACGCCGAGCCAGGACACCCGCGTCAGCGGACTGACCACCGCGGCAAGCGCACCGGAGGGATCATCGCGCCCGGTGCGGGGCCGGGCGTCCCGTCGGTGACCGGCCCGTCCGGTCACGATGCGTGAGAATTGTACGAATCGTGACTCATGTACCTAATGACCGTATCCTCGTCAATGCCGGAGTTTTTACGAAAGAGGTTGTCCCGGGTGTGAGAGAGGCGGAGCGTGATTCGGTCCGACGGGGATCCGATGGCGCCGGGTCGTGCCGCAGAGGGCATGGGGCCCGCCCGATTCCGTGAGCGGTTTCTGCAGGGTGAGCCGGTCGAGAGGGGCGTACGAGCGTCGATTCTGGGCTCGTGGCAGCGCTGCCGGTCCCTGGGCCTCTCGCCGGACCAGTCCGACCTTCCCTTCCGGGAGGACTTCGATCCGGACGGCCGGATCGTCCGCGCGGCCGAGCCGGTGCTCGACCGGCTGCAGTCCATGCTCTCCGGCAGCGAGATCAACATCTCCGTCGCCGATGCGAACGGGACGGTTCTCCTGCGCCGCTTCGGACAGGTGTCGCTGGCCAGCAGCCTCCCGGCGATCCAGCGAGTCCCGGGCTTCGTGTTCGCCGAGCGGTTCGCCGGCACCAACGGCATCGGTCTGGCCCTGGCGGAGCGGCAACTGATCAGGGTCTACGGTGCCGAGCACTTCGCGGAGCGTTCCCAGGCGAACGCCTGCGTCGCCCTTCCCGTCCGCGACCCGCTCAGCGGGCGCATCGAAGGAGTCCTGTGCTTCGGTTATCCGCGCAGCGTCGAGACCCCCGCGCTGGGCGCCCTGATACGCAGGGCGGCGGAGGCCGTGGAGCGGCGGCTGTTGGGGCAGAGTTCCGCGCGTGAGCGCGCTCTGCTGCTGGCGTACCTGGCCGGCGGAGCCGAAGCCGCCGGCGGCCCGCACGGCGGCATCGCGGACGAACCGGCACTCGACCTGCGTCCCCGTGACCGGGCGATCCTCATGGAGAAGGCCGCCGAGCTGATCTCCCGCGCGCAGCTGGCCGCCGTCGAGGTGCCCCTTCCCGACGGCCGACGGGTCACCCTCATCAGTCGTCCGATGACGAGTGCCTCCGGGGTGCAGGGCGTCGCGATCGAGGCCGTCCTCCCCGGCGCCGCGTCCAGCGAGCCCCTGGCTCTCCCGCGCCATGCCGACGAGCTGCCGGGCATTCCCGCCGCGCCGGCCGGCGTCCCCGCCCTTTCACGGCTCGCGCGACTCTCCGTCACCTCGCTGTCCACTCACGTTCCCGAAGTCGCGCCCGGTCAGACAGTCACGGACGGCAAGGGCAGCACGGCCGACGGCGCGCCGGACGCGTACTCCGAACCGCCGCCCGCGGCCAGAGGGCTCGTGCTGGTGGGGGAGCCGCACGTGGGGGCGTACGCCCTGGCCGCGCGACTCCGCCTGGAGTTGCTGTCCGAGGCCAGCGTCCGCATAGGCACCACCCTGGACGTGCGCCGCACCGCCAAAGAACTCGCCGAGACGGCCGTCCCACGACTGGCCGACTTCGTCACCATCGACCTGCCCGAGGCCGTGCTACGCGGAGAGGAGGCCGCCGACCCCCTCGGCGACCTGCGCCGCACGGTGGTCCACGGCATCCGCGACGACCTCCCCTTCACCCCGGTCGGCAAGCGGACCGACTTCGCCCCGACCACGCCCCAGGGGCGGTCTCTGACCAGCGGACAGGCAGTACTGGAACCCGACCTCAAGGTCGCCGCGGGCTGGCTCGCCCAGGATCCCGAGCACACCGAACAGCTGCTGGCGCACGTCCACTCGCTCATCGCCGTACCCCTTGTCGCCCGTGGTGTGGTCCTGGGGATCGCCAGCTTCTACCGCGCCCAGGATCCCGCCCCCCTCGGGGACGACGACCGCTCGCTGGCCCGGGAATTCGCCGCTCGCGCCGCCCTGTCCATCGACAACGCCCGGCGCTACACGCATGAGCGCATCATGGTCCTGGCCCTGCAGCGCAGACTGCTCCCGCACGGGCTGCCCGACCAGGACGCCGTCGAGGTCGCCCATCGCTATCTGCCCGCCGAAGCGGACGTGGGCGGAGACTGGTACGACGTCATCCCCCTCTCCGGTACCCGCATCGGCCTCCTCGTCGGTGACGTCGTCGGTCACGGCATGCTGTCCGCCGCGACCATGGGCCGGCTGCGTACCGCCGCACGCAGCTTCGCCGAACTCGACTTTCCTCCGGACGAAGTCCTCGTCCACCTGGACAACCTCGTGGGACGCCTGGACCGGGAGGACCCCGAAGGCGAGGGTGCGGGCATCATCGGAGCCACCTGCCTGTACGCCATCTACGACCCGACCTCGCAACGGTGCCTCATGGCCCGCGCCGGTCATCCTCCGCCCGCGCTGGTCTGTCCCGACGGGACCGTCTCCTATCCCGACCTGCCGGCCGGGCCGCCTCTCGGCCTCGGGGGGCTGCCCTTCGACGCCGTCGAGATCGACCTCCCCGAGCACAGCCAGCTGGTCCTCTACACCGACGGACTCATCGAGGACCGGCAGCGCGACGTCGACAAGGTTCTCGACCAGCTGCGCGAGGTCCTGGCCCATCACCCCGAGCGCGCGCCCGAGGACACCTGTCAGGCGATCCTGGACGCCGTGGCACCCGCCCACCCGTGCGACGACATCGCCCTGCTCGTCGCCCGTACCCACGCCCTGGACCCCCGTCGGATCGCCACCTGGGAACTGCCCGCCGACCCGGCCCACGTCGGCGAAGTCCGTGCGTCCGCCCTCCGGCAACTGGCCGACTGGGGACTCGACGAGGCCGCCTTCGCCGCGGAACTGATCCTGAGTGAGCTGGTCACCAACGCCGTCCGCCACGGCACCGGGCCCATCGGGGTACGGCTGCTGTACGACCGCACCCTGATCTGCGAGGTCTCCGACACCAGCAACACCGCCCCGCACCTGCGTCGGGCGGCCGCCACCGACGAGGGCGGACGCGGCCTGTTCCTCGTCGCACAGCTGTCGCAGACCTGGGGGACGCGCTATCTCCCCGAGGGCAAGCTCATCTGGGCCGAATGCGGGCTCGACGGCGGGTGATGACGACCCCGGGAACTCCGGGAGCGGCCCGCTGACCTGTTGGAGTCACAGCGAACTGAATTGTCTGAAATGCTGTAATTTGCTCGGCAGGTATCCCCCCGAACGTCGGGCAGAAATCGCCAGGCCGACCCCCGGAGATGTCCGTGCACGACGCTCCCGACACGTCCGCGAAGGCGGCGGCGCCCTTCGAGGCGGAACCCCTGGTCCGCATCCGTGGGCTCGCCAAGCGGTTCGGCGGGACCCTCGCGCTGGACGGGGTCGACCTCGACATCCACGCCGGCAGCGTCCTCGCCCTCCTCGGGCCCAACGGCGCCGGAAAGTCCACGCTCATCAAGGTGCTCGCCGGCGTCCACCACGCCGACGCGGGCCGGATCACGGTGGACGGACACCCGCTCGGCAGTCCTGCCGCCTCCCGCGACATGTCCTTCATCCATCAGGACCTCGGTCTCGTGGAGTGGATGACGGTCGCCGAGAACATCGCCCTGAGCGCGGGGTATCCACGGCGCGCCGGACTGATCTCCTGGCGGCGGACCCGCGAGCGCTGCGGGGACGCCCTGCGGCTGGTCGCCGGACATCTCGACCCCGACGCCCCGATCGCCCGACTCGCCCCGGCCGAGCGTTCGCTGGTCGCGATCGCCAGGGCCCTGGCGGCCCGCGCGAAGCTCATCGTCCTCGACGAGCCGACCGCCCGCCTCCCGGCCGCCGACTGCGCCCGACTGTTCCGCGTCCTGCACGCCCTGCGCGACGAGGGCCACGCCATCCTCTACGTGAGCCACCGCCTGGACGAGGTGTACGAGGTCGCCGACACCTTCGCGGTACTGCGGGACGGCCTGCTCGTCAGCCACGGCTCGCTGGCCGGCCACAGCCCGGCCCGTCTGGTGCACGACATCGTCGGCGAGGTACTCACAGGCCACCGCCCCTCCACGGCCCCGGTCGCAGGCGCGGCCGTTCTGACCCTCGCCGACGTAAGGGCCCCCGGCACGGGACCGGTCACCCTGGAACTGAGGGCCGGTGAGGCCCTGGGCCTGGTCGGCCTGTCGGGCGCCGGGCACCGGGAACTGGGCCGGGCCGTCGCCGGCATGGGACACCTTCTCGACGGGCGTGCCCTGCTCGGCGGCCGGCCGTACCGACCCCGCACGGTCGCCGACGCCGTGGGTCTCGGGGTCGGCCTTGTGCCCGGCGACCGCATTCGGGAGGGCTGCCTCGCCGAGCTGACCGTCCGGGAGAACCTGCTGCCCAACCGCCGCGCGGGAGGCCGGCCGGCGCCGCGCTGGATCAGCCCTCGCCGCGAACGCACCGACGCCGCCACCCTGATCGAACGGCTCGCGGTGCGCCCCCGCGACACCGAGGCGCCCATCGCCGTCCTGTCCGGCGGAAACCAGCAGAAGGTCATGATCGGCAGGTGGCTCAGGGTGGGCCTGCGTCTGCTGATCCTCGAGGAGCCGACCGCGAGCGTGGACATCGGAGCCAAGGCCGCGATCCACCGCCTGCTCGACGAGGCGCTGGCCGCGGGTCTCGCGGTCCTGCTCGTCTCCACCGACTTCGAGGAGATCGCGGGCGTGTGCCGGCGCACCCTGGTCTTCGTCCGCGGATCCGTGACGGCCGAGCTGAGCGGCGCGGCCCTCACTGTCGCCGAGCTGACCAGGGCGGCTTCGGCCATGCCCCCCTCCGCGACCGGGACGACCACATGACCGCCCAGCCGCCCCCGGCCCCGGTCTCGCCCCGGCCGGGCCGAGCGGGGCGACTGCGCGGTCCCGGGGGGCACCTCATCGGCGCCTATGGCCTCCTGGCCCTCACCGCTCTGCTCGTCCTGGTCTTCTCCCTCGCCCTGCCGCGCACCTTCCCCACGCTGGACACCGTCGACTCGATCCTGTCCAACCAGTCGATCCCGGCCGTCCTCGCGCTCGCCGCCATGGTGCCCATCGTGACCGGCGCGTTC
The DNA here is from genome assembly GCF_040660135.1 of Streptomyces sp. NPDC050997. Lineage (NCBI taxonomy): Bacteria > Bacillati > Actinomycetota > Actinomycetes > Kitasatosporales > Streptomycetaceae > Streptomyces > Streptomyces sp. NPDC050997. The sequence continues at coordinate 136,471 of NZ_JBFAGK010000018.1, forward strand.
GACCTCTCCATCGGCTACGGCCTCGGCCTGGCACACGTCATGGTGATGCGACTCGTCGTCGACAGCGGGTGGCCCTGGCCGCTCGCCTGCCTCGCGGTGATCGTGGGAGGGGCGGTCGTGGGCGTCCTCAACGGTGTCATCGTCGTGTTCGGCCGGATCGACTCCTTCATCGCCACCCTGGGGACCGGCAGCATGCTGTACGCCGTGACCGGCTGGGTCACCGACGGCGGACGGATCGTCCCCGGCCCGCAAGGCCTCCCGGACGCCTTCACCGACCTCTACGACTCCACGTTCCTCGGCCTTCCGGTCCCCGCCTTCTACGTGCTCGCCCTCGCGGTCGTCCTCTGGCTCATGTTGGAGCGGCTGCCGCTCGGCCGGTACCTGTACGTCCTCGGCTCCAACCCACGTGCGGCCGATCTCGTCGGTATCCCGACCCGCACGTACACGATCTACGCGTTCACCGCATCCGGGCTGATCGTCGGCTTCGCCGGTGTGCTGCTCGCGGCCCAGCAGCAGATCGGCAACCCTAGCGTCGGCCTCGACTACCTGCTGCCGGCCTTCGCCGGTGCCCTTCTCGGCTCCACGGCGATCAGACCCGGTCGGCCCAACGCCCTCGGCACCGTCGTGGCCGTCGCCGTCCTCGCGGTCGGCCTCACCGGCATCGGCCAGTTGGGCGCCGACTTCTGGACGGTCCCGCTGTTCTACGGGGGCACCCTGCTCATCGCCGTCGGCCTGGCCGGATACGCCGCCCGCCGACGTCTGCGCAGCGGTGCCTTCGCGGCTCGCGACGCGCCCACCGCGCCGCCGCCCTCCTCCCCGACGCAGGAGGGCGGCCCGACAGACACCCCTTTTTGACCCACGCCACGGGCACCGCATCCGTGCCCCCGGCCGCATCCTCCCGCTCGTTCCTCCGCGAGGAGTTCCCGTGCACGGCAACCGCAAGTCCAACCCCGGCGCCTTCAAGGTTCGCCCCGCTGCCTGCGCCCTGCTGGCCACGGCAACGGTCCTCGTCGGCTGCGAACGCGGCTCGTCGGGCAGCGCGCAGGAGTCCCCCACGGGCCCGAGCGGCTGCCCCGCCGTCCACAACAGGGCCCAGGCCGCGGTCGCCCGGGCGGAGAACAACGACATCTCCTGGAGCGGGCCGACCAGCGGTCCCGCGGCGGTGTCAGGCAAGACCCTCGTCTACGTCGCCCAGACCATGACCAATCCCGGAGTCGCGGGCGCCGCGAACGGGGTGAGGGAAGCCGCGCGGGTCATCGGATGGAACGTCCGGGTGATCGACGGCGGAGGCACTCCCACCGGCATCCAGGCGGCCATGAGCGAGGCCGTCGCCCTCAAGCCCTCGGGCATCGTCATCGGCGGGTTCGACCCCGACTCGACGTCGCGACAGGTCTCGCAGGCCAACGCGGCGGACATCCCGCTCATCGGCTGGCACGCGGTCGCCGCTCCCGGCCCCAGTCGGCGACCCGAGCTCTTCACCAACGTCACCACCCAGGTCGAGGACGTGGCCGAGATCAGCGCGCAGTGGATCATCTCGGACTCCAACGGCCGCGCCGGGGTCGTGCTCATCACCGACGCCTCGATCCCCTTCGCCAGGGGCAAGTCCGAGCTGATCAGGAAGGAGCTCGCCACCTGTACGAGCGTGAAGCTGCTCTCGTACGAGAACATCCCGATCCCCGATGCGAGCAGCCGCACCCCACGGGCGATCTCCTCGCTCCTCTCCCGGTTCGGGAGCGGATGGACCCACTCCGTCGCCATCAATGACCTGTACTTCGCCGACGCCGCCCCCGCCTTCCGCGCGGCAGGCGAGAATGGCTCCGGCCCGCCCTTCAACATCGGCGCCGGCGACGGCGACCCCTCCGCCTTCCAGCGCATCAGCGGAAGGCAGTACCAGGCCGCCACCGTGCCCGAGCCGCTGACCGAGCAGGGCTGGCAGATCGTCGACGAGTTCAACCGCGCCTTCTCCGGCCGCCCCGCCAGCGGATACGTGGCCCCCGTCCACATCACCACGGCCGACAACAGCGACGACGCCACGATGTGGGACCCGCCGGGCTACCAGGAGGCGTACCGGAAGATCTGGGGCAAGCAGCAGTAAGGGTGGGTGCTAGACGGATTGCGGGGTGAAGGGGAGCAGGTCGTCCGCTCCGGGCTGCACGAGAGTGCACGTGCTCTCGGGGACCTCGTTCCAGGCGCCGGGCAGACCGCCCAGAGGCTCGGACACGATGAGGCGGGTCTCGTCCGAGATCCCCCGCAGGAACGCCAGGTCTGGGTGGAGCGCCCGCAACGTGTGCACCTCGGTGCTGGAGTACAGCGAGCGGGACGTTCCCTGGCTGGAATAGCGGAAGGTCCACATTCCCTGCCCGTCTGTCACGGCGACCGTCATCTGCAACGGGAACTCCACCCCGTGCTCGTGACCGGTCCGTTCCACCAGGCCGGCCATCCGCGCGACCGCGCCCAGGGGGTCGCGCTCCAGGCCGAAGGTGAGCGCCAGCAAGAACATCAACTCGGAGTCCGTCGAACCCTCGATGCCGGCGAAGAGAGAGGGGGCGACGGCCAGCGAGAGGTCCCGGCGGACCCGGTGGAAGTCGGTGATCGCACCGTTGTGCATCCACAACCAGCGGCCGTGGCGAAACGGGTGACTGTTGGTCTGCTGCACCGCGGTACCGGTCGAGGCTCGGATGTGAGCGAAGAACAGCGGGGAACGGACGTGGTCGGCGATCTCCCGCAGATTGCGGTTGCTCCAAGCCGGCCCGGTGTCGCGGACGATCGCGGGGGTGTCCACCTCCGATGAGTACCAGCCGACGCCGAACCCGTCGCCATTGGTGGTCTCGACGCCCAGCCGGGAGTGCAGGCTCTGGTCGATCAGTGAGTGAGCCGGTCTGTAGAGGATGGTGTCGAGCAGGATGGGCGTTCCCGAATAGGCGAGCCACCGGCACATCAGCTACCACCTTCCTGAACTTCTCAGGGTCATACGCTCGGCCGTTGATCGCCACACGACGAACCGTGCCGGGCGGCCTCGCCTAGCCGGGCGGAATGAGGAACTCGAACTCGGGGCGGTCCCACATCACAGCGGGCGGGCTCGCGGACGCGGTCCCCAGGTGCACGGCACCCACGCTGCGGTAGAAGCCCTCGGCGGGAGGGTGCGACACCACAGGGACGCGGTCGAGTCCGGCGGCGCGGGCCTCGGACGTCATGTGCGCCACGAGCAACCGTCCGATGCCACGTCCCTGTGCTCCGTCGGCGACGAACAGCAGGTCGAGCTCCGGTGGGGCGAGGACGAGCGAGTAGAACCCGAGGACACGGCCTTCGTGCTCGTCGGCGGCGACCGCGACGAAGACACGGTGGGTCTCGATGTAGTCGGGACCGACCCGGTAGCCCGCGACCATGGCCGCGTACTGCCCCTCGTAGGCGCGCGAGCCACGCACGAGCCGAGTGAGCCGTTTGGCGTCGCGCGCGACGGCCCTCCGTATCGTGGTTGCCCCACCCCTCAGCGTAATGCTCGAATTCATGAGGAGAGTATTACGTACGAGGAGATGCGCTCCCGCGCGGCGGTGCGGTTGAGCGGATCTGCCGCGCGAAACGCCCTGTGCGCCAGGTCCGCACGACCCGGTCGCATCAGCGATCGGCCCAAGGGGGAACATGGGCACACCTACGCGATGAGGGGTTCAACGATGGAGTACCGGCACCTCGGCAACAGCGGCATGATCATCAGTGAGATCGCCTACGGAAACTGGCTGACCCACGGCTCGCAGGTCGAGGAGGAGGCCGCCGCCGCGTGTGTGCGAGCCGCTCTCGACGCGGGCATCACGACGTTCGACACCGCTGACGTCTACGCGGAGACACGCGCCGAGTCGGTGCTCGGGCGGGCGCTGAAGGGCGAGCGTCGCGAAGGGCTCGAGATCTTCACCAAGGTGTACTGGCCCACCGGCCCGGGGAAGAACGACCGCGGGCTGTCGCGCAAGCACATCATGGAGTCGATCGACAACTCCCTGCGCAGGCTTGAGACCTCGTACGTGGACCTCTACCAGGCGCACCGCTTCGACCGGTTCACGCCGCTGGAGGAGACCATGGAGGCGTTCGCCGACGTGGTCCACTCCGGTAAGGCCCTGTACATCGGTGTCTCCGAGTGGACGGCCGATCAGATACGGCGGGCGCACGCGCTGGCGCGGGAGCTGCGGATCCCGCTGGTGTCGAGCCAGCCCCAGTACTCGATGCTGTGGCGGGTGATCGAGGGCGAGGTCGTGCCGACCAGTGATGAGCTGGGAATCGGGCAGATCGTGTGGTCGCCGATCGCCCAGGGCGTGCTGACCGGCAAGTACCTCCCCGGGCAGCAGCCGCCGACCGGGTCGCGGGCGACGGACGACAAGGGCTCGGCGATGATCAGCCGCTTCCTGCGCGACGAGGTGCTCGAGGCGGTGCAGCGGCTGAAGCCGTTGGCCGACGAGACCGGCTTGACCCTGGCTCAGCTGGCGGTCGCCTGGGTGCTGCAGAACAGCAACGTGTCGGCCGCGATCGTCGGTGCCTCCCGGCCGGAGCAGGTGGCGGAGAACGCGAAGGCGGCCGGTGTCACGCTGGACGCGGATCTGATGGCGCGCATCGATGAGATCGTGCTGCCGGTGGCGGCGACGGATCCGCATCTCGTGCACCAGAGCGTACCGGCGCAGCGTCCCTGAGCCGGCTTTCGCGCAAGGGGTATCAGCGCTCTCCGTAGAGGGGGCCGCCGGTGGCCCGGCGCGGGTCCTGTCGAAGCTGCGGCTTCCCCGCGCCGGGTCCTGATCGCCGCTCTTCGTCCGGCCATGAGGATGTCCGATCCCGTGCATGGCCTCAGAATTGGCGTTATGTGCTGTTTATTCGGGATCGGAGACGCGCATGAAGGACCTCAAGTTCGAGCAGAAGCGCTCGCTGTCACGCTTTGAGGCGGCTGACCAGCTCACGGCACTCGCGGCCGTGCTGAGGGAAGGCGGGGATGCCGACCTGGAACTCGGCCCCGGGACGCTGAGCCTGCGGGTCCCCGACGACCTTCGCGGCGAGATAGAGGTCGAGGTCGGTGACGGGCAGATCGAGCTGGAGATCGAGTTCAAGTGGCCGACCGCACCGACCGAGGCAGCGCCGTCGCCGGCGGACGCGGGCACAGAGAAGGCCGCGAAGGGGAAGAGTGTGCCCGCCGAGCCCCGGCCGAGCGGCACGGGCACCAAAAGGAGCAGAAGCGCGAAGCGGACTGCCACGAAAGCGCGCTGAGTAAGGGGGATCTCGGCCGTCCCGCCCAGGGGCTCGTGCCCGATGGTCCGTCCTCGTCACGGTGTGCGGTGTTCATCCGTGTCCGGTTGCTCCAGATGCGAGGCCAGGACCGCGGCCTGAACCCGGCGTTGCACGCCCAGCTTGGCCAGCAGCCGGGAGATGTGGTTCTTGATGGTCTTCTCCGACAGGTAGAGCTTCCTGCCGATCTCGCGGTTGGTCAGGCCGTCGCCGATCAGAGCCAGGATGTCCCTCTCGCGCGGTGACAGGCATGCCAGCTCGGCCGGCACGGCCGGGCTGTCCGCGGGGTCGGCTCGCAGTGAGCGCATCAGACGGGCCGTGGTCGCGGGATCCAGCATCGACTGGCCCGCGGCCACCGTGCGAATGGCCGAGACCAGGTCGGACCCCTTGATCTGCTTGAGGACGTAGCCGGAGGCGCCGGCCATGATCGCGTCGAGCAGGGCCTCCTCGTCGTCGAACGAGGTCAGCATCAGACAGGCGAGCTCGGGCATCTGGTCGCGCAGCTCCCGGCAGACCGAGATGCCGTCGCCGTCCGGCAGCCGCACGTCCAGGACGGCGACGTCGGGGCGCAGCGCCGGGCCTCGCGCGAGCGCGTGGTCGACGGTGCCGGCATCGCCGACCACCGAGATGTCCGGCTCACCGTCGAGCAGGTCGGCCAGGCCGCGGCGGACGACCTCGTGGTCGTCCAGCAGAAACACACGGATCGGGTTCTGCTCGGAGAAAGTACGTGGCTCGGGCATGGCGGACCCCTCGTTCCCCGGAGGAGGACAGGTCGCGGGCTGTCCCTGGTGCCGATCATCACTCGCCCTGACCGAACGCACCAGGGCCGACCGGCCCCACTAGCCCGGATGAAGCGGCCCTCGCGAGGCCGATGATCTGGCCCCCGCAAGGTCGATGATCACAGGCGGGCGGCACCTCGTGGGCAAGCCCGGCAGATCCCGGCAGGTTCATGAAGGGCTGACGCTCTTGGTGCCGCCCGCGGGCGCGTCGTTCGGCTGGGTCGGCTCGCCGTGGTGGGTGAGGTCGAAGTCCACGTCCACGACGCCCTCGACGGCTCGGGCCAGCCGTGCCGCCACCGGCACCAGCGAGGTGTCCCGGATGTGCCCGACGAGCTTGACGAGCTTGACGACGCCGTCCAGCACGTCCACGCGGACGCTCGAGTCCGGCGCGGGGAACAGGTAGGAAACGACCTCGCGCCGCACCTCTTCGGCGATCTCGTCGTCGGTGCGGAGGAAGACCTTCAGCAGGTCGCCACGGCTGACGACGCCTTCGAGCAGGCCCGCGGCGTCGACGACGGGGAGTCGTTTGACCTTCGCCCGGGCCATGATGCGGGCGGCTCGGGCGAGGGTGGCGTCCGGGCGGACCGTGAGGACGGGGGAGGTCATGAGTTCCTCAGCGGTCATCGCGCCGGCCTTCGCCAGATCGGACAGGCGGCGCAGTTGCACCGAGCGGGCGGGGTCACTGTCGCGGAACTCCTCCTTGGGCAGCAGGTCCGCCTCGGAGACGACGCCGACGACACGGCCCGCACCCTCGATGACCGGCAGGGCGCTGACGTTCCGGTCCTGCATCAGCCGCACGATCTCCTTGAAGGTTGCTCCGCGGCCGACCGCGGCGACGGTGTGGGTCATCACGTCGCTGACGAGGTGCGGGGTGCCGTGCATGGCCACTCCTTCGTCGGTGTTCGAAGGCTTGGATCAGATGGTGCTGCCGGCGCCGTACGGGGCGTACAGGTCCAGCAGGCGCGTCCGGGCCGAGCGCAGACGGTGGGCGAGTATCTGGCCCACCCACTGGCTGACCTCGCCGGCCAGGGCCGGGTCGTTCCGGCACATCGACCGGACGGCCGCGGCGTCGAACTCGTAGGCCCGTATCGGTGTGGTCGCCCCGGGCGCCCAGATGCCAGACGTGCGGTACGAAGAGCCAGGACCAGCCGACCAGCTCGTTGTGCCCGAGATCCTCGATGACGGCCGCCCGACGGCCCGGCACACGCATGTCGAGCTCGATCCTGCCGGTGCGGATGATCCAGAAACGGTCGGCGCGTGACCCCTCTTCGAACAGGCGTGTCCCCTGCGGGATGGACACCTCCCGGGCGACGCTCAGGAGCTGCTGACGGTGTGCTGCCGACAACGAGCGCAGCATGCTGGGGGTGGGAGAGTCGTTCATGGCCTGCCTCCGCGGAGGGGTGTGCGAACTTCCAACGCCAGCGTGTGCCGGGTTCTCTCGGCAGGCCATGGGCCACCCGGTCTATCGACCGGGCCGTTCGGTACCGAAGAGCTTGGGCGGTCGGCTACGAACCGGTCGCTCGCGACGGCGTCCGCGAACGCTTCAGAGGGCAGGGTGTGTCGGCCTACTGACGGCCGAGCCATGTGCGGTAGGCGGCCACGGCCGTCGGGAGCGTCGGGAAGATCCGGTCCTTGCCGACCGAGTCCGTCAGGCCGTACGCCTCCAGGTCGTCCAGCAGGTCCTGCTTCACGCGGGCGAGGGCGAACACGATGCCGCGGTGGGTCAGTTCGCGGCGCAGTTCGTCGACGGCGTCGAGGGCGGTGATGTCCACCTCCACATTGGACTCGGTGTTGAGGACGAACCAGCGGACCGGGTCGCCTTGTTCATCGACGGATGCCAGGGCGCGGCGCCTGAAGTCCTCCGCGTTGGCGAAGAACAGCGGAGAGTCATAGCGGTAGACCAGCAGACCGGGGATCGTGCGGGCCTGTGGGTAGTCGTCGACGTCGTGCATGCCGGCCACTCCGGGCACCAGGCCCTCGACGGCGTCGTGCGGGCGAGCCACCCGGGTCAGCAGCTCGGCCACCGACAGGCCGACGGCCACGATCACGCCGTACAGGATGTCCAGCGCGAGCACCCCGGCGAGGCAGCCGAGGGCCAGGAACAGCTCCCGGCGGCGGAAGGACGCCAACCGCCCGAAGCCCGCGAGGTCGATCATGCGGACCGCGGCGTAGACGACGAGCGCGCCGAGTACCGCGGAGGGCGTGCGCGCCAGCAGCGGGCTGAGGAAGAGCAGCACGGCGAGCACCACCGCTCCGGCCACCAGGGAGTACGCCTGACTGCGGGCGCCCGCCGACGAGGCGAGGGCGGTGCGGCTGGCGCTGCTGCTCACCGGGAAGCCGTGCAGCGCGCCGGCGCCGAGGTTGGCCGTACCCAGGGCGAGGAACTCCTGGTTCGCGTCGAGACCGGGGCCGTCGTCGTCGCGGCTGCGGAAGGCCCGCGCGGTGAGGATGAAGTCGGTGTAGGCGACCAGGAGCACACCGAGCGCGGGCAGCACCAGGCGCGGCAGTTCCCCCAGGTCCGGAACGGCGAGGCTCGGCAGACCGGAGGGGACATCGCCGATCACCTTCAGCCCGTACCGGCCGTCGAGATCGAAGGCCACGACGGCGGCGGTGCCGAGAACGACGGCCACCAGCGGGCCGGGCACGGCACGGACGTAACGGGCCATCACGAAGAGGAACACGAGCGCGGCGGCGGAGAAGAGGACGGTGGCGAGGTGAGCGTCCGTCAAATGAGTGATGAAGGACCACAGTTGGGGGAAGAAGTCCGCGCCGGTCGTCCGCACCCCGGTGAGTTTGGGCAGCTGGTCCACCATCATGATGAGCGCCACGCCCGCGAGATATCCGATCAGGACGGGGCGGGAGAGCAGGTCCGCGAGAAAACCCAGCCGCACCGCCCGGGCCGCCAGGCACAGCAGTCCGACCGTGACCGCGAGGGCCGCCGCCAGTGACGCGTAGCGCCCGGAGTTCCCGGCGGCGAGCGGTGCGACGACGGTGGCGGTCATGAGGGCGGTCGTGGACTCCGGGCCGACCGACAGCAGACGCGAGGAACCGAAGAGGGCGTACAGCCCGAGCGCCGGGAGGATCGCCCACAGACCGGCCACCGGAGGCAGTCCGGCCACGCCCGCGTAGGCCATGACCTGCGGTACGAGGTAGGCGGCCACGGTCACACCGGCGAGCAGGTCACCTGTGAGCCATGAGCGCCGGTAGCCCAGCAGCGCGAAGAGCCCGGGCACCAGTCGGCGCCATCCCGAGACATGTCTGTCCGCGCCCTGGGACATCTGCCGCCCTCCGTCGTCTGATCTCATGATCCACCGGTGCCCGTCCGGGCGCGAGACCCATGACGGCGGGCCTCGCGTGTCCTCAGTGCCGCACCGAACCCAACGGCCTCTGAAGACACGGCCGTTCAGCCCAACAGCCGTAGACGTTCGGCATCGGGTATGCCTTCGCGTCCCTGCGTCCGCTCACCACAGGGTCCGCCGTGCCGAGCCGTGCGGCGGGTCGGTCGGCCCTCATTCGGGACCAGTGGCCCCTGCACAAGGCGCCCCCCGGACACGACGCTGGAATCGGGTTCCTCGCCGCGGGAGGTGGATCATGCTCCGCGCCATCACGGCAGGCCTCGACGGATCGCCCGAGAGCCGGGCCGCCGCGGAATGGGCGGCCCGCGAAGCGAAGCTGCGCCACCTGCCGCTGAAGGTCGTCCACATCTGGGAGCCGGTACCGGAGCTCATGGCTCAGGCCCCGCTCCTGGGCGGCGAGACCCATCAGCACTGGACCGGGCGAAGCGAGATGGGCGTACCCGCGGCCGAAGGCTGGGGGAGGATCCCCGGCGAGGCCGCCGAGGGCATCAGCCTGCGCCACCCGTCCCCGAGGAGACGAGATCCATGAAGACAGCTGTTCAGAGGCTCGCCGCGTGATCGGGGACGTAGGTCTGCAGATCGCGGGACGGGCGCACATAGCCGGTCGACTCCGGACGCTTCGGCAGCGGAAGCACGGGTGGGGGAGCATCGAGATACGGCAGGGAGCCCAGCAGATGGGCGATCATGTTCAGCCGGGCCCGGCGCTTGTCGTCGCTCTCGACCACGTACCACGGCGCCTCGCTGATGTCGGTGTGCACCAGCATCTCGTCCTTGGCCCGCGAGTAGGCCTCCCAGCGGGTGATCGACTCCAGGTCCATCGGGGACAGCTTCCAGCGCCGCAGCGGGTCCTCCAGACGGCGCCGGAAACGCTCCTGCTGCTCGGTGTCGCTCACCGAGAACCAGTACTTGCGCAGCTGGATCCCGTCCTCGACCAGCATGCGCTCGAAGATCGGGCACTGGCGGAGGAAGAGCTGGTACTCCTCCCTGGTGCAGAAGCCCATCACGTGCTCGACCCCGGCCCGGTTGTACCAGGACCGGTCGAACAGCACGACCTCCCCGGCGGCCGGCAGGTGCTCGATGTAGCGCTGGAAGTACCACTGGGTGCGCTCGCGCTCGGTCGGCTTCGGCAGCGCCGCGATCCGTGCCACACGCGGGTTGAGGTGTTCGGAGACCCGTTTGATGGTGCCGCCCTTGCCCGCCGCGTCCCTTCCCTCGAAGACGACGACCAGCCGGGCACCCTCCGCCCGCACCCACTCCTGCAGCTTCACCAGCTCCGTCTGCAGGCGGAGCAGTTCCCGCTCGTACGCCTTGCGCGGCAGTTTCGCCGCCTTCTTGCCGGCCATGCCGCCTCCATGCCCGATCACCTACATGCCCGATGACCTACGCCGATGACATCCGGAGTCACTCATGCCCACGGTCGAACACCAGGACGCCACGCTACTTTCCGACGAGGAACTGCGCACCCTGGACGCCCACTGGCGAGCCGCGAACTACCTGGCCGCCGGACAGATCTACCTGATGGCCAACCCGCTGCTCACCGAGCCACTCAGGGCCGAGCACATCAAACCCCGGCTGCTGGGCCACTGGGGCACCTCGCCCGGCCTCAACCTTGTGTACACCCACCTCAACCGGGTGATCAAGGCGCGCGGACTCGACGCGCTGTGTGTCTGGGGGCCTGGGCACGGAGGGCCGTCCGTGCTCGCCAACGCGTGGCTGGAGGGGACGTACAGCGAGACCTACCCGGACGTGCCGAGGGACGGGGACGGCATGGCCCGCCTGTTCCGGCAGTTCTCCTTCCCCGGCGGTGTGCCGAGCCATGTCGCCCCACAGACGCCGGGCTCGATCCACGAGGGCGGTGAACTCGGCTACTCGCTGGCGCACGCCTATGGGGCCGCCTTCGACAACCCGGATCTGCTGGTCGCCTGTGTGATCGGTGACGGAGAGGCGGAGACCGGGCCGCTGGCCGCGTCCTGGCACTCCAACAAGTTCCTCGACCCGGTGCACGACGGCGCGGTGCTGCCGATCCTGCACCTCAACGGCTACAAGATCGCCAATCCGACGGTGCTCTCCCGGCTCCCGGAGGCCGAACTCGACGCCCTGCTGCGGGGCTACGGACACGAGCCGATCCATGTGAGCGGCGACGACCCGATCCAGGTGCACCAGGCCATGGCCCGGGCGTTCGACGACGCGCTGGACCGCATCGCCGCGATGCGACAGACCGCCCGCGAGGCCGGCCTCGCCGAGCGCGTGCACTGGCCCGTGGTCGTGATGCGCACCCCGAAGGGCTGGACGGGCCCCGCCGACGTCGACGGCGTGCCCGTCGAGGGCACCTGGCGCGCCCACCAGGTCCCGCTCGCGGAGGTCCGCGAGAACCGAGGACATCTGCACCAGCTGGAGACCTGGCTGCGCTCGTACCGGCCCCGGGAGCTCTTCGGCGCGGACGGCCGCCCCGTCGCCGACGTGCTCGCCTGCGTCCCCGACGGCGCCAGGCGGCTCGGTGCCACCCCGCACGCCAACGGGGGCCTGCTCGTGCGCGACCTTCCCGTCCGGTCCCTCGACGACTTCGCCGTACCCGTCGACAAGCCCGGAACCACCCTGCACGAGCCCACCCGTGTCCTCGGTGACCTCCTCGCCCAGGTGATGAAGGACACCGGCGGGCGCCGGGACTTCCGCCTCGTCGGTCCTGACGAGACCGCGTCCAACCGGCTCCAGGCCGTCTTCGACGTCAGCGGAAAGGCCTGGCAGGCCCAGTACCTTCCGGTCGACGAACACCTCGAGCATTACGGCCGGGTGATGGAGATCCTCTCGGAACACACCTGCCAGGGCTGGCTGGAGGGGTATCTGCTGACGGGCCGTCACGGACTGTTCTCCTGCTACGAGGCGTTCGTGCACATCGTCGACTCCATGGTCAACCAGCACATCAAGTGGCTCAAGACCGCACGGGAGTTGCCGTGGCGCGCGCCCATCGCCTCCCTCAACTACCTGCTGACCTCCCATGTGTGGCGCCAGGACCACAACGGGTTCTCCCACCAGGACCCCGGCTTCGTCGACCACGTCCTCAACAAGAGCCCCGAGGTCGTACGGGTCTACCTGCCGCCGGACGCCAACACGCTGCTGTCGGTGGCGGACCACGCGCTGCGCAGCCGGGACTACGTCAACGTGATCGTGGCGGGCAAGCAACCCTGCTTCGACTGGCTGTCCATGGACCAGGCCCGCGCCCACTGCGCACGCGGCGCCGGCATCTGGGAGTGGGCCGGCACGGAGAACGGCGGCGAGCCGGACATCGTACTGGCCTGCGCCGGAGACGTGCCCACCCAGGAAGTGCTGGCCGCCGCACAGCTGTTGCGCCGCCACCTGCCCCAGCTCGCCGTCCGCGTGGTCAACGTGGTCGACATGACCCGGCTGCTGCCGCGCGAGGAACACCCGCACGGGATGAGCGACTTCGAGTACGACGGCCTGTTCACCACCGACAAGCCGGTGATCTTCGCCTACCACGGCTATCCGTGGCTCATCCACCGCCTGGCCTACCGCCGCACCGGCCACAAGAACCTGCACGTGCTCGGCTACAAGGAGTCCGGCACCACGACCACGCCGTTCGACATGGTGGTCCGCAACGACCTCGACCGCTACCGCCTGGTCATGGACGTCATCGACCGCGTCCCCGGCCTCGCCGTGCCCGCCGCCGCCGTACGCCAGCAGATGGCCGACGTCCGCACCCGCCACCAGGCCTGGATCCGCGAGCACGGCATGGACCTGCCCGAGGTCGTCGACTGGACCTGGAACGCCTGACCACCCGCCCCCCCTCACCGCGAGGGACCATCAGCGGCGCACAGGGCCGAGCGGCCCCCGGTCCGCCCCCCGTACAGCCCCTGGAACCGCGTCCCGGCCCGTCGGACGATCGAAATGTCGCGAGCCACGGAGAAGAGATAAGGAGGCGGACCACCATGACCGACACCGTGTTGGTCACCTACGGAACGACCAACGGATCCACGGCGCGGATCGCCGAAGCCGTCGCCGATGTCCTGCGCAAGGACGGGCTGACCGCCGAGTTGCTGCCGGCCCAGTCCGTGACGAGCGTGACGGCGTACGACGCCGTCGTGGTCGGCGGCGGGCTCTACGCGGGACGCTGGCACAAGCACGCGCGGCGGTTCGTCCGCCGTCACCGCGGCGAACTCGCGAAGCGCCCCGTGTGGTTCTTCAGCAGCGGCCCGCTCGACGCCTCGGCCTCCGAGCGGGACATCCCGCCCGTGCGCGGCGTGCAGCGGGAGATGACCCGCCTCGACGTCCGGGAGCACGTCACTTTCGGAGGGTGCCTTGAGGAAGGTGCCAAGGGACGCGTGGCCGGGATGATTCTCCGCTCCGGAAGGGGCGGCGACTTCCGGGACTTCGGCGTGATCGAGGCATGGGCTCAGAGCGTCGCGGATGCCCTGACCCACGCGCAGAAGGGAGCGGAGAGGGGGTGATCGGTACCTGCCGGCCGGCCCCGACGCCTGGTTCGAGCGGGGCGGGGCCTCGGGCCGACAGGGTCCGCGCAAGGGCCGGACGGCCCAAGCCGAGCCGACGGTTACCGGACAAGCTGGATCTGGGGGGTTTCCGGCACTCGAGCAAGGGATGGTGAGGAGCGTCATGAAAGGCTTCGTCTTCCACGGCCCCGGGCAGTCCGCCTGGGAGGAGGTCCCGGACCCCGCCGTCAAGGAGCCCACCGACGCCATCGTGCGGGTCGACACCGTCACCATCTGCGGGACGGACCTGCACATCCTCAAGGGCGATGTGCCCGAGGTACGGCCGGGCACCGTCCTGGGCCACGAGGCCGTCGGCGAGATCGTGGAGGTCGGCAGCGACGTCCGGACCGTCCGTCCGGGCGACCGGGTGCTGGTCTCCTGCATCAGCGCCTGCGGCCGCTGCCGCTACTGCCGCGAGGGCAGCTACGGCCAGTGCCGGGACGGCGGAGGCTGGATCCTCGGCCACCTGATCGACGGCACCCAGGCCGAGTACGTCCGCGTCCCCTACGCCGACCTGTCCGTGCACGCGCTGCCCGGCGCGGTCGACAGCAAGGACGCCGTACTGCTGGCCGACATCTTCCCCACCTCGTACGAGGTGGGCGTCCTCAACGGGCGGGTACGGCCGGGAGACACCGTCACCATCGTCGGAGCCGGGCCCATCGGCCTCGCGGCGATCGCCACGGCGGGTCTGTTCGCGCCCGAGAGGATCGTCGCCGTCGATCTGGACACGTCCCGACTGGAGGCCGCCAAGCGGCTCGGCGCCGACGCCGTGGCCGACGCCCGCGAGACACCCGAGCAGCTGATCGCCGATCTCACCGACGGTCTCGGCGCGGACGTGGTCATCGAGGCGGTCGGCCTGCCGGAGAGCTTCGAGCTGTGCACACGCATGGTGCGTCCCGGCGGCCACCTGGCCAACATCGGCGTCCACGGCAAGCCCGCCACACTGCACCTGGAAGACCTGTGGATCAAGAACGTGACCATCACCACCGGTCTGGTGGACACCCACTCGACGCCCACCCTGCTGCGCATGGCCGCGGCCGGCCGGCTGCCCACCGCGCAGCTGGTCACCCACACCTTCCCGTTGGAGCACATGGAAGAGGCGTACGAGGTCTTCGCCCGGGCCGCCGACACCGGCGCCCTCAAGGTGGTGCTCGGCGAGCCGTCGCACGAGGAGGTCGTCGTCCGGGCGGCCTGACGAGAGGACGTGGACCAGTCAGGACCGCTTTGCCAGGTGAGAGACGAGAAGGCAGATGTACGCCAACGACGGATTCCGGGAACTCGACCGGCAGGAGTGCGGGCGTCGACTGGTCCAGGTGCCCATGGGGCGCATCGTGTACACCCGGCAGGCCTTGCCCGCCGTACTGCCGGTCACCTTCTGCCTGGACAGCGACGGCGCGGTACTGGTGCGTACCTCGGCCTCCTCGGAACTGGTCAGCGCGATCGACGGAGCTGTGGTCGCCTTCGAGGCCGACGAGGTCGACGCCGCCACCCACTCCGGCTGGAGCGTCCTGGTCACCGGAGCGGCCAACTTGGTGACCGACCCCGCCGAGCACGCGCGGCTGCTGCGGACCGGGCCGCGTTCCTGGGTAGCGGCGCCACGGGAGGTCTTCGTGCGCATCGACCCGGAGCTGGTCACCGGGCGCGAACTCCTCGGCGGACACACCCCGCACGGCGTGCGCCTCCCCTCGTGAACCCCGACGTGCTCCGTCCCCGGCGGGAAACCCCGGGGGCCCGGCCCGCCCCGCCCCGCTGTCACCCCCGGCCGCCGACGATTACCGTGGCTTTTGACCGGACCGGTGCGGGTCCGTGCGCTCACGGGACCTGGAGGAGGGCAGGTGCAAAGCCCCGAGGAAGCCCGCGTACGGCTGCCTCAGCTGCGGCTGGACGAACTGCTGGAGGAGCTGCAGGCGCGGCTGGACGCGGCCCGTGGCACCCGCGACCGGGTGCACAGCCTCCTGGAGGCGGTGCTCTCGGTCGGCCGGGATCTGAACCTCGAGCAGGCGCTGTACAGCATCGTGGAGGCCGCGGCCACCCTGGTGGACGCGGAGTACGCGGCCCTGGGGGTGATCGGACCGGACGGCAAGCGGCTGTCGGCCTTCCACACCATCGGAGTCAGCCAGGAGCAGATCGACCGGATCGGCCCCTTCCCGGAGGGGCACGGCATCCTCGGAGAACTGATCAGACACCCCGAGCCCTTGAGGCTGGTGAAAATCTCCGAACACCCCTCCTCGTACGGCCTTCCGCCCCACCATCCGCCGATGAACACGTTCCTCGGCGTCCCCATCCGCGTGCGCGACCAGGTCTTCGGCAACCTGTACCTGACCGAGAAGCGGGGCGGGCTGCAGTTCGACGAGGAGGACGAGTCGGTGCTGGCGACCCTGGCCGTAGCGGCCGGCGTCGCGATCGACAACGCCGGCCTGTACGAGGAGTCCCGGCTGCGTGAGCGCTGGCTGCGGGTCAACGCGGAGATCACCCACAGCCTGATGTCCGGCCGTGCGCGCACCGAGGTGCTCGGTCTGATCGCCGAACGGGCCGGTGAGATCACCGGGTCGGCCCTGGCGGCGGTCGCGCTGCCCATGGAGGACACCGGGGCACTCGCCGTGGAGATCGCCGTCGGGACAGACGCCGAGGCGCACCGAGGGCTCGTACTGCCCCTGGACAGGAGCCTCATGGGGCTGGCCTTCTCCGGCGCCGCACCGGTCACCAGCGGGGACGTCGGCCACGACGACCGGATCTGCCTGGATCCGCCGCGCTTCGGGGGACTCGGCCCCGCGGTGGCGGTGCCCATCGGCACCGGAGAGGCGGGTGTCCGAGGCGTGGTCCTGCTGGCGCGGGAAGCCGGCCGGCAGCCGTTCTCCGCGACGGAGACCGAGACCTTGCAGGCCTTCGCCGCGCAGGCCGCCATCGCGATGGAGCTGGCGGAACGCCGCCAGGACGCCGAGGGGGTCGCGGTGCTCAAGGACCGCGACCGGATCGCCCGCGACCTGCACGACCTGGCGATCCAGCGGCTGTTCGCCACCGGTATGACCCTGCAGAGCGCGGGCCGCTTCATCGAGCACGCGGAGGCCTCCGAACGCGTGACACGCGCCGTGGACGACCTGGACGAGACCATCAAGATCATCAGGTCGACGATCTTCGGTCTGCGCACCCGCGAGCGCGCCGGGGAGGCCGGGCTGCGCACCCGCGCCGTACGGGTGGTCGGGGAGGCGGCGCAGGTCCTGGGCTTCGCCCCCAGCGTGCGGATGGAGGGCCTGCTGGAGACCGATGTGCCGAAGGAGATCGCCGACCACGTGGTGGCGGTGCTCTCCGAGGCACTGACCAATGTCGCCCGGCACGCCCGGGCCGGCCGGACCGAGGTGGTCCTGGCCACGGACGGACGGGAGGTACGGCTGTCGGTCACCGACAACGGCGTGGGCATCCCGGCCGGCGGCCGCCGCAGCGGGCTGCGCAACATCGCGGAGCGCGCCGAGCAGCTGGGGGGCCGACTGGAGCTCGGCGAACCCGAGGGCGGCGGCACCACGCTCGTGTGGCGGGCGCCGTCGCGGAAGCCCTAGAGGGCGGGCGGCGCGCCGAGGGCCGTAGGGCCGTGCCCCGGCAGGCGTCAGCCGTTCGCCGCGTCCAGTGCCGACTGGAGTGACTCGCGGTAGCCCTCGCTGGTGTACGTGGCTCCGGAGACCATGTCGATGTCGGCGCTCTGGGCGGTGAGCGCCTCTCTGGTCAACTGCGGGATGGCGTACGCGTTGATCTCCTGATCCCTCGGGTTCTCCTGCGGGTAGGTCACCGCGGTGACGTCGGTGAGTTTCCCGCTCTTCAGCGTGACGCGGACCTGGACGGGTCCGTAGCGGGTCTGGACCGAGTCTCCGGTGAGGGTCCGGGTGCCCGTGGCCGAGCCGCTCGATCCGGTTGCCCCACTCGATGTGCTCGAACTGCCGGACGGCGCGGAAGAGGACGCCAAACCGGCGACGGACGGCATCGTGTGCGGCTTCAGCGACAGCAGCAGCACCATCCCGGAGACGGTCGCGGCGCTCGCCAGCACGATGCGGCGCAGCGGACGGTTCTTCTTCAACGTGTGCAAGACGGCCTCACAGCTCGAAGGACTCGTGGTGGATGCGGCGGTCCGGGACCCCGGCGCCGCGCAGCGCCTCGTACAGGTCCCGCGCGAAACCGTGCGGGCCGCACAGGTACACGTCGTGGGCGTCCAGGTCGGGCACCATCGCGCGCAGGGAGTGGGCCGTGAGGTCCGGGCGCCGGCCCTGCGGACCGTTGAGCGCGTAGAGCACCTTCGCCCCTCGCCACCGTGCGACCGCCTCCAGCTCGCCGCCCAGGGCGAGGTCCTCGGCCGTGCGGGCGCGGTAGAGGAGGGTGACGTCGCCGGGCAGCGTCTCGAACAGGGCCCGCAGCGGGGTGATGCCGACACCGCCCGCGATCAGCAGGGACTTGTGCGCGGTCTGCCGGTCCGTGGTCAGCGCCCCATAGGGGCCCTCCGCCCACACACGGGTGCCCGGCCGCAGCAGGGCGACGGCGGCACTGTGGTCGCCGAGCGCCTTGACCGTGATGCGCAGCAGGTCCGGGCGCGGCGGCGCCGACAGGGAGTACGGCGTGGAGGTCCAGCGCATGCCCTCGGTGAGGAACCGCCAGCGCAGGAACTGCCCCGGCCGCGCCCCCATCTCGTCCAGCCGTCGCCCCCGTACGACGACGGAGTACACGCCCGGCGCCTCCCTGTGCACGGATTCGACCCGCAGCCGGTGACGCAGGTTGAGCCGTACCGGAGCGAGGATCCGGAACCACCCCACCAGGGCCGCGACGCCCAGGTACAGCGCGTACCAGGCGGCCTGGGCCGGCCCGCTGCCGGTGAAGTCGGACCCCAGGGCGAGCTGGTGGCCGAAGGCGAGGAAGACCGCGGCGTAGGTGAGCAGATGCACGTAGAACCAGAACTCGTGGCTGACCCGACGGCGCACCGCGCGGGCCGAGACGACCCCGACCGCGAGCAGGATGACGGTGCCGGCGGTGGCCTTGAGCATCTCCGGGTAGTCCAGGACCACGGTGAGCGTCTCGTCCAGGAGCGAGGAGCCGTCCTGGGCGGCGTACCCGAGCAGGATCAGCCCGACGTGTGCCACCAGCAGACAGATCGTGTAGCGGCCCGCCATCGCGTGCCAGCGCGTCACCCGGTCCGCCCCGATCCGCCGCTCCAGCAGCGGGACGCGGGCCATCAGACCGACGAGGACGGCGCAGGCGTATCCGCACAGCAGCCCTGCTATCCGCCCGGCGCCCGTCAGCCAGCCCGCGGCGCCGACGACCGACCCCGTGTCGTGCCACCACAGGGCGACCACGGCGGCGGCCCCGCTCCACAGGACGGCGAGCACGGGGCCGGCGGGGGAGCGCCGTGGCGCGGGAGGCGCGGGGGCGACCCTTCGTTGCGCGTACGCCGTCGTCATCCGTATGTCCCTTCGACTGTCCGTACGTCCCTTTGGCCGTCCGGGACGACACTGTGCCGACGCAACCTCTGAGCCCGCTCTCAGCGCGCGGTGGGCGGCGCGGCTCCGCCGCAGGTGGGAAGGGTCTCCGAGACGACCGGAGCGGACATCGGCACGGCGGACTCATAGCGAACTCAGAGGTCGGGGGAGCGGCCCCGCCACCCGGCGAGGCCGCATCCTGGTACGTGAGATGAACACTCCCCGCCATCGCGGCCCCGGCCGCCCCACGCTGACCCGGACCGACGGCGCCCCACTGAGGGTCCTCGTCGTCGACGACGACCCCGACCTCGCGGAGGTCCTCTCCGGCGCCCTGCGCTACGAGGGCTGGGAGGTACGCACGGCCGGCGACGGCGTCTCGGCCGTCGCCGAGGCACGCGAGCTGCTGCCCGACGCCGTCGTTCTCGACGTCATGCTCCCGGACACCGACGGCTTCGCCGTGCTGCGCTCGCTGCATACCGTGCGCCCCGACGTGTGCGTGCTCTTCCTGACCGCACGGGACGCCGTCGAGGACCGCATCGCGGGCATCACGGCGGGCGGCGACGACTACGTGACGAAACCGTTCAGCCTGGAGGAGGTCGTGGCCCGGCTGCGCGGACTGTTGCGCCGGGCCGGCATGGCACGACAGACGGAGGACGGGCCACGGCTGACCGTCGGCGACCTCGTCATGGACGAGGAGGCCCGCGAGGTCATCCGCGGTGGCGACCTGATCGAGCTGTCCCCGACGGAGTTCGAACTGCTGCGCCTGCTCATGCGCAACCCGCGACGCGTGCTCAGCAAGGCGCAGATCCTCGACCGCGTATGGTCCTACGACTTCGGCGGGCAGGCCCATGTCGTCGAGCTGTACATCTCCTACCTGCGCAAGAAGGTGGACGCGGGCCGCCCGCCCATGATCCACACGGTGCGGGGCGCGGGTTACGTGCTCAAGCCGGTGGCCCGGTGAGGGCGGGGGCGCCACGGCGTCTCGCGCGCGATCCGCTCCGGCGCGGGGCGGGGCGGTGGCCGGCCCGGCTGCGGTGGCCGCACACGCTGAGGGCGCGGCTCACCGCCGGCCTCGTCGTGCTGCTCGCGGTCAGTTGCGCGGCCGTCGGGGTGGCGGCGGTGGTGGAGCTGAACGGCTTTCTCACCGGCCGCCTCGACCAGCAGCTGCGCGAGACGGGCGTACGGTTCCCGGCGAGTCTGGAGCACGGCGGGAGTCTGCCCTCGGACCACGACGGCGACGAGGACGGCGACGGTGACACCCGCCGTCAGACCGTCGGAACCTTCGGTGCCCGGCTGGTCGGCGACACGGTCACCAACGCCGCGGTGGTGGCGTCCGGCAGCGGTACCGGCACGGTGACCGTCTCGCTCGGCGCGCGGGACAGCGGAAGGCTCGCCGACCTGCCGGCCGACGGCGAGGGGCACACGACCCACCTCTCGTCGCTGGGCGAGTACCGCATGATGGCGACCGAGGGCAGGGACGGCGACGTCCTGATCACCGGGCTGCCCATGGAGTCCGTGGAGGCCACCGTCCACCGGCTGGAACTGGTCGCCGCGGTGGTCTTCGGCGCGGCGCTCGCCGTCGCCGGCGTCGCGGGAGCACTGTGGGTGCGCTGGTCGCTGCGACCGCTCAGCAGAGTGGCCGCGACCGCCACCCGGGTCAGTGAACTCCCGCTCTCCAGCGGCGAGGTGGCGCTTCCACCGCGCGCGCCGGAGAGCGACCCGTGCAGCGAGGTGGGACGCGTCGCCGGTGCCTTCAACGCGATGCTCGGCCACGTCGAGGACGCGCTGACCAAACGGCACGCGAGCGAGGAACGACTGCGCAGTTTCGCCGCCGACGCCAGCCACGAGCTGCGCACGCCCGTGGCATCGGTGCGCGGGCACGCGGAACTGGCGCTGCTGCACCCGGGGCCGGTGCCGCGGAAGGTGGTGCGCGCTCTGGAACGCATCGAGGCCGAAGCGGCCCGCATGGGCGAGATGGTCGACGATCTGCTGCTCCTCGCCCGCCTCGACGCGGGCCGCCCTCTGGAGCGGCTTCCCGTCGACCTGACCCGCCTGGTCCTGGACGCGGTGACGGACGCGCAGGCCGTGGGCCCCGGACACCGCTGGACGCTGGAGCTGTCCGAGGAACCGGTGACGGTGCCGGGCGACGCCCACCGGCTCCATCAGGTGCTGGCCAACCTGCTGGCCAACGCCCGTCTGCACACACCCGTCGGCAGCACGGTGACCATCTCGCTGGAGACCGAGGACGGCACGGCGGTGCTGAAGGTCCACGACGACGGGCCGGGCGTCGCCCCGGACGTGCAACCCAAGGTCTTCGAACGCTTCACACGCGCGGACCGCCGCCGCACCGAGGACGCGGGCACCGGCACCGGAACCGGCCTCGGGCTGTCGATCGTGGCGGCGGTGGCGGAGGCCCACAGCGGAAGCGTCACCCTCACAAGCCGCCCGGGATCGACCACCTTCGCCGTACGGCTCCCCACCGGCATCGGGTGATCGGAAGCCGTTGTGCTCGCCACCCGCGCTGCGGGACCGCCTGGAAGTGGGGCGACCCCGTCAGGGTCGCTCCGGCGGGGCGGTCGTCTCCGGGCCGCCCTGGTCCAGGCGGAACGGTGGGTACTCGTCCGTCATCAGGGCGGCGTAGGCCCACACTCGCAGGACCCACCTGTTGAGGCCGATGATCAGGTCGAACAGGTCCTTCGGATACTTCTCGGTGAAGGCCAGGATCACGGCCGCGATGATCGTCAGCAGGGTGATCAGCCCGCCGGACCACCAGCCCAGATGGGCGCCGCCGAGGAAGAAGCCGATGACCATGTAGTGCGGGATGGCCAGGAGCCACCACTTCACCAGCACCAGGCCGCGGGAGAGGCGCTCCGGGTAGGCGATGTCCAGCCGTGCCGGGTAGTCCGGTTCCTCGCGCAGGCTGAACGGCGGATACCGGTCGGTTCCCAGAGCGTCGTACGAGTAGAAGGCGACCCGCCAACTCCAGCGCATCACACCCAGGTTGAAGTCGAACAGGGCGCGGGGATAACGCTCGGTGAACAGGATGGCGAAAAACGCGATCACGGTCACCACGGTGAAGGCGATCCAGAGGAAGAACAGCACCACGTAGTGCGGAATGGCGAGGAACCACTTCACCAGCCACAGCCATCGGGACAGTGGCGAGTCGATACGCGCGTTGACCCGGACCGAACGGCCCGGGAATCCGACCAGAGTCGTCATGGTCATCAGCTCCTTCGCCCCGACGGTTGATCGCCGGGTGGGCTCATGACCAGCCTGACTGCTTCCGCGCCACGCCGCGAGGGCAACGTGGACCCGCCGGGGACTGTCGCTCTACGCGGCTGCCGACCGGTCCCACATCATGTGGCCTTACGTCCCCACTGCGGTCCGACCTGGGCCCACTCACGGCCCCATTGTTCGTAACGCCCCTGGTCGAGCCGCCACTGCGCGAGGCGTCCGGCGGCGAACGTCAGACCCCCGAAGGCGAGCGCCGCGCCGGTGCCGAGCAGGACCTCTTCGGCGGCCGCCGCACTGGCGGTCGGCGGCTCCGCGGCGAGCTGACCCTGGTTGTTCATCCAGATCACGACCTTGGAACCGGTCTTGTGCCCGGAGTTCACCAGGGTCCAGCCGGTACGGGTGGAACCGTCCGACGCCGTCCAGCGGACTTTCGCCCGGACCCGCTGGGATGACGCGGCTTCCTCCGTCGGTACCGCTTGGGCCGTTTTTTCCACGAGGACGGCCGGAACCGAGTGGCGGTCGCGCCGTAGTTGAGCGAAGGACTCGGCGGCAGCGTGGGCCGTCACCAGGCCGACGAGGGTGCCGCCCAGTGCGATGACCGTCCAGACGACCAGGACGATCCAGGCTTCGACGATGTCCGTGTGCCGGCGCAACGGATTTCTCCGCCACCGCCACCACCGCCGGCGCGTCAGCTTTGGCTTGCGCATGGGACCACCTCCTCGTCGTCCCTGAGAGGAAGGTGTCACCCGGGAACGAGCGGCGGCTGGGGCCGACCGGACGGCATCGTAGGGCCGTCCGGTCCATCCCTTTAGTCCAGCCTTGGACTGTTCGCCCCGCTGCGCAAGCGGTGGCGGGGACCGCAGGGCCGGCACTCGGATCGATACCCCTAGAGCAGGTCGCGTGGCACCGTCTCGTTCCATGTGCGGGAGAACACCCGACGGTCGCCCTCGTAGCCGTCCAGGGTGGCGTCCACGAAGAAGTCCTGCTCGTCGCAGCTGAGCCGGGTGTGTGTCACCACGTGAACGTCCCAGTCGTCACGTCGGAACCGCATGGTCCAGGTGGACTCGCCGCTGACCGACGTGAAGTCGTCGGCGACGGTCGCGTAGCGCTCGTAGGCGCGACGGCCGGCGTCGAGACCGATCTCGTCGAAGCGGATCAGACCCTGGTCCTTCACGATCTCCAGGTCGGCGTTGTAGCCGATCAGGTCCCGCTTCACGTCCCACCGCTGCTCCGGGGGCGTCAGCCGGGTCACGGCCAGTGGCGGTGTACCTTCGGGCTCCTCGAACGGGTTCGCGGGCACCTCGTCGGGGTCGTCCGTCGGGCGGACGGGCAGTGTCAGGGTGCTGGAGCCCTCGTGGACGCTCAGCAAGGCCGGCTTGGGAGGCGGCCAGGCGAGCGGCCAGTACGACGTGGACAGGGAGAGCCGGACGCGGTGTCCGGGCGGGAACGCCTGCGCCACACCGTTGAGGTGAACGGTCGCCCGGTAGCGTCGGCCCGGCTCCAGAGGCTCGGGGTCCTCGGTGCTGTCCCGCCGGGTGAGATTGAGCAGACCGTACGTGACACGGGTGGCGGCGCCGTCGGGGCTCACATCGGACAGGCGCGCGGCCACCATCGCGACCGGCTCGTCGGCCGAGACGTCGAGTTCCACGGTCGGCGAGCCCAGGATCTCCAGCCGCTCGGTCAGGGGGTCGGTCTCGAAGACGAGCGAGCCGCCGTCCTCTTCGCGCTGGTCGTAGGGCAGGTCCGGGGGTGCGTTGTACGAGGCCCACTTGCCCGCGAACTGGCCGACGGACAGCGGCGAGCGCACCGTCATCGCGACGCCGTCCCCTTCACCGGCCGCCTGGTTCTCGCCCGGGGAGCCGATCCGGTGCCGGGTCAGCGGGTGCGTGACCTGGTGGACGTACGGAGACGGCCAGGTGGGTTCCGCGACCCAACGGCCCGGCCGCTCCTCGTACGACGTGGACGGGGGCACACTGTCCTGCATCCAGGTGCGCAGCATGGGGCCGTCCATGACGCCGTTGTCGACACCCTTGAGCCAGTGGTCCCACCACCGCACCACTTCCTGGAGGTAGCCGATGGCGGGCCCCGGTTCGCCGAGGTGGGGGAACTTGTGCGACCAGGGGCCGATCAGTCCCTTACGGGGCACGTCCAGGTTGCCGAGCAGTCGGGTCACGGCGTTGGAGTAGCCGTCCGCCCAGCCGCTGGAGGCGAGGACGGGACAGCGTACGTCCTGGTAGTTCTCCGAGACCGAGGCGTGGCGCCAGTAGTCTTCGCGGCGCTGGTGGCGCAACCACGGAAGGACCCAGGGGCCGGTGTTCTCCAGCCGCTCGTGCCACATGTCGCGCCAGCGGTCGCCGACCACGGCGGGGTCGGGTGGGCAGGTGGCGTAGGCGAACATGGTGCCCGCCTCGGCGAGGTTGTCCGAGAGCATGGCCCCGCCCATGTAGTGCATGTCGTCGGCGTGCCGGTCGTCGGTGAAGGACGCGATGACGATGGCGCGCAGGCTCGGTGGCCGCCGGGCGGCCACCTGGAGAGCGGCGAAGGCACCCCAGGAGATCCCCATCATGCCGGTGCTGCCGTCGCACCAGGGCTGCTCGGCCAGCCAGGCCAGGGTGTCTTCCGCGTCGGCCTGTTCCTGTTCCAGGTACTCGTCCTTCAGCACCCCCTCGGAGTCGCCGGTGCCGCGCACGTCGACGCGGACGCAGGCGTAACCGTGCCCGGCGATGTACGGGTGGTGGATGGAGTCACGTACGGAAGTGAGGTCCCGTTTGCGGTAGGGGATGTACTCCAGCACCGCGGGCACGGGCTCGTTGTCCGAGGACGCGGGACGCCAGACACGTGCCGACAGCTGGGTGCCGTCGGACATGGGGATGCGGAGGTGCTCCTCTTCCTTCGTGGCGTACGGAAGGTTGGTCACGTAACGCATGAGGCCGATGTGCTCCTTATTCTTTCGGGCTCTCGACCTGCGGGCTCTCGTCGAAGGTGAGTCCCAGTGCGGCCACGCAGTGGTCGTACTTCTTCCGCAGGTCCTCCTCGTCGCTGCCTCCGGTGAAGACATGGGCCAACTCGAAGCTGTAGCTGTCCTGTTGGGACAGTTCCGACAGTCGTTGCCCCGCCTCGGGCGTGACGTCGACGCGCACCCCGTCGATCTCACGCTCGATGCGGGCGATGTCGTCCGGCGAGGGCACATGGCGCACCACACCGTCGGTGAACCAGCGGTAGTACCACTTCGCGGACATCGCGTACGGGCCCTCGCGGTGCGGCATGTGCGGGTCGTCGCCGAGGGCGAGGCTGAACATGCAGTGGTGGTTGGGTACGCCGTCGACGTACTGGAACAGCTCGGCATGGGACTGGGAGTGCCGGGGATTGATCTCCAGCAGGTTGATCTCGCAGGTGTGCGGGTCGTAGAAGTACTCCACGCTGAAGGTGGCCGAGTCGAAACCGATCTGGCGCATCACCCGCTCGGTGACGTCGTGGAGCTGCTGGATCACCTCCGGCGGCAGCGTCGAGGGGTACTGGTGGCGCAGGAAGCACGAGGAATCGGGATAGCTGATGGAGTCCAGCACACCGTAGACGGTCACTTCGCCCTGATGGACGTAGCCTTCGACGGCGACCTGGATACCTGACATCGCTTCTTCGGCGAGGCAGACCTGGCCGCCTACGCCGTCCATCTCGGGCGGCAGCTCGATGCGGTCGAGGATGTATTCGAAGGGCCTGCCGACCCGCGCTATGCCCTCGCGGATCTCGTCGACGGCGGCACGGAACTCGTCCATGTCCTTGACGCCGAAGGCGAGTTCGGAGGAGTACGAGAGCGCCGGTTTGAGCCACATGGGGAACCGCACGCCCTCGGGAGGACGCGGGTCGTCGGACTCAAGATCGACCTTGCCGAACCGCGGAATACGGTCAGTGGCCTTCTGCTGCTCCAGCCGGCTCCAGTACTTGTGCTCGCACTTGACCACCGACTCCAGGCTGGTGCTGCGGGTTCCGTAGCGCTCGCTGAGGATGGGGACGAGGGTGCTGACCGGGAAGTCCCAGTAGCCGACGATCGCGTCGATGCTTCCGTCGAAGGCGTCCAGCGTCCGCTGGGCCTTGTCGAGGAGCTCTGGCACCGACACCTCGCCGCCCTGCAGTTCGTCGGTCGTCATCAAGGGGTGAAAACGCAGTGACTTCGCACCCGGCACCGCATTGAGTGTCGGCAGATTGGCCTCGTCGAGGCCGATAACAAAGATGTTCTTCTCATGCACGTTCGTCTGGGGCACCTGCACCTCAAGCTTTCCACGGCTGACTTCGGAAGATCGTCGGAGTACCCGCGAGGTGCACGGCCAACCTTCTGCCCGCGGATGCCCTCGCGGATGCCCTCGCGGCTGCCGTGCGCGTCAGGGGCCGGAATGACGACCGGGGAGCGGGGCACACGGGTCGCCGTATGACCTATGGGAATAGAGCGAGGGAAGAGGCTTCTGATGCTCATGGCACACCCGGCCGTGCTGAAAAACCTGATCGAGCAGTACGAGACGCTGCGCATTCTGCACGCCGAGGACGGCAGCGAGGAGGTCCGCCGGCGCATGGATGACATCGGCTACACCCTGTGCGTGTCGACCGGCACCGGCGACGTCGACGCCGCCCTCATCGCCGCCCGCCACCGGCTGCCAGGAGCCCGCACCGAAGACGACTCCCTTCTCACCGCCTGACCACGCCCCGCACTCCACACGCCGGCCATGAGGACGACTCCCGACCTGCCGACGTACCGAGTGCTGCGGAAATCCGAGCGTGGCCCGTCAGTCACGCCCGCGGGCGTTGAGCCGGGCGGCCTGGCGCGTCAGGTGGTCGCGCTCGGCGAGGTTGGGTGCCTTTCGGGCCGCCTCGGAATAGAGCCGTGCCGCCGTCGCCAGGTCGCCGTCGCGCTCGTGGAGGTACGCCGCCACCGCGGTGTGGCGGGGCAGCGAGTCGTCCAGCGCCGCGAGCGCCGCCAGGCCGGCGCGCGGTCCGTCGGCCTCGCCGACGGCCACCGCGCGGTTGAGCCGGACGACCGGGCTGTCGGTCAGGCGCGCGAGTTCGTCGTACCACTCGACGATCTGCACCCAGTCGGTCTCCTCGGCGGTGGGCGCGTCGGCGTGGAGTGCCGCGATGGCGGCCTGGGCCTGGAACTCGCCCAGCCGGTCGCGGGCGAGGGCCGCCTGCAGGATCCCGACGCCCTCGGCGATCGAGGCGGTGTCCCACTGTCCGCGGTCCTGCTCGGCGAGCGGCACCAGGCTGCCGTCGGGCGCGGTCCGGGCGGCGCGCCGGGCGTGGTGGAGCAGCATGAGGGCGAGCAGACCCGCCACCTCGGGGTGGTCGATCGCGGCCGCGAGCTGCCGGGTGAGCCGGATGGCTTCGGCGGCGAGGTCGATGTCGCCGGAGTAGCCCTCGTTGAAGACCAGGTAGAGGACGCGCAGCACGGTGGCGACGTCGCCGGGCTGGTCGAACCGCACACCGGAGACGGTGCGCTTGGCCCGGCTGATGCGCTGCGCCATGGTCGCCTCGGGCACCAGGTACGCCTGGGCGATCTGGCGGGTGGTGAGCCCGCCGACGGCGCGCAGCGTGAGCGCGACCGCCGACGACGGCGTCAGCGAAGGGTGGGCGCACAGGAAGTAGAGCTGGAGTGTGTCGTCCACCGCGGGCGCGGGCCCGGGCGCCGGCGCCTCGTCGACGAGGTCCTCACGGCGGCGGCGGGCTGTGTCCGCGCGGGTCGCGTCGAGGAACTTGCGCCAGGCCGTGGTGACCAGCCAGCCCTTGGCGTCCCGCGGCGGGTCGGCCGGCCACACGCGGACCGCTTCGACCAGCGCTTCCTGCACCGCGTCCTCGGCCGCCGCGAAGTCGGCTCCGCGGCGGACGAGGATGGCGAGCACGCTCGGCGTGAGGCTCCTGAGCAGGGCCTCGTTCATCAATGAGGTCACTCGGTGATGGTGGGCGGCGCGGTCAGGAACGGGCGCAGCTCCAGCCACTCGTGGATCGGCTTTCCGCCCGCGCCGGGGGCGGCCGACAGTTCCCCGGCCAGCTCGACGGCGCGCTCGTAGTTGTCGACGTCGATGATCATCCAGCCGGCGATGACGTCCTTGGTCTCGGCGAACGGTCCGTCGGTGACCGGCGGGCGACCCTCGCCGTCGTAGCGGACCCACGCTCCCTCGGGGGCGAGCGCCTGGCCGTCGACGAACTCGCCTGTCTTTTCGAGCCGGTCCGCGAAGTCCTGCATGTACTGCACGTGCGCGGAGATCTCCTCCTGCGTCCACTGGTCCATGGGCACGTCGTTGACGGCAGCCGGGGCGCCGCGGTAGTGCTTCAGCAGCAGGTACTTGGCCATTGTGGTTCTCCTCGGTGCTGGTGCGAGCCCATTGTGGTCGCGTTCACTGCGGGGACGGAGCCGGACACGGGTTCTCGACATCGCCGTCAGATTTTTCTCGGCTTTTTTCAGATGAGCCTGAGTGAGCCGTCTCGCGGTGTCCGGGGAGCGGCCGCGTGGTCGGATCAGCCCGCCGGGAGGAACCTATTCGTGTGTGCCCGTTGTGTGACACGAAGGGCGCCCGACCGCGGCCCGGACACCGCTAGCGTCGGGCCCCATGATCGTATGGCTCAACGGCACCCACGGCGCGGGTAAGACGACGACCAGTGCGTTAGTGCAGCAACTGATCCCGGATTCACGGGTGTTCGACGCCGAGAAGGTCGGCGAGACGCTCATGGACATCACGCCGGGGCTGCCTCGGACGGACAACTTCCAGCACTGGCCGCCGTGGCGGCCGCTCGTCGTCGAGACCGCCCGCCGCGTACTCGACTACACCGGCGGCACCCTGGTGATGCCCATGACCGTCCCGGTCGAGGAGTACTGGCGCGAGATCAGCATCGGCCTTGCCCAACACGCTATCCCGGTAAGGCACTTCGTCCTCCACGCCGACCAGGACACCCTCCGCGGGCGCATCGAGGGGGACACCGTTCTTGGCCCCTCACCGTTCCGTCTCAAGTACCTCGAGCCTTACGCCGAGGCGGCCCGCACCTGGCTGCACAGCGAGGCCGAGGTCGTCGACACCACGCACCTCACGCCCGCCCAGGCCGCCCTGCGGATCGCGGAAGCGGTCGGACGGCCGCGTTCCACGCCGGCGGACTAGGAACGCGCGGACTAGGAACGCCACCGCCCCATCCTCGCAACGGCCGTCCCGATCCCCGCGATCAGCAGCCCGATCCCACCGAAGATCAGCGGCAGCAGCCACAGCGAGGCGAACCCCTTGATCCGCGCGTCCTCGGGAGAATCGGCGTGGTACAGCACCTCGACAAGCTCGCCCTCGTCGTACGACGGTGGATTGGAACCCGTGGAGCTCCGGAACGTCCGCTGCGTGCCGTCCGCCGACGTGAACTCGACCACCGGGTATGCCACGGGCTTGTCGCTCTTCCGCGTCTTGCGAGACGCACCGCTGTGGTCGTTCCGCCACTCCAGCGACACCACGGTGCCCTGGGCACGCTCCGCATCGGTCAGGAACGAGACCGATATGCCCGCCAGGAGCAACCCGACGGCCATGAACAGCGTCCCGAACGCGATCGCCCCGAACGTGATCCACCGGCGGGCGCCCCACCCACGTACCTGAAACCGCACGACGTCCCTCTCACTTGTCCGGCGTGAGAGGACGCTATCCCAGACGGCCCGGTCGCCGTCTCCCGCCCCCGTCGGCGGTTGATTCCGTGATCGAACGAGCTTCTACGGCGGACCCGGGCTCGCCCGGTCGGGTGGTTTCCCGTTCGGTCACACCCGCTGTCCGGGGCCAGACCAGTCCGTCCACCCCCGCCACCCTTTTCCAGGGGGTATCGCATGGACAGGGCTGTCCCGCCGCGGCCTCGCTCCCCGCACCCCGTGCTCCGTACCCGCCGCGTACCCGCGTACCCGAGGAGGCTCTGGCAGGCATGACGGACCCCGCGCGCATCGACGTACACCAACACCTGGTCCCACCGGACCGCGGCCGTGCGATGGCCGAGCGAGCCGTGGCCCTCGGCTGGCCCGCTCCCGCTTGGGACGTTCAGAGCGCGATCGCGATGATGGACCGCAGGTCGATCGCCACTGGCCTCCTGTCGTTTCCCGCCCCGGTCGCGGCCCCGGACGACCCCGCCGGAGCCCGCGCCGGCGCCCGGAGCGTGAACGACTACACCGCCGAAGTCGTCAAGGACCGGCCCGATCGCTTCGGCCACTTCGCCGTCCTCCCCCTGCCCGACGTGGACGCCGCGCTCGCCGAGGCCGCCCACGCACTGGACGAGCTGAACGCCGACGGACTGATGGTCCTGTCCAACGTGGGCGGCCGTTACCTCGGCGACCCGGATTTCGAGCCGCTCTGGGCCGAGCTGGACGCCCGTGCCGCCGTCGTCCTCGTCCACCCCACCGCGCCCCCGGTCGCGCCGGCCCCCGGCCTGCCCAGCCCTCTGGTGGACTTCCCGTACGACACGGCCCGCACGGCCCTTCACCTGGCTCTGAACGGCGTGCCGGGGCGGTACCCCCGGATCAAGATGATTCTTCCCCACGCCGGCGGCTTCCTGCCCTATGCCGCCCACCGCTTCGCGGTCGCCGCCCGGCTCCACCTCGACTCCACCCCCGAGGGCCTGCTGAGCGACCTTCGGCGCTTCTACTTCGACACCGCCATCTCCGCCGGCCCGGCCGCCCTGCCCTCATTGCTCGCCTTCGCCGCACCCGGACACGTCCTGTACGGCAGCGACTTCCCCATGCTCCCCGAGGAGTGGGCCACCGACTTCGATATCGGGCTGGACGAGTACCCGCACTGGGAACCCGAGCAGCTCCACGCCGTCAACCGTGGCAACGCCGAACTCCTCATCCCCCGGCTGGCCCGGTCCTGACACCGCGGGGCGGTCACACGGCTCCGGCGAATCCGTGATGCTGCGTGAGGTCCGGGGAGCGCGACGAGCCGGCCGCCTCCGGGAACGCGATCGACGCTTCACCATGGAACGGAGCCCCGCCATGCGCAGTGACGTGTTCGAGGCCGACGGAGCGCGCCTGTACCACGAAGTGCGCGGCATCGGGCCCGCCCTGCTGATGATCAGCGGGGCCGGAGGGGACGCCGGGTACTACTCGGGTGTCGCCGAGGAGCTGGCCGACGCCTTCACCGTGATCACCTACGACCGGCGGGGCAACTCCCGCAGCACCGGCCGCTCCGCCGAACCGATGGACCTCGCTCAGCAGGCGGCCGACGCTCGTCGACTGATCGAGTCGGTGGCGGGCGGACCTGCTCTCGTGTTCGGCAACAGCGGAGGCGCGATCATCGGGCTCACGCTGGCCGCGCTGCACCCGCAGGTGCTGACCGGGCTGGTGGCGCACGAGCCGCCTGCCGTGAACGTCCTGCCCGACGGCGACCCCGACCGCGGTTTCTTCGACGCCATGTCCGCGCTGTACGCCGAGGGTGGCGCCCCGGCGGCGGGACGCCGGTTCGCGGAGACGACACGCGGCGAGGGGACGTACAGGTGGCCCGACGACCTCTGGAAGCGGTTCCTGGGGAACCAGGACCACCTGTTCGGCACCGAGTGGTCCGGTTTCGCCGGCTTCCGTCCCGACCGGGCCGCGTTGAAGAGCGCGCCCTTCCCGATCGTGCTCGGCGCGGGCGCCGCCGACCGGGGTGCGTACTATGCGCGGCCCTCCGTCGAGATCGCCCGCCGGATCGGCGTGCCGTGGGTGGAGTTCCCCGGTATCCACATGGAGTACCTGCGCAATCCGCCGCTCTTCGCGGCGGCCCTGCGGGCGCTGGCGACACAGATGCTGAGCCGTGAGGGCCGGGTGCCCGCGGAGTGGGTGGGCGAATGCACGCCGGGAGCCGGCAGCTCGGGCCACGGTGGTGGCGAGTCGTCAGGAGTCTGTGCCGGTCTCGACGATGCTGCCGCCGAAAATGGCAGGCGGCGCCGATCAGCGAGCGGATAGCGTGTGCCTCGCCATGCGTCGTTCAGCGGCCCAGGACACCGGTATCGGGTTCGCCCCGACGCGGAAACCCCGGTTCGAATCCGGGCCATGGCAACCTTCGCCCACCAGCGGTCATCTGCGCGGACAGACCGGCTGTCGGACAAGGAGCACTGACGCCGCACCGGGTACGCCGGCTCTCGACGGGGCCGCGGTCAAGGTGGCCGCGGTCGATCTGCCGCAGCCGGTGGCGATCAGGGTGCCGTCGAGGATGACGTCTTCTTGTCGCCGGGGTCATACGGGTCGGGTTGCTGCCCGGTGCGGCACATCACCGCAGCCCCGCTCATCGCTCCGGCAGGGCCAGGTGTTGGTCAGGCACTGCTTCACCGGCTCGCCCTCGAAGACTGATCACGCCGGTCTCCCGGTGCGCTTGCCGTGGTCTTTGCTCTCCTGCGCGTCCACACCGGTGGTGAGCGGCGGATAGGGCTCACCTGCGGTGATCTTGGCCACCATGTCGGCGAGCAGCCCGACGGCTCGCACGATCTCCTTCTGGGCCTGGTTGCGCTCGCTGACGGCTGCCCCGACCAGGAGCGCGGTGAGTGAGGAAGAACCGTTGAACGCCTGCAAAGTGATCATGGTGCTGAGCAGGTCGTGACCGGCGAACGGGCCTGAGCGCTCGGCAGCGGCGATGATGGCGAAGGTAGACACGGACAGGGCGCAAGGGGCGGCGCCGGCCAACTGGAAGCGGAAGGCTGCCCAGATGATCAGTGGGAAGCCGAGGAAAATGAGCGGCGTGCTGCCGGTCTCGAGGATACCGACGCCGATCGTTGCCACCACAAGCAGCAGTGCCTCCAACCAACGGGATGGCGGAGCGCCCTTCGGCCAGCGTGCGGAGTGGAGAACGAGCAGAACCGGCGTCACCAGCAATACGCCCATCGCGTCGCCGGTCCACCAGACCGACCACGTCGGCCAGAACTCGTCCGCGCTCAGCACACCGGCGAGGGCGAGGGTCCCGCTGCCTATCGTCGCGCTGACCAGCATCCCGGTGAACGCACCGAGAAAGATCAGTGTGAGCGCGTCCGGCAAGCGGTCCAATTGCTTGTGGAACCCCGTACGGCGAAGCAGCAGGTACGAGCAGACGGGCGCGAGGGTGTTTCCCAACACGATCGCGAGCACGGCCGGGATCGATGGCCCGAGCGAGACGTTGACCAGGAAAGCGCCCAGCGCGATCCCGGGCCAGACCCGCGGGCCGCGCAGGAGCAGGCTCGCCAGGGCGATGCCGGTCGGTGGCCACAGCGGGGTGACCTGGCCGCGCACCAGTTGCTGAAGCAGCCCGAGCCTGGCCGAGCCGTAATAGAGCGCGGCAACGACGCAGAACTCCAGGGCAGCCGAGCCACCGCGACGGAGCCGCTCGTCCCGCGCGACAGTCATCGAGCGACCTCCGCATCGACATCGGCCCCGGTCCCATCATCCGTCGGGTAGCTCGGATACTCCACGGCACCGTCTGAATGAATGCTCGGCTCCGTATCACCGAGCGTGGAGTCTCCGGGGTCAGACGTGCGGGGTGCGCAGGGCGAGGATGGCCATGTCGTCGTGGCCGTCGCTGGGGTGGTGATCGGCCAATGCCTGAACAAACTCCTGCAGCGGCAGGGCGGCGTATTCGGTGGCGAGCTCGGCGAGCTCGTCGAGACTCTCGTCGATGGGGTGGTGAGGATGTTCGACAAGACCGTCCGTGAAGAAGACCACGGTGCTGTCCGGGGGCAGGGAGTGGGTGTGGTCGGGACGGGGCTGTTCGGGGTCGACCCCCAGCGGTAGTCCGGGCTCGGCGAACAGGTATTCCGCTCGGTGATCAGGGGTGATCAGCAGTGGCGGGACGTGGCCCGCGGTGCTCCAGTGGAGTCGCCAAGCCGGTCCCTCCGGTTCGATGCGCGCGAGCGTGGTGGTGGTGACGGGATTGTCCGTGAGGGCCGTAAGGGCGCGGTCGAGCTGGGCGAGGACCGCTCCGGGCGGATTGCTCTGGTCGAACAGCAGGGCTCGCAGCATGTTGCGGATGGCGGCCATGGAGGCCGCGGCATGCAGATCATGGCCGACCACATCACCGATGACGACCGCCACGACGTTGTCCGGCAGCGGGACGGCGTCGTACCAGTCCCCGCCGAGTTGCGCGGGCTCGGCAGCGGGCCGGTAGATGGCGGCGGCGGTGAAAGGCCGCAGGTCGGGCAGTGTCGGCAACAGGAGTCGCTGGAACTGCTCGGCTCCGAGGCGAATCCGTTCGAACAAGCGGACGTTCTCGATCGCGATGCCGGCGGCACTGGCCAGGGCGACGACGATGTTCTCGTCGTGGACGTCGAAGGGCTGTCCGTCGTGCCGCTCGGAAAGGTAGAGGTCACCGTAGATCTCGCCGCGAACGCTGATGGCGACGCCGAGCAAGGTGCGCAGGTGCGGGTGGCCGGGCGGGAACCCGGCGGACGACGGATGGGCTGAGATGCCGTCGATCCGCAGGGGTTCGGGGTGGCGGATCAGGTGCCCGAGGACACCCAGGCCGCGAGGCAGGCCGGTCTCGGCCAGATCAGCGCGTTCCTCCTCGGACAGACCGGTGGCGATGAACTTCTCCAGGTACTCTCCGGACTCGTTGAGTACGCCCAGTGCCCCGTAGCGGGCGCCGACCAGGTCCATGGCGGTGGTCACGATCCGGTCCAGCACCGCGGACAGCTCCACCTCCCGGCTGATGGACACCACGGCGTTCAGCAGGCCCTGCAGTCGGTCCGTGGCGGCCAGCAGTGCCCGCAACTGCTCGTCGACCCTGCTCAACTCGTCGCGCAGACGCAGGCGGAGGTCGGCGAGGTGCGGCTGGCCCGGTCGCTTCCCTTCCTCGTTTCCTGCCATCACGAGTGTCCAGAGGCCGGATGTCGCGTAGCGGTCACCTTCGGCCGGCAGCAATCGGGGACATGATGCATCCGCTCGCGCAGCTCCTCACCCGAGCGGTACATACCGGCCTCCTGACGCGCCCCTGATCAATCGAGCCCACAGCGTGGCACGGTCGAAAACACCAAACGGACATTACTCCAAAAGCGGCACGCCACACCCGGCCCGCGATGGCCGATATGCAAGAAGCGACGGGACGCCGGCGTCACCGCCACGGGAACATGTGCTCCGGCCAAGGACACGCACACTCAGTACGAAGCCCGTGAGGATGAGTCGGCCGCATCATTCCGGGGCGGGCTCTGAGCCGGCAGGTGGCCAGCTTCGCAGGGCCATGTCGGCCACCTGCTGGAGGTCGTCAGGGGTGGCGCCGCCGACGGCTTGGACGGCGATGCCGTTTGCCACGGTCATGAGGTAGCGGGCGAGCAGGTCGGGATCGGTGTCGGAGGGCAGGTCGCCCTCGTCGACGGCTTGCCGGAACCGGTCGCGGAGGTGGGAGGTGTGCTCGCGGCGCCACGCGATGAGGGCATCGCGGGCACTGCTTCCCGAGTCGCCGGCGGCGAGGGATCCCTGGACACCGAGGCACCCGGTGGGGCACCCGGGGCGGGTGGTGGCCCGGACGGAGCCGTCCAGGAACGCGGTGGCAACCTGTCGGGCGGTCGGTTCCCGCAGGGCCCGGGCCCCGTACGAGGCGGGGCCTTCGGTGTAGCGCTCCAAGGCCTTCCGGAACAGGTCCTCCTTGTTGCCGAAGGCCGCGTACATGCTGGTGCGGGTGATGCCCATGGCATTGGTCAGATCGGTGAGGCTGGCGCCTTCGTAGCCCTGTCCCCAAAAGACCCGCATGGCGTGGTCAAGGGCCTCGTCGGCGTCGAAACCCCTCGGTCGGCCGATCGGTGCCTTCTGCCGCGTCTCCATGCGAGCGATCATACCTCTTCCGTACTGATCGGTGCAGATGTGCTACGGTCCTGTTCGGTACCGATCGGTACCAAATTTTGTGGAGGTCATTCGCATGGGACAGCTTGAAGGCAAGACCGCCGTCGTCACCGGCGGCGGCACCGGGATCGGCCTGGCCACCGCCGTTCGGCTGGCAGCCGAGGGCGCGCACGTGTTCATCACCGGCCGGCGCAAGACCGTGCTGGACGCGGCCGTCGAGACCATCGGCCCGGCGAGCGCCACCGCGGTGGTGGGTGACATCTCCGACCTGACCGACCTGGACCGGCTGTACGACACGGTCCGCGCCCGGGGCCGTGGCCTGGACGTACTGTTCGCCAACGCCGGCACCGGGTCGTTCGCGACGCTGGAGCAGGTCACCGAGGAGCACTTCGAGGAGACCTTCGGCGTCAACGTCCGGGGCACGTTGTTCACGGTGCAGAAGGCGCTGCCGCTGCTCAACGACGGCGCGTCGGTGATCCTGAACTCCTCGGTGCGCGCCGATGACGGTGTCGCGGCGTTCGGCACGTATGCGGCCTCCAAGGCAGCGATACGTTCCTTCGCCCGGACCTGGGCCAACGAGCTCAAGGACCGCGGCATCCGGGTCAACGCGATCTCCCCGGGCACCATCGACACTCCCGGACTCGACGCCGCGGCCGCGGGAGCCGCAGCCCCTACCAAGTCACAGTTCGCCGCAGGTGTCCCACTGGGCCGGATCGGGCGCCCGGACGAGGTCGCCGACGTGGTGGCCTTCCTCGCTTCCGAGCAGAGCGGGTTCATTCTCGGAGCCAACCTGTACGTCGACGGCGGCGAGAACCAGATCTGACTCCCGATCACGTCGTCCAGCCGGTCGTAGGTTTCGTGTGTGCGAGCCCGGGAGACGACGCCATTGCCCCCGGTAGGGTCGGGTTTGTGCGTTGATCTTCCAGGCGGCGGCCAACTCCCGCCGCAGACGGTACGGGTGGCCCCGATCAGTGTGGGGCCGCCCGGATGGTATGCCCGTCATCACACCACCGGAGATCACGTAGTGACTGCTCAGCAGCCCATCGCCTACGACGCGTTCGTCGAACTCGCCGCCGCTGACCCAGCGGTCGTCGGCCTTGTCCTCAAGGGGTCCCGAGCCCATGAGGGCATGACCACCGAGCACTCCGACCATGACCTGTACGTCGTTCTCGCCGAGGGCGCGACGACGGCCCTGACCCGGTTCGCGGGGCACCGCACCCCAGAACTCGACCTCGTCGTATTTTCCCTCGATGAGTTCCGCGGCGCCGGAGGCTTCGAGCGGTACGCCCTCGCTCACGCCCGGATCGTGCTCGATCGGCTCGACGGGGGTATCGCCCGGATCCTGGCCGACAAGGCACGGCTCGACGCCGAGGAAGCCTTCCGGGAGGCGGGCGGGTGGCTCGATGCCTACGCCAACTCCCTCTACCGCTCGGTGAAGAACGACCGCGACGGACATGCGCTCGCGGCCCGGCTCGACGCCGCCGACAGCATCCGGGCTCTGCTGGAGTTGCTCTTCGCTCTGGACCGTCGCCCCCGCCCCTACAACAAGTACCTGGAATGGGACCTTTCCCGATTCCCGTTGCCCGGCTGGGACACCGGCATGCTGCTCGACGCTGCGGACCGCATCACAGCAACAGGCGACGTGTCCACCCAGCGTCGTCTCTTCGCCCAGGTCGAGGCTGTGGCCCGCCGGGCCGGACACGGCGCGGTGCTGGACGCGTGGGGTGAGGACTTGGTCCTGATGCGACCGCGGTAGGAGCGCGTCACGGGCTCGTTCACGGCGGACAGCCCCGTTGATCTGCGTAAGGCAGGTGAACGGGGCTTCGGCTGTGCCGGATTCGTCAGTCGGGCAGTCCTCGGACGAACCCGGCGACCAGCGTCGCCACCGCTTCTGGAGTCTCCAGGTTCATGGGGTGGGTGGCGTCGATCCGGTCGACGCTGATCGTCGGCCGGGTGCGGGAGAGCGCGGCCAACTCGTCGGAGACCCCTTGTGCGAACCGGGCGCTGAAATCGGCGAACCACTCCATGCCGGGCGCGGGCGATGGCCGTCGGCCGGCCTGTACCAGCAGCAGTGGGCGGTCGACCCCGTCCAGCCATGTGGTGACACCGGGCGCACCGAGCCTGTGGAGTTCGTCGAGGATCTCCAGCGTCTCCGCCCGTCCGGGCAGCGTCTGCCATCTGCCGTCGGGCAACTCACGTGCGGCCGCGCGGGTAGCGGCCTCCGCACGGTCGGCGGGAATCCCCAGCCGGACGGAGTTGCCGACCATCTTCTCGACGTACTCGGGTGGCGCGATGCTCCCGGCCGACGCCAGCAGCCACTCACTCACCCGTTCAGCGCCGGGGTACTCGCGTCCCCACCAGAAACCGTCGAGATTCACGGCGGCACGGGCACGGGCATGGTCCGGGTTCGCCCGGGCGTACTCGACCGCGACCAGTCCGCCGAGGGAATGGCCCACCACAACGGCCTCCGGCACGCCGTGTGCGTCGAGCGTGTCCGCGATGTGCCGCACCGCGGCGGGGATGGTCCAGGGGGAGACACCGGGAGAGCGGCCGTGCCCGGGAAGGTCGACGGCGAGGACACGGTGCCCGGCGGCGAGCAGGGCGGCCGAGGCGTCCCAGTCGGCGAGCGACCGTCCGTAACCGTGCAGGAGAACCAGCTGAGGGCCATCGCCCCCGTAGTCATGAACATGTAGGAGTGTCATTGGGCTTGACTGTAGGGGGCACACAGCATTTCGAGACACCGGATTACGGATCTGGGCTCGTCGGACCTGGGACCGCGGGCGGGCTGGCTCGACGGCACCGGGCGGTTCGGCGCCCTCACCCGTGTCGTCCTGCTGCTCGCGATGCCCGGTGTGGTGACCGCGCTCGGCGGCGTGCGGGGATGACACCGGGATGCGCATCGCGGCCGGGGTCGGGGTGGTCGCCACGGGAGTGGCGGTGTCGTCCGCTGTCAGGCGCGGATGACCTCCACACCGGCCGCCGCGAACGACTCGGTCAGCTCGTCCGAGGCGGCCTTGTCGGTCACCAGGACGTCGATGTCCTCCACCGGGCAGATGCGGGCGAAGGCCCG
The DNA here is from genome assembly GCF_040660135.1 of Streptomyces sp. NPDC050997. Classification (NCBI taxonomy): domain Bacteria; kingdom Bacillati; phylum Actinomycetota; class Actinomycetes; order Kitasatosporales; family Streptomycetaceae; genus Streptomyces; species Streptomyces sp. NPDC050997. Next base: position 175,886 of record NZ_JBFAGK010000018.1, read on the forward strand.
CCGGTCGAGCTTGGTGGAGTCGGCGACCGCGACGACCCGCTGCGCGCGGTGGGCCAGCGCCCGGTTGATGCTTGCCTCGCCCTCGTGGTGGGCGGTCGCCCCGTGGGCCACGTCGATGGCGTCCACCCCGATGAAGACCACGTCCAGGGCGATCTCCGCGAGCAGTTCGGTGGCCAGCGGCCCGATCAGCTCATAGGACGCCGGCCGGGCCACCCCGCCGGTCACCACGAGCTTGACATGGCGCCGTACGACCAACTCGTTGGCGATGTTAAGGGCGTTGGTCACCACAGTGACCGCCGTCTCCGCGCCACCGGAACTCAGATCGGCGCGGGTGGCCAGTGCCCGCGCCACCGCGGTGGTCGTGGTGCCGCCGTTCAGCCCCACCACCGCGCCGGCCTTCACCAGCCCGGCGGCCGCGTGCGCGATCCGCTCCTTCTCCGGAGCGTTGCGTGCGGCCTTGTAGCGCAGCGGCAGGTCGTAGGCGATGGCGTTGATCACTGCTCCGCCGTGCGTACGGGTGACCATCTGCTGGCGGGCCAGCTCGTCGAGGTCACGCCTGATCGTCGCGGCGGAGACCCCCAACTCCTCGGCAGCGGGCTCGACTTCGATCCGCCCGTCGCGCGTCAGCATCTCCAGCAGCGCGCTCCACCGGGCCTGCGGTGCCGCCATGTCTCACTACTCTCTGTCGGTGGTGCGCGCCACGATATGCGCACCTGCATGAAACCACAGCGCATGATTGGGCGCTTTTCGGTCGCCAAACGAGCAAAATCCTGCACATCTCGCAAGCCCCTGGGCGCACGCCCAGGGGCTGTGGGTGGAGGCGAACTCGCCGAGGTCGGCGGCAAGGACAAGTGCAGCGGAGCCGCTCACGCTCCGTACTCCCGCCGACGTGGCTCTCGAACTCCACCCTGTTTCTCTCCGGGTACCTGCTCGGCGGGAACTGGCACCGGATCACCGACATCGTCGGCCCGGTCCTCGACCTGGTGGAGCTGGCGCCGTCTTTGCTGACGAACCGTCAGATACATTGACGTAGTAGTCGGCACCCACAGGGCCGGAGGAGAGTTCGCCCTCCCGGACATGCGCTCTGCTGAAGGGGCGTGCTGAGGACGATCGTCGTATCTTTGAAGAGAGCGCCCCGAAAGTCCCGGGCAGCCGGGCCAACAGAGGCGCCACACGATGCCCGGGCACCTACGGTGAGTCAATGGCGTGCTGCGGGGGCCCGCTCCGCGAGCCCCGGCACGCAAGAGGGCGAGCATCATGGCCAAGGCGTTCTTCCTGTGCGGTGCGAACTATGCCAGGTACGACCTGGACGCCGACCGCGTGGACGACGGGTATCCGAAGAGCATCGGCGCGGGCTGGTCGGGGATCGACGGAACGGGCTTCGAGTCCGACGTCGGCGCGGCTGTCGAACTCGGAAACGGAAAGCTCTACTTCTTCAAAGGTAGTTCCTACCTCCGCCTCGACGAGCAGCAGCTCGCCGTGGACAGCGAGGTCGGCGACATCGGCGGCGCGTGGGGAGGATTCTCGGCGGCTGGTTTCGGCGACGCGCTGGACTCGGCGGTGAACTGGGGGAACGGGAAGGCGTACTTCTTCCGCGGGGACTCCTACATCCGCTACGACATCGCGGGGGACTCCGTCGACGACGGTGCCGCGTCACCGATCGTCGGGAACTGGCCCGGCTTCTCCGAGGCGGGCTTCACGGACGGGATCGAGGGCGCCTTCGTGTCGGACAACGGCAAGGCGTACTTCTTCCGCGGCGGCTCCTACCTCCGCTACGACGTGGGCGGCGACCATGTCGACGACGGCTACCCCCAGCCCGTCAGCGGCAACTGGTCCGGCATGGACGAGGCAGGCTTCTCGGGCGCAGTGGACGCGGCCTGGACCGCGGCCGGTGCGTCCACGCCCGTCACGCCGGTCACACCGGAGGGTTCGCAGCTGACCGCGGGCGACCACGTCTGGCACTTCAACGGCCAGACCTCGACCGCCCCGGACATCCCGCGGACCGCGTGGTTCCCGGGCTCCACCGGACCGACCGACTACGGGGGCCACGGCAAGGAGATCTTCCAGTTCGTCGTGCACGCTGACGGCACCGTCTTCCGCGGCCGGCCGCACATGCGCGCCATGCCCGGCACCTACGCCTGGCTGAACAACAACCCCGGCAACATCACCGGCCGCCCCGGGGGACCGGATTACGGGCAGTATCAGGGAAGGTTCAACTGGCACAACTTCCTGATCTTCCCGACCCGGGACGCCGGCTACGACGCGATCGCCAAGTTCCTGCAGACGGCGAGCTGCCCGAACCGCGGCCCGTACCGCGGCCTGAGCATCCTCGACGCTTTCGGCTGCTACGCGCCGGCATCGGACGGCAACGACCCGGCCGCGTACGCGCAGGCCGTGGCGGACGCCGCGGGGGTGCCGTCGAGCACCCTGGTCGGCGATCTCAGCGAGGGGCAGATGCGCCTGATGCAGGACAAGATCGCCGAGGTGGAGGGAGCCGTCCCCGGCGACGTCCTCACCGCGGACTCGCCGGAGCTGCCGGAGGAGATCAGAACCAGGCTCTGACCGCGGCGGATCCGTACGGCCGGACCATCGACCGACCACACCACCCGACCATTCACTCACCAGCCGACGCACAGGCTCGAGCAGCGGACGGAGGATCCGTCATGGCTCTGGACGAACGCATCGCACTGACCCTCTACGACAGCATCTACCAGGTGATCAGCGGCTCGGACCCGGATGCGGGACTGCCGTCGGCCTTCAACAGCGCCACCACCGCCTTCGTGATGGCGCAGCGCGGCATGGTGCTCAACGGCGCCGATTTCCGCAACCCCTGGTCCCCGGGCAACACCGAGGGCAGCATGCCCGCAGCCGCCAGAACCGCGTCACTGGTGGACGAGATCCCGGGCCCCGGGCCGGTCTACGCGCCCATCGGGGGCACGGTCTCGGACGTCTACCGCAAAATCATCAAAGGCGTGCAGAACCACGAGCCGCCTCCGTCCCCCGAGCTGGAAGCCAAACGCCAGGAGCTGAAGAGAGTGCTCGTGGAGGAGGGCAAGGACGACGAGGGCCGTCCGACCCTGAAGCCCACGTCGCTGGCTGACGCCGAGGAGAAGGCGTTCAACAACTACCAGGACACCTACACCGCCTACGTCGGCGCATGGGCCGCGGCGCAGAAGGACCCGACGCTCAAGCCGATGTGGCCGATCGTGGGCGCGCAGGCACTGCAGAAGCCGAAGCGGGCCTTCGTCGACTGGGGCGCCGCGGGCAGGGACCAAGTCGAGTCCACCAAGGCCCAGTTGGCGACTCTCAACGAGGGACAGGTGGCCCGCGCCTTCGCCGACGCGCAGTTCCGGCTGAACGCCTTCGAGATCGTCAACGACCTCACGGAGACGTTCCTGCGGACGAACATCACGCCCTCGGACTGGGCCAGCGCCGACGCGTCGAGCTGGCCGAGCTACCACTTCAACGAGTCGACGTTCGCGAGCGAGTTCACCACGGAAGCGACCTCGTGGGGCGGCTCGGCCAATGTGCAGGTGGGCCTGTGGAGCTTCGGAGGTGGTGTGCAGCACTCCGACAGCCGCCAGGCAATGTCGCAGGACACCACGAACATCGGCGTCAGCTTCAAGTGGCGGGTCTGCCCCGTCTACCGCAAGTGGATGGACGCCTCCCTCTTCCGGCTGCCCAACTGGGGCCTGGGCTCGCTCGGCGGACCCGGCGTCATCTCCGGCGGTCCGAACTCGCAGATGCCGCTGATCCCCATCGCGCTGGTGATCGTCCGTGACGTGGAGATCACCGCCGACTGGAGCCACCAGGACTCCGAGAAGATCACCGAGGCGACCAGCGGCTCGGCCAGCGTCGGCTGGGGTCCGTTCGCGGTGTCGGGCAACTACAGCCACAGCTCGACGAGCGACAGGTTCTCGGCGAAGGCTTCGGACAAGGGATTCAACGTGCCCGACATCCAGGTGCTGGGATTCGTGTGCCTGCGTGTCCCGCCGTGCCCGCCGATGTGACGGCGCGGCCAGGATCGGGAAGTCGCGGTGGAGTCGCGGTAAGGGGTGACAGCGGTGACAGGGACGACAGCACGGACGGCGGCCGGCGGTCAGCTCTTCGCACAGCTGGCGGATCTGCTCGCACCGCAGGGCGTCGGCGATGCCTCGGCGCTGGTGATCCTCGAACCATCGGGCAAGGACGTGGCGTCCGCGGCGGCCGGCGGCTCGGGGACCCCTGCCGCCGCCGAGGCGCTGGCGGACCTCGCCAACACCGTTCCCGCGGCCGCCGCGACCTTCTTCGACACCGGTGGCACGTACGACGACCTGTGGGACTTCGTCCTTCGCAGCGCCAGGCCGACCGGCCCGGGCGGTGATCCGGCGCGGGTCACGCTGGCCAACCTGGTCAACGACAACCGGGCCGACTTCGAGCTGATGGCCCGCGCACGGATGGGCTCCGCCGGCGATCTCTACCACCCCGTGCTCGCCGAACCCGCCGACTGGCTCCGCGAGGACGGCTGGACCAGCGCGTCGTTCCGGGTCGGCGGCGAGGACCCCGACCCGGCGCCGGCCCCGGCCCCTGGCGTCCAGGTCCCCCACGAGCTCCCGGATCTGGAATGGCGGCTGATAGCCGCCCGCGAGGACGTCCAGCCGCAGCCACTCTGGCAGGAGCCGGAACTCGCGGCGGCCGACCGGGTCCAGACCGAGGCGTTCGACAACCCGGACCGTGTCGTGGACGTCACGGCGAAAGTGGCCCCGGCGGCGACCGACACGCCGTCAGGCGTCGAGCTGTCGTTCCAGTACCGCGTCATCGGGCTGCAGCGCCCGTGGCTGCGCGCGCACCTGTGCCAGCTCGGAGGCTGGGCGATCCCCGGTCTGCCGGCCGGCGGGCTGTCCAACGGAATGCCGGAGGGCAATCCGGGGATTCTGCCAGTGCTCACCACACGCATGCTGGTCGTGCGGGGCCTGGTGGCGAAGGCGCACTGGAGCGACGCCGACCGCGCCCGCGCCGCGAGTGCTGAGACCCTCGCGCTCGGCCCGTTCACCCTCACCGGCGCGGCCGGGGGCGACGGCTCCGAGTTGAGGCGCCCGGCGCCGCAGGTTGTGGCCTGGCTCGCGGCCGTTCTGCCCGCCTGCCCGCCGCCGGGAGAGGTGAAAGACACGGACACGCCCGCGGCCCTGGGCAGGGTGGTCTCGCGCGGGCCGCTGACGGTCCGCAGCGATCGCACCACCAAGGCCGCCACGGTTGGCAGTCTCAACGCGGGCCAGACGGTGGCCCTGGCGTGCAAGGTGCAGGGCGAGCCCGTCGACGGCAACACCGTCTGGTACCGGCTGGGCCAGGACCCGAAGGGCTGGGCCACCGCGCGCTACATCAAGAATCTGGGCCCCGTCCCGCCGTGCCCCTCCGAATGAATGACGGGCACGCCCGCTTCCGCCCGTGACTTGTGCCTGCGGGTGTGCCTGCCGTTCCGTCACGAAGCGTCATCACGGCCGAGTTGGGGTATCCGGCCGCCCGTATCGGCCACGTCGCCAGGCCGCGAGAACGACGGAGTCCTGCGCTCGGCCGACGACGGATGGCGGGTGTCCGAACTCTCCCAGCAGGACGGAGCGGACCCGGCGGCCGTCGGCTTCGGCCAGGACCCACAGTTGTAGCCAGGCACGCATGTCGAGCGACGTACTGGCGCGCTTCGGTGTTCTCCAGGTTCGCCGTGCCCACCTCCTGTGCCCCCACAATCACGCCGGCCGGCCATGCGGCTGTTCAAAAACGGGCTGTCGCTGCTGGTCGGTTACCGTCCAGACGCCGTAATCGAAGGCCGCGACGGTGTGCCGTGCTGTTGCAACTCCTCGACAACCGCTCTCGCTGGACGTGAACGAAGCGATTTGGGGGGCATCAGAAACGCGGCCCTCAGCCGACGGCCACCGATGTCGCCCATCTGGGAGACTGGCCGATCTGGCCGACCAACTCGATGGTGCGGAGAGTGCCTTCGGCTGACCCCACGAGTGGCATTCTCCCGCCGCTTCCCTCACGCCGCGGCCAGGTATGCGTGGTCGAGCGGCCCGCGCGTGGGGCTTTCAGGCCGTAGGACGCGGGTGGCGAGCCGGACGCGGGAGGCGATGGCCGCGCACCGGAAGGCGTGGAGCCGCTGGAGGAGGGCTTCGCACTGTGCGGCGGATCCGGGAGTGCCGTCGAGAACAAGGTCCAGCCGGTGGGGCTCCTCGGCCGAGCCGTCGAGGTCGAGGTGGGTGACGCGGAAGGCACACAGCAGAGATCCGGTGAAAGACAGTCGCAGGAGTCGGCAGCTGATGTGGCTCTCGGGATAGCGGACTTCGATGGTGTCCTCCACGCAGGACATGTGCGGGGCGGCGGCGACCCGCGGGTCGCACATCATGAGGGCGAAGCGCGGCGCGAGACCGCGGACGAGGGCGGGGCGCGGCCGGGACCGCACCGGGACGGGCCGGCTCATGTGAGTTACTCCTCAAGGGTCGGTGCCGTGCGTGCTCCCCGCCGATGGAAGCCGATCGAGACCGATGGAGACGGTGGAGACTGATGCAGGCCGATGAACGCCGAGCGCGGGGCGGGTCGGCCGGCGCCGGGCATGTCGGCGCGGCGTGCGGATTCAGGGTGCGGCCGTGTTCTGGAGGCGGACCGTGTCGCCCGGCGGGGCAGAGCGCCGTAGCCGTGCGGCCATGGCCTGGCCCAGCCCGTCGGGTCCGGTGTGTGCGCTGTTCCATCGGGCGGAGTGGTCGAGACCCTGCCTTGTGCCGTCCCGGTGGACGATGTCGAGGGTGTGCTTGATGCCCTCCATGACATGTGCGGGATGTCGGCGCAGGTCGTCGGTCAGTTGCCGGGCCGCATGGCGCAGGGCTGTGGCGTTCGGGTACACGTCGTTGACCAAGCCGATGCGAAGCGCCCGTGCCGCGTCGATGGTGCGCCCCGTGAACGCCAGTTCCCGCAGGTGCCCTTGGTTGATCAGCAGAGGAAGTCGTTGCAGGCCGCCGAGGTCGGCTACGACGCCCAACTCGGCCTCGGGCAGGGCGAAATGGGCGTCGCGGGTGGCGTAGCGGATGTCGCAGGCGCTGACCAGTTCGAGGGCCGCTCCGGTGCACGCGCCGTCGATGAGGGCGACGACCGGCTTGGGGCAGTCGGCGACGGCGGTCACTGCCTGCTGGAGGAGACGTACGTCCTCGTCCATGAAGGAGGTGTCCCGTGAGCGCTGGGCCCGCCGGAGTCGTACGACGTACCAGCGCAGGTCCATGCCCACGGAGAACGTCTCCCCTTCGCCGGTGAGGGCGATGGCGCGGATGTCGTCGCGCAGGCGGGCGTTCTCCATGAAGACGCGCAGGTCGTCCCAGAAGGAGCCGCCGAGGGCGTTTCCCTCGCCGCTGCCGACGATGGTGACGAGGGCGAGTTCGTCCTCCACGGCGACGTGGAACGGTGCGTCGCTCATCGCAGGCTCGCGGCGTCAACGCCTCGTGAGGTGTCGGCAGGAAATCCCGTCCGGAGTAACCTGAAACACTGGGATGGAACCGGAGTTCCGGCCGAACGGCGATACTCGGGCAGCTTTTTCGGCACGCTCGGACACGCGGACGACACCGCCGCGCACACTCCCGCCACCCGGGCTCGCCCCGATCCGAGAGTCGCGCTGTCCGTAGGAATCGGCGCGGTGCCGAGGCCCGCCCGACCCACCCGTGCGGGCCCGACGGCGGCCGCGCGCCCACCCATCAACCCGACCTTTCCGCTGTCGCACGCGCGCTCGACCACACCCTGCTGATCGGCCGGGTCCTGTGGACCGCGCAGGACCCCACCGCCCGGGCCCTGCCGGGTCCTGTGGACCGCGCAGGACCCCACCGCCCGGGCCCTGCCGGGTCCTGTGGACCGCGCAGGACCCCACCGCCCGGGCCCTGGTGCTCTACCAGCGCCACCAGCACGCCGTGGCCGGCTGACCCCACCCGTACGAGCCGGCGCCCGGCCGCGGAAGCCGACCCGGCCGGGCGCCCCGGCCCCAGCGTGCGGCGCGACCCGCCGCCCCACCCGCACCCGCGCCTGACAGGGATGAGCATGAGCGTCTTCGGCACCATGGAATCAGAGGTCCGCACCTACAGCCGGGCTTGGCCCACCGTGTTCACGACCGGACGCGGCGCCGTGCTGCGCGACGAGTCCGGACGGTCCTTCATCGACTTCTTCGCCGGCGCCGGCGCCCTCAACTACGGGCACAATCCACCCGGTCTGAAGGCCGCACTGCTGGACTACCTGTCCGGCGACGGCGTCACGCACGGACTCGACATGCACACCACGGCCAAACGCGTCTTCCTGGAGCGGCTGCGGGACCTGGTGCTCGCGCCACGCGGCCTGGACTACCGCGTCCAGTTCCCCGGCCCCGGCGGCACCAACGCCGTCGAGGCCGCGCTCAAGCTCGCCCGGAAGATCACCGGGCGGCACACGGTCGGCTACTTCCAGCGCGCCTTCCACGGAATGACGCTCGGGGCACTGGCGGTCACCGCCAATCCGATGAAGCGCGCCGGCGCGGGAGTACCACTGCCGCACACCGTGCCCGTGCCCTTCGACGACCCCGCGGACGACGACGAGCAGTCGGTGGCCCGGCTCGCCCGGTCACTGGACGACGTCACCGAGGACGGGCCGCTCGCGGCCGTAATAGTGGAGACCGTCCAGGGCGAGGGCGGCGTCAACCCCGCCCGCCCGGCCTGGCTCCGTGCCCTGGCCTCCTGGGCGCGGGAACACGGCACGCTGCTGGTGGTGGACGACATCCAGATGGGCTGCGGGCGCACGGGACCGTTCTTCTCCTTCGAACATGCCGGAATCGTCCCGGACTTCGTCTGCCTGTCCAAGACCATCAGCGGGTACGGGATGCCCATGGCCCTCACACTGATGCGCCCCGAGTACGACGTGTGGAAGCCCGGCGAGCACAACGGCACCTTCCGTGGCTACAACCCCGCGTTCGTCACCGCCGCCCGGGCGTTGGAGCAGTTCTGGTCCGACGGTGCGCTGGAGGCCCGGACCATCGCGCTCGGCGATCGCGTGGCCCACGCCCTGGCCGACACCGCCCGCCGGCACGGACTGCCCGCCCCGCGCGGGCGCGGCCTGGCCTGGGGCCTGCCCTTCGACCGTCCGGGTGCGGCCCGCGAGGTGTGCGACGCCGCCTATCGGGGCGGCCTGCTGGTGGAAACCGCCGGGGCCCACGACGAGGTGGCCAAGGTCCTGCTGCCGCTGACCGTCGCGGACGAGCAACTGGAACAGGGCCTTGGGGTACTCGACGAATCCGTCGCCTCGGTGGCCGGCAGGCGGACGCTCGCGGCCTGAACCGGGCCCGGGCTCCTACCTCTTGACCTCTTGACCTTTTGACGAATGATCCCTGGACGGCAGCAGGCGGCCGCGGGGCCAACGAAAGGGAGAACGGATGTCGGTCGACCTCGTCGGCTTCCTCGGCGTCGTACTGGTGGCCTATGTGGTCCCCGGCCCGGACTTCCTCGTGGTGCTGAGATCGGCCACCGAGCATCCCGCCAAGGGGCGGGCCGCGGCGCTGGGTGCCCAGACCGGGCTGTGCGTGCACATGCTCGCCGCCGCCGCCGGGCTGTCGCTGATAGCCGAACGCTCCCCGGTGGTCTACGACGCCATCAAGCTCCTGGGCGCGGCCTACCTCGTCTACTTGGGAATCCGTGCGCTGCTGGCCGCCCGGCGTGCCGCCCGCGAGCGGCACGCCGGGCGAGACACCACCGACGGCCCGGAGGGCGGCCCCGCGCCCCGGACTCCGGAGAAAGACGGGGCGGCCCACGGCCGGTGGCGGACCGGCTTCACCCAGGGCTTCCTGACCAATGTGCTCAACCCCAAAGCAGCGCTGTTCTTCCTCAGCGTCCTGCCGCAGTTCGTCAACGGCGGCGGCTCTACAGCACAGCAGATCTTCTTCCTCGGCATCCTCGACGTCCTCATCGGCGTCGCGTACTGGTTCGTCCTCGTCGCCGTCGCCGCGCGGCTACGAGCATTCCTCGCCCGCCCGAAGGTCCGCCACCGCTGGGAGCTGACGACCGGCTGGCTGTTCATCGCCATCGGCATCGGCGTCGCCGCGGCCGCCTGAAGGCAGATGACTCGGGAAGTCGTGAGGATCCGCGCCGGGGGCCGGGGGCCGGGGGCCGGGGTCGGCGGGCGCTGAGAACGGTGGCTCCTTTCCTGTCTCCTGAGCCTCACGGATGTGTGACGGCACACCTGCCAAGAACAGAACCTGAGGCACCGGGTGGCTCGTCCTGGAGGGCAAGAACAAGGGCAAGGGCATGCGGATGAGAAGCCATGGCTGAGCGGGACACCGGTGCGGTGGCGGTGAAGACGGCAACACTCCGGGGGACAAGGCGGTGGTCTGCGAGCGGGAAGGCAAGCGACCGGTCGTCCTGCACGCGGGGGCGGGTGCTCGCCGCGTCGGCGGTGCTGACAGCAGTGCTGCTGGCGTTCCATCGGCTGGTTCCGAATTCCCCCGGCCACCTGGGCAGTCTGCTGGAATCGTTCCTGCCCTGGTCCGGCCTGGTGATCACGATGTTGCTCGGCCTGGCGCTGCTGCGCCGATCGGCTGTCGCACTGGTGGCCCTCCTCCTGCCGGTGGCGGCCTGGACGTACCTTTTCGGCGGGCTGCTGCTGCCCGCGGCGAAGCCCGGTGCGCACGACCTGGTCGTGGTTCAGCACAACGTCAGCGACGAGAACACCGACCCCGCGGGCACAGCCCGCTCCCTGGCCGATGCCGAGCCCGACCTCATCGGCCTGGAGGAGTTGGTGCCTTCGGCGCTGCCGGTCTACGAAAGAATCCTCGCCCCGCGCTATCCGCACCACGCGGTGGTGGGCACCGTCGGGCTCTGGTCGAAACACCCGCTCACCGAGGTCCAGAAGCTGGACATCAAACCCGCTGGGATCACAGAGCCCTGGAGCCGCGCGCTCCGGGCCGTGGTCCGCACTCAGCACCGTGAGATCGCGGTGTTCATTGCGCACCTGCCCTCAGTCCGCGTCCACGCGTCCGGCCTCGCCTCGTCCTGGCGCGACGAAAGCGCCGGCCTGCTGGGCAAGGCCGTCGCCGCCGAGAAGCCGCACACGGTGATACTCCTCGGCGACTTCAACAGCACAGTCGATGACCGTGGGTTGACCCCGCTGACCTCGCAGATGAACGTGCCGGCAAGAGGCTTCGCCTTCAGCTTCCCCTCCCCCTTCCCGCTGGCCCGGATCGACCAGATCATGGCTCGCTCGGCGACCGTCGGTCACATTCGCACCCTGCCCCCCACCGGCAGCGACCATCTCCCGGTCATCGCCCGGATCACACTGGGCCCTCTTCCCTCCGGCGCCGAGGAGTGACTGACCTCGTTCATGGGCGCAACGGCATGTCGGGCAGCGGGAACTTCCGGTCAGGTTCGGCTGCTTGACGGTGGCCGTCGAGCGTCCGGCGCTCGATCAGCTCGAGTCGAGGGATCCTTCCAGCGTGGTCGACGTGTTGGCCCCGAAGACCATCCGCTGCTCCTCGCCGTACAGGGCGAAACGGTGGTCGAGGAGCTCGGGGCCCTGCTTGTTCCTATTCGGTGCCGGGACCGTCGAGGAAGCGAAGCAGCACGGCGGCCTCCGCGCGGAGCTGCGCGGCTCGGTCAGCGTGCGCGGGCGCGGTCAACTGCTCTGCAACCTCCAGTCGCTCGGCGGCCTCGGCGCGTACGACATCCACCACACCACGCTCGCTCAGCTCACGTCGCGTTGCTTCGGTGGCACCGACACCAACCGGCGAATGCTCAAGGGCCACGCCGCGGAGCTCTGCTTCGTCCACGGGCACCGCCTCAGCGTTGTCCAGCGCACCAAGTGTGGCGCGCAGGGCGCTCACCGCGGCCTTGTCACGGGCGCGCATCGCTTCCGGCAGTGCTTGACGCATACGAAGACGCAAAGACATGCCGGTGAGTTTATGGCGGCGCCCCTGGACCCACAACGCGGTATACGTGCGGCACCAGACTCACCACTGCTGGGGACCGCAGGCGGACTGCTCGCAAGAGCTGACGCGAGGCCCGCCCCCGCCACCCACCGCGGCTGGACGGGCACTTGGGAAGCCGCGGCGTCCGGCACCGCCCCGGCCCTGCCCGGCACCTCCATCCGCAATGTAGTTCACATCAGCGTCGGTGGCCGCGCCGCACGCGTCCACGACCGCCTCAGCGTCCGGTCGTCGATGATTCCCGCTGGTCTTCCAGCCCCTTGTCGCTCTGAGGGCGCCGGGTGAGCACGAGCGGGCCGGTCTCGGTGATGGCGACCGTGTGCTCGGAATGAGCGGTGCGTGAGCCGTCGGCGGAGCGGATCGTCCAGCCGTCCGGGTCAAAGACGATCTTGTTGGTGCCGGCGGCGAACCAGGGCTCGATCGCGATCGTCAGGCCGGGACGCAGCTTCCAACCGCGGCCAGGACGACCGTCGTTGGGAATGTGCAGGTCCTCGTGCATCGTGCGGCCGATGCCGTGACCGCCGAACTCCAGGTTGACCGGGTAGCCGTACTCGGCGGCGACCGCGCCGATGGCCGCCGAGATGTCCCCGAGCCTGTTGCCCGGCTGGGCGACCTTGATCGCGGCTTCCAGGGCGACCTCGGTGGCCTCGATCAGCCGCAGGTCCTCCGCGGTCGGGGTACCGACGATGACGGAGCGGGCCGAGTCCGCGGCCCAGCCATCGATGGCCACCGCCATATCCATGCTCAGCAGGTCCCCGTCGCGCAGCTTGTAGCTGTGGGGCAATCCGTGCAGCACGGCATCATTGACCGAGAGACACACCACGTTACGGAACGGGCCCTTGCCGAACGAGGGTTCGTAGTCCCAATAGCAGGACTCCGCGCCGCGCTCCTTGATTCGGCGGCGAGCGTGATGCTCGAGGTCCAGCAGGTTGACCCCTACCGCGGCGAGGTCACCGAGCTCGGCCAGCACCTCGCCGACGAACTGTCCGGTGACGTGCATACGCTTGATGTCATTGGGAGATTTGTGCTCGATCACTGCGATCCTCGATTCCCCGGGGCGACCGACAGGTATATTTATACCAGGCGGTGGAGTGGTTGCCGCCGGTCATCTGCGGCCCTAGCATGTGCGCATGGTCCGCTATCCCCTCGCCCCTGAACAGATCGAGGCGGGCCGGCGCCTCGGGGCCGCGTTGCGATCCGCTCGGGCTGGACGTAGCCCTGTCGAAGTGGCTGTGGCGGCAGAGATTTCGCCGGAGACCCTCCGCAAGATCGAGACCGGCCGGCTGCCGACGCCCGCGTTCGGCACCATCGTCCGGCTCAGCGAGGTACTTGGCGTACCACTGTCCGAACTCGCCACTGTCTGGCGCACCGATCCCGCCCTGAGCAAGGCCTCCTGACAACAGCCCCTCGCGGAGCGGCGCCCGTCGTCGACGGGCCGAACTCGTCATGGCGCAAGACGGGCGCACACCTGTGGGACCCGCTCACCCGGTCTGCAACGCGGTGGCTTCCTCGCGAGCCCGCAGTGCGGAATCGTGGTCGCCCGCCATGGTGTGCGCCTTGGCCAGCGTGTCGAGGCCGATGGCCAGCCAGCTGCTGGAACCGATGTGCCGCCAGAGCCTGACAGCGGCTTCCGCGCGCCGGAGGGCGGGCGTCGGGCGGTCCGCCGCGAGTTGTGCCTCCGCAAGCGCGTACAGGGTCGCCGCCTCTCCCCAGAGGTTGCCGAACTCGCGGTAGCTCCACAGGCTCTTCGCCAGCAGGCGGCGCCCTTCGTGGTGCTCGCCCAGCCGGACCAGGACGTCTCCGAGCCAGCAGGTGGCGTGGGTGGCGGTGAGGCGGTCGCCGAGGTGCTCGCTGATCGCGGCCGCCTGCCGGTAGGCGTTAGCGGCGGCCCGGTAGGCACCGCGCGCGCGATGGCTCTGGCCCAGACAGCGCAGGGCCTGGGCCTCCCCGGGCAGATAACCCGCGACGCGGCTGGCCCGCAGGCACTCCGTGAACCGTGCCACGGCGGCCTCGACACGACCCCGCTCCAGGTCGATGACGCCGAGGCCGTTGGTCGCGTACACAAGACAGTTGACGTTCCCCGCCGATCTGGCGAGCTCGACGGCCTCTTCGAAATGGGGGACGGCGGAGTCGTACTGTCCGAGCAGCCGGTGCACGTACGCCAGCCCGGCCGTCGCGCTGGCCCGGTATGTCGGCCCCTGCCCGTCGGCGAGCAACAGGGCCTGCTCGAAGTGGTGGAGGGCTTCCGGGTACCGGTCGAGAATGGTGGTGAGTTCGCCGAGGCAGCGGTGGACTTTCGCGGCGCTGGTTTCGTCGCCGATGCTCAGCGCCGTCTTGAGCGCTCGGCTCTGGAGTCGTTCCCAGTCGTCGAAGTGACTGCCGACCTGGAAGAACGCCGTCAGCGCGGTGGCCAGCCCGGCGGCGCAGGCGGTCTCCGTCCGGTCCAGGGCCTGTTCGGCCACGCCGATGAGGAACTGACGTTCGTCGCCGAACCAGGCCAGCGGGTCGGCGAGCAGGTGGTCGGTCTCGGCCGGGGCCAGCCGCCACGAGGCCAGGTCCTTCTGCGAGACGCCCTGGAAGTCGACGCTGAGGGTGTCCGCCGCGAGGTCGGTGAGGTGCAGACTCGCCCCGAGCAGTCGGCCCAGCGCGGCCGTGCGCTCCCTGTACGAGAGGGACTGTTCCGCACGCTCCCGGGCGAACAGCCGTACCAGATCGTGCAGTTGGTAGCGGATCCCGGTCGCGCCGACCGCCTCGGTCTGCACGAGGTGCACCTCGACCAGGTCGTCGAGTACGGCCTCCGCCTCGGACAGACCCACGTCAAGGAGTGCGGCCAGAGCCCAGGCCGCGAAGTCCGGCCCGGGCAGCAGGGCGAGCACCCGCAGCGCACGCTGTGGCACCGCGGCCATCTGCTGGTACGTCAGTCCGAGGCTCGCCCGTACGGCGATGTGGCCGACGGCCAGCTCGTCGAGCTTCCGCTGCTCGTCGGCGAGAGCACGGGCGACCTTGGCCAGGGGCCAGTGGGGTCGTGCGGCCAGGCGTGCGCCGGCCACCCACACCGCCAGGGGCAGGCCCCCGCAGGTCTCCACGATTGAGCGGGCCGAGTCGGGCTCCGCGTCGGTCCGCTCCGGGCCCAGCATCTCGCGCAGCAGGGCGAGCCCCGTCATGGAGTTCAGTACGCCGAGGGTGATGCGACGACTGCTCACCTCCGCCAGGGTCGTCCGGCTGGTGATGAGAGTGGCGCAGCGCCCGCCGCTCGGCATGAGGTCCCGCACCTGCTCGGCACCGGCCGCGTTGTCCAGGACGACGAGTACCCGACGCTGGGCCAGCAGGGTGCGGTAGAGATGGATGCGGTCGGGCAGTTCGGCAGGCACGCTCCCGCCGCCCGTGCCGAGGGCGCGGAGGAAGGTACCGAGGACCGTGAACGGCTCCGCCGGCTCTTCGCCGAAGCCTCGCAGGTCGGCGTGGAGCTGACCGTCGGGAAAGCGGGAGGCGAGCCGATGCCCCGTGCGCACGGCGAGAGCCGTCTTGCCCACCCCGGCGGGCCCGGTGACGAGCAGCGTCAGCGGACCGGGAGCACCCCCGTCGAACAGCCGGTGCACCTCGTTCAGTTCCTCTTCCCTGCCCACGAAGAGCGAAAGGTCCGCAGGCAGGAGACGTGGCACCAGCTGCCGTCCCGTCGCGTTCACCGGCGAGACCACCGCGCGGTCCTCGTCGGCCGGCTTCGCGGCGGCGAGCGGCGCACCGGCGCGAACCACGGCCAGCTCGGGATCCGCGGCGAGGATCCGCGCGTGGAGTCGCCGTAGTTTCGCGCCCGGGTCGACTCCGAGCTCTTCGGCGAGCCGCCGCCGGGCGCGCTCGTACCCCTCCAGCGCCTCCGCCTGCCGGCCGCACCGGTACAGAGCCAGCATCAGCTGCCCGACCACTCGTTCGTCGAGTGGATACGCGGCCACCAGGGCGAGCAGCTCGCTCACCAGCCGGTCGTGCTGGGCCAAACGCAACCGGGCGTCGACCAGCTCCAGTTGAGCGGCCAGCCGCTCGCCGTCGAGGAGATCGCGCTGCGCGTTGAACCACGGGGTGTCGACACCGGCGAACGCGCTGCCCCGCCACAGGCCGAGGGCCTCTCGCCAGAGCGCCTCGGCCTGTTCGTCGGTGCCCGCCCTGCGAGCCAGGCCCGACAGATCCCGGAAGCGGTGTACGTCCACCAACTCGCGTTCGACGGCAAGCCGGTAGCCGCCACCGCCCTCCCGGGTGAGGGCGGTGCCCCCAACCGCCAGTAGGTGTCTCAGCCGGGAGACGTATCCGTACAGCTTCGTGCGGCCGTTCCTTGCCCCGGTGTCTCCCCAGACCCGGTCCACCAGCGCGTCGGCCGACACCGTCCGGTCCGCGTCGACGAGCAGCGCCGCCAGCACCCTCCGCTGCACCGCGTGCCCCGCGTCGACGGGGACGCCGTTGCGCCGCACCTCGATGGTCCCCAGGATCCCGAAGCGCGTGCCCATCACACCCCCTGAGTCACTCGACCACCCCTAGGGCCTGTCGTTTGGATCACGCCGCAGACGCGGGGTGTGGCACGCACATCTGCCGCGTTGTCGTCGGTTGCCGACTCCCCCACTCTCGG